>CAJKAR010000003.1 GCA_905197955.1 uncultured Lentisphaeria bacterium | reverse complement strand
AAATAAACAAAAAACGTAAAATAGAGGGTTCAGCCCCTTGACTTTTACATAACAGAGATAGCCGTACACAAAAGGCTGATCGCCGGGCGTGTTGATTTTTACATCATACATATCAACCCGATCCTTGTAATTCGGATTGGAAACCTCCACTCGGGAGACTTCCGCTTGAAGCGGCATTTTTTTCATGGCCGCAATCTCGGAATCCCAGTAAGAATCAAAATCGGCTGGCTTCGGACGGGACGTCGTGATTTTTTCCGGTTCCACGCCTATGCCGATCCGGGCCTGAACTTCCTTCTCTCCCGCTTCCGGACTTTTGAAAATCGCCAGAATACGGATGAAACCCGGTTGTTTTAGACTCGTCTGGACAACCAGATTGCTGTTTGCATCTGTCTTGCCGCGATGATAGCCGTAAATACTGGAATGCCCTTCAATCAGCCAGAGAAGAGGGGCGTCGGCTAATGCTTTGCCATCACGCGAAAGATGAATGGTCACGTTCACCGATTCGCCTGTTTTTGCAATGTGTCCCGGACGGTCACACTTTAATTCCAGACGGGGCGGCGCTCCGATTCCTGTGGCTGAAATGCCCCAAAGAACTGTCAGAAGACAGAACTTTTGAAGAAAATGAAATCCTGTACGCATTTTTTCCTCCTTCAATTTGATTGATCGGATAAAAGGTCTTTTCTGAAACCGTTTTGGTGTACAGTACTCTGAATAACTCGTGTTATCAAGAGAAAAAACAACTTTTTTTATTGTTTTTCCTCTTTTCAGTATTTTTCCGGAAGCGGGTTTTATTGCAGATGGAATGCCGTAATATTGGAATCCGATTTCTGGAGGAACATGAGGAGAATATTGTGAATTTTGAATTCAAAATAGAGGAGAAAAGGGATTTTTCCCTTCGTTGAAAGACATGGAGTTCGGAACGGAATCCGGGCAGCCGGAGAAAAGTTGTTCTTTTTTGATTTTACCCTCTTGACAAAACATTGCTTTTGTTTTATAATTTAATAACGCGAGTTATTGAACTGCGCATTATTCCTGTTTTTATAGCAGGGATGCTTTTTCTTGTTATTGTAAAAAGAGTAAGGATTTTACGATATATGGTATCCATGTCGGATATAGCCAAAGCGGCGGCAGTCAGCCGGACAACGGTTTCTCTGGTATTGAACAACCGTTATATCAAGGGAGTCAATATCAGTGATGAAACCCGGCGGAAAGTGAAAAGTGTTGCCGTGGAACTTGGGTATTGTCAGAATGAACTGGCAACTTCCGTGGCGAAAGGGAAAAGCCGGATTCTCGGCTGTATCGGTTTTGATGTGGCGGAAGAGGTGGCGATCAGCGTTGGACAGTTGATTTCCGCAGCGGTTCGTTATGCAACGGAACGGGATTATTCCATCAAACTTCTTTCTTCCCGTTCTTCCGTAGCGGAACTGGTTCATACCTGTCAGGCCTACCGCATGTGCGGGGTGCTCCTCCGGACGCGCAATCGGGCAAGAGCCGAGGAACTTCAGGAAAAACTTCAGCCGGCAGGGATTCCCGTTGTGCTGCTGGACAGTGCATTCAACAATACTCCGCTGCCATCCGTGGTTGCCGATGATCGTGACGGGATGCGTCAGGTGGTGGAATATCTGGCAAGTCTCGGCCATCGAAAACTCACTTATATCGCTTTTGAGGATTTTCAGCCGTTTACTCTGCGGCGCCGACAGGGATTCCTGGATGCAATCGCAGCCGCAGGAAACCGGTTGGAAGGAAGAGTGTGCAATACCGACAATCGACAGCCTGTGGATACCTTCGAACGGTCCGAAACCGCGGTTTGCGACATCCTCCGTTCTTCTGATCCCCCGACTGCGTTCGTCTGCAACTGCGATGAGATCGCCATGGTGACTTTGCGTGCCGCCTGGCGGTGCGGACTGCGCGTCCCTGAAGATCTTTCTGTGGTCGGATTCGGCAATCTGCCGACGGATCGTCTTTCCTCTCCTCCACTCACATCGGTCGCTCCGCCTTATGTGCAGATGTGTGAAGCTGCGCTGGATCTTCTACTTTCCGGAGACACAACGGTGCGGGAAATCATCATGCCGGTTTCCATCAAGATCCGTCATTCCGCCGCATCCCCGGGAATCAAACTGCAAGAACAGAACTCAACGCCGAAAACAAGGGCTATCAATGGAGATAAATGATGAAAAGAAGAGCTTTTACGCTGATCGAACTCCTTATCGTAATTGCAATCATCGCGATCCTGGTCGGAATCCTTCTCCCCGCATTGAGCAAGGCGCGTACCAAGGCGCGGGAGAGCACATGCACCAACAACATCAAATTCTTTTCGCAGGGGACTCAGCTTTATGCGGTGGATTTCGGGGTCAGTGTTCCCGTGGTTTACTGCGATGACAGCAGTTACATTACCGGCAGCTGGTGGTATCAGAACGAGTCCTATATGACCATGACCGGAATCGAGCTGATGCCGACCGAAAAGCAGAACTGCGCCAGACGTTTTCTCTGTCCGGAATCGCGCGCCTATCGCTACGGCATCGAAAGCAACAGCGAATACTATAAGAAATATACCAAGTTCGGCTCGGCGAAGAATTCTTATGGACGCAACATTACTCCGCTCAACTATCAATGGCTGAATCCGAAGGTCCGTGCGGTCAAGCTGGGAAAACTGCGCTCGCCCTCTACAAAGGTGGATTTCATTGATGCCCTGAACGGCGGATGCCGCATTCAGGAGGCCGATCCGACAACTACATTCGGTGTGGATGAATTGTCAAACTGGGGCAGTATTCCGAGTACCATGCAGAAGGTCTATTACCGTCATAACAACCGCGCAACGATTGCATTTTATGACGGACACGTTACTCAGGCCTCCAGCCGGGTGATCTGGGACGGCTCCTCGAATGAGGCCTATGAGAAATACTGGGATCTGAGCAGCGGGTACTGATCCCGTTTCACCCCCCGTTTATTTGATATCTGTATTGCACAACAACGAACAAGTGGAGATAGACGAATGAGAAAACATTACGGAATCCTGATCCTTGCCGCGGCTTTGATGTTCCCGGCTGCGGCGGAAAATCCGAAGGAGTTGGATAATTTCAACCGGTCCGATATTCTCAAGTCATTCGTGGCGATCGGGCAGAAAAATGCGGCATTCCGTGTCGTGGATGGCAGAAATGGAAAAGCTGTGCAGTTTACGGCGTTTACCGGAGATACTCAATGGCCCGGCGGTGCGCTTGTCGCTCCGGAAGGTGGATGGGATCTCTCAAAATTCGGAACGATCGAGGCGGAAGTCTACAATCCGAACGAGGAAAAGGTCCGGGTCTGGATGCGTGTCGATGACTCCAGCAAACTGACCCGCCGCACGCAGAGTATTACCTTCGGCGATCTTCCTCCGAAAAGCAGCGGCACCATCCGGCTCTATTTTGCAAACAACGGCTACGGCCGCAACTATATTCTGGATACAAAACAGATTTCTCAGGTCTTTTTCTTTCTTTACGGCATGAAAAAGAATCTTGATTTGCGGATTGATTCCATCAAGGCCGCAGGCTCTCCCGGAGATCTGCCTGCATGGATGGCCACCATGGTCAAGCCGGAAAACGGCGTGCTGGTCGATTTCAAGTCCGGCAAGTTCGACCGTTATGCCAATCCCCGCGCCGGCTATGTGAAGAAAGAACCCGATGGAGCAATTCGTGCCATTTTCCGTGCCAATCCGCCGCGCGGCGTGCCCGGAGTGATTCTCAACGGGCCGAAACAGATTTGGAATCTTTCCGATTACGATCAGGCGGAATTCACGCTTCGCAATCCCGGAACAGAACCTCTGGAAGTTTATTGCCAGATGACCAATTTCAACAATATTGATCCGAAAAGCGGGACGCGCGTTACGGCAACCCTCGCTCCCGGCGAGAGAAAAACAGTGCTTCTGCCCTTTGCGGGAGCGGAAATCTGGCGCAGTGCGGTGCAGTCCGACGGCAAGGCTAAAATTTCCGATGCCGCCAGTGAACGTGTCCAGAGCGCCGCGGAAACCGGCGGAACCGGATTTTACAGCGATGAAACATTCGGTGCGGTTGTCGGTCCCGTGAAAACGGATCGGCAGAGCGAAATTATAATTGAGAAAGTGGTCTGTTCCGTCAGTCCGCCGGCTCGTGTTCCGGAGTGGGTCGGCAAGCGTCCCCCGGTCCCCGGCAAGTGGACCCTGACTCTGGAAGATGAATTCAACGGAGAGAAACTCAATGAGAAGATCTGGACCCCCCGTCTTCCGTGGACCGCGCTTCAGCCGACAGAACTGCAGCGTTACAGCATGAAAAATGTTTTCGTTAAAGACGGTTTCCTGCACATCCGCGCCGAGAAAAAACGCGGAACCATCTACGATATCCCGACTCTGCCGGAAACGCGGGAATATACCGCGGGAGCTATGACTTCCTTTGATAAATTTTCTCAACGCTACGGTTATTTCGAGGCTCGTGTCCGGGTCTGTCCGATGGTGGGACTCTGGCCCGCATTCTGGGCCATGCCCGATCACGGAAGACAGGCGGCACGGAAGGATCGACGCAATACCGTCAACGGCGGCACGGAAATCGACATCTTCGAACATCCGACCCGGCTTGGCCCCTTCCGCAACAACATCGCGTGCCACTGGGACGGCTACGGCGCAAACCACAAGAAAACCGGAAACAGCCGAATCTACTTCCGTGCGGATCAGGAGGGCTATGTCAATGCCGGCATCCTCTGGGAACCGGGAAAAATCACCTGGTATCTTAACGGAAAGGCAGTGGGAATCTGGGAAAGCCCGGCGGTGCCGTCGGTGGCAATCTACCTGAAATTCTGTGTGCAGATGGGAAGCTGGGGCGGATTCATCGTCGAGGATGAAAAACTCCCCATGGACTTCACCGTCGATTATGTCCGGGTCTGGCAGCGCGATGATCTGGCGGAACTGAACCGCAAGGAAAACATCCCGGAAATTCCCGTCAAATGAAATCCGTAAAATGAATTGCCGGAAAAGCCTCTGTTTCCACAGAATCTCCTTCCGGCCACTGCTTCCGGCTACTGCTTCCGGAAGCATTTTTTCTGTTTTCCATTTCCACGTTCCCCCGAATGGATCCGGCACGGGGAGCGCGGCTGACGCATTCCGCCTGATTTCCGGAAATCTCCTGCGGAATTTTTGATTCGGCGATTGAAAATCTCCACTCAGACGATACAGTATCCGGAATAGGCAACAGGAGGTTTTCCATGGATCCGATTCCCTGGATGGAGAAGTTGAACGAGGCTCAGAAGAGTGCCGTGCAGGCGACCGAAGGATATGTCCGGGTTGTGGCAGGCGCCGGATCCGGCAAGACCCGGGTTCTGACCTATCGGCTGGTGTATCTGGTGACCACGCTCGGAATCATGCCGGAGAACATCCTTTCCGTGACCTTTACGAACAAGGCGGCAGGCGAGATGCGCCGCAGAATCCGGGATATGCTCGGAGAAAATTCCGCCGCTCTTGTCAATACCTTTCACGGTTTTTGTGTGACGATTCTGCGCGAGGATATTCATCACCTCTGCTATCCGAACCGTTTCATGATCCTGGATACCGAGGATCAGAAAGCTCTGCTGCGCGAAATCTACGAAGAGATGGGTATCACGTCCAGAGACTTTTCCTATGCGGAGGTCCTGCACGAAATCTCGGCCCGGAAAGGCAGTGATCTGTATGTCGGCTCTGTAACTGAACCGGATTTCCGCCCGGATTCGCTTCTCAAGGATCCTTCCGACAAGCTGAGTGCGATTTTTGCAAATTATCTGGCAAAACAGCGCAAACTCTATGCGCTGGATTTCGATGATCTGATTCAATTTGTTCTGCACCTGTTCCATACGGTTCCGGAGGTGCTGGCAAAATGGCAGGAACGGATTCAGTATCTGCAGGTTGACGAATTCCAGGATGTGAGTTCCCGCGATTACGAGTTGACCCGTCTGCTTTCCGGCAAATACGGGAATCTCTTTGTCGTAGGGGATCCCGATCAGACCATTTACAGCTGGCGCGGCGCAAATATCAACTACATCAACGGGTTCGACAAGGAGTTTCCGAATGTCCGGACGATTCTGCTGGATCGGAATTACCGTTCCTGCCCATCGATTCTTTCCGTCAGCAACTCACTGATCCGGCACAATGTGAACCGGATCGAAAAAGATCTGTTTCCGGTCAGGGAGTCTTCTTTCCGCGTGCTGCACCATCATGCGCGTTCGGCAAAGGAGGAAGGCTGGTGGATCGCCGGAAAAATTCTGAGTCTGCATGAGCAGTTTGGAATCGAATATTCCGATATTGCGGTTCTCTACCGGGCAAACTACGTTTCGCGAACCATTGAAGAGGCGCTTGTCCGGAACAAGATTCCGTATACATTGTTCAACGGAACGGAGTTCTATTCCCGCGCCGAGATCAAGGACTGTTTGAGTTATCTGCGGCTTCTGGCATTTCACGATGATCTCTCGTTTCTGCGCGTGGTGAATCTGCCGTCCCGCGGAATCGGCAAAACCCGGATCGCCTTCCTGAAGAAGCAGGCGGAGGAAAATGGAATTTCTCTGTTCGAGGCATTGAAACGGAATATCGGAGATAAGATTTTTGCAAGAACCGGTGCCGCCGAATTTCTTTCAGCCGTTTCGGAAGGAGAGAAGCTCGTTGATCATGTCCCGGTTTCCGATCTGCTGGACTTCATGCTGAAACAGACCGGATATGAGTCGGAACTGCTTTCCGGCGGAGACGACGAGCGGAAAAACAATGTCGCCGAGCTGAAAGAGTCCATTGATGATTTTGAAAAGGATGCCGGAGAAGTTACTACACTTTCCGATTATCTGAACCGGATTGCCATGTTCACCGATCTCTCCAAACGGGAACGCGCCGACAGCGTGAAACTGATGACTGTACACGCAGCAAAAGGTCTGGAATTTCCCTATGTATTTGTCTGCGGGCTGAACGAAGGGATCTTCCCCTCTCAGCGGAGTCGCGACTGGCGGGATATCGAAGAGGAGCGCCGCATTGCATACGTTGCATTCACGCGCGCCGGAGACGGACTTTTTCTGACTGATTCCGAAGGTTTCAATTTCGATGGTTCCCCGCGGGTGCCTTCGCGTTTTCTGCTGAACATCGACGCGAGGCTGTTCGATCACGATGGACGGATCGATCCCGCTCTGTGGAACATCACGCGGATGTATGAACGAGTGACCGACAATTACGATCTGCCTCCGCAGGAACCTGTCGGAGAAATTACGGTAAAATCGCGAGTCCGTCATGAGGTGTTCGGTGAGGGGACGGTCCTTGGAGTCAGTCCCGATCACCGTTTTTATACCGTAAAATTCGATTCCATTCCCCTGCCGAAAAATATCTCGACCGATTTTCGCGGCCTGGCTCTCCTTGAAGAATGAATCTCTCCGGAAACATACCGCTGCGACCGGAATGCTTGACAAGATTTCAGAAAATGATATAGTATCCGGAAAACCGAATGATGTTCGGGAAACAGACAACGACAGGATTTGGATTTGTTCCGGCTGGTCAGAATGCTCCGGATGCCCGTTTTCAGAAGATCCCAGCTGGGGGAGCGTCCGGGAAGAATCGTCGCATATCGCTTCCGGAGACTCTGCCGGAATTTCCTCTTCCGGAAAATTTACAAGCCTGAAAATCCTGCCTTATTCCGATTCATCCGGAAATACAGAAAGGAGCTTATGCATGGAACAGCGTGTTGAGGAAATTCTTCCCGGCATTATCGAATTCCGACATCGCCTTCATCAGATCCCGGAGACTGCGGGGAACGAACATCAGACCTCCCGGGCGATCCGGGAACGTCTTGCCGGACTCGGATTTGAAGTTCTGCCGCCATTTCTCAAAACAGATGTCGTGGCACTTCTGCATGGATGCCGTCCGGGAAAGAACGTTACGCTTCGCGCGGATATCGATGCGCTGGCTCTTGATGAGAAAACAGGGGTCCCATATTGCTCGACACATCCCGGACTGATGCATGCCTGCGGACACGATGCTCATGCAGCTATGCTGATGGGAGCGGCAGAAATTCTTGCATCCGAACGGGATAAATTATCCGGAACCGTCCGATTCGTCTGGCAGCCCGGCGAGGAAAACCGTGCGATGGGACGCGATCTTGTCGCTGCGGGAGCTCTGGAAAATCCGCGAGCGGATCTTGTAACCGCGTTGCATGGAGCTCCCGGTTTTCCGTTCGGAGTCCTGGCATTGCGGACAGGGGCGATGGATGCGTCAACGGCACATTTCAAAGTGATTATCCGTGGGAAAGGTGGACACAGCAGTCGTCCGCATCAATCACGTGATCCGGTGATTGCCGCGTGTGCCGCTGTGGTGGAACTCCAGTCTGTTGTTTCCCGACGGATTAATCCTTTGCGTCCGGCGGTTCTGAGCATTTGTCGGATTTCGGGCGGAGAACTTGCCAATGTCATACCGGACGAGGTCGTTCTGGAAGGAACCGCTCGGGCATTCGATCCGGATGTGGCGCAGGAATTGAAATCCGGTTTTCAGGAGATCGTGGAAGCGGTCTGCCATGCGCATCGTGTGGAGTGCGACATCCATTACGACATTCTTTATCCAGTCAACATCAATCCTGCCGGCCCGACCGATTTTGCAAGAGAGGTGATTCGGGAAACATTTGGTGAAGAGCGTCTTTATGAAATGCCGGAACCTTCCATGGGCGGGGAGGACTTTGCCTATTTCCTTCAGCGTTATCCGGGGGTCTATGTGAAAATCGGTCTTGGAGAAACGCATCCGGCGTTGCACAATTCCAAATTCGACTTTCCTGATTCCGCATTATCCATTGGCATCGAATACTTTGTGAATTTTGTCCGGAAGACTCTATCTTTCTAATTCCTTCCGATGGAATAGACGCCGAAGATATGGTGCAGGTCCGTGACCTGCTTCGGTCCAGCTGAACAAGCTGGCCGCCGGAGGCCCTCGTACCGCGTCAGCGAATAGACAAAAGATCCGCATGCATGGTGCAGGTCCGTGACCTGCTTCGGTCCAGCTGAACAAGCTGTCCGCCGGAGGCTCTCGTTTCGCGTTAGCGAATAGACAAAAGATCCGCAGGTATGGTGCAGGTCCGTGACCTGCTTCGGTCCAGCTGAATAAGCTGTCCGCCGGAGGCCCTCGTTCCGTGCAAGCGAATAGACGAAAGATCCGTAGATAAAAAGAGAACATTCCACTCCATACACAAAAACAACAAAGAAAGAATGTGATTCCATACAATACGAATTGATATTCAGCCAGCGCTGCCGGGGATAAAAAACATCAAAAATAAACATTTTAGCGTTTGCATTTTTATAGATTCCGACTTATCTTGCAATATTTGAAAGAACGATTCCGAAACCCCGAACAACGGAAGGAAACTAGGGCTATGAAACAGTGGGTTGCCGATCTGCTGGCATTGCAGAATCTGGATATGAAAATACGCAATCTTCAAACGCGTCTGGAGACGATTCCCGCGGAAAAGGTGCGTTTGGATTCTCTTCTGAAGGACGGGATGTCTTGTGTGGAAGTAGCGAAGGACGGGAAGCGCCGCATAGACCGCTCGATCAAGGACGCGGAAGGGGAAATCGAAAAGCTGAACGAGGCGATCCGTAAACTTTTAACGCAGTCGGCAATGGTCAAGAAGAACAACGAGTACCAGGCCATGATGTCGGATATTGAGTCCAAAAAGAGCAAGATTTCCGATATCGAAACCACCATTCTGGAACTTCTTGATAAATCGGAAGCCGCGGAGAAGGAGATTCAATCCGCTGAAAAAGAGTTCGCCGTGACACAGAAAACCGTGAAAGCGGAAGCCGCCGATCTCGTGGAACTTAAGAAGGAACTGGAGGAATCCATTCAGGAATCTCTGAAACTCCGGAAGGCATACGAAGCAAAAGTCGATACGCAGACCTTGGAAGTCTATCACCGTTTACTTGCCGGCAAGAAGGGCGAGCCCATGGCAATGATCGATCAGGGAGTCTGCGGCTACTGCCGCCTCAAGGTTCCGCCGCAGACGGTCAACAACGCCAAAAAAGGACTGATGACACTTTGCGACAACTGTTCCCATCTTCTCTACTTTCCCGGAGAAATCGAGGACTAATTCCTTTCGGGACCCCCATTTCATGACCTTAAAACGGTCTCCGGATCTGCTTTCCGGAGACCATTTTTTCACACTCTCGCCCTCTTTATTTCAAAGAAAGCGCAGCGCCCTTGCCATATTTGTTTTTCGCGTTGTTGTAATATTTCATCGCCTCCGGAAGCTGCTTCTGCATGGCATTGATACGATCGGAGTCCAGCGGATGAGTTGAGAGAAATTTCTCCAGTACAGAAAGCGTTCCGGAATTTTTGTTCGCATTGGAGAAATTGCGCCAGAAGTCGATCAGAGCGGAAGGGTCGTAACCGGCTTTTGCCATGAGAATGAGTCCGAGAGTATCCGCTTCGTGTTCATGCTGTCTGCTGTACGGGAGGATTACGCCCAGGTTCGTGATGATTCCATAAGCCTGCCGGATCTGTTCATTTTGAGTGGATTCGGAGAGAACGGATGCCCCGACACTTTGCAGAATACTCTGCGTCATCCGCTCTCCGCCGTGCCGCGCGATGGCATGGCCGACTTCGTGTCCGATGACTCCGGCCAGTTCCGCCTCGCAGTTCATGTATTTGAGGATTCCCGTATAAACTCCGACCTTTCCTCCGGGAAGACAGAACGCATTTGCCTCCTGATTCTGAAAAACAAGAAATTCCCAGTCAAAATTCTTGCAATCCGCCGCCTCGGCAATGCGCTTTCCCACCCTGGCGACCACCGTATTGGCGCGGGAATCCGTGGAGATCTTTTCCGTTTTTTTCAATTCCGCCCATGCTTCTCTTCCGGACTCCGCTTCGTAGGATTCCGAGGTCATTAGCATTCTGGAACGGCCCGTGTAAGGCACGCTTTGACAAGCAGTCGTTCCCGCCAGAAGCAGAATCGCGACCGCGGCACAGAGAATGTGTTTCCATAATTTCATGGGACAAAGCCCTCCTTCCAGTTCTTTCCGGAAAGATAGCGTCCGGAGTTAAAAATTCAAACAGTTGTTTTTGCATTTCACCGAATTTCTGCTATGTTATCCAAGAACTGCTCAACGGGAAAAATCATGCCGTATCTTTTATTCGACGAAAATGGAAATCGGAACTATATCCAGCTGGAACGCGATCTCATGCTGACGCTGGGTTGTACGCCCGACTGCAATATCATTCTGCCGGACAGCTCCCGCTCGCATTTCCGGATTTTTGCGGATGACACCGGCGCCTGGTTTGTCGAAAACCTCGCCCGGACCTCCAGCGAGAACCCGAAGATCACCGCCCTCGGCAACGGAGATCAGATCACCCTTTCCGATATGACGATCACCTATCTCGACAGTATCGAAGGCAGCGGCGCCCAGCCCTTTTCCGGAACAATCACTCTTTCCGCCGGGCAGAAGATTCGCGGCTATACCGTCTCAACTCTCCTGAACCGGGGATCCGCCAATCGTGTTTATCTGGTCAAGGATCAGAAAGATAAGTCGTTCGCGCTGAAAGTCTTCGATAAAACTCTCACATCTGCGGATGCGGAGGGCTTTTTCAATGAAATCGACCATGTCCGCTTTGCTTCCATTCCCGGAATCGCTCCCTATCATGCCTGCGGGATGATTCATCACAACTGCTACTTTGTGACGGACTATTACGAACATCCGGATCTGGCGTTTCGCATCTCAAGCAAAGCCCCGATGAAGCAGCGGGAAGCTCTGGGAATTCTGCGGAGCATCGCGGAAATTCTCCGGACGGCATACAATGAAACCGGCATTTTCCATGGAGCTCTTACCCCCTCCAAAGTTCTGTTCGATTCGGAGGAGAAGATGATGCTCAGCGAATACGGTCTTTTTGTCTGGAAGTCTCTGGTTCTGAACGGCGGACGCGCCTGTACCTCGCCGTGGTACATCAGTCCGGAAGAGATTTCCGGCGGCGAGATTTCCCTCCAGACCGATATGTATTCCCTTGGCGTCATGCTCTTCCAGATGCTGACTGGCGTTCTGCCGTTCCACTCGCATGACGAGGCGGAACTGCTGGGAATGCATGTGTACAAACCGTTTCCGCTGCCGTCTGAACGGAACCCGAATGTCTCTGTCAGCAGCGGAACACTCCAGATGCTTCTGAAGATGACCGCCCGCAAACCCGAGGACCGTTTTCAAACCTGGGATGACCTGCTTGCCGCAATTTCCTATGCGGAAGCAACCCGTCAGCTTGAGAATCGCTCGACCACCATCTCCAGAACCGCTCCGACGGAACAGAACTCGTTCCGTCTGAAGTCCAGAATCAATCCAAATTAAATTTATAAAGAAAGGTTGTTGGAATATGATCAAACTGCTGAATGTACCGCCTGCAAACCATGTGAAGGTCCTCGACGGACAGGGATGGGTCGGACTGATCGATCACCTCGGCAATGAGGCTACACTTGTCAACGCCGCCCGCGTCTCCTTCGGCAAACTGAAGGACACAATGGATGAACGCGATGTGACACTCCTCAACTATCTGATTGAAAACAAACACACCAGTCCCCTGGAGCACATGGTGTTCACGTTCAGCATTCATTGTCCGCTGTTTGTCCGCGGCCAGTGGCACCGCCACCGGACCTGGTCGTACAACGAGATCTCCCGCCGCTACACGGAGATCGACATGGAATTCTATACTCCGCCGAAACTGCGCCGTCAGGCGGAAAGCAATCGTCAGGCATCCTTCGCCGATGACTCCTTCGACGATGCCGCCCTTCGCGCCGAAATCGCCGAACACAATCAAAAATCCCTTGCCCTCTACGAGCATCTCCTTGCTTCAGGCGTCTGCCGCGAACAGGCCAGAGGCGTTCTGCCGCAGAATATGATGGTCACTTTCTGGGGAACGGTCGATCTTTCAAACCTTCTCCACTTCCTTGAACTGCGTGACAGCGAACATGCCCAGTGGGAAATCCGTGAGTATGCCCGCGCGATTAAAAAACTCATCAAACCGATCGTCCCGAATGTCGCCAAGTACTTCGAGTCGAAAGGCGATGACTGGAACGTCTAATTCCAGCCCCATCACCAGAACCGACAAATTTTTTCTATCGGAAATAAACAAAAAAACGGAGAAGCGGGATTGCCCGTTCTCCGTTTTTTCTTTGCAGGAATATGCCGGAAATTATTTGTCGTTCATTTTATCCAGATCCTTCTGGACCAGTTCCACGACTTTTTCAAACTTTTTGACATTCTGCTCATCAGCCGACATCAGGGTCTGATGTGCTTCCAGAACCGTTTCCGCCTGTCCGGATGTCTCATTGGAGCTCCAGTCTTTTCCGCCGGCCCCGGCCATTTCCCCAGTCTGGAACTCGAACAGTTTTTTGAGACCGAGCCCGTGGAGGAGCGCTGTGTTGGCATCTCCGGCATTGTAGACGATCATCGGAGCACCGACCGCCCGTGCACGCAATCCGAGCATGGCAAGAATCCCCATGAAGGTGCTGTCCATGCCGCCGCAGTTCTCCAGATCGACACAGATTTTGGAGAAGGTGGTGCTTTCGAGGCTCTTTGCAAGATTTCTCAACTGCGAGGCGTGTTCAAACGTCGCTCTTCCGTTGACCGTGATGAAATAGGCGTCACCATCGTTTGAAATGATGATTTCCGTGCTCATTTTGCCTCCTTTGATGTAAATCCGATTGTCGCTTTGATGCGTCTTACTCCGCGGCTGGAACTTTCTTCCTTCTGGATTTTGAAGCTGATGAGATCTCCCGTGTTGGAGGCGTGAGGTCCTCCGCAGATTTCCTTGCTGAAATCGCCCATCGAATAAACCGTGACCCGTTCGCCGTATTTATTGCCGAACAGACCGATTGCTCCGCTCTTGCGAGCGTCTTCCAGACTCATTTCCTCGCGCACGACCGGGTATTTCTTCTGAATGACTTCGTTGACCAGACGTTCCACTTCCGCAATCTGTTCCGGAGTCATTTTATCCGGATGAGAGAAGTCGAAGCGGAGGCGTTCCGCATTGATGTTGGATCCCTTCTGTGCCACATGATCGCCGAGCACAATCCGCAGCGCCTTGTGCAGAAGATGGGTCGCGGTATGCAGACAGGCCGTTTCCGCGGAATGGTCTGCAAGTCCCCCTTTGAACTTCTGCTCCGCTCCTTTGCGGGAGAGCTCCTGATGCTTGTGGAATGCTTCCTCGTAGCCTTTCAGATCGACCGTAAAGCCCTTTTCCTTTGCCATTTCCACGGTCAGTTCGATCGGGAAGCCGAACGTTTCATACAGGTAGAAGGCGTTCTTGCCGCTGATGACTTTGTTCTGAATATGGGCGGGAACGCGGGAGATGAATTTTTCGAATTCCTTTTCTCCGTTTTCCAGTGTCTGCTTGAACATGGTTTCTTCGCGTTCGAACTCTTCCAGAATCATGGTTTCATTTTCCTTGAGTTCGGGATAGGCCTCGCAGTAGTTGTCGATCACGACTTTTGCAAGGCGCTTTGTGAACGGAACCGTGACTCCGGCCTGTTTTGCCTCGCGGATTGCACGACGGATCAGTCGGCGGAGGATATAGGCCTGATCGACTTTTCCCGGCGTGATGCCATCGGCGAGAATAAAGGTCGCCGCACGCATGTGTTCGACAACGATTCGTTCGGAACGGGTCCGTTCCGCCGGTGTTTCGATTCCGCGGATCTTGTCGAGTTCCTCAAAGAGCGGCTGGAAGATTTCGGTGTCGTAGCAGCTTGCCTTGCCCTGGAGGATCGCTGTGACGCGCTCGACGCCCATGCCGGTATCAACGTTTTTCTTTTCCATCGGGATGAACTTTCCATCCGCGGTCTTGTTATACTGCATGAAGACATCGTTCCAGATTTCGACCCAGCGTTTATCCTTTGGATCGAAGACTTCCGGCACCGGCATCGGTCCGGTCCAGTAGAACATTTCGGTATCGGGTCCGCAGGGACCGGTCTGTCCGGCGGGGCCCCACCAGTTGTCCTCTTTCGGGAGTTTTGCAATGCGTTTTTCGCTGACCCCGAGAGAACGCCAGAGATTGTATGCCTCTTCATCGAAGGGGGCATTTTCATCGCCGGCAAAAACCGTGAAGGCGAGACGGTCAACAGGAATATTCAGCCACTCTTTTCCCGTCAGGAATTCAAAGCTGTTCTTGATGGCCGTTTCCTTGAAGTAGTCGCCGAGCGACCAGTTGCCGAGCATTTCGAAGAAGGTGAGGTGGACGGGATCGCCGACTTCATCAATATCTCCGGTCCGGATGCATTTCTGCACGTCCGTGAGCCGTTTCCCGAGCGGATGCGGGGCGCCGAGCAGAAACGGAACCAGCGGATGCATTCCGGCTGTGGTAAACAGAACTGTGGGATCGTTATCGGGAATCAGCGGCGCGCTCTTGATGACGGCGTGGCCTTTGCTCTGAAAAAATTCAAGAAACTTGGATCTTAATTCATTTGCTTTCATTTTGGGTACGGAACCTCCGTTTTTTTCTGTGTGTCATTTGTTAATATACACCTGATTTCCGATTCGTAAAACGGTTTTGTAAAAAAAGTTTGCTTCCTCTGTTGAATTTCTTTCGGCTTGAATGTATTTTCCTCGGCAGAAATACGACGAAATCAGAAATTAAAACAGGAAATGGATGATGAAAATCAATACGATTGTCGGAGAGATCGAGGCAAAGGGGAATTTCGGAAATGAGTGGCGAGTCTCGTTGGAGCGGATCGGTGCGGAAACCGGAGTGGAACTGATCAAGCTCCGCCTGGAGGCGGATTCGCCGCTTGTTCCGCCGGAGATGAGTCTGGTATGGAGCGTGCCGCAGCTGGATATGCAGACCCGCTGGACCCCATCTGCCGGATTCAACCGCAATATTCCGCCGGACTGGGGCGGGCCCTTGTGCTCCAATCTGGCGTCTTCCGCTCCGCTGATGTCCTTTATCAACCTGAAAGGACAGAATCGGATGACGATTGCGTTTTCCGAGGCAATGCGTTTTGTAAAACTGTTTGGCGGAGTCTGCGAGGAATCGAACAGGATTTCCTGCCGGATCGTACTTTTTTCCGAACCGGAAGCTCCGCTTCAATCATATGAGGCTGTTCTGCGCATTGACACTCGCGGAATCTTTTATGCGGATGCGATCCGGGATGTCACCGCCTGGTTCGCCTCGCTGGAGGAATATAAACCGTCTGTGGCTCCGGAGGCCGCCTTTGAACCGATCTATTCCTCCTGGTACAGCTATCATCAGGATGTTTTCGACAGGGATCTGGAACAGGAATGCGAGCTGGCAGGAACCTATGGAATGAAGGGGATCATTGTCGATGACGGCTGGCAGACCGAGGATAATCAGCGCGGTTACGCTTTCTGCGGCGACTGGGAGATTTCCAAACGCCGGTTCCCGGATATGCGCGCCCATGTGGCGAGGGTTCATAAGCTGGGCTTGAAATATGTTGTCTGGTATTCGGTTCCGTTCGTCGGCGATAAAAGCCGCGTGTGTGAACGGTTTGCCGGCAAATTCCTGTACCACAGCGACCGTCTGAACACTTCCGTTCTGGATCCGCGTTTCCCCGAGGTGCGCGAGTATCTGATCAACATTTATGAAACTGCTGTGAAGGAGTGGGACATTGATGGATTCAAGCTGGATTTCATCGACTCCTTCCGCATCGACGGAGAGGATCCCGCGATTCGGGAGAATTATGCCGGGCGAGATGTGAAATCGGTTCCATGTGCGGTCGATATTCTGCTGTCGGAGGCCATGCGCCGCCTGCGCGCTCTGAAGCCGGAGATCCTGATCGAGTTCCGACAGAGTTATATCGGTCCTGCGGTCCGCAAATACGGCAACATGTTCCGCGCCGGTGACTGTCCCGCCGATGTGCTCGCAAACCGGGTCCGGACGATTGATCTGCGCCTGACCTCCGGTAAAACCGCTGTCCATTCCGACATGCTGGAGTGGAACTCCGCGGATACTCCGGAACATGCGGCGCTTCAGCTTCTGCATGTACTCTTCAGCGTTCCGCAGATTTCGGTCCGCCTCAACGATATTCCAGAGGAGCATCGCAGAATGCTTCATTTCTGGCTCGACTTCTGTGTGCGTCATCGCGATGTCCTTCTGAAAGGATATCTGAAACCGTTCCATCCGGAATTGAACTATCCGATCGTTTCCGCGGAGAATGGCGAAGAGAAGGTTATTGCCGTCTACAATTTCGGGCAGTATGTCAAGATCGCCTGCGAACCCGGAAAGACCTGCTATGTTGTGAATGCAACGGGGCGTTCCGAGCTGATTGTGGAACTCCAGTCCGAGCCCGCCTATGCCGAACTCCTGGATACCATGGGACGGGCGGTTCAGTCTCCGGTTCTCAAATCCGGATTTGCCCGCATTCCGGTCCCTGCTTCCGGACTGATGATTCTGAAATTCTGATCGGTCGTCTTTGGGAAGAAATGAAAAAGCGAAGCGGTTTTACGCCGCTTCGCTTTTCTTTTGTCGGATTGATTTGTTCCGCTCAGGAACGTGACAGCAGGTAACTTCCGATTTTTCCTGCTGCAAGTTCTGTTTGAAACTCGTCTACTGCTTTTGCTGCGGCACTTCCGGGATCGGGATCCTCGGCAAGATTGCAGGTGCGGATGCCGCTTCTGCCGGGAAGTCTGACGGAGGCCTGTTCCGTTTTCCCCGACAGATTCACCAGGCGCAGAACGGCGGTATTCTCCATATTTTCAGCCGGTTTCAGAGCGGAGAACGTGAGTCTTCCGGAGAGTTCCAGCGCCGGATGTTCCGGGATTCCGCGAATTGTTTCCGTTGCCAGCGTGTAGATCACGGGAGGCGTTTTCCGCGTCTGGAGTTCCCGGAAGAGTTCCGGAAACTCTTCGGTGTGGAAGAATCGATAGGTATATTCGTAATGCAGGGTTTTCTGCAGTTCTCCTGCGGGTTCGCCCTCGCTCATGACGGTCCGCCGGAACGCCCGGAAGAGCGTGATGAAAAGTTCTCCGGATTCGCTGCTGGAAATTTCATGAAGTCCATAGTGGGAAAGAAGGGCAATGCCGCCGAGTTTATCGCGTTTTCCGGCGATTCCGTTGAAGTTCTTTTCGATGGTTTCCGCCTCGCGGTAGTCCTGAGTGCGCTCTCCTTTTTCGCGTCCCGGAAGCCGTTCGATCATGGTGAAGGTCTGTCCGGTGAAACAGCGGCCTTCGATTCCAGTCGGGATGCGCAGGCGCAGACGGCAGTCTCTGATGGTATTTTCGATCCGGGTTCGGAGCTTCAGATCGCTGGAGATCCGGTCCAGCGTGACCGATGTGACGATGCGGAGCCGCTTCCGGTGTTCCGACAGAGTGGTGGAGCCGTAGAAGGCGTTGACGGTACCGGAGAAGAGAACTTCTTCGGGGACTTCATAATCGCGTGTGATTTCAAATGTGGTACGGAGGAGATTGTCTTCCGTGACTGCGGTCTGAGCCGAAACGGAATGGATGATTTCCTCGTTGCAGAGCGGTTTGACATGTCCCCAGCCATCGCCGGTTTCGCGGTCGATGACGAAATCGTTGAGGTCGGAGAAGGTCCTGCCGGAACGTTTGTCGAGCACATCGAAGGTGCCGTCGGAATGGACCGTAAGACGGAGAAACTCATTTTCCGCCTGCTGTTTGGCGGTCCGGAGGGTTCCATAGCGTCGGACCGGTGTCCTGGAGGGTTCCAGATGGAAAGTGCTCCAGGAGGAGGGCGCCAGTTCCACTTCCGCTGTAATCGTGTAGAGATCGAATGTCCGATAGGCCTGCTTCCAGAGGGCGGTACGGACATTGCGCCGGATATCGGTGATGATATACGGAATCTCTCTGCCTGATGCATCGAACAGACGGAACGCATTGAGCGCTTCCGAGCTCCGCGACTCCGCAAAAGTCTCCGGATAGGGGCCGATGAAATGAATGGTCAGCGGAAGAATTTCTTTTCTCCGCCAGGGGAGGGTGTTGAAGACTCGCAGAGTGTAACGCCCGTCTCCGGCTTCGCAGCAGCCTCCGAGTTCTTTGCCTGTGAGATCGGTGCGGTCCTGACGGATCAGAGCATCGCGGAAGAAATCACAGATCTGGTTTGCTTCCATGCTTCTGGAGTGCATGAGTTCGTGAACCGCATCAATGGAACAGCCGCAGATGGAATCGTGAGGCTGATTCTGAAGACATTTTTTCCAGGCGAGATCCAGCATTCCCCGGAGGTTGGGCGAGAAGCGTTTCCCCATGAAGACCGCCATCGGTTCGATTTCCAGTTCCAGACGGTTCTGAAGCTGATCGTTTTCCGATTTCACGTCGATGCGGGAGGAGAGCGTGTAGGGAATCTGGATTCCTCTGCAACGGACCCCTTTGCAGGTGTGAATCTGCTCTCCGCGGATGACGGGCAGATCGGGTTTGGAGAATGCGTCGATATCCGTGAAATCGGTCCAGCGGATTTCCGCATCGGGATAAAGTTCCCGGATGGCGTCCAGGAGTTCAGGGGCTTTGGAGTCGATGTCGCTGTGGTCGAAGGCATCGGTGAGGACGATCTCGTCTCCGTAGATCTCCTTTGCGCTTTCCATCCAGCGGAGGAGATATTCCTGAAAGAGTTGTCTGGTTTCTTTCGGGAAGGCTGTGAATTCGCCGTAGCCGTTTTGCGGGTGACGGATCAGATTGCAGGTGGTGCCGTCCGGAGCTGCCCAGCGGGCATAGGGTGCCAGATCGTCTTCGAATCCCCGCCACGCGACAATGGTGCCGATGCCGAATCCGCGCATGATCTGGGGCAGCTGAGCAATGTGTCCGAAAATATCGGGAACGTAACCGACAGGCCAGGGGGAGGCTCCGTATTCCTGAGCGATGCAGCGTCCACGGAGAAGATTCCGGATCAGGGATTCTCCTGAGACAAGCAGTTCATCGGGCATCAGGTACCACGGGCCGACATTGAGTCTGCCCTTGCGGATCTGTTCGCTCAGACGCTCCTTCAGATCCGGACGGATTTCGGTAATGTCCTCCAGCACGATTGTCTGACCATCGAAAAAGAACTTCTGATATGCATTCTGATGTTCCAGTGTATCGAGAATCCGCTCCGTATTTTCCAGCAGGATCCCGCGGAAATACTGGAATGGCTTGTACCATTCCCTGTCCCAATGCGTTGAATCGAAATAATAGAATTTCATTTTGTCCATCCTGGTTCGTTCCGGGTTGTATGGTTCCTGTCATTATATCACAAAACCGGAATTTTCGGAATGGCTGTTTGCGAAAAAAGATATCTGTTTGCGAAAATCTGACTGTTTTACCCGCCGCAGGAGCGTTCGTTTCGGAAATCGGCGGGTGTCCGGCCGGTGACGGATTTGAAGACCCGCGAAAAATGAAACGGATTGGCAAACCCGAGTCGTTCCGCCGTCTGACTGACATTCAGTCCTTCGTATTTCAGAAGCTGGATCGCTTCCTGAATCCGGCAGCGCGTGAAAAGACGGAGCGGGGAAGGCGCCCCCAGGCGTTTTAATTTATATTCGAGAACCCGGCGGCTCATTCCGAGCAGAGCTGCGATCCGATCCACTGTAAGCGGCTGGTTCAAACGGGTGGCGAAGAGCTGTTCCAGACGGGTGAGAAGCTCATTCTTTGTAAAGGCCTCCCGGAACTCTTCCGTGAACAGCTCCGGCGGAATGAGCGCAAGCAGTTCCCAGAACATCGCATGAGTCAATGGACCGACGGCCTGTGTCCGGAGCGTATTCCCTTCCAGAAATGCCGAATGCGCCTCATGGAACAATGTCGATGCCGTACTCTTTTCCCGGAGAGGAAAAATCCTTTTTTCTGCGGAAAGTTCTTTTTTCAGAATCGGCATGGTCCGTTCCGTTCCTGTTGTGTCAAGAATCAGGAAACGGAGCGCGGCGAAGCGGAAATCGCCTTCGCAAAGATCCTCGTGATCGTCGCCTGCCTGAATCAGAAGAAACTCTCCCGGAAAGACCTCCAGCATTTTTCCGTTCAGGCGCGAACGATAGCTTCCGCTCTGCACGATCATGATTTCATATTCCGGGTGGATGTGGCGCCTGATATGATAGGAGCCGCCTTCCACAAATGCAAATGCGGCGATATGGATTTCCAGCGGAAGGGATTCCGGTTCATCGGGCGACTTGAAAATCGTTGTTTTCCGGGAGCCGTTCCCCTCCATGGCCGCATCCTCTGTCTGTTACAGAAGGTTCAGGAAGTGCAGAGCCTCACCGCACATGTGAAGAGAACCGGAAAGCACCGTGAGTTCTCCGTCCGGAGCCGGGAGCGATTCGAGTGAAGGTTCCAGTTCCGCCTGTCCGGATGGACAGCCCGGCGCAAGGGTGCGCAGGAGATCCGAAAGTTCTTCCGCAGTCCTGATTTTTCTGCCCGATCCATCGAATTCGATGAACTGGAAGTCCAGCGCCAGAGGCGCAAAGAACCGGAGTACCTCGTTTGCATTCTTGTCCGCGAAACAGCCGCAGAGGAAATGAAACTTCCGATCCGGATAGAATTCTTTCAGCGATGCAGCCAGAGCTTCCGCACCTTCCGGATTGTGGGCTCCGTCGATAATCAGTCTGCGTTCCGGAATGTACTGCATTCTTGCGGGCCACTCCGCATAACGGAGTCCGCCGAGCGCCGTTTGCCGATCGAATCCGAATCGGGCTGAAAGCTGGCTCAGCGCCGCTGCCGCAACTTTTGCATTGTTTCTCTGATAGACTCCAGGAAGAGGAATTTCCACAAACGATCCCTCCAGAGTCAGCAGCTGTGATGCTTTTCCAGCTGCATTCCGGAGAATCCGGACCGGATCCGAATAGGGGGCGACCGCGGTCAGCGGCGCATGAAGAGCTTCCGCCTTTGCAGCGATCACATCGAACGCCTCCTTCCGGAGCGGACCGCAGATGACCGGAACGCCCTCTTTGATGATTCCCGCTTTTTCTCCGGCGATCGCCGCAAGCGTGGGCCCGAGATGTTCCGTGTGCTCCAGAGAGATTCCCGTGATGATGGAAAGTTCCGGCGTGATGATATTTGTGGCATCCAGTCTGCCGCCCAGTCCGACTTCCCAGATGGCGAAATCCACTTGTTCCATCTCAAACAGAGCAAGAGCGATTGCCGTTGTGATTTCAAAATAGGTCGGTCCGTTCTGTTCCTTCCGCATTGCCTCCACGACATTTCGAACCCGGTCCGCCGCTTTTGCAAATGCTTTCTCCTCAACGGTTTTTCCATTGATCCGGAATCTCTCTTCCAGTCGTGCCAGATGCGGAGAGGAGTAGAAGCCAGTTTTGTATCCGCAGGCGCGGAGTCCGTTTTCAATAAAGGTGCAGACCGATCCTTTTCCATTGCTTCCGGCGACATGAATAAATTTCAGCCGGTTCTGCGGAGTCCCCAGCCGCTCGGCCAGTTCCCTCATCCGGTCGAGTCCGAGTTTCATGTCGAAGAATCCGACGGATTCCAGCCATGCAAGATCACTCATGATTTTCCGCTCTGTCAGTAAAGGATTCCGGACCAGTCGGGGAGGCTCAGACGGGATTTTCCGCCGAGAATCTGCCGGGATTTTCCGGTCCATGTATCAACAATGTAGATGCCGTAGTTGAAGGAGCAGACCACATGGCGGTTGTCGGGCGCCCAGGAGGGACTTTCCCAGTCGCCGCCTTTGTCCGCAATGACTCCGTATTTCTGTTTGGAATAGCTGTCCGGACGGCGATTGTCCGGATCAATCACTGCCACCGTGTAGTTTCCGAGCTTGGCAGAATAGGCGATTTTTCCATCCTTGCTCCAGGAGGGGGAGACGCTTTCGCTTCCTAGAATGCCGGAAACCGTGACCGGGGTTCCGCCTGTCGCGGAAATGACACGCAGACGCGGTCTGTGGGATGCTCCCGCATCGGAAACATAACAGAGTTTGGTTCCGTCCGGAGACCAGCAGGGGGAGGCTTCGACCGATTTGTCGTTAGTCAGGCGCTTGAGATCCCCGCCGTTGATGCTGCGGACATACAGGTCCACCTGATTGTCCTTGCTCAGAACCAGTGCAACTTTTGTTCCGTCGGGAGAAATTTTCCCGCCGGCATTCAGTCCCGCGAAACGGGCCAGTCTGCGGTTGCGGTTGGAATCGACAGCCTGTTCGACCAGACTTGTGTAAGTCCTTCCAACAAAACTGTAAATGAAAGTTTTTCCGCCCGGTCCCCAGACAGGATCCAGAGAGAGACCGGCATTTCTGGTCAGCTGCGTGATGCCGGTGCCGTCGTAGTTGCACATGTAGATTTCCTTCTGCATGGGACGAGTCTGGGCGACAAAAAGAATTTTGGTCGCACAGATTCCCGGAATCTTGTACAGATATTTCAGCAGGGCATCGACAGCCTTGTGAGAGGCGCGTTCGACGGTGGAATCGGTTGCTGTGACCGTTCCCAGCGGAGCCCCCGCTCCGTCCGCCAGCTGCAGACGAACCGAGTTGCCCGTCGCCGATCCGCTGAGAATATAATTCGAATATCCGGATTTGACCAGATCGAACCAGCCGCAGTTCCGGAGATCTTTGGCAATGGCCTTGTCCAGTTCCGTATTGCCGGTGATTCCGCGGTAGAGAAGAGAGGCGTTGACCGAGGCGTCAGAATCAACTTTGACATTGACAACTCTTTGCGCTTGAACAGCAAACGTGAAAATTAAACTCAGTGTGACAATCAAAGATGTTCGCAACATGACCTATGCTCCTGTGATTGGATTTGCTTCTGAAAAGACATGGTAAATTAGCGCAAAGGAGCGGAATGTCAAGAGTCTTTTTCAACTTTCGCCGTTTCTCTGCGGCCTATTGAGCGTCTGCAAGAAGTTTCTGCACGGCGTCCAGGATATTTTCCGCGATCAGATACGGTTTCTCGAGCGGTTCCGGAGTCTGTTCTCCGCCATGCCCTGTGAGAACGAGTGCGCCGGAACAGCAGCCTGCGGCATAGGCGGCTTTGAGATCCGACAGCTTGTCGCCAATCATATAGGAATGCGGAAAGTCGACTTCATGTTCCCGTCCTGCCTGAATCAGAAGTCCCGGTTTCGGTTTCCGGCAGGAGCAATCCTGTGCGTACTCCGGAAGGATCCCTTTCGGATGATGCGGACAGTAATACCAGGCATCCGGTTTCGGCGCGCCTTCTTTGGAGAGCAGTTCCTCAATGCGCGTTTCGACTGCCTTTACCTCTTTCCAGGAAAAATATCCCCGGGCAATTCCGGACTGATTGGATGTAACGATAATCCGGTATCCCGCATCGGCGATCCGTCTGAACGCTTCCGCGCAGCCGGGACACAGACGGACCTTTGCCGGATCGGCAAGATAATTTTCATCTTCGATGATAACTCCGTCTCGATCCAGGAAAAAAGTTTTATTCATGATGTTCCTCCGATTCATCCTCCGGGGAAAGATCTTCTTCCGGAGCTCCAATGATAACGACGCATTCTCCTTTCCAGGAACGACTTGCGTATTTTTTCTCCAGTTCTTCCGCACTTCCCCGCAGAATCTCCTGATGGACTTTTGTCGCTTCTCTGACAACCACCACCGGCGTCTCCTTTCCGAAGTATTCCGGAATTTCCTTCAGCAGTTTGGACAGACGATAGGGCGATTCGAAAACCACAGCAGTCATTTTCGATGCCGCGATTTCCGTCAGCCGTGCCGCGCGGCGTCCGGATTTCACCGGCAGAAATCCATAAAAGGCAAAGCGGTCGGATGGCAGAGCACTCACTGCAATCGAAAAGATCAATGCGGATGCTCCGGGAAGAATCTCCGGTTCGATTCCTGCTTCGACGGCATCTCTCACCAGTAGAA
Source organism: uncultured Lentisphaeria bacterium (assembly GCA_905197955.1). Lineage (GTDB taxonomy): Bacteria > Verrucomicrobiota > Lentisphaeria > Victivallales > UBA1829 > UBA1829. The sequence continues at coordinate 157,270 of CAJKAR010000003.1, read as the reverse complement.
ATCCGGGATCGGCAATGCATGGCATTCCGGCATCGGAGACAAGAACAATTTTTTCTCCGGATTTGATCCGGCGGATCAGTTCCGGCGTCCTGCCGTGCTCGTTATAAATATGATAGCTCTCCAGACGGGTGGAAATATTGAATCTGGAACAGAGAATTCTTGTCCGTCTGGTATCTTCCGCGAGGATCGTATCGGCCTCTTTCATTGCGCGGAGCGCACGCAGCGTGATATCCTCAAGATTTCCGATCGGAGTGGCAGCAATGGTCAGCTTGCCGGCAGATTCCGCAACAGGATGTTTCGTTTCGCCGGCAGAATGGTTTCGCAGGAGTCTGGACACTTATTTGGAATTCCTTTCTGCCCAGTATTCCACCTTTTTCTGCTCCAGCAGAAGACCTACCTGATCAAGATCAATCGGGGTGTATCCTTTTTCTTCGAGGGATGAACAAAACTCAAGCCATGCCTGATGATCCCATTCGCCGGCATGCTCCCGGACAAATTCGATCGGCAATTTAGTCTTTGCCAAGCGTTTTAAATTGAATTCCGCATTCGAGGGCATGGTGACCTCCTTCAATAAAAAAGTAAAATTTACCTCTCTCGATCTCCTCCGTATATTTAAAATACTCCCGGAAACAGGAAATGTCAAGATAATGCTTAACATTCCTGAAGTAAAACCTCCCGGAAGATTCCCCGTCATGTTCGAAGGAATGGCGGAGGCAATCAAGGAAAGGCGGATGTTCCGAATACATCCGCCCGACGTTCGGAAGCTGCAAGTCCGGGTGGATTATTCCGATTTTGCCGTAATATCCAGTCCGATTCTTCTCTTGGCATCGTAGGCCAGATAGGTGGTATTGCTCGGGAAGGCGAAATCAAGACCTTCCGCGTTGAATCGGTCCAGAATTTCAAGGTTTTTTTCCGTCATCCATTCGAGGGATTTCATAAAATCATTTGGATGGTACCAGACAATGACCTGAATGTTCAGGGAGAAATCCTTGAATTCCGTGAAATTGATTTTCGGGGGGAGTTCGGGGGCCATTCCTTCGTGATTGTCAAAGATTTCATGGAGGATTTCGATTGCCCGCCGCATCTTTTCCGGCGAGGTGTCGTAAGTGAGTCCGAGATTCAGAATCTTTTTGATGTTCGACCGCATCGAGACGTTTTCCACGGGGACTCCTGCGGCATTTTTGTTCGGAATCGTAATGAGATTTCCATCCAGGGTCCGGATGGCTGTACTCCGGAGGCCGACCCGCTCCACGGTTCCGGAAAAGGTGTCCAGCTTGATGAAGTCGCCGACCCCGAACGGTTTGTCGATGATCAGCATGATGGAGCCGAAGAAGTTGGCAATCGTATCCTGTGCCGCAAATGCAACGGCAAGACCGACCACTCCGGCACCGGCAAGCAGTGTCGTGATGTTCAAATTTAGAATGTTCTGCCCGATGAACAGAATGGACAGAATGACAACTGTAACTTTGGCAATCCTGCGGATGATTCCGAGAATCAGGACATCAATGTGATTGCCTGATTTATCCACAATTTTTTCGAGTGCGTAATCCAGCAGATCGACAAACCGGTAGATCAGCCATGCCACCATCGCGCAGAGAGCCGCTTCGAGCACCCGTTCTGTCATCCGGAAGGTTTTCAATGGCAGGGAGACCAGATACGGCAGAATACTCAGGTAAAGTCCCGCAATGATGACGGAGGTCGAGACCGGCGAAGCCAGAATGCGTCCGGACAATGCCGCAGCTCCCCCCTTTTCCTGAATTCGTTTCCATTTCCGGCGCAGAAGATAGGCAACCAGTCCGGCTGCCAGGAAAGTGAAAATAATAACTCCTGATGTATAAATGAGTTGCGATGTTGTTTCCCCCTTGAGGAATGCTTTGATCTCCTGTCCGGAGTCATAAGTGATAAGTTCCTCCTGGATCTGCTGCGGAGTGACCTTCTGTGTGACGGCCGGCGCTTCCGCCGACTGCTTTTTGCTGCCGAGTGCCGCCGCCGCGGGGATCTGGGCAAAGGCAAAGAGAGTCATTCCCAGAAGCATCAGAATCAGAATGCGTTTCATAGTTCCCTCGATTGGATTTTTGTGTGTTGACAATTTTTGCGTTAACATACCGACTCATATCCGTTTTGTCAAGAATTTATGATGCTTTCCTCTTGAATAATTCCCCTTGCGATCGTACCTTACTGTGCTGAAATCATAGCAGAGGAGTTTTTTTATGGCTGAGAATTTTGTCACGAAAACCAATTCGCATAATGCGGACGGCTGGCTGATTAGCACGGAAAACATTGAACTTTTCGTTACGGAGGAAGGGGGGCAGATTGCGCCGGTGACTTTTACGGTCGGGGGGAAAGCGATCATGCCCTATCACCTGACTCCATGGCAGGATGAGGATAAAACCGGGCTGTCCGGGGCGCTGAAGAATCTGCGTGGAGAGATTTTCTGCATGCCGTTCGGAGGCAATGCGGAACTTGTGAACGGAGAGAAGCATCCGGCCCACGGCGAGGTTTCCGGGGAGAAGTGGGAGCTGCTTTCCGCATCGGTCTCCGGCGATGTCTCTACGATTGCATTCGGCATTTCCGTCAAGGTCCGGAAGGCGGATGTTGTCAAAACCGTGAAAATCAACCGGAAGCATCCTGTTTTTTATTTTACCCACACGATATCAAACAGTTCCGGAGAGATGGCGCTGGGACATCATCCGATCATCAAAATGCCGGAGAATGGGGAGAAAATGTATCTTTCGGTCGGAAAATTTGATTTCGGCATGACCTGTCCCGGAATCTTTTCCGATCCGCGGAAAGAGGCGTATCAGATTCTTGACCGCGGAAAAGAGTTCACAGCCATTTCCGCCGTTCCCGCTCTGCCGAGGGATCTGGATTCGATCGACTATTCTGAATTTCCTTCCCCTTATGGATTTACGGATCTGTTTTCTGTATTCAAGAAGCCTTCGGACAAACCGGCGTGGGTGGTTGCCGTCTATCCGGAGCAGGGATATCTCTGGTTTGCCCTGAAGGATGCTGCCGTGCTTCCTTCCACGACGCTCTGGATTTCGAATTCCGGCAGGTTCTTCGCTCCGTGGAACGGCAGGACATACTGCATCGGGGTGGAGGATACCTGCTCCTTTTTTGCCGAAGGACTCAAGCCTTCCATTGATCACAACTTTCTGAACGACAAGGGCTTCCCGACGACGATCCGTTTCCAGAAAGAGAAACCGACAGAAATCCGTCATATTCAGGGAGTTGCACCGGTTCCGGCGGATTTCGGAAAGGTGGAGGAAGTCGAATTCGGCGATGGATGTGTCACATTCATCGACTGGAAGGGAAAACGGGTCTCTGTTCCGGTGGATTATGAATTTGTAATGGGAAGATAAGGTGGTGTGCAAATGAATGAATTTCACTATCAGGATTGCTATATGCGTTATGACGGTTCACGACTGACCGTCGGAAATGAAAAGATTATCCGGGAAATGGATCTTTCCTCTGGAATTCCCCGGACCATCTCCCTGAAAGATGCGGCAGGACGGGAGTTCGCCTCACCGGAAAAGGAGCAGCCGGATTTTTCTTTCATCGGATTGAACGGCCCGGATTTCGATGGAATTGTATACGAGGTGACGGAGGTGAAGGCGGAAGCCGTGGAACAGGATCGGTTTGATTCGCCCCATCTTCTGGTCTGCGTTGTTATGCGCGAACCGGTACAGGATCTGGTGTTCCGGCGTTTCTTTGCGGTATATCCCGGCCAGCCGGCGATTGCGGTCTGGAATACGCTGCGGACCGCTGTGATGCCGAATTTTTTCTGGAGCCAGCGTTCCTACGAGTACAACTGGAATTTGGACAGGATCCCGGAGCTGCGCATGGAAAGCTGTGTAGATGGTCTCCGTCTGGCGGATTCGCTGAAGCCCCGGAAAACGGTCGAATTCCGGGCGCGTACCGATTTGCATGATGATCTTGTTTTTGAGCATGAGATCCAGTCCGGGAAGATGCGCGGCAATCTGTTTTATGCCTCCGGGGAGGATGGAAGCGGATTGTTCTATCTTCAGGAGGCTCCGCCGTCTCAGGAGCGGCGCGACTGGGAATCTTACGATTTCCGTCTGGAGGGATCTGCGGTATTTTCCTGCTGCTGGGGAGTGCATCCGTCGGAGATTGTACCTGACCGGGAATTCGTTTCCTGCCGCAATGTCCTGGGGCTTTACGCATCGGAAAAGGATGCGTGCACCGTTTTGAAAAAGTATCTGCGGGCCCGGTTCCGGCTGAGCGAGAAGCATTGTTCGGTGACGGTGAATCCATGGGGATGCGGTAAATTTCCATCTCTGGTGTCCGAAGAGTTCCTGATGGCGGAACTGAAGGCCGCCGGAGAAGCCGGGGCCACTCATTATCAGATCGACGATTCCTGGCAGGAGGGAGGCAGTCTCGGCGAGATGATTAATCGGAACCGTCATATTCAGCCTGCGTTCTGGGATGTTTCGCGGGAGCGCCTCGGCGGTTCCTTCCGGAAGCTGGTGGAGTGTGCAAAGGAAGCCGGTGTGGAGCCTTCGCTCTGGGTGGCTCCGAGTTCTAATGCGGAGTATCGTGACTGGAGATCCTTCTGTGACATGCTTCTGAAATACCATCGCGAATACGGATTCAACATTTTTAAGATAGATGGTGTTCTGATCCGGACCTCGGAGGCGGAGCGGAATCTGGAAACGCTTCTGCGGACGGCCCGGGAGGAGTCGAACGGCGAGATCTTTTTCAATCTGGATACGACCTCCGGTCAGCGGCCCGGATATTTCCGGATGCTGGAATATGGAAACATCTTCCTGCAGAATCGTTATGTCTGTCATCAATGGGGACGCGGCTATCATCCGGAGAAGACTCTTCGCAGTTTGTGGAAGCTCTCGAAATACATGCGTCCTCAGATGCTTCAGATTGAAATACCGTATATCGGCGACATCAACCGCGAATTTTACCGGACGAAAAAAGAAGGCTCGCCCGATGCGTATCCCTGGACCTACTGGATGGCGGTGGCAATGTTTGCCAATCCGCTTCTCTGGTTCGCCCCGTCTCTGACGACTCCCGAGGAGCGCGCCGAGCTTCGCCGGATGATGGAGCTTCATCGTGAAGTGCGGAAAAAACTGTTCGCCGGCGACATCTATCCGATCGGAGAGGAACCGTCCGGAAAAGCCCTGACCGGATTTTATTCAACTTCCGGTTTCCTGATTGTCTATCGTGAAAAAGACAGCACCTGCCGTTCCATGGAAGTGGAGATTCCTTCCGGCGACTGGAAACTGATCGCCGGGGAGGGCAGGTGCGCCGAACTCGGCAAGGACAAGATGGAGGTAATCGTTCCGCAGCAGGCCGGATTCGCGATGTTCCGGAACAATGCCTGATCGGATCTTCTTCGACGGGATCGGCTGCTGGACGAGTCGCCTTTCCCGCCGGATTGTTCTGAAAGAGAAAATGTACGAATCGCAAAAACGAAAACGGAACATAGTCGCAACATAGATAGGAAACTGGAATATGCCTGAAGACAGCCGCGAAATCAATTATGATGAATCGAAAGTGCCTCATTACACCTTGCCCTCCGCTCTGGAGCGCCCCGACGGTTCCCGGATACGGAACTCTTTTGAATGGATGAATTTCCAGAGGAGACATCTTCTGAAGATTCTGGAGGAGAACCTGTACGGACCTGTTCCGCGGCGTCCCGATTCCATGCGTGTGGAGGAGTTGGCCGTCAAAGAGAATGTTTTCGGCGGACTTGGCCGGCGGAAACTGGTGTGTCTCCACTTCGAGATGAATTCGGGGGCGTCCCGTGAGCTGGATCTTCTGGTGTATCTGCCGAATCAGACGGAGGGCCGGGCTCCGGTGTTTATCGGTTTGAACTTCTGCGGCAACCATACGGCCACTCCGGAGACCGATTTGCCTCTTCCCGCGTTTCCGTTCCCCGACGGGGAAGGACTGCATGAACGTGGTTTTCAGCAGGCAAGATGGCAGCCGGAGCTTCTGTTGAAGCGCGGATATGCTCTTGTGACGGCCTGCTATCAGCAGGTCTATCTGGATCAGAAGGGTGGGGCTCTCGAAAGCATCTATACGCTGTTCCTGACGGAAAAGGAGCTCCGGAAACGGAAGGAGGAGCTGCCTGCGATCAGCGCCTGGGCATGGGGACTCTCCCGCATCATGGACTATATCGAAACGGAGAAGGAACTTGATGCCGGCAGGGTTGCCGCCACAGGACATTCCCGTCTGGGCAAGACGGCTCTCTGGGCGGGGGCGAACGATGAGCGCTTCGCAATGGTCATTTCCAACGATTCCGGCTGCGGCGGAGCGGCGCTTTCGAAACGTTGTTTCGGGGAGACGCTGGGAGTGATGCTTTCGCCGTTTCCGCACTGGTTCTGCTGTGGAATGTCTCGGTATGCGTTCCGGTCGCAGGAGATGCCGTATGACCAGCATTTTCTGCTTTCTCTGATTGCGCCGCGTCCGCTCTATGTGGCGAGTGCGTCGGAGGATCTCTGGGCGGATCCGAAGGGGGAATTTCTCGGCCTGGTTGCATCGCGGGAAGCCTATGCGCTTTTCGGGAGCAAGGGGGTGCCGGGCGATGAGATGCCGCCGGTCGGAGAGGTGCTTTCCGGGGATTGCGCCTATCACTGCCGTCCCGGACAGCACGACATCACGGAGTATGACTGGCTGCGCTATCTTGATTTTGCAGATCGTTTCTTTTTGGCAAAAAAGTCGTAATCCGATCCCTTTAGAGGTTTGTTTTTCAGGAGAAGGTAAAAATGGAAACAACAGGAATGATTCGGGAGGAATGGATCTCTTTTCTCCGTCGGATTGCCGATCCGGTTCTGGATGCGCTTGAACGGGGAGAGCTGAAACGCTCCATGCCCGTGGAAACAACAACGGAGGAGGACCGCTCGCTTTGCTCCCATATGGAGGCGTTCGGGCGGCTGATAACGGGAATTGCGCCCTGGGTGGAGCTTTCTGGCGACTCTTCTTCCGAGGGGGGGTGCGTTCGGAATACGCGGAGAAGGTTCGGCGGGCGATTGGTTCCGCAGTCGATCCTGATTCGCCTGATTATCTCTGGAGTTCCGAAGAAGTTCCGCATCCGCAGTTTCTGGTGGATACCGCCTTTTTTGCCCATGGGCTTATCCGGGCACCGAACGAGCTGATCGCAAAGCTGGATGCGAGGACCCGCCGTCTGACAGCGGATCTGCTCCGGCGTTCGCGTGTCATCACGCCGGGAGCGAACAACTGGCTGCTGTTTTCGGCCATGGTGGAGACGGCGCTTGGGAAACTCGGAGAGTGGAGCGATCTTATGCGGATCGACTATGCGCTCCGGCAGCACGAACAGTGGTTCAAGGGCGATGGCGCCTACGGAGACGGCCCCCGTTTCGCATGGGATTTCTACAACAGTTTTGTCATTCAGCCGATGCTTCTTGATGTCATGGAACAGAATGTGAATCATTTCGGCGATGGAGCTCCGTGTCTTGAGTCGATCCGGCTCCGGATGCGCCGCTATGCCGCCGTGCTGGAGCGTTTGATTGCTCCGGATGGTTCTTTCCCGGTGATCGGCCGTTCGATAGCCTACCGCTGCGGAGCGTTTCAGGCGCTGGCGCAGATGGCGCTGCGTGGGGAACTGCCGGAATCTCTTGCTCCTGCTGCGGTTCGCGAGGCGATGACGGCGGTGATCCGCCGGACTTTGAATGCGCCCGGGACCTTTGATTCCTCCGGCTGGCTGCGGATCGGACTTTGCGGACATCAGCCCGGATTGGGGGAAAATTACATCTCCACGGGAAGTCTCTATCTGGCATCGGCGGCGTTTCTGCCGCTGGGACTGCCTCCGGAGAATGCGTTCTGGAGTGCGCCGGCGGAAAAATGGACCTCTGTCCGAGTCTGGTCGGGAGAGGATTTCCCTGCCGATCATGCCGTGCAGGGATGAGGAGTCGCGTCAGAAGATCGCGTGAAACAGAGCGCCTAGTCCGGCGGAAAGAAAAATCACGCCCATGATACTGAGTTTGTTCTTGTAGAGCGCCCAGCAGGAGAACAGAAAAATGGGGAGCATATCCCAGCGCAGGGCAAATGCGCCCTCGTAGGGGGCAAAATTTGCTTTCAGGAGTTCAAGACAGTAGTCCCATGGGATGCGGTCGCTGAAAAGCGAGATCTCCAGATAGGCGATGAATGCGGCGGCGATCAATCCCATGGTCGCCGGCTTGACTCCGTACATCAGACTGCGGACGACTCGGCTTTTTTCCCATTTGTCGAGTGATTTCACTCCCAGTGTCATCAGGATCCAGGAGGGCAGCAGGAGTCCGATGGTGCAGAGGAGTCCTCCGGCGATTCCGCCCTGCCGATAGCCGAGAAAGGTCGCCAGATTGACTCCGATCGGTCCCGGCGTGACCTGCGAAATCGCGACGAAATCTCCAAGTTCATGCAGTGTCAGCCAGTGATATTTTTCCACGAGAATGTCGATGTAGAAAGGCATCAGGGAGCTGCCGCCGCCGAAACAGATGGCTCCGAAGTAAACGAAGATCAGAAACATGGAAAGATAGAGCATTATTGCCGGTCCTCCGTATCATGATCGAGTTCTGTCGCCGCTGCGGGGAGTTTGTCGCAGATTCCCATGCAGTAGACAACGCCGAGCGCCATGGCACCCACCAGCAGAAGTCCGGGATTCCAGTGCAGAAACACCACCCCGATGAAACATGCCAGAACGATCAGGTATTGAATCCAGTCGTGAACCGTTTTGTTCCACATGCGGATCAGCGTCACAAGCATCAGTCCTGCGAGCGCCGTGCGCACTCCGACGAACGCTCCCTGAATGTATCCGTTTTCCATCGGGATCCAGGAGAAACCCATCGCAACCACCGTGATCACCAGGAAGGAGGGCAGAGCGACTCCGGTCAGGGCAACCAGCGCTCCGAGGCGTCCGGCGGCGCGGTAGCCGACATAGATGGCCGCATTCCCCGCGAGCAGTCCGGGAATGGTCTGGATGATTGCCAGCATATCCATGAGTTCCCCGTCCTTCAGCCAGTGCAGCCGTTTTACGAAGATCTCCTCCGCCGCCAGCAGGATCGCATAGCCTCCGCCGACAACAAACAGCGCAATCTTGAAAAAATGATAAAACAGCAGCCACAGGACCTTTCCCCGCGGCTGACCGGTCAGTTGGGAATTCATTTGCAACACTTTCTGTTTGAAATGGTAATATACCCCGGATCGGAAATTTTTTCAAGAGCCTCCGGAAATCCGTCTCTTCCGGATGAGGAGGGCAGGCGGAAAAAGACGCTCCATTCGGGGGGCGGATGAAGCGTCTGAAGAAAGCTGGAGATCGGGAATGGTCAACGGGCGTTCTGGAGTTCCATGACGGCCTCAAGAAAGACTCCTTCCGCCGTGGTGAACCAGGGATGGGAGCCGGTTTCGTGAATTTCAAAGATTTCCGAGAAACAGCCGGTATCGGCGGCGCACTCTTCGAGGATTTTCCATGCTTCGCTGCGCCGTCCCAGACGCGAGAAGACGATGGCTTTCCATCCGGCGTACCACGCGCAGATGGATTTGCCGACCGGATACATGTTGCCGAATGAGGATTCCGTATCGCAGAAATCGCGGATCGCGGCGAGCTGTTTCGGGTCATCGGCGGGGAGAACCGCATAGGGATAGATGCCGGTCAGGAGCGCGATGCTCTTGTCCGGACAGCCGGGATAGGGAACGTATTTGCCGTTCTCGACTGGCAAAGATTCGAGCAGCCGTTCCGCCAGACTGCGCCAGACAGGGATCATTTCGGCATCCGTTCCGAGTTCCTCCGCCGATGTCGCGGCGGCTTTCAGAGTCGCGACGGCTCCGCAGGTGGTCATGAAGGCGTTCTCCCGCGCAGGGCCCAGACGCTCCAGATCGACACATTTGCCGATGATGACACGTCCATCCCCCAGCTCGCATATCGCCTGAATCCGGAAAAATTCCGCGCACGCTTTGATGACCGGATAGCCGTTTTCTTTCAGGAACTCCCGGTCGCCGGTGACATCGTAATATTTACGTGTTTCCAGTCCGATGTGCGCCATGTGGAAGATGTGTTCGATCCAGAATCCCTGGGGGGCGCCTTCGATCAGGGGAGTTTCCACCGTTTCCCACTGGTAACGGGCAAAGGTGGAGGTCTTGCCGAAATAGATGTAGGCGCGTTTCATGGCGAAGGGCAGAATCTCGTGGCGGAACAGCGGGACTTTTTTCGCCTCCTTTGCGTGTCCGGAGAGAAGAAGTCCACTGAAGGAAAAATATTCGTCGAATCCGAAGTAGCGTCCCTGCCAGTGCGAGGGGTAGATGCCGACCGGAATCGACCATTTCGTGGAGCTGATCCGGAGATGGTATTCCGCAGTGCGGCAGACCTCCCGAAGACGTCCTTCGGGAACATCGATTTTTGAATCGTTCCAGAAGGTCTTCCAGGCGGCACGGTGCGATTCGAAAAGGCCGTCGTATCCGAGGCTCTCCGCCAGTTTTGCCTCATCCTCCCCGAAGGCAATGAAGAATGTGCTTTCCCGTTCGCCGGTTCGCAGTTCGTATGTGTGATTGTCGATCACATGGGCTTCGCACTCTCCTGCCGGGATCAGGAAAATCGAGCCGGAGGGATCGCCGATCGTGTCGATGGCATAGTCCAGACGGAACGCTCCGGAAACCTTGACTTCCATGCGCTTCGAATTCAGCGTGTAGGCAAAGCGGGAGTCGATCTCCTCTCCTCCGGAGATCCGTTTCCGGATCGCGATGATGTTGTGTTCCAGATGGCAGAAGATTTCGGTATCGACCCGGATTCCGCTACGGTATTCGCAATGCGTTTTGCAGAGGGCCAGTTCGGGATCGAAGGTCTGCGTCCAGTCAGCCGGTTCTCCGCAGCCGGCGACGGTCTGTTCGAACCAGCCGAACGGAACCAGCTCCGTATAATAGTTGTCGTACCGGAAGCCCGCGCGATAGATGCCGGGAAGCATGTCGCAGAAACGTTCCTGTTTCATTCCTCCCCGATAGTCAATCTGCAGCGAGAGGTCTCCGTTTCCGAGCACCGGCGGAACATACCGGTTCCGTTCCGCATCTTTTTTCGTACATGTGAGTTTCATGACAAGGCCCTTTCCCTTTCTTTTTTTCAGGTGTTTCCGGAAAATACACCGGAAGGACTCTTGAAACAAGAGAAATGACGTGGTATGATATATGGAAATCAATCAGAAAAGATATGGAAATCCGCAGGAATGACCGCTCGTTCCCTCAACTCGCCTCCGGATGGATGCACCTGCTTTCAGGTCCATTACTGGAATATGAAACTTGCGTTTGAACTTCCGTGGTATGTCTTCTGTTTTGAGGAGACTGGACGTGTTCAGCCACGGGGGTTCCATTGTGAAAGCAATCCGTTTCTCCTCCTGGTGGTGCTGGAATCGGGGGCGCTCCGGTATACGTCATCGGGGAGGGCGCATACGCTTGTGCCAGGAGAAATTCTGATTATTCCCCGGCACGCGGAATATGCTTTTGAATCATATTCGACTGGTGGAGCATATCGGAAACTCGTGCTGGAGTTCCGGGGAGGAAAGCTCGATCTCATCGCGGAATCCCTGAACCTGGACCGCTTCGGAGTCTACCCTTTGCCGGATCCGGCAAAGACGATCCGCTCCTTTCGGGAAATCGGCGGACTGCTGGAGGCGGGACGTACCGGCGATGTTCCGCAAATCATGGGAAAAGCCGATGAACTGCTGGCGGCGTGTTCCATGCTGGCGTGTCCGGCTCCGGAACGGCCTGTTCTGCTGCAGAAGGCGCAGAGTTTCATGGAGTCGCATCTGGATTCCCCGCTTCTTCTGGAGAAAACGGCGGAATGGCTTCATATCAGCCGGTCCACGCTGGTGCGGCTTTTCCGCGATCATCTGCACTGTTCGCCGAGAGAGTATCTTTTCCGGAGAAGGATGGAATCCGCGGAATACCTGCTGAAGAACACGGACTTTTCCGTCAAGGAGACTGCATTCCGGCTCGGATACTGCAACCAGTTCCATTTCTCCAGCGAATTCAAACGCTGGAAGGGGTGTGCGCCTGCGGAATATCGGAGAAGCCGTCCGGAGAAACTCTGATTCCCGCCGGACGGGATGCCAGGAAACCATGAGAGAGGTCTTTTTTTCAATCCACTTTTTGTGTTCATTTTCTGCGCTTTCCATGATTGATGATTGAAATTTCTCAAAAAGACGCTATTGTTTCCAAATCACTCTGCAACGAGAAAAAAGGATATTTGCATCATGAGCAGAAAAATGGTGTTCGGCCGCTACGATTACGCGGCATTCCTGACATTCGCTTCCTATGCGATGTGTTCCGTCGTGATTCCGATGTGCCTGGTGCCCCTGGCAAAAGATCTGCATTTTCCTCTGGATGAAGGAGGAATGGGCATGGGCGGCGCGATTCAGCTCGGACGAAGTATTCCGATGACGATCATGCTGATTCTCTGTGGATTTATTGCGGCTCGCTGGGGAAACCGGATTTCTGTCGGAGTTGCAGTGCTGTTCATGGCGTCGGGGATTCTGCTGGCATCGGCCTCACCCGGTTACTGGTTCCTGTTTGCCGCGCTGACGATTGCCGGACTGGGCGAAGGGGTTCTGGAGGGACTCGCTACCCCACTGGTGAATGATCTGCACGAGGATGAAGCAGGACGATACATTAATTTCACACATTCTTTCTGGTCGATCGGGGTTCTGGTGACGGTGCTCGTGAGCGGAGCGCTTCTCCTCTGGGGAATTTCCTGGAGATTTCTTGCGGCGACTTTCGGATGCATCGCCGTGATACCGGGACTTCTGCTTCTGCTTCCCAGTAAGAAGAAACCTTTTCCGAAGAAGGTGGAACCGGTGCATTGGAAGGAGGTTTGCGGATATGCTTTTCATCTGTTCCGAACTCCCCGGTTCTGGATCTATTTTGCGGCGATCTTTCTGGCGGGGGGAGGGGAGTTCTGTCTGACTTTCTGGACGGCCAGTTTTATTCAGATGTCCTATGCCGGATCCGCATGGGCGGCGGGAGTCGGCACGGGAGCGTTTGCGCTCGGTATGATTGTCAGCAGAATGGGGGCGGGATATTTCGTTCGGGAAAAAAATCTCGGCTGGCTGATTGTTTGCTGCGGGATCGGTGCGGCGGTGGTCTCCCTCTTCTTCCCGTATTTGAAATCGCTGTATCTGCTGTTTCCGCTTCTGTTCCTTTCTGGAGTGGGGGTGGGGCCGTTCTGGGCGAGCATTCAGTCGGTCTGTGCAAAGAAGGTCAGCGGGGATGATACCATGATCTTCATTATTCTTTCCGCTTCCGGGGTGCCGGGCTGCGGGATTTTCTCCACTCTGCTCGGAATCCTCGGCGATCACTACGGACTGCGTCTTTCTTTTTTCATTGTACCGGTCTGCTTTGTGCTGATTTCGGTCCTGATCGGATTTGACATCTATCTCCAGAAGAAGGCCGCACTGAAGCGTCTGAACGGCGGCCGGACCGCTGCGGAAAAAACAGTTCTTCCTTGAAAAAAACAAGGCGCCGGGGGAAGATCCCGTCCGGCGCCTGCCTGTTTTTCTCTATTGCCTTGCGATCTTCAGCGCGGACCGCGGAACCGCTGTTCCGCCGCGAGAAGTTTTTCCAGATCCTGATCCGTCAGTTTGTCCAGAGGAGTCTTCTGAAGCAGAGCTTTGGCTTCCGCCACCTTTTCCGGATTCAGGCGGCGTTCCGCTTCCAGAATGCGCAGTTCCATCTCATTGACAGCAAGACGCAATCGGGTTAATTCCTCCATCGTGGTTCCGCCCGCTTTGAACTTCACCTCTGCCAGCTGCAGCTGCTGTTCGGCATTCTTCAGGTCAATGCAGGAGTTGGCAAAGGAATTCGTCTGGATACGCTGTCCTTTTTTCAGACGCATCAGGTTCAGTTTTGCATCGACCAGTCTGGCCTGTGCCGCCAGAACCTCGCCCAGTACCGCACCGGCGGCCTGATGGCGCATTTTGATTTCATCCGAAAGAGTTTGGAGCTGGCGGACACGTTCCTCATATTTCTGAACATATTCCGGCGAGGGGGCAAATCCGCGCATCATTCTTCCGCCTGGAGCACCCGGACCGCCGGGGGCGCGTCCTCCGCCCGGACCGCGCGAGGTGGTGGGCGGGGCTTTTACCGGCATCCATTCCGCAAGCAGATTGCCGGAGGGAGGGACCAGATAGGTGAAAATTGTCAGAATCAGAGCTAAAATGGATGCGACCAGCGCAACATACAGGGCAATTTTTTCCGAATTTTTTTCGGTGCTCATTTTGAGGAAAATCCTTTTTTTTGCCTCTCTTCTCTATGAGATTCACAATACCACATTCTGAAACATTTTTCAAGAAGGGTTTCCATTTTGGATAAAAGTTCCGGGAAATCGGCGTGGAGTTCCGCTGAGGGGGAGAGAACTTTTATGACCGAAAAATCATTTTCGGATCATTCCGCGGTTAGTTTGCCGGAGTATATTCCTTTTCCGACGGGCTGAGAAGGACAGGTGGGGTGCTGTCCTGGTCCGTCTGTAAGGAAAACAGGCTTGTGTATTCTCTTCTGATCTCTTATCTTCTAGTCTCGCTTGCGCCTGTGGTGAACTCGTTTGCCGCGCGGATGTTCGATTACCGTTTGTTTCTTGGGACTGCGGGAATTGCGTTGTGTTTGTTTTTTGTTTCGAGTCTGTTGCGCGGATCCTCCCGGAGAATCTGGGCGGTGGGGGTAACGGGCGGAGTCCTGCTGTTTTTCCAGTTGTTTTTCGATCTTGTATTTTTCTGTTCCGGGAAGAGATTGAATTTTGAACTTCTGTATCATATCCGGCTGGCGAATTTTCCGATGATAGTATCCCTGTTCTGGGAAGAGATTCTGCTCGGAATTCTTTTCTATGGAGTGCTTTTGGCGGGAATCGTGTTTCTTTATCTGAAATTTCCTGGAAAAAGGATTCGGAAAAGGTGGTGCGCGGTCGGACTTCTCTGTTCGCTTCCGCTTCTGCTGTTTTCGCCGGCGCGGGAGGCTTTTCTGGATTTTGAACTCCGGAGCGCCCGTTTTTCCAATGAGGACTATCGGAAAGCGGGGGTAAAGGTTTCTTCGATCAGTAAAGAGAAGGTTGTGGCTTCTCCCGGGAAAAATCTGGTTCTGATCTATATGGAGTCGCTGGAAAACTCGTTTCTGGACGAGCGTCTGTTTCCGGGGCTGACACCCCGTCTGAACGAGCTGAAAAAAGAGGCGCTCTGTTTCGACAATCTTGCTCCGGCGCTGAATGCGGATTACACATTCGGCGGAATCTATGCGTCGATGATGGGACTTCCACTTGTGAAGCAGGTTCTGCGCGGAGGGTTTGTGAATTCCGGAATCCGGGTGGCTGTCGGGGAGAAACTACCCTCTCTGCCTTCGATTCTTTCCTCGGCGGGATACGAGCAGGTGTTTCTTCGGGGAGTGAACCTCTCGTTTGCCGGGATGAACGTGTTCCTCGGACGTGAACGTTTTGATCGGATGGCTGCGTATGAAACGGAATTTCCCGGCCGTTCCCGTTCCTGGGGATGCAGTGACGCCGTCCTTTTTGACTGGGCGTTTCAGACTTTTCAATCTCTTTCCGATCAGAAAAAGCCCTTCAATCTCACTCTTCTGACTCTGGATACCCACGCTCCGCACGGATTTTTCTATGAGGATTCCATCCGTTATCCGGAAAACCAGACCGGCAGCGTGATGCTGGATGCGGTTCATACCATGGATGAACGGATCGGAAATTTCATTGCCCGTTTGAAACAGACTCCCGCATGGAAGAATACCTGTGTGATTCTGGTGAGCGATCATCTTATGCCCGGCGGAATCCTCTCGGAAGCGTTGAACCGGAATCCTCGTCGCCGTCTTGTCATGATGGCTCTGAACTGCGGCATGCAGGGGGATCGGAAAAGTGCAGGAATGACCTTTGATATTGCTCCTACCGTGCTGGATCTTCTCGGGGTCCGCCACAACTATGTGTTTCCGCTTGGCGAGAGTCTGCTCGGGCCTGTTTCGGAGGATCGGCTTTTCCGGACTTCCCGGCAGGAACGGATGATTGCCTCCTATACCCTCAATCACAGTCGTTATACGCTTCTGCCCTCCCGCATCCGGGTGATGGAAAAGCCCTATCCGGCGTTGCAGTTCGGTGAGACGCTTTATCCATTTTACCTGAACCGTTTCGGAATTCAGGATCTGCCGGATGGCGATATGTATTTGCTTGTTCCGCTCGGAGTCAACAAACAGCCCCGGAGGATGCGGATGGTCAGAATGCCGGTCGAAAAAGCCGGCAAAGGATTGGAATACTATCTGATTCTCGGAAAGATGAACCGTTATCTGCGTCCTCTTGTCGGCAGCCTTCAGGTCCCGGAAAATTACTGGGGGCTTTTTGTCGTGAAACACGGGAAGATTCTCTTCGACGTGAAGCCCCGTATGAAAGAACTCTCCCTGGAATACTGAGCAGAATTTCTTCCCTGCGGCAATTTGTAAAATTTCCGTGCCGTGTTATATTCTTTCCCGGAAGAATTCAACTCTTTACTTGAAAGCCGTATCCAATGAATATCCGGGAATCCTCAATGAAAAAAGAGCACGCCTTATCTCTTTCGCTTCTGCCCCTGCTTCTTCTCAATGCCTGTTCGACCGATTCGGGGTCGTATCAGGATGCGAAGGTCCACGGAAAGACCGTCTACTGTGATGTGATGCAAAAGTCGTTTGAATACGAGGGACCGGGACGGAACCCCGTGATCGTGATTCATGGTCTGCTCGGTTCCAAACTGGAGGATCTCTCCTGTTCCGAAAACATCTGGGGAAATTTCGCATTCGGCGAAATGCTGATGGGGGATAAATTCGCCCGACTGGCGCATCCGATGAAACAGGGTGCTGCGCTGAGAAATCTGACCTCGTCCGTAAAGCCCGCCGGTTTGCTGGACCGGTCGCAGATCCGGATTCTTGGCTTCTCGTTCGATTATGAAGGATATGATATTCTGGTGCGGAGCCTGAAGAATTCCGGTTATGTTCCGGATTCCGAACCGCTGCCGCCGGACCGCCATTTTCATTCTCTGTTTTTGTTTTATTACGACTGGCGGCGCGATATTTCGGAAAATGCGGCGCGTCTGCGGGAGTTCATCCTGGAGCGCAGAAACGAATTGCAGGAGAAATACCGGGAACTTTACGGACTTTCCGATTACAATGTGAAATTCGATCTGGTCGCTCACAGTATGGGAGGACTTGTTGCCCGGTATTTCATGCGTTACGGAGGAACTCCGCTGCCGGATGATCCCGATCAGGTGCCGCCCGTGACCTGGGAAGGCGCCGGTTTTATCGACAAGGTTGTGATGATTGCCACGCCCAATGCCGGATATGTCGATACGCTTGTGGAGCTGACGGAGGGACTGCGTCTGGCTCCTGCCGCGCCTGCTTATCCGAAAACGGTCATCGGAACATTCCCTTCGTACTATCAGATGCTGCCCGATCCGGAAACGGATTCTGTCCTTTCCGGCGGAGAAGCCGCGGTGCCCGTTGACTGTTTTTCCCTGGATACCTGGATCCGCTACGGCTGGGGACTGGCCGACCCGGAGCAGGACAGGTGGCTGAAAACCATTTTGCCCGATATTGCAACGCCCGAGGAACGCTATCGGGTGGCTCTGGATCATCTGGAGAAATGTCTCAAACGGGCAAAGCAGTTCAAACGATCGCTCCGAACCCCGGCATCCGCTCCGGAAAATGTGGCGCTGTACCTGATTGCCGGTGATGCACTTCTTACAAACGACAAGGTCGCCGTGCAGCCGGACGGGCGCGTCACCGTAATCAAGCGCGATGCCGGAGACGGCAAGATCACCGCCATGAGTGCCCGTCACGATCTGCGCACGCAGGACAACTGGCTTCCGTTTCTTGTTTCTCCGATCAACTGGTCCTCCGTATATTATTTCCACGGGGGGCACATGGGCATCATGAACAGCGACACGTTTGAAACCAATCTGCGGTTCCTGCTGCTGGCGGCGCCGACTCCTTATCAGAGAAAGCACATGGCGGAATATTCCGACATCATCAAACACAGGAACCTTCCGAATGACGACGGCAGCAAATCCAGGTGATCTCAATACCGAATACCGTCACCTCCGTCTCGGTGCGAACGATATTCTGGCCTACCGCGATTCCGGCGGTGATGGCCCTGTTCTTCTTTTTCTGCATGATTTTGCCTCATTTTCAGGGACATGGAACGAACTCCTCCGCTATCTTCCGGAAGGCTTCCGCTATATCCGGGTGGATCTGAACGGATTCGGGTTTTCGCTTCAGAGTTCGCAGGAGGTGGTATCGAACTTTGACCAGGCGGAACTGGTGCGGAAATTCATACTGAAACTGGATCTGCGGCGACTGACTCTGGTGGGACAGGGGCTGGGCGGGGAGATCGCTCTTCTTCTGGCGCTCTCGCCGGAGGTTCTGTCGCGCATGGATCGTATGATTCTGCTTTCCTGCAGCAGTCTTCTGAAGGAGGTGCCGGAATACATCGGGAAGATCGCCTCGCTTGCCACGGGACGTGTCCTCCGCTTTGCCCGTTCCCGTTTTCTTGCGAAACTTGTTCTTGACTATGTGTATCACAATCCGGAGCGGATATCGCCGCGGACTCTGGAGGCATATTCCGGAATGCTTTCGCATCCGGGGCGTCTGGATTCCATTATCCGTGCGGCGAGGAAGTATCAGGCGCCGGATCGGGAAAGTGTCACGGCCGGTCTGAGCCGCTTTGAACTGCCCGTTCTGCTGATCTGGGGGGCGGAGGACTCCATCGTTCCGAAGGAGGATCGGGAAAGTTTTTCGCGGATTCTGCGCAACTCGACGGAGATTCTGATTCCGGACTGCGGGCATCTTCCGCAGGAGGAGTTCCCTGAATTGACCGCCGGACTGATTGGCGATTTTATTCATAGAAAGCGTCCATCCCTTCCACAGCGTCATCGAGCGGCGGAAGTCGAGGCGCTTCCGGAATTTCCCCGGCGCAAGATGCGTCTGAGCTCTCTGTTTGAGACATGGAGCATCGGAGCGGTGGTGCTGATTCTGATTCTGAAGATTCTGCAGTTTTTCCGTCTGCTCGGGGTGCGAGCCGAGGCGCACGGGTGGAGAAAAGTGACGTCGATTTTTCTGCGAGGAGAGTACTCGAAGTTCCTGCTGGCGAGTTTCCGGCTGGATTATTCGGGAGGGAGCGTGCCGGAATCGCTGTCGGGGGCGAAGGAGAGGCTGACGAAGCGTCTGTATGAATTCCTGCTGACGAGAAAAGAGCTGCATTGGTCGGTGGAACCCGGAGTGCTGTCCTTCCGTCGCCGCAAGACGACTCTCTGCGATATTGTCGAGGCGGAAGTGGATGAGGAAGGATATCTGAAGCATCTGCGGCCGTTTTTTGACGAGCGTCATTCCCGGCGGATTTCTCTTTCGGAGGAGCAGTTTGAAACGGCAATGAAACAGATCATTCAAATTTGCAATCAGTACAAGGATGCTCCGGATAAGAAACGTCCGCAGCAGATTCGTCAGGCATTGACCCGCTGGGCGAAGCATGCGAAAGGATTTTCGTTTCTTTCCCGCCGGAATTTGCACCGTCTGATTGAGCGAGTGATGAGTGCCTCCTTTCTTTACATTTCGGTTCTGCCGGAGTCTTCGGAGCGCTGCATCGGGGCGCGGATGGCGACGCCGGATCTTCGAACTCGCCGTCATCCGGGCTGGGGAATGAGCTGCATCAGTGCTCGTTTCACGGCGGACTTCCGGGAAGTGGATCTTTGGTTTCAGTTCCACCACATTACCGCGGACGGCGCTCCGATGCAGGAGATGCTGACGGAACTCAAGCGCTGCTGGGGAAGTGCGGGTGAGGTATTCTATCCGGCGCTGCACTATCCGGTTACGCTGGCGGAGACGATGGATTGCGGAGATCAGATTTTCCGGACACGTCTGTACATCGATTTTTCACGGATTCTGCAGTTGCGGAAGTGGCTGAACAAACATTATCTGGTCCGGATGAACGGGACGGCATCGCTTGCGGGGCTGATGCTGTGGGGATTGTCGCGCCACGAGGCGTTTCGCGACAAGAAGATGCTTCTGCCGGTGGATGCCGGAATGAGTGCACAGGGAGAGCGGGAGCTTGGATTGCTTTTCATCCGTCCGGGTTTTTATTCGTCGGCGGAATCTCCGCTGGAGGAGTTTCTGCACTTTCAGAAGGAGATTAATCTTCGGATGCACGACATTCGTCTTGGTCGTGGTGAGAGTCATGAATTTCTTTCTCTCTGCACGATGCTGCATCCGTTTTTCTATCATCTGGCGAGTGTTCTTGCACCGCGCGATCTGCATGAGATTGTCGGTTCGATGGGGCTCTCGGTGATTCGGGATGCGGAGATGTTCATCAGTCCTCTGACGGATTTTCAGTCGAATGGTTTTCTCTCGCTGGGGTCCGTGAGGATGCGGACGGAGAATGGTTTGCATGCCGGTTCTCTCTGCATCTGCGGTCATCGCCGTCAGATCCGGAGTTATCTACTGGCGGTGCGTCGTTTTGTTCTTCACTTTCCGGAGCTGATGGCTCTGCCGGAGGGGTGGGAGCGGGAAAGCTGATCTGTTCCCCCCGGCACTGTCAGCTGCGGAAGAGTTTTATGACTCTGTTGCAGTAGTCGTTCATTGCGCTGACATCGGACCCGCAGTTGAGGAAATCGTATCCGAGTTCGAAGTATGCTTTCATATTTTCCATGCTGCATGTGGTACCGGCGAATTTTCCGTATTTATGAGCGGTCTCCGCGATCCGCCTGCGGGCTCTGTTCACTTCCGGATGGTTGAGTTCTCCCGGAATGCCCAGCGCATGACTGAAATCGCCGGGACCGAAGAAGATCATGTCGATGCCTGGAACCTGACAGATTTCCTCCAGTTCCGCAAGCGGTTCCGGGTCCTCGATCTGGACGATGATCATGCGGTTTTCGTTCATGAATTGAATATAATCACGGCAGGGGAGACGACAGAACTGTCCGTCGGCGTTTCCCCCGTCGACGGGTCGCCGTCCGAGCGGATGAAAGCGCGTTTTCCAGACGATTTCCCTTGCCTCGTCCGCACTCATGAGATGGGGAATCATGATTCCGGTTGCATCTGCTTCGAGCGGCCGGATGAAATCGCTGTAAGAACCTTTTGCCACCCGGACGATACAATCGGTATTGTGGGCTTTTGCCGCCAGAATCTGTTTTTCCATGGTACCGAAATCGGTCGGGACATGTTCGCAGCAGATCCAGATGCAGTCGAATCCGGCGAGCGCGGCCTGTTCAGTTGCGCGAGCGCAGGCAAAGTTGTTTTTGAAGGAGATTGCTTTTTTCCCCGAACGCAGTTTATCGAGGACAACGCTTCTCCGTGGGAGACGGTCACACATATTCAGTTCCTCCGTTTTAAGAATGGAGTTTGTATTTGTTCAGATGTCTTCGCATGGTTCCGCGTGCGAGTTCAAGATTTCCCGTTTCGAGCGCGGAGAGTATTTGGAGATGGTCCCCTGTGACTTCGACGGATTCCTCGATTTTTCCAGGAAGCCGATGTCCGTCAAAGAAGCATTCCAGCAGTTGCGAGTATGCCAGCAGGATCGGATTTCCGCTGTATTCGAACAGCAGATGATGGAAATTCTTATCCTGTTCAATGGCATATCGAAGTTCTTCCGCCGTATTGCCGGTCCGGGTGCACTCTGCGCTTTTCCGCAGGGCATGGAGCTGTTCCTGCGAGAGTTTTCCGCAGAGGGTGTCCAGCACTCCCAGTTCGATTGCAAGACGGGCATCCGTGAGCTGATTCCAATCCACGCTGTTGATGGCAATCTGAAACTGGATGCTTCTGCTGAGCAAAGGAAAGTTCACTTCCCGGATGATGGTTCCGCCCCGGGTGGAGGATTCGAGAATGCCGAGAAATTTCAGTCCCTGGAGTCCTTCCCGGACGACGACTCGGCTGGTTCCGAACATGGCGGCAAGCTCCTTTTCGGTCGGCAGCTTGTCTCCGGCTGAGAGATGATTCTCCCGGATGAAATGAAAAATGCGTTCTGCGATGGAATCTTCCGGATGGTTCATGCCAGTCTCCATTGTTTGACGCGCAGGGAGGCGATTCCGTTTCGGCTCTGGTACCAGGCTGTGACGATGGAACCGTCGCTCAGCAGGGCGGAGGAGGGATAACCGAGATCCCAGTCTTCTCCATCGTCGGAGAGAATTGCCTCGCAGGACCAGCTTTTCCCGTTGTCCGAACTGATGCGGAAACGGTTGCCGTACGGTTCCTTGCGATAGCCGTAGACCATCAGGATTCTGCCGTCGTGCAGATTCAGCAGATGGGTCGGGAAGCCGTAGCAGAGATAATGAGGAACGGTCCATGAGAGTCCGCCGTCCCGGGATTCCGTCTGCCATGTGGCGATTTCCGGTTCCGTGTGATTGCGGAACTGGGCGATGATGCTTCCGTCGTCAGCTTGAACGGCATGGAATTCATGCCAGTCGGTTGCGAGCTGTCCGGGGACGACCGGGAGTTCGGAGACAAATTGCCAGGTCAGTCCGTTGTCTGTTGATCGTACTGCGATGTTCCGTTTGCCTTTTTTTGCCTGAAGGATCGCATTGCCGATCTCTCTGCCGACCCAGAGAAGAGAACCGTCGTTCAGAAGCGCCGGACCGTGTACATTGTTGACGGGAACCGCATATTTTTCGGACCATGTTTTTCCGCCGTCGGTGGAGCGGACCATGAAAAAGCCATGTTCTCTTTTCAAATCAGCCAGAGTCGTCTTTTCTTCGACCGCTTCCCAGGCAGGCGGCTGATCGGGGGATTCCAGAAAACGGATGCTTGTAAAATAGTTGACCAGCAGAGAGCCGTCCTGCGCCTTGATGATTCCTGCGTCGCGGTCATCGAGCGGTCCCCTCGAGAGCCGTACTGGAGTGTTCCACGTTTTTCCTCCGTCTTCGGAGGTGTAGAGGTAGACGCGCCCAAACGGACAGATATGTCCCTGCCGGTTGCCGGAACAGACAAGCATGAGACGGTCGTCTCCCGCGTTGATGAGCGTTGGCCATCCATGGTAGGTTGCCGGTTTTTCCGTCTCAATCCAACGGTCAGCAATGGATTTCGCTTTCATAGAGCTCCTTTTTTTATTTGTAGGATTAATATTTGAAAAAATAATCATTTTTAGGCATTTTTTTCTTTTTTTTGGTTATTTGTAGTATATATTTTACTATAGATTTCTGTTTTTGTCAAGAGGGAAGAGAAAAAAAAGAATTTTATTGTCAATACGGGTGACTTTTGCGGAAAGCGAACTATATTATCGGAAAACATGGAGGGTGAAAGTGGATTCCCGCAAAATTCTGGAAAAAGCAAAAGAGGTTCTTTCAATAGAGATTGAAGGTCTGGAGACCATAAAACAGAATCTGGATGAAAACTTTGTGAAATTGGTGGAGGCCTGCAGTGCAGCACTGGATGCGGGCGGGAAGATTGTCATTTCCGGACTCGGGAAAAGCGGACATGTCGGCAGCAAGATCGCCGCGACCATGGCAAGTACGGGTTCGCCGACAATTTTCATGCATCCGGTGGAGGCCATGCACGGGGATCTCGGCATGATCCAGAAAGATGATCTTCTTGTCACGATCAGTTACAGCGGCGAGAGCGATGAACTTGTGCGGGTGATTGTTCCAGCAAAACGTCTTGGCGTGAAGATCGCCTCACTGACAGGCAACCGCAATTCCACACTTGCCCAGCTCAGCGACATCCATGTGGAGACAGCCGTTCCGCGAGAGGCGTGTCCGTTCAATCTTGCACCGACAACCACTTCCACCGCTCAGCTTGCGGTCGGCGATGCTCTTGCCATGACTCTTCTGGCTCTCCGGAAATTTACAAAGGAGGATTTCGGAAGACTTCATCCTGCGGGTGCCATCGGACGCGCTGTTACGATGCGTGTCTGCGACGCCATGCGTTCCGGTGATCGCCTCGCACTGGTCGCACCGGATGCCACCGTGAAGGACACGATTCTCAAGATGACCGCCTGCAAAAGCGGATCCGCCGCAATCGTGGATGCGGAGAACCATCCGATCGGCATCTTTACCGACGGGGATTTCCGTCGCCGTGCCAACGATATTTCCATTCTGGACCGGAAGATCGCCGATGTCATGACGAAGAATCCGGTGTCCATCAATGCCGAATCCCTGGCGATCGAAGTGCTCAAGCTGGTGGAGGCGCGTAAAATCGATGATATTCTGGTGACAGACAAGGACGGCAAAGTCGTCGGCGTTGTAGATATTCAGGATCTTCCCGGACTCAAGTTGATGTAAGATGACTCCTGAATTTATTCTGCTGGAATCGGTGCGGAACGGTTCCCCGGTTCCGCACGCCCTGTTTCATGAAACCTGCGATGAGACAATCTCTTCGTTTCTTCTCTCGTGCGGCTGTTCCGTTGCCGAAATTGACGCCGTTCTTGCCGCGCTGGATCCGCTTCTGTTCGGAGAAAAGAAATCCTTCTGTTATGATTCCACCTGCGGTTCGTTTGGGAATTTCCTGTTCGATGCGGTCTGCCGCTGTGCTGCTTCTATCCGGGATATCGCTCTTCTTCCTGCAAGGGAACGATGGGAAGAGGAGTGGAAGAAGCATGTGATCCGGCAGTCTCTGCTGAAACTTCGCCGGGAGATGCCTCCCGACGAGTATCTGGCATTTGAAGTCTATGTGGTGGAAGGAAAACCGGCCAGGGAAGCGGCGGTTTTAAGCTCCATGTCACCGGAGATGGTCTATTTCATCAAGACCCGTGCGCTAAGACGTCTCCGTGCGCTGCGGCATGAATTCGAAGCCGTATAAAACACACGGAGTTGGAGCTGTTTCATTTCAGCGTTTTGAGGGACTCAAGAAATGCAAGAGTCTTTCTGGTGCGGTTCAGGAACGGACTTTTGCTTTTTTCCCGGACCGTTACAGCCTCTTTCTGAAGAGCGATTGCCTGATCCAGTCTGCAAGCGGCATAATTTGCACGTGCGGCGATTTCCAATGCATCGGCATACATATCCTGGCGGGGAGAAGCCTTGAAATTCCGGACCGCGTTGTCGGAAAGATTGAGGATCGCCTGAATCGGCATATTGGCCATCACGGAACGGTCCAGAAGATAGGCCGCGAAATTGAGGGAGTCCTCCGGTTTCTTTTCCGCTTCTGCGACGGCTTCCGCTGCGGATTTGTTCCATCCTTCGGTATCATCTAGGCGCTGCAGAAGATCGAGCAGAAGCATGCGCATCTGCATGGCGTTCTGAGGATGTTTGCGGATGTGTTCGGCGAGGAATTTTGCTTCCTCAGCGGTCTGTCCCTTCTGTTCGAATGCGTAGAGTCTAGCCTGCATGGCGATGGTGTCGAGAGGGGCGATGGCGAGAATTTTATCCGCGGTCTGCGCCACGACATCCGGCAGACCGGCTTTGAGCGCGGACTGGAGCTGCTGGCGGAACGCAGAGATCTTTTCCTGTTTGGAGCGGGAGAAATCCCCGGCGAGAATCGCATCTGTGACCGTCTCGATTTCGACCGGATGCCCTTTCCAGGCAATGGCTCCGTTTTCTGCAATAATCGTGAAGGGTAGTGTGCCGATGGTGGTATCGAACTGTTTGAACGTTTTGCCCTTTTCATCTGCACCGATCGCAAGTACGAAAGGATTGTCGTTTGAAGCGAGAATCTTCTTCACAAGGCTCAGATCGTTTCGGGCGACTGTTTCCATGGTAACCGCTCCCCGTGTTTCCAGCGCATACTTCTTTTCCAGACTTTCGATCATCCGGAGGGTCTGGAAGATATCCGGAGAGAGAATGTCCACGAGGGTCAGAACCGTGATCTGCTTTTCCTTTTCCTTCGGAGCTTTCCGGATCGGTTCATTGATCCATTCCGCGCTGACGGAGGGCATTTTCGTTCCCGGCGGCAGCGTATCCCGCTGTTGGAGCGGCGGCATCTGGGCACAGAGCACCGTGGCGGAAAAGGTCAGGCATAGAAGAAGCAGTTTCATGAAACACCTCGCTTTCGGTTGAATGATGAAAAAAAAGACGCCTGTTTTTTTGATAGCAGGCGTCTCTCCGTCAGCGCTTTTCGAATGCGTAAGCCGTATTGAAAAGAAGCTGTTCGGCAAGAGCCGGAGCCATCAGCTGCACACCGATGGGCATACCGTTCGGGTCCTTGCCCGCCGGAATGCTGATTCCGCAGTTGCCGGAAAGATTCAGGGAGGTCGTGAAGACGTCGCTCAGATACATCTGGAGCGGGTCGGATTTTTCCCCGAACCGGAATGCTGTTGCCGGAGTGACCGGTGTCAGCAGAATATCGCACTGTTTGTAAGCGTTTTCAAAGTCGCGGCGGATCAGGGTTCTGACCTTCTGGGCTTTGAGATAATACGCATCGTAGTATCCGCTGGAGAGCACGTAGGTTCCCAGCATGATGCGGCGTTTGACTTCCGTTCCGAATCCTTCGCCGCGCGATTTCATGTAATTTTCGAGAACATCGCGGGCATCGGGACTGCGATAACCGTAACGGACACCGTCGAAACGGGCGAGATTCGCGCTCGCTTCCGCCGTCGCCACAATGTAATAGCACGCCATGGAGTATTTTGTGTGCGGGAGGGAAACATCCACCAGTTCGGCGCCGAGGCGCTGGAAGGTTTCGATTGCCTCCTGAGCACATTTTTTGACGCTGTCGGACATGCCTTCCAGCTCGTAATACTCTTTCGGCAGTCCGATTTTCAGACCTTTCACGGAAGCCTTTTTGAGTCCTTCCGCAAAGCCTCCGCACTCGGCTTCCAGACTGGTGCAGTCGTTCGGATCATGCCCGCCGATGGTATCCAGCAGAATCGCGGAATCCTCCACCGTTTTCGAGATGGGCCCGATCTGATCGAGCGAGGACGCAAAGGCGACAAGTCCGAATCGCGAGACTCTTCCGTAGGTCGGCTTGAGTCCCACAACTCCGCAGAACGCCGCCGGCTGACGGATGGATCCTCCGGTATCGGACGCAAGTGCCGCCGGCACCTCATCCGCAGCGACCGCCGCCGCGGAACCTCCGCTGGATCCTCCGGGAACGCAGTCGGGATTGCGCGGATTGCGCGTCTTCTGGAATGCGGAATTTTCGCAGGAGGAACCCATGGCAAATTCATCCATGTTTGTTCTGCCGAACGGGATGAATCCGGAGCTCCTCAGCTTTTTGATTACGCCCGCATCATAGACTGCCTTGAAGTTTTCGAGAATTTTCGAGGCGCAGGAACAGCGTTCGTCCTTGACGGAGATGCAGTCCTTGATCCCGATGGGAATGCCGTCGAAGGGGCTCAGAGGGGCGCCCTGTGCGCGGCGTTTGTCGGATTCCTCTGCTGCGGCGAGAACGTGCCCCTCATCCAGCGCGAGAAACGCCTGGATGGTCGGATCGACACGTTTCACCTGGTCGATGAATGCCTTGCAGAGTTCCGCGGAACTGATTTGTTTCCCGTTGAGAAGCTCTGCGCACTGTGCAACGGATAATTTAGTCAAATCACTCATGACATACCTTCTCCGGGAAGAACCTGCGGCATTTTGATGAGTTCGTCATCGATGGTCGCCGGAGCGTTCGAGAGCATGGTGGCCCGGTCGAAATCGACTTCGGCGACATCATCGCGCAGGACATTGTTTCTGGGAATGGCATGGGCGGTCGGTTCAATTCCGTCCACATCCAGCTCCGAGAGCTGGTTCACGTAGCCGACGATCGCCTCCATTTCGCCCTGGAGTTTTTCCAGGGCTTCCGGGGAAAGCTCCAGCCGCGCGAGTAGCGCGACTTTTGCCGCGTTGAACGAATTTTCTCCGCCGCCGGTACTCATTATTTTCCCGCCTGTTCGAGTTTCAGGGTTTCGGTGGTGGCATCCGCGACTTCAGCCGGTCCGTAGTACTGGATCGGTCCGGGGAAGACGAACGATGTTTCGATTGCCCACTTTGCACGGTTCTTCGCGAATTCGGCGAATGGTTTGCCGTCGAGTTCGACGAGCGCCTTCTTGATGACCGGCTTGTCCGCTCCGTGACGGCGTTCAACGTTCATCATGGCGGTCAGAGGCACGGCTCCCGCGTTCCACTGTTCGGCAGGGGCAACGAGATTGCTGATGTAGGACATGTACGCCGTCTTGCCGGCTCCGATGATCGCGGCGGCATTGTAGCCGAGGCTGTAGCAGTAGTCCGCGTCGAAGTTCGAGGGGACAGAGCAGCGGCCTTCATAGCCGAAGAAGTGGGTCTGAGCGGAGAATTTGACCTTTTCCGGATTCTTTTTCAGTTTCGCCTTGACCAGTTCCACCAGAAGCTTTTCGGTTTCGATGAGAGAGACCTGAACGTTTCCGTGCGGGTCGCGGTCATTGGTGAGCTGGAGCTGGATGGTCTGCGGGAGAGAGGCGAAGACATCGGCGAGAGCTTTGTCAAGACGGCTGGTGATGAACGCCATTTTCTCGTCTTTGTTCTCGATTTTTGCGAACGCATCGCCCTCTTTCGCGAGGAGCTCGTTGAGAGCGCTGATCAGGGTGTTCATTTCAGGGATGAACTCAATGAGACCTTCCGGGATCAGGACAACTCCGAAGTTCTCCTTGTTTTTGGCGCGTGCGGCGACCGTATCGGCAATGTAGGTGACGATCTGGTCAAGGGTCTGTTTCTTTGCCGCGACCTCTTCGGAGATGATCGTGATGTTCGGATGGGTCTTCAGCGCACATTCAAGCGTGATGTGAGAGGCGGAACGGCCCATCAGTTTGACAAAGTGCCAGTATTTCTTGGCGGAGTTCGCATCACGTTCGATGTTTCCGATAAGTTCGCTGTAGACTTTGGAAGCGGTGTCGAAGCCGAAGGAGGTTTCGATGAATTTGTTCTTGAGGTCGCCGTCGATGGTTTTCGGGCAGCCGATGACCTGGATGGGAATGTTCTGCTTTTTGTAGTATTCGGCAAGGAGGCAGGCGTTTGTGTTGGAGTCGTCGCCGCCGATGATGACAAGCGCGGAGATCCCGAGCGCCTTGCAGTTGGCTGCGGCCTTGTCGAACTGTTCCACAAGTTCAAGTTTGGTTCTGCCGGAACCGATCATATCGAATCCGCCGGTGTTGCGGTAGGCGTTCATGAAGTCGTCGGTGATTTCGACATACTGATTGTCAACGAGTCCGCCGGGACCGCCTTTGAATCCGTAGAGTTTGCTGTTTTTGTTGAGGCTCTTGATGCCGTCATAGAGTCCGGCAATGACGTTGTGTCCGCCGGGGGCCTGGCCGCCGGAGAGGATCACGCCGACATTGATTGCACCGGCCTGAACCGGAGAATCCGCCTTTTCAAATTTGAGAACGGGCATATTGCTGGTCGAGGGGAAGAGTGCGTTGATTTTCTCGACATCGGCAAACGCCTGAAGTTTTTCGCCTTCGATGCATTTCACGTTGGCTCCGGCGCGCAGGGCCGCCGGAAGTTTCGGATTGTAGCTGTACCTTGCTTTCTGAAGCGCGGAAACATTGCTGTCCATAAGAAATCTCCTTGGTTTTGATTATTTTCGTCGAAAGATTTGATCCGGTAAAGTAGCCTCTTTTTCCTTATTTCGCAAGTTTTTTGCCAAAAATATTCAAGGAAAATCATGGAAGGAGAGGGAGGGAGGGGCTTTTTCCGGACTTTCCAGATGATTTTTTTCTGATCTTGTTTTTCGCGGGCACGGAAAAATTTCTGTTTTTTTTGGTTTTCCTGTTGACTTTTTGAAGAAAATGTCGTATAATCTGGGAAAAGATATATGGATAACTTTGGAACGAAACGCTACGGCAGGAATGGACCGCGATGACAAATCTTGAACGGGTGAGAAACTATATTTCCAGGGAGAAGCGGCTTGGGAATCTGAAGTCGGGGGACCGTCTTCCCTCCTATAACGAATTTACGGAGATGTTCCAGATCAGTTATCAGACCGTTTCCTCCATTTTCAGCAAACTTTCGAAAGAGGGTCTTGTGGAGACCCGGAAAGGAAGCGGATCATACCTTGCCGGCGGTACTCCTCTGCGGGTCCTCGTCAACATTCAGCCGACGACGATTTCCGTGGCAAACATGAAGAGTCTTCTGAAGAAGCATCTGGCGGATGCGAATCTCCATCTGGAAATTGTGATTCGTCCGGCTCAGCATCTATCGGATCCCGCGGTGCGGAGCAGGGCCGCGGGAGATTTCAAAGCGGCTGTTTCGATTCATCCGATCTGCGTGGAGGACGATCAGCTTCCCGCCGCGCTTCTTTCCCAGTTCCCCGATTATAAAAAAGTGCTGAACGGACTGAATGTCATTGAAGGAGTCGATTACGATTGTTCGCTGCCGTTTACGCAGAATTCCTATCTGATCGGGGTCAACCGGAATTTGCTGGAGAAACTCGGCTGGGATCTTGCGGATCTGACGCCGGATTTCCTCTGGTGGGACTCCTTTGCCGAAGCCTGCCGCCGGGCCGGATTTCTTCCTGCCAGCGCGGATTATGTTCCGCAGGGGGCCTTGCTGTTTCAGGAGTTTCAGAATCTTCTGCTGGCGCTCCAGGCCTATTCCGTGGAGAAGTACAAGGGGGAGGTGCCGTTGTTCCGGACTCCGGAGGGAAGACTTTTTTTAAGGATTGTCCGGGATACGGGAGCCATTACGGAAACGCTGTCCGATCCGCGGAGTTTTTATCAGAACGGTGCGGTCTTCTGCTGGCGCTGCGGAAGCTGGCTCACTGTTCAGAATCATGCGGCGGAGCGTCCGGACAAAGCGGTGGACAGCCTCTTTTTCCTGCCGTACAGGGATCGAAACGGAGAGAGGTTTACCGTCTTCGATCAGAATTGTCTGAAAGCCTATCTGCGCCCCGATATCCTGCCGGATGAGCGTCTACGGATCTGGGAGCTGATGAAAATCATGGTCTCCCGCAACTTCCAGCTGGACTACTGTTCCGCAACGGGAATGATCTCTGGTGCAAAAGGGATTTCGCCAGATGAATATCAATGGAACAGGGATAACCGGTATGCCGCATTTTTCCCGGCGGATGAGAAAAAAATTCTGTATCCCCGGCTCTTTTTCCCGATGCGTCAGACGGCGATGTTTTCCATTCTTCTGGAAAACTGGAAATTTTATCAGGCTTCCGAGAAGGAGACTCTGGAGCGTCTTGAACTGAAAAAACACTTTTACCGCAGCCGCATTCCCGAAGGTATGCTGAAGGAGGAACAATCATGAGATTAAAACAGAGAATGATGCTCTCACCGCGAAACAAATGGGGAGAGGTGTGTGTAAATTTTACTTTGATAGAGCTTCTTGTTGTGATTGCAATTATTGCAATCCTTGCAGGAATTCTTCTTCCGGCTCTGAACAAGGCAAAACTGACAGCCGCGAAAATTTCATGCGTGAACAATCTGAAATCCATCGGGAGCGCACAGGCCATGTATTCCATGGATAATGAGAACTGGATTGTTCCGATGCGTTCGTCAAGCCATGCCTATTCCATCTGGTACTGCAAACTGGCGGGGGTGGAGGAAAAAGATGGAAATCCCGATATGCCTCCGGTTCCGCCCTATGGAGTGAAATATTATGCCTATTATGACAAGAGGGCGAATCAGTCGAGTTTCCGCTGTCCGGGCTCCCGGTACGGGATTGAGCAGTACAAATACACGCACTTCACGGTGAATGCGATTCTTACGGGCAGTTCCGGAAGTTCGTATCTCTTCGGGCACAAGACCGGGAACGTGAAGGCGCCTGCTTCGACGATTTTGGCAGGAGATGCCGCCAATGCCGGCGGTACTTCCGGGGAAGTCATCTATCGTTTTTCCTACCGGCATGACGGTTACGATCTGCGTGACGATGGTGATCCGGCTTCTTCCAATCAGTACAGCACAAACTCGCCCGGCAATTCCAGAACGAATCTTCTGTATTTCGACGGTCATGTCCAGACCGTGGCGTTTCCCGCTCTATACTCCATGCCGAAACCGGATACTGCCGCCGCTCCCTCGAATGCCGCCCTGCGGACCGGTTTCGATGCCAAGTCCGGAGTTCCCATACCATGAATCCAATTCAGACAGGAGGTTTTTTCATGATTCGTGTTTTTCTTCTCTTTTTTCTCTGCGGAGTTCTGATGGCGGATCTGCCGGAGTACAAGCCGCCGTTCTCTTCCGGGACAATGAAGCGTCTGCCGCCGGAACTGAAGGTGGATTCCTTCCTGAAGAATGGGAAACAGTATGACCAGCCGTATTTCCTGATCGGGAACAAGCGGATCGGTCTGCGCCGCCTCTACAATCAGGACCGCGTCGACCGCGATTTCATCATCGGTGTGCAAGTGGATGGAAAAGATGTATTCCATATCCGCTTCTGGGGCTCGCTTCCTGGTGGAAATTCCGGCTGGCCCTTCCGCGACGGGGAGGAGAAGGGGACGATTCTTGTTGACCGCGATGCCAAGACGATCACCTACCGCAAAAATTGGCGTCTTTCCGATGGGACACCGGGCTGCTTTTCGTTCACGATCCGTCCCGCAGGAGACGGGGCGGTGGATGTCCTGTGGGATCCGGGCGTTTCCCGCAGGAAGATTGCCTCGGAAAAGGGGGTTACGCTTGCTCCCTGGCTGGAATTTCCCTTCTCCACGGGATATCGGACTCGAAAGATTACCATCGACGGAAGTGATCTGATTCCTTCGACTCCGGACCGTTTCTCCGGACCGGGCGCAAAGAAAAGTGTCCGTTCGTTTCAGGGAACGGTTTCCACAGTGGAATTCGACCGCTTCTCCGCCGGAAAGAAAATCACACTTCAGCTTCCGGGCAAACTGCCGGGGAGCCTTTACGAATCGTTCTATGAGAATGCCGCGGGAGAAAAGCTCTTTCAGGCGGTGTTTCAGCTGCGAATGAATCCTCTGGAAGAAAAACGGCGGATCCGGATTGATTTCGGCTCCGGTTCTCTGGAAAAGGAATCGCCTCCGCCGGTCGCCGGAATTGACTTCTGGAAGAACGATGCGATTCATATCCCGCTGCGACCGACCCGGAATCTGCTGCCGAATCCGAGGTTCGATCAGGATCTGCGGTATTTTCGATGGATCTCCGGAGGCGCGAGATATACTCCTTCCGATTTGCCGCGCTACTCCATTGATGCTGAAAACGGAAGGGGTGGCGGAAAATGTCTGCTGATCCGTCCGGTGCAGCAGAAATCCGCTCCGATCGCCACCTTTGCCATCCCGATGAAAAAGGGGCAGCTGTATACGATGAGCTGTTATGCAAAGGGTGAAAAAGGCGGACAGCTCGTGTTTTCTCCGTTTTCGTTTTCCGGCACCCAGTTTCGCCATCAGTACTCCTCGCAACATGCGGAAAAGACGACTCACGCTCTGACGGGCGAGTGGAAGCGTTACGCCATGACTTTCCGTTACGATCACGGGGGCGTGGGGCTGATGCTTCGGGCGGTTTCCGACGGGAATGTACGCATCGATGATCTTCAGCTGGAGGAGGGAAGTTCGGTGACGGCGTTTTCCGCACCTCCTCTCGACGGTCTGCTGCGGACAAGCGATCCCGACAATCTTCTGAACACCGGTACGCCTGTCAACGCCGTGTTCGATGTATTCGGAGGACGCGGCAGAGTGGAACTGAGTCTGATAGACTATTACCGGAAAGTCCTCTGGACGCAGAGTTTTTCCGTGAAGGGGGGCGATTCGATCAAACTTCCATTTGACAGACCGGAGATCGGACTCGGCAATTTTGTCGTCCGTGCGAAGTTCATTCCGGAACGCGGAGAGCCGTATTACGATTACTATCGCTTCTCCCGGATGAAATTCCTGAGCAACAAACATGCGACGAAAAATCTGTTCGGTACGGAGATGCGTTCCATCGGCAGAATTTCCCGTGCGGATGACCTCGGCCGCCTTTTCATGGTCAGCGGGATCGGTGCGACCGTGTACGGCAGGATCAACGGTCCTGACAATCACATTCTGGACAAGTACGGCATTGAGAATCTGCTGTACATGGTGCATAGTCACGAGGGTGCGGATCCCCGTTTTCAGGAGTACCGGAACTATCTGAAAAACGATTTCCGGAAGCTGGAGCGAGCCACGCCGGAAGCTCTGAAAAAAGTCGAGGAGATGGGATATGTCTGTGCAAAGGACGCTCCGGAGGCCACCCGCTGGGCGCTGACCGGAGAGATCGACAAAGCCGCCGCCATGCTGCGTAACAATCGTTATGAGGAGTATGGCAGACTGCTTGCGGCGTTTCATCGTGGAGTCCGGCGCGCGAATCCCCGTGCAGAAGTGTTTCCCGATGCGGGAACACAGGCGTATAAAAAAATCTGGGGACGGCGTGAAACGGAGGAAAAGATCCGCGCCACTGCCGGAAAGATCCGCTGGGATGCCTTCGCAACACACCCGTATGGATCGCTCGACGGAACCGCGGCGGGTCCCGATGATTTCGACAGCGATGTCTGCGCCCATTTCATCTCCATGCTGAAGAAATACGGCTATGAGAAGGAGCCGATCTATTTTGTGGAGGCGTTCAATCTGATCGCCGCATATGTTCCCGAATGGGGCGCCACCTGGTGGGGCGACAACTGGCAGGGCGGAAAACCTGGTTACGACTGGGGACTGCGCGAATACAATCAGGCCGCATGGATCGCCCGCGGCTATTTGATTGCCCTCAAATACTGGCCGAAGGTGCAGCACTGGGATTTCTGGCGCAACTCCCCGTTTTTCGATCTTCATCTGGCTCCGTTTGCGATGCTGAATGCCATTAACACGCTGGGAAATCTGTTCGGGGATCCGAAATTTTATGCGGATGTCCGTCCGGCGGCGGGGATTCGGGCGTATGTGTTCCGCAATGAGAAGGGGGAAGGGATCGCGGGAGTCTGGTACATCGGCGAAAAGGTCGAGCAGGGGTTGATTGCCGCTCCGTCTCTGACCCTGAAGGTCGGAACGAATGAGGTGGAGTTCATCGACCTCATGGGAAATCCGCGTTCGTATGTTCGGAGAAATGGTTTCGTGACTCTGCCGCTGAATGCGGCACCGGTTTTCCTGCGCATGAAGAATCCCGCGCTTCTGGCGGAGATGCTGAAACAGAGCGAGGCGGTCGGAGGAGAGGTCAATGCAGATGTGAAAATCGTGCCCGGTGGCGATGGGACTCTTCACGCCGAGCTTGTGAATCTGACCGGCAAAGAGCAGTCGGGCACTCTGAAGACGGGGCAGGGGGAGACGCTTCCGTTTGCGATTCCGCCGAATCAGAGTCTTTCGCTTTCCCTGAAGAACGGAATGCACGCGGCGTTTGGATCCATGTACAAGTTTTCGGATGATCTTTCGCTGTCCTTGAAGAACGGGGCCCGGCTGGACAAGCGCTGGTTGATGGACTATTTCTTTGTTCCCCGCATTTCCGGCAAGCCCGACTGGAGTCGGATTCCGGCGATTCCTCTTTCGAATCGTTTCTGCGCAAAAGGGGTTTCCTTCCGCGGAGAGGGGGATCTGAAAGGGGTGTTCCGTGCGGCATGGAGTGAGAATGCGTTCCATCTTCGAGTGGAGCTGGAAGATGATATTCTTCAGAGTGATCCGAAACGGTTCCAGCTTGCCGGATTTGATCGGGAACTCTACTATTTTGACGGCTGTCTGGAGGTGTATTTCGACTGCGGTTCGAACGGAATCGGCAGCCGGATCAACGGGTACGATGATGACGATTACCGCTATGACTTTGCTCCGGGAAATCCGGGCATGGAATCGGGGCCCGGACTGGTACATCGGCGTGTTGCCGCGCACATGCAGCTGGCAGGCGGACTGGATATGCCGACTGCGGAAGAGGCGTCGAAGAAGGTCAAATGCCAGTTCACCCGGACAAAGAACGGCTATTGTTATGAGATTGAGTTTCCGCAGCGGTATCTGGAACCGTTCCAGCTGAAGTCGGGATCTCAGGCGGGATTCTGTCTTTTTCTGCACGACAAGGATTCGCTTGCCGACAAGACAGGCGGGAAGGGACTCACCATCACATCGGAACGGGGAAAACCGGCGGATCACAATCCGCATCTCTGGCCGCGCATGATCCTCAAATAAGGGGAGTCCGGAAGGCGTCCGCCGGGCGGGAAACATACTGCCGCCGTCAGAGATGGGCGGCGGCACGGCGTCTCATCCGCGGGGAGGAGAGAAAGACTTGTTGCGGAAGACAGGGGGAAGCAGGAGAAAATTCCGCTCTCGATTTCCCGCTTACTTTTTCCCCCGTGCGGCGTTTCTGGAAAGAGCTTCCAGCAGCACCTGCTTTCTGGGATTGTCGGCAGAGGGCTGATAACGGTTTTTGTGTTCAATGCTCCAGGGCGGCCATTCTCGGAAGGCGTGATAGCACCAGTCCCAGCCGTATTCTTCAAAAATGGAGATGGCATCCCGGAGCCAATGTTCCGCACCGGGAGCATCGTTGATGACACTGAATTCCCCGATCAGGATTTTCAAGTGGTGCTTCTGGGAGAAGCGGATGATCTCTGCGAGGCTGAGTTTCAGGCGTTTCTGATCATAATAGACGTTGCCTGCGATGCCGGGATAGTGGACCTTGAACTGATTCAGAATCCCTTGATGAGTGTATTCGAGCGGGGCGTAGAAGTGTGGTGAGTAGATCAGATTTTTTCCTTTCAGGAGAAATGGCGGGATCCGGTGCCAGGCAATGATGATGGGTGTGTCCGGATCGACCCTTCGAATGCTGTCGATTGTCTCCTGAGCGATCGCGGGCCAAGGATGCTGAGCTGGAGTGTTGACTTGAAATTCTGGAGCCGGTTCGTTGAGAATGTCGTAACCGTAAATCTGCGGATTGCCGCGGTAATGGCGTGCGAGTTTGTTCCAGGTCTTCAGGAGCAGAGGCTGGTTCCAGTCTTTGCCGATGAGATTGCCGCCGACGTTGTTGATGCTGCTTCCCGGTCCCCGATGCAGATCAATAATGACCTTGAAGTCTGGTCCGAGCTGGGGGAGAATCCGGTCGAGTTCGCGGATTTCATCATCAATCCATGCCAGATACTTCTCTTCGGTGGAAACATCCCGTTTTCCCGGCAGCATCTGAAAGCGCAGCAGATTGGCGTTCCACTGTTTCAAAGTGGTGATTGCCTGTGCAGAGAGATCGTTGCCGCTCATGAATCCCCGGTATTTTGTGCGTGCTCCGGAGCCTTTCGGGAGAGCGTCGGCTGCCTTCCAGTGTGAGGTACGGTCGATTGTTATTCTGGAGTCCGGAACGTAATCCAGTCGGTAGATTCGGAAATCTGCAACGGAATAGGTGCCTTTGCTCTGTTCCAGACCGAAGCGCAGAGTCAGTTCTTCGGTATCCGGTCCGATGACAAGATCCTTATAGACCTTTTTCCAGTTCCCGGTTTCATTTCGGGGCGTTTCCGGATACGTATATTTTCCCTTCGCCTTGACGACCAGCTGCAGTTTTGTTCCCCAGTACGCCTTCCCGGGATTGGTTTCGGTGCTGCTTTTCGTCCAGGCTTCAAAGCGGATCGGACCTTTGATTTTTCGGGGATCCAGCGGGATTTTCAGCAGGAGATCCTTATATGTTTTGCTGGAAAATCGGATCGCGTCGAGCTTCCCCGGGGCAGTTCCCTGTTCGCGGACAATGCCTTCGGGGGTGTTTCGCAGGGGAAGCTCCTGTTGGGTGAACGTGTTCCGGTAAAGCAGTTTCCCTGGGAGATAAGCAGCTCTCAGCGGCAATGCGCCAAGGAGGATCAGCAGAAAAAGAGGGACTGTGATGTGTCGCATGAAATTTCCTTTGGTTCCGTTTATTTTTTCAGAATGGGGCTGTAAAGCGAGTCTGAATTGAAATCGTTGTTGTACCAGATGCTTTTTTCATAAGTCAATGTGTAAAAACTGACTCTGGCGGCATGCAGATCAAGAAAAAGTTGATTGGTATAAAATCTGCCATGTTCCCGGTCGTTGGTGATGTTCCCTGTCATTTTGCCGGCATTCAAGGTCGCGTAGGCAAGGCCGCTGGAGAAATTGTTCCCGCAGTAGGAATCTGTGTAATTGTTGTGCTTTTCATTCGGTTCCGCTACCAGGATTGTCCGCGAGGCGAATTTCAGTTTTGGATCGGTTACTTTGATTCCGTAACGATCATTGCTGGCCACATAGGCTTGGGGGACGGCATAGGAGAGTATGGGATTCTTGCCCAGAATCATCTCCGGCCGGGTGTCCATCGGACACCGGAAGACTTTCCAGTTGCCGATCGGAGATTGATTGGGCCAATCACCCCGTTTGTAGTTGCAGAGATACGGCGCAATGGCATTGACCCAGGTTCCGAAATAGAATCCGTTTTCATCATGGGTATAGCTGGTGCCGCTGTACAGACTCGGCGCTCCCCGGACAGGATTGAGAACATAATCATCATGGTCCAGGGAATAGGAGGCAAATCCGGTTCCCATGGAACGAAGATTGTTCGTGCAGGTGATTGCATAGGCTTTCTCCCGTGCCTTCTGAAGAGAGGGTAGAAGCAGAGCGGCCAGAATCGCAATAATTGCAATAACTACTAGTAATTCTATCAATGTGAAATTCCATCGGTAATTTTGTTTTTCCAGGGAATGTATCATTGTTTTCTTCTCCTTTCTGATAAAGTTATGATCTGCAATCCGGCAGTCCTCTGGATTCGAGCCTGAGACTGGTAATAACTTCCCCGGGTGGAAGTTCCTCCCCTTTGAGAGCCCGTTTCAAAAGAGCGGCAATGTTCCGTGCATGTTTCTGGAACTCAAAATGATAGACATATCCGGAAAACGGTTTGTCTCCGGAGATGCAGAGATCGCTTTCGATCAGTCTGCACTGGTTTTGAAGATCGATATGGAACTCCCGGAGAATGTCCGCTACCTCGTTTTGCTGATAAAGCGAGTTGAAGACCGCATCGACGGGAACGCCGAAGGAGAGAAGTTTCCGCAGATTCCCCAGACAAGTCTGCATATTTTCCAAAAAAAGATTTTCATTCAGCGGGATTCCCGCTTCTTCATAAGCTTTCCGGATTCCGGCAAGGGGAGCGCTCCAAGGCGGAGCCGTCGGAAGGAATACGAGATTCCTGCGACCTTCGGCAATTAATTGTTTTCCACATTCATATCCAAATTCGCGGAGACCGAATCGAACGGTGGTGACCTTGCTGGCGGAAGGTCTTTCGCTGCAGATGACCGGAAGCCCCGAGTCGACCAGACGTTTCAGAACGGATTCATATTCGGCAGGCATAGTGTGCCAGACTAGCGCATCCAGCTGTTCATTCCGGATCTGCTGGAAAATTTCATCCGGATTGCCTGAAAACAGGGAGACCTGATGAACCAGTGCGGGGAGATTCGTGACTTCCATCATAAGATGAGCCCAGAGCGATGCGTAGAATTTGTCAAAATGGATACACTTCCCATCGCTGAGAATTAGCCCGACGGTCGGCAGGTTGTTGAAACAGATGAAGGTTTTTGCCGGATTGGTAAAGGAGCCGATTCCCCGTTTCCCGATGACATATCCCTCATCGGTCAAGGCCTTCATTGCCCGGCTCACGGTCGGACGGCTGACTTGAAACTGTTCGGCCAGTTCCTGAATCGAGGGCAGGGGAACCGCTTTGCCTCCCGCCTTCTGAATCAGCGTCAGAACATACCTGCGAATCTGAATGTATTCCGATACTCTGGCTTCCTGTTGTATCATGTTCGTGCTACCATTTAGCATTTGCGTGCTTCTGGAATATATTATAGCAGATTGAAGAAATTTTGTCAAGAGTCTTTCCCCAGATTTTCTGGAAAAAAGTGAGCTTGGAAAATGCTCCTTCGAAAAAAACAGAAGCGGACTGCTGGAGCAATGAGACGAAAAAAACCGGAGAGCCCCAGTATTGGTTATGCGGCAACTCCGGTTCTTTGTTCCGTGGTTATGAAAGAATGTAAAAGGTTCAGATTCAGGAATCGGCGGAGAGTCTGGAGAGAGGATTCTGCCGATGGCACTCCTCAATAACCATGATCTGGCGCCGGACCTGCGCCGGTGTCACTTCCAGCGGGGCTCCGTGGACAAGCGCCTCATACAGATTCAGATAGAACTTCTCCGTGCGGGAATTGAAGGCGGCTCCCTCTTCGGAGGAGGCCCAGGTTCCGTTGTAGAATGTCAGAGTCTCACTGCAGTAGGCGCGTCCCTCCATCGGGGTCCGGATGAGATG
The DNA here is from genome assembly GCA_905197955.1 of uncultured Lentisphaeria bacterium. Classification (GTDB taxonomy): domain Bacteria; phylum Verrucomicrobiota; class Lentisphaeria; order Victivallales; family UBA1829; genus UBA1829. Next base: position 117,285 of record CAJKAR010000003.1, on the reverse strand, counting down.
CTGGATCGGCGCCTCTTCCGGCAGAAAATAGCGCCATTGCAGATTGTTGTGATCCCCGGTCAGACAGCCATGCGTGCCGTAGACGGAATAGACATACGGATTGAACATGGAACAGGAAGAGATTTCCAGATCAATGGTCGGATGTCCTTTCCGCGTCATCAGCAGTTTGACATGATCTTCCGCGTCGCCGAAGGTGTTGGCGCGGTCCATGACGCAGACAATCTGTTCGGGATCGACATCCCCCATGAGCTGAAGCGCCTGATCCAGTGGATGCGGTCCCGTGTTCAGCAGATTTCCGGCGCACATCTCCTGAAGAGTCTGCCAGTCCCAGCGGCGGGCGAAACCGTTGAACGCCATTTTGACCATGACGATCCGTCCGAGAATGCCGGAGTTCATGACCTCCCGGACTTTCCGGAATGCCGGCGCAAACCGTGACTGCTGGAAGATCGCGAAGAATTGTCCGGTCCGTTTTGCCGCGTCGAGCACCCGGTCGACATCGGCGACGTGCCGTGCCAGCGGTTTTTCGGAAAGCACCGCGTGTCCCGCTTCCAGCGCCTCGATGCTGATGCCGACATGATCCGGACTCTGTGTCGCATTCACGATCAGATCCAGCGAGGAATCCTTCAGCAGTTCCCGGTAGTCCGTGTATGCCCGGCATCCGGGATGGTTCGCACAGCTTTCGGAACAGCGTTCCGGAATCCGGTCGGCGACCGCGGCAAGTTCAAAGCGTTCCTTCAGTTTCGGCCGTTCCAGAGAGACGGAGTGGATGTCGTGTCCGCTGCGCCCCTGTCCGATAATGCCCACTCGAATTTTTTTCATGGAAAATCTCCTTGGTAATTGAGGATTTATCTGGTGTAGACCGGTTCCGCACAGCCGGTGAGGATGGATCTGTCCGCGGCGGAGAGCATCGCCATGACCTCGAGAGAATCGGCGAGTTCGACTGGCTGGGCTCCGTCGAGGAATCGGACGATTTCGCGCAGGAGCATGGCGTAGAACGGGACTTTCCCGGTGAGCTGGATCAGCTGTTCTTTCGACTTGTGGTCGCGGATCAGAGCGCCGTAACGGTAGACATTTTCCGTGAGTTCCACAACGCCGCGCCGTCCATCGGCGTAAACCACATGGCAGACGTATCCGCGCCGATCCCCGCAGGCTCTGACGGAGATCGCTCCGCGTCCCATCGCACGCTGGAGCATCTCAAAAGCGTGGACTCCGTACCAGACCAGCGAGGACCCCGCCGGAGCCTTTCCGACTGGTCCCCAGATCGTGACCGCTTCCGGTTCTGTCTTTTCCGCGAGTCCCGCGGCAAAGTCGAAATCGAACCGCAGCGCGGACGATGTGAAAAAGCGGGTCCCGTGCTTTTCCGCGATCTCCATGATTTTCATGGCATTGCCGAAGGTGTCTGCAAAAGGCTTGTCGAGAAAGACAGGTTTTCCAAGTGCGGCACATTGTTCAAAATATTTCAGATGGAGCGAGGGATCGTTGATTTCGATCAGGATGGCGTCGCAGTCGGCGACGGCGGTGTCGAAGTCCTCCGTAACCTGTACGCCGATGCTTTCCAGATACTGAGTCCGTTTGTCGAGCCCCTCCCGGTTCTGGAACGGGGTTTCAAAGCGGAGACAGCGCGTTGCCTTCAGTTCCGGTACGCGGTTCTCTGTCGGAACGGCGGGATCCTGCATCAGTTTCGGAAACTCCACCGCATGGCTGGTGTCCAGTCCGATGATTGCGACTTTGCTTGTTTTTGTCATTTTGCTCTTTTCCTCCGTTGGTTGAAATAAAGTCCGCTTTTTCGAGAACGTACAGGCGGATGCGGGAAAAGTAAATGACTTTTTTGATGAAGACCCATCCTTTTTGATCAAAATGTCCCGTAGCGTTCCCGGAACGCGGAAGGCGAGAGGGTGCGATGGCGCTTGAAGATCCGGGAAAAGTGAAATTCGCTTTCAAAACCGCAGGCCAGAGCGATTTCTCCGATCCGCATGGTCCCGGAACTCAGAAGCGTTTCGGCGCGGCGGAGACGGCATTCCAGCAGGAATTGTCCGGGCGGCAGTCCCGTGAACTGCTGGAAGAGCCTGCGGAAGTGGACGTAGGAGAGCGACATGGCGGCGGCTTCCTGTTCAAAGGACCACGCTTTTTCGGGCGCTTCCGTGAGTTTGTCCCGCAGCTGCCGCAGTTGTCTGCCGTAGAGTGTGCGGATTCTGGCGGGGAGTGCCGGCTGTTCCCGGAGTTGGATAAGCAGCTCTTCCAGAAGCAGAACCGCACGGGCATGACTGGTTGCTCCGGGTGTTTCCAGAAGCGAAAAAAGATGAAGCATCGTCTGAAGAAAGCGCTCCGGATCGTGAATCGGATGAAAGAGGTTCCGCTCCCGGAGTTCGAGGAGGCCCTCCCGGAGATAGCGATCCACCCGCGGACCGCGGAAACAGACGTGCGCCTGGTGCCGGACCGTTCCTTCCGGGGCTCCATAGTTGAACTCCACGCCCGGCCATGTGATGAACACATGCGGAGTATCGACACGTTCCACCGGAGAGTCGTTGACCCATGCACGGACTTCGCCGTGATAATGAAACTGGATCCCGTAATAGCCTTCAAACAGACGCTTCCTTGCCTGGCACGCCGTATATTTCGCATTGCCGTGATTGACAAAAATCAGATCGTTGAAATAGTTCATGTCGTGAATCCCTGCTGTATGGGAGAAAATGTAATGCGGGAATCCGGGAAAAGCAAAGTCTTCCGCGGCGATTTTTCCCGGAAACGGGCTTGAAAAAGAGTTCTTTCCGGGGTATTGTTCCGAATTGCCGTCCGCGGGGGCCGCCTGTTCGGGGAGCCGTGCGCGGAGAGCGGAAACTTTGCAGGAGTCGAAAGATGATGATGGCGGATGGTGCCCCCGGAAAAGGGCGTTTGAGTTTTATTGCGGAGGCGTTTGCGGTTCTGCTTCTGTTTTTGCTGCCGTTGAAGTTCGGGGCGATTGTCGGGATCCCCGCAATTACGATGATTTACTGGAGAGAGCTTTTCCCGCTGGTGATTTCGCCATGGCCCTCGACTCTGTTTCCCTTCTGTTCGGCGGCGTTGCTGCTGGTGACGCTTCTTTGCGTGCCGATGCCGTCATCCTGTTCCCGGAAGGGCGGATATGCGTTTTTCTGGCTGATCCTTGCGGGGCTTTCCACGCTGGGCGCGTTCGGGGCGGATGTGGTGGTGAATTATCCGATGCACATGATTCCGTACTGTTTCGGACTGGCTGCGTTTGCGATGTCGATCATGCTTCTTCTGGAGCATCGGCCGGGATTTGCTAACCGGATTTTCGGAGCGGTGGCGGCCGCCGGTGTTTTTTCACTCTATTCCGCCGTGACCCAGTATTTCCAGGGATTCGATATGACGCTGGAGCAGGTGAAACAGCTGGAAGCCGCGTATGGAGTGCAGTATCAGCAGAATTTGAAAAACCGTTTGATGGAGCAGCGGATCAGCGCCGATTTTTCCGCGTGCAACGCCTACGCAGGATATCTTCTGCTGATGATTCCTGTTCTGCTGGGAACGCTCTGGAAGCTCGGACGGAATGTGACTCCTCCGCTTCTTTCCCGTCTGCTTTTTACGGTTCCGTTTTTTCTGGTCTCGATGTTCGTTCTGGTGAAGACCGGCAGCCGCGGAGCGGTGCTTGCCGGAGGTGCGATGCTGATTCTCTGTCTGCTCTGTCTGAAGCTGCCTCGAAAGGTCCGTTACGGGCTGCTTGCCATGATTCCGGTTGGTATCGGTGCGTTTGCGCTGATGCTGGCGCTCGGGAGAGGTGTGAAGTCTATGATTTTCCGTTTCGATTATTTTCAGGCGGCGTTCCGGATGATGCTGGACTCCCCGTTGATGGGAAAGGGATGGGGCGGCTTTCTTCAGCATTATCTGACGATGAAGTATCTTGTGAATGACGAGGCCCCGAATTCGCCGCACAATTTTGTGCTGACGATCGGTTCACAGCTCGGAGTGGCGGCCTTTCTGATTTCGGTGATTCTGGTATTGTTTGCACTGTACGGGTGTTACCGGTATCTGCGACGGCACGGACTGGCGGATGCGTTCCGGGATGAGTTTGTGGTCGGGACCGCGGCGGTTTACGGTCTTGCCGCATGGACCTTTCACGCCATGATGGAGGTCAGTTTTGAAACGCCCGGTTCCATGGCGCTTGCGCTTGCCGTCTGCCTTGCTGTTTTTTCTTTGCGGGAAAATGCGGTCCCGGAACCGTTGGCAGATGTACCGGCTGAGAGAAAAAATAAGAGGGATTCTGAAGAGACTGCGGAGAGAAATATCTCCAGATTTCCGCGCATCTGGAAGAGCATGTTTCTTCTGAGTTCGATTGTGCTGATCGTCTGCACCCTGACGAGTGACTGGCGTCTGGTTCGTTTTGAGCTTGCGTTTGAACAGTTGAACAATCTGCTGGATCCGCGCTATCTGGATCCGGCGAAACGAACGGCACCGCCGTCTCCGGATGATGTCCTGAGAGCGGTACGTGCGTGTGATGAGATCGCGCCGGATTCCCCGTTTCAGACGATTGCGGTTCTGAACTATTTTGCGGCTCTGCGCGATCCGGTTAACGAGGAGCGGTATCTGGAGCTCTCTTTGCAGCGTGCTCCGAAACTTTCCTCGCTTTATTTCCGGAAATATCGTTTCCTGCGTTCGGATCCTTCCCGTTCCGCGGAGGCGCTTGCCGCGCTGGAGACCGCCCGCAGGCTCTCTCCCATGAATCCGAAATACAAAGAGGTGGAATAGATGCGCGGAACGGTTTATATTGCGGAGATCCGCGGATTCTGCAGCGGCGTGGAACGGGCGGTCCGGCTCGTGGAGCGCGCGGTGGAAAACGGACCTTTCCCGGTGCGGGTTCTGCATGAGATTGTCCACAATGAGAGCGTTGTGGAGGAGTTTCGGAAAAAAGGTGTGCTTTTCGCCGAGGAGCTGGATCCGGCATGGGAGGGGGGAACGTTGATTTTCAGCGCACACGGCGTTTCGGAAAAGGTCGAACGGCAGGCCCGTGAAATGAATGTGAACCTGATCGACGCAACCTGTCCGCTGGTCAAGGGAATTCATCGGAAAGCGGCGGAACTGGAGCGGGAAGGGTATCGGATTCTGCTGATCGGGAAGCGGTCGCACCGGGAGATCGAAGGGGTGGTCGGGCGTGTCCGGCGTATGCCTCTGGTGATCGAATCAAAGGCGGATGCGGAGAACGTGGCGTTTGAGAAAAACGCAAAATATGCCTGTCTGACTCAGACAACTCTTTCCGTCGATGACTGTGCAGAACTTTTCCGGATTTTGAAGGAGCGTTTTCCCGAGATTCGCATCTGCGGCGGAATCTGCAATGCCACGACTGCGCGTCAGACAGCGGTGAAAAAACTTGCCGCCCGCTGCGGACGCATCATTGTGATCGGTTCCGGCAAGAGTTCCAATTCGCGGAAACTTCGCGAGGTAGCGGAGTCCTGCGGTGCGGAATCCATCCTGATTTCCTCCATTGCGGATCTGCCGGATTCGTGGCTGAAGGATGGTGATATCGGTATTACTTCCGGAGCTTCGGCCCCCGAACATCTGCTTCGGGAAGCCGTGGAGAAACTCGTTTCGCTGGGATGGGCGACGGAGAGCTGATTCATTTTCCCCGAGCCGTTTTTCTTCTCTTTTCCTTTTGGAAGAAAAAATGTTTTTTTTCCAATTCGTATCTTGACAAAAGAAGTGTTTTGTTTTATAATTTAAGTGGTATATAAAATTAGCCCACTAACTTGAAGGTGTTGAAAATGGCTGGGATTCCGGAATACAGGCGGGTTCGGCAGTTTGTGCTGGACCGGATTGCGGTACATGAAGATCCGCGGAAACGGTTTCTTTCGGAACGGGAGATCAGCCGGATCATGGGCGTGTCGCGGTTGACTGTCCGCTATGCGCTGAAAGAACTGGTGGAGGATGAGTGGCTTCAGGTCCGCAAGGGAGAGGGGATGTTTGTCAATCCGGACCGCTGCTGGCGGAACGGCGTTGTGAATCGGAAACGGTATCGGGTGATGATCATCTGGCAGGATGGAAAACTGATGACGCTGGATGGCTTTTTCATCGGGATCCTGGAACAGCTCTGTGCTGTTTTCAAGTCGTATCCGATAGAGATGCAGAATGTCAATTTTATCGGGGGGACCGAACGCATCCGCGAGGAGATTGAGATGTATCATCCCGACGGGATTCTCTGGGTGCGTCCTCCGGATCAACTGTATCCGCTGGTGGAGGAACTTCGGCGGATGGTTCCTGTCTGCATTCTGGGCAGGGAGAAGGGAAAAAGCGGATTCTCCGTTGCGCTGGATTACGAGGCTGCCGGACGCATTGCCGCCGAGTATTTCTGTGCGCATGGCTGTCGGAAAGTTGCTTTTGTCGGCGGTATGCCTTCCTGGGAGATCCGTTCGCCGATCTATACGGGATGGCGTTCGGTCTTTCTGGATCGTTACGGCGAGTGCGACGATTCCCTCAATTTATATCAGTATTCCGCGGATTCCATGGAGAAGCTGGATCATCTGCTTGCCGGAGATCCGGATGGAATTTTCATTTTCGGCTGTGACTATATTCTTCTGGATAACAGGCTGGCGGGACAGAGAAAACGGATACCCCGGATTCTGACCGATGAAAATTTCTGGGGAACGTATCGTGCACACAACCCTCCCGATGCCAAATTGTTTCTGCTTCCTCCGGAAATGGCGCGTGCGGCGGCAGAGGTGCTCTTCCGCGCCATGAGCGAACCGGAGTATCAAAAGAACGAAATCGTTTTTCAACCGATCATTCAGGAAAGGAGAGAAAAGTCAGTATGAGACCCGCTTTTACAGAAATGGTTCGGAGAGATGGATTGTTTCAGAAAGGTTTTACATTGATAGAACTTCTGATAGTGATTGCAATTATAGCGATTCTTGCATCTCTTCTGCTTCCCGCTCTTCAGTCTGCACGGCGGAAGGTGTATACGGCATCCTGTATGAGTTCCATGCGCCAGATCGGACAGTCGATTTTCCTGTATATCGGCGACAACGATGATTATCCGCCTGCGCCGTTCGAGTGGGCAAGCTATCTTTGGAAGGGGAATTATATTCCAAAGAAGAACTCTGCGAAGCTGTATGGCACTCTTGCTGTGTTCAAGATCCGGCATTTGATGATCTGTCCGATGCTTGCCAGCGTGACGGACAGTCCGAAATGGCCTTCCGGTCAGCTTCCGGCGGAATGGTCCGACTCCTCCTATAAACCCTCGGTCGGTTATCGTGATTGGGATGCTCAGTATGATACTTGGGGATGGGGATATGACAACCGGACCGAACCGAGGGCTAAGATTCACCGTTTTCTTCCGAATGCGGCCTTTCTTGGTGAGATGACGTATACCGGGAACAACTCCGGATCTTACAATGTGACAGGTTCGTTTTTCTATTATTCAAAAATTGAGGATTTTATGAATCACGGTGCGAATACGACAAATGTGCTGTTTTCCGCCGGGAATGTCCGTACTTTGCGTGTTCCTTCGGGAATCGCTCCCTGGAAGGCGGATTTTACCCTGAAAAAAATGTTCTAATCAAACGAAAGGAAAGAGAGATGAATGTGTTGAATGGAATTGTTTATTCTGTGCTTCTGATGTCCGCTGGAGGTCTCGCGGCGCTTGAACTGAAATCACCGGAGGTCCCGTTCCTGAAACAGAGTGTCTCCGCCAGACAGGAAAAATCTGTTTTTTCCGGCGATTCAATCGTTTCCGGCAGTAAAACTCTGCTCTGGCGCGACGATTACAACTGTATTCAGCTTCTGAACCGGGAGCAGATGCAGTTCGGCACTCAGATCTGGAGCGTTCCGAGCAATCCCTCCTGGGCGCCCTTCACAAAGTTCCGCACGGAGACAAAGGAAAAAGATGGGGTCGTGACGCGGATTCATGAATTCAAACTGAACAAGGATGCCGGGGGAACTTTCCGACAGACAATCTCTTTGCTTCCTGATGGAAAAGCTGAAATTGTCTCCTGTTATGAGGTCGGAAAGAATCTGCCCTTGATGAAGAATCAGTCTTTCCGCTTTTTCTTCCCTCTGCACATGATTCAGGGAAAAAAACTGCTGATCACGGAGGAAAGCGGGAAAACGAAAACAGTCTCTCTGCCGGGAAAGAACGAGTGGTCCGGCGGAAAAAAGAATCCCTGGATTCATACCGGCTGGTTCCCGAATGTCCGGCGGATTGTGTTCGAGCCCGATTCGCCGACGGAGAGTTTCTCTCTGGAGTTCCCCGATGGAATGATCAAACACTTTGTGCTCTTTCGGGCAAAGGATGGTGCCTATCTGCAAGCAACGTTCCGGGAGATGGGAAAGCCCTTCCGGATACGGGTGGACTTCGGAAAAAGCAGCGCCGTTTCCGCTTCGGACAATGTGGTCAACGGCATCAATTTCACCCGGAACAACGGTTATGAAGTAAGTGTATTCAATGAGAAGGGAAATCTGTTTCTCAATCCCTCGTTCGAGTCGGGTGCGCGTTATTTTCACGATCATAACGGGGGCTTTGATGTACGTGACATGCTCACTGCGAAGGAGGCGCGAAGCGGCAGATACAGTCTTCTTTTGACGCGGGGAGCGAAAGCGTTCACCTTTCCGACACAGGCAAACCGGACTTATACGCTGAGCTTTTATGCGAAGTCTCCGGATGGTTCTCCGAAGCGTGTGACGGTGCGTGCGGATCACTATTTCGGCGGCAGATCGCGAACGGAAAAGGAATTTCAGATTCGAGGAACCTCCTGGCAGCGTTACGAGATGAGTTTTCGCTGGCCATACCGTTCGGTGGCACTTCAGTTTTCCGGAAACGGAGCATTGATTGACGATCTGCAATTTGAAGAAGGTGCGAAGGCGTCGGCATATTCCGGAAATAAAATCGGAATCGAGTTGAAAACGGCGAGTCCGCAGGGGAACTGTGTCGAGGAAGGAAAAGCGATCCATGCGCGTCTTCTGATTCGCGGTCCTGCGGGAGTCCGGGGGCGTATCCGGACGGAGATTGCCGATTTTTTCCAGAGAAAGCCGTATCAGGCCGACTTGAAATTCGAACTTCCTGCATCTGGAGAGACGGAAATTCCGCTGGCTCCGGATTCGGCATTTCACAGCGGTGTGAACCGGATCCGGCTGCGGGTGGAGCCGGAAGGGCTTCCCGCTTATACGGATTTTCTCCGTCTCTCCCGCTTCAAATATGCGGATAATACCAGCCGGAACAAAAATCTGCATGCCATTCCCCGGGTCGGATGGCCGGGAACGGCACAGTTGAAGATACCGGATTCCATTTTTGAGATGATGAAACATTGCGGAATCGGTTCTTTTTCGTATGGGAATCTGGGCGGATCGTTTTCAGGGGCGTTTTCGCAGGAGCTTTCGAAGAAAATTTTTGAGCGCTATCAGAAGTTCGGATTTGAGACATGGTCGGAACTGCTGACTACCATAAGTTGTCCCGGAAAAAAGAGACTTGTATATGGAATTGATGGTGTTCCTCTTGTCTGGGATGGCGTGGAACTCAAAGATATGGAACGGTATTCGCCTGAGGTGCTCAAGACCGTGGAGGATCTTGCGTGCAGGGTCGCCCGAAAATATCCCTGGGCGAAAAACTGGAACGCTCCGACCGAACCGATCGGCAGTTTTCGGACCCTGAAGGATCATCGGGTGGAAGAGTATGCAAAACTGGTGCTGGCGATGTATCGTGGATTGAAACGGGGAAATCCGGAGATTCTTTTCAGTCCGTATGGAATCTGCAACCTTACGGATGTGGGACGCAAGGAAGTGTACGCTTTTCTGGAGGCCGCGCGGAAGGTGGACCCGAATGTGAAGTTCCGGACGATTGATGCGCATCCGTACCGCGAGTTTACGGAACTGCCGGATACCGATGCCGATTATGTGGAATTCCGGAAGGGCCTCCGGAAAATCGGATACGGCGATATTCAGGTGCGCTGGTTTGAAGGAGCCTATTTTTATCCCCTGATTGTCGCACAATGGCAGGGAATTGCTCCGTGGCAGGCGGTTTTGACGAAGGATGGATATTTTTCCCAGCATGTTCCCTCTTACGACCTCGGCTGGGGGGAGCGCGTGGCGACGGCTTTGCTGATGCGTCACTGGCTCGTCGCGTACAAATATCAGGATGAACTCAAAATGGCGTGCACCTGGGTGCCGCGTTTTCTGGATGGAGAAAATCCATTTGCCCTGTTTGTGATGTCCGCGGCGATGACCGATCTGCTGGGAAATTCCAGTTTCCGGAAAGATCTCCGGTTTGCGCCGGGGGCAAGGGCGTATCTGTTTGAGGATGAGAAGAAGCGGGCTGTGGCGGCCGTCTGGAAATTTGAGGAGGAACTCGATCGCGGAACTCGGGGCGGAAATGAGATGATCATCGACCTCAAGGGCATGAAGCCGGAGTTCATCGACTTGATGGGCGGACGGTGCGAGGTTCCTGTGGAAAATGGAAAATACAGGCTTCCTCTGTCGAATTTCCCCTTCTACATCCGCGTGGAAGCCGGATCGCTTGATGCGTTGGCAAAGGCGATCAATCAGGCGTCGGTTTCGGATTCGGACCGTCTGCCGGTCGAGCTGACCGCCCGGATGATTTCAGCGTCGGAAGCGGAAATTTCCGTAATCAATCCGCTTTCCCGTCCTCTGGCGACGGAACTTTCCATCAACGGTTCTCCCATGAAGCGGGAGCTGTTCCAGCCTTTGGAATCGAAACGTTTCCGGACCGTGTTGAAACAGGAACTTCCGTTCAACCGTTTCAGTGATCTTTCGATTCCGGTCGGCATGAAATTCGGGGGGCGGAGAGTCGATACCGTTTTCCGGATGAACGTGCTTCCCGTCCGGGAGGTCGGAGAGCAGTTCGACTGGAACACTCTTCCGGCGGTTCCCGTGGAGCATATTCATCCGGAATTCGATGCAAAGCAGAACGGAATCGCGTGGGGCGGACCAGCGGATCTGAGCGCCGTCTGCCGGATGGCCTGGAACTCCCGGAATCTTTATCTGCGGTTCGAGGTGACGGATGACCGTTTCGTGCTGAACCTCAACCCGAAGGGTCCGATGTTCTGGTATGACAACGATGCGATTCAGCTTTTCTTCGATACGTTCGGGAATGCCAGGGAAAGCGCCCGGCGTGGACGTATCGGGTTCGATCAGGATGATTACAGCTATGAACTTCTTCCGACCGGTCCGGATCGCTGTGTGGTTTACCGCCGTCATGTTCCCGATCACCAGCTGACCGGCGGCGTGGATGGCGGTTTGAAGGGAAATGTTCTGGAAGATGGCGTAAAATGCGAATTTTCGCAGAGCGGAACAAAACGGATCTATACGGTGACGTTCCCTGCCCGTTATTTGATGCCGATGAGTCTGGAAGCCGGAAAAACTCCGGGAATCGGAATCAAGATCTATGACCGGGATTCCATGGAAGGACATGCCAAGCAGAATCTCAGCAACATTCCTCTGAAAGAGGGGGATGCGTTCCAGAGGCCGGATCTTTATACGCAGCTTCTGTTTGTTCCTGCTGGCGCGCGGCGTTGACGGGAGCATTTCGTCCGGATCGTCTCCGCTTTTTCGATGCGGTCCGGACTCTTTTTTGCAAATATTTTGAGGATTCGATTTGAAAATCCGGCTGAATGGGTCAACTTATAGTAATGAGTTACAGGAGATTGTCACTATGGGGAAAAGATCACGTCGGCTGGAGCGCAAGGAGAAGCGCAGAAACAGAACCTTCAAAACCGTGACCGGAACCCTTTCCACTGCGGCCGGAGGGTTTGGATTTGTCAATGCGGAATCCGGAGAGGTTTTCATACCGCCCTCCGCGATGAACGGCGCTCTCGACGGCGATACCGTGGAAGTGGAAATCACTTATGAAAAAGATGAACGCGGACCGGTCGGACGCATTTCCAAAATTCTGCATCGCGGCCGGGAATTCATGGTCTGCCAGCTTCTCGACAACCACACGGCGCGGCCCCTGAACCGCAGTATTTCCCAGGAACTCAAAGTCAGTGGTTCGCTGAAAGGGGCGAAACGCGGCGACTGGGTGAAACTGCGTCTGCTGAAAAACGGTTCGAAACATACCGAGGCTCTGCGCGGATCCGTGGAAGAGGCTCTTGACAAAGCCGGAACCGTGAGGGGGGATCTGCTTGCCGTCGCGCGGGAATTCGATCTGCCGGAACCCTACTCGCCGGAGCTGGAGAAGGCCGCAATGAAACTGGAAGCTGCGGAGTGTCCGGATCGGGTGGATCTCTCTTCGCTTTTCGCAATTACGATCGATCCGAAGGATGCGAAGGATTTCGATGATGCGGTTTCCATTGAGGAGCTTTCTCCGAAGGAATGGCGGATCGGGGTGCATATCGCGGATGTGGCGGCGTATATCAGGCCGGGGACGAAGTTCGACAAGGAAGCTCGTAAACGCGGATTTTCCTCTTATATTCCCGGAATGTTCCGTCCGATGCTTCCGCGTCCGCTGACTTCAAAGATCAGTCTTGCCGCCGGGAAGGAATCGCTGGCTCACTCCGTCCTGCTGAAAGTGCGCAAACGCGATGGGGCAATTCTTGGTGCGGAACGTATGTTTTCGAAGATTGTCGTCAAGGCCCGTCTGAATTACGACGAGGTGCAGGAGGCGATTGAAGGACATGTGCCGTCTGACTGGGATTCGACTCTGAAGAAAGCCGTCGCCTCTCTTGCCCGGGCAACGGCGAAAATGCGTGCAAGACGGAAAAAGCAGGAACAGTTCCTTGAACTGGAAACTCCGGAGATCCGCGTTCTTTGCGATGAGCGGACTCAGGAGATTCTCGGTCTGGAACGTCGCGTGCAGAAGGAGTCCGATCAACTGGTTGAGGAGTGCATGCTCGCCGCAAACAGCGCGGTTGCGGAGGAGATCTCTTTGAAGCCGTTTGCCGGAATCTACCGGATTCATCCGGAGCCGGAGGCGGAGAAACTGGAGGAATTCTGTCTGTTTGCTTCGACGATTCTCAAAAAGATGCCGGGTGATCTTGCCAACCGGGCGATTTGCAATGAGTTCCTGGATTCCCTGCCGGACGATCATCGGAAAGGGGTGATTACTTCCGCTTTTCTGCGCGCGATGCAGAGAGCTTCCTATTCGCCGGAGCCGGGACTGCACTACGGACTGGGGAAGACGAGATATTCTCATTTTACCAGTCCGATCCGTCGCTATACGGATCTGGTGCTGCATCAGCAGCTCCATGCTGTTGCAGCGAATTCGCGTCTTCACTCCAAAAAAAATCTGGATCTGGTTGCGCGGGAGTGCTCCAGACTTGAGGAGCGGAACGATGAGGCTTATTTTGCCGCCAATGACCGTATGAAAATGCATTACCTCCAGTCGCAGAATGCTTTGGAGAGCATGAAGCTGTATGAGGCGGTTGTGGTGAAGATTTCCTCGCAGGGAATGATCTGCGACATTCCGGAGTACGGGATGCGGGGATTTGTCCCGTCGCGTTATCTGCGGAGACATACGAAACGGCCGCCGAAACCGGGCGATTTTATTTTCCTTTATCTGGAAAGTCTGGATTTTGCCCGCGGGTCCGCGGTGTTCCGGCCGACCCTGTAATGACAACGAGGGGGAGGAGGCCTGTTGCGGCATTCCTCCCGTCTTTTTCGGAAGCGGATTACAGGAAACCGATCGAAAGAGTCCGGTCGCCGCTCAGATAGGTGACCCCGTCGGAGATTTGCAGAGCGTCTTTTTTCAACGGCAGTTTTTCTCCAAGATGATTTCTGATCTCCTTGAGATTTCCTTCCATGCGTATTTTTTCCATTCCGCCGCCCCGGAGACGCCAGACGGCATACGTTTTCTCTCCATCCGGTCTGGTCCATGACGCCAGATACAGGGTTCCCTTTTTCGTAAGAACCGGACGGGTGGATTCCGGCGGACACACTTCCGTCAGAGTCTTATACGCATGATAGGCTGGTTTCGGCGAGAGATCCCGTTCGACGATTCCGAAATGGTGTTCTCTTGCATTCGGGATGGTGCCCATGGAACGGAAATTGTACCAGAAGACTTTTTCCACTCCGCCGCTCAGAGCGATCAGAATGGTGCGCGGCAGGAGTTTTGCCTGCATCTCTTTTGAGACGGATTCCGTATATTCCGACCAGGTGAAGACAACAATATTTCCTTTCAGGTCACTGTTGAACTGATAAATCCCCGCGACCGGAGCGGAATAGGAGCGGTCTTGGGAATATGCCGTGACGATCGGGATCAGTTTGTCTCCCGGTTTCAGATTCCGATCCGAGAGAAAGCGGGCGGCTCTTCCCGGAAAGGTGAGTTTCCCGAATCCGGGAGCGGTTTCCTGGATCTGCGTTCCCTTTGGAGCCTTCGGCTGGAGCCACCAGGCATCCCAGGCAATATGGAACATCTTCTGAATGGAATCCGGAGCGGAATCGCGTATAACGGCCCCGTTCTGTTTGCGGTAATTATAGTACATCGGGATTCCGCCGCCGGGGATGAAGATCGTTCCGCCGTTCTTCACATAGGAAAGAAGTTCTCCTGAATGGGCCATCGGGAATCCTTCGGTCACGGAGAGCATCAGGAGCGGACTGGTGCGCGGATTGAGTTTTCCGAGTTCTTTCAGTGTGATTTTATGAAATTTCCGGTTTGCGGAGAAAAACTTTTTGCGGTCGATGTTGATTCCTTCGGAGTAGTACTGGAACTCTTCGTCGTAGATCAGTGTGACCGGAACGGAATCCCGGTCCAGATTCAGTTTTTTCAGAGCTGCGTCGGTTGTTTTTTTCATATCGATGGTGTCGGCCGTGGCGTATCCGGTTTCCGTGATCCAGATTTTTTTCTCGGAACCGTATTTTTTCATCAGCTTTTTGAGCTGAGCCACTTCAAAGGCAAGCGAGCCTTCCGGATAGTTTTTCCAATAATACGGGTGGACGTTCATGATGTCGAAGGAGCCGGCCCCGCCGGATTTCAGCATCCTTTCAAGATAGGAAAGGGGGATGTCCGCAAAGCCGCCGGTCGTGATGATTGCGCCGGGTTTTGCATTTTTGATCGTCCTGTAAGACTCTTTGAGGAATGGTCCGTAGGTTTCCGCCCGGGAGAATTCCCCGAGATTCGGTTCGTTCACGATTTCCCAGTGGGAGAGTCCGGGATAACGGGCAAGAACCGTTCTCAGATAGGTTTTCCAGTCGTCCATGTGGCTGACGAGGGGGGAGGCCCAGCGAGGCTGGCTTCCGCCGAGAATCGGCAGAATGGAGATTCCTTTCTTCTCCGCTTCTTTGACGAGGGCGTCCCAGCGCTCGAAGTTCCAGGAGCCTTTTGTCTTTTCGACTTGATTCCAGTCCAGATCGGTCCGGACATGGCGGATGCCGGCTTTTTTCATCAGCTCAAGTTCCTGCGGCATCCGGTCGTATTCCCATCGGTTCAGATGGGCGCAGATGCCGTAGGGCGAACCGATGGTCGCCGGCTTCTCGGCTCCGGACAGGAAAATTCCTGGAAGAATGGCTGTGAGCAAGGGGAAAATGGAAGAAAAACGCATATGGAAGTCTCCTTTCTGTTACCAGATGCAAAGTTGTTTTTTGAATTCTGTATAAGTGCATTTGATGGGCAGGGTTGTATTGTAACGGAGCTGATAGGCGGTCATTCCCGCGGTGTGTCCGTCGGCGAAGGCGACGTTTGCCCGTCCTTTGTGAATGGTGTGGATGCCGCTGTTGTCGTCGAGGAACCAGCCGGGTTTCCACTGCGGAATGGGATTGCCGGTGCTGACATTGATGGAGTCGGTGATCATGACAAGACCGGTGGCATTTTTCATCCGGCTGAGTTTGTAGCCGAGGAATTCGCTCTCTCCGGTGATGCGGATGACGAAATCGCCGTTTTTCGCCGTATTGTTCTGCCAGTCGGTGTCGCCGTATCCATCGACGCCGCTTTTTCCGGCACGGTACATTCCGTAGGTTTTCCAGCTGTCGTATTCTTTCGGCGAATTCGGGTTTGAGGGACACGCATAGATTTTCCCGTTGGGAACATATTTCCGGTATCCTTTCAGCATATCCGGCCAGTATACGACGCTTCCGCTGATTTTTGCAACAAAATAGAGGTGATCGTCGAAATCGGATGCATAAAGATGCTCTCCTTTCATCAGCTGAGAGAGATTGTTGACACAGCGGATGCTGTTCGCCTTCTCTCTGGCCGACTGGAGAGCCGGAAGCAGAAGCGCCGCCAGAATCGCTATGATCGCAATTACGACGAGGAGTTCTATCAATGTAAAATATTTTTCTGCGAATTTCATCTGTTTCCTCCTGTTATATTTTTTACAGATTTTCGTTCAATCAGTTTTGTCGGTACCGTCCGGATTCCGAAGGAGCCTCCGGCGAGGAGGTCAAGGATTCCTTCGAAAATAACCTCTGCTCTTTTCCTAGTGTCGTGAGCGATGGTCGTGAGCGGCGGATCGAAAAATGCACTGCTCGGGATTCCGGCTTCTCCGATGATGCTGATGTCATCTGGCACACGGAGTCCATATTCCTTGATGGCGCTGATGACGCCAAGTGCGGAATAGTCGCTCATGGTGAAACAGCCGGTGAAGGTTGGTCCGTTCTTCTGAAGGTAGCTCAGAATGCTGTCGAAGACTTTGCTGCAGGATGCTTCTCCGCCTTCCACATGACAATCGATAATCTGCGGTTCGATGCCGTTCAGTCGAGCGTAGTTCAGAAATCCGCTGTTGCGACGTCCGTCGCCGATGCTCCAGGGTTCGGAAAGAATCAGTGCGAGCTTCCTGTGTCCGTTCCGAATGAGGCACTCTGCCGCGGTCATGCCGGAGTATTCGGGCTGGGAGTCGATCGCATTGATGCCATCGCAGAGCAGATTGTTTTCCAGAAAGACAATCGGGGTTTTTACGCTGAGAATCGAGGCAATCTCCTGCTGGGTGAACCGGTGGATCGGAAAGGTGAACAGAATGACGTCGCATTGAAGAGAGTTCAGCAGTTTCAGATAATCCTGACCGGAGTTCGGTTCGAAGAATGCCCGTGTAAAACGGAATCCCGGATGTCGATGAAGTTCCGCTTCGATTGCTGAATCGAGGTTCTGCCAATACTCCGCAGGCCAGTCGCAATGGACGCAGGCAACCGTGTGAGTTTTCTTGTCCCGATTCCGGCTGACATAGATTCCCGCGGCCGGTTCGATGCTGATCTGCCCATCCGCTTCCAGACGTTCCAGCGTCTTCTCGACCACTCTCCGCGAAACATGATGCCGCCGGATCAGTTCCCGGATGGAATGAAACTGTTCCCCATTTGGGAAAAGGTCCAGTTCTGTCATCAATGTTCCATAAAAATCATTGATATCTTTTTGAATATCCTTCGGCATGTCTGTTCCTTGAGGTCCGGATGTCTATTTCTTCATTTCTTCATAAATATTATATCATAGTGACACAAAAACAGCAATACTGTGTCACTATCTTTCTGAAAAATCGGAATTTTTTTCCGGCGATCTTCCGTTCCTGAACAATCGGAAAAAGACAGATTGGATTTCTGATCTTTCAATCCAGACTCCACCGCCGCCTGCCGGAAAACAGATACTTTTTCTTGATTTTTTCTGTTTTTCTGACAGGAAACACTTTTTCTAATGGAAATATTTGATATTTGCCGCAAATATTGATTTGCAGAACTGAAAACATGATGCTATATTCACTTGAATAAGAAAAAACAACGGATATTTCATTAATAAAATTGAGGTGAATAATGGCTGAAAACATTCCCAACGGCAATCAGTCTCCGATGAACGATGCTCCGCAGGGACATCGGACGATCAAACTGACTCCGTTAAATGTGAAACCCGCTTCCGAGGAAGGCGCTGCTCCGGATCAATCGGAAAACACCAGTACGATTAAGATCAATTCCAAAGTTTCGTTGAAACCGAAAGCTGTTCCGCCGGTGGCATCCATGCCGTCTGCGGCTCCTTCCCCTGCCGGGATGGATACGAAAACGCAGGCCGTTCCGTTGAAAGGCTTCAAGAAGGCGGGTGCTCCGATCTCCTTGAATTCCACTTCGAATGCAAAGGTGCCTGCTCCGGGAAGTACAACAACCGTTCTTTCTCCCAAACCGGCCGATACGGAAACGAAAGGGATTCCTTTGAGCGGACTGGCAAGTGTGCCGCAGCATGAGAGCGCTGAAGATGTTCAGACCTCTACTGTGAGATTGAACAGACCGTCTCCCAAGCCGATGTCCACACATTCGACTCCGATTGCAACGCAGTCCGGCCCGATCCCCGCAACCCCGACCCGGAAAATGCCGATTCCGACCGTGACCGCTCCCATGAAAACGGCGGCTCCCGCTCCAGGCTCTCCGACCATCCGTCTCGGCGGAACTCCGGCTGCCGCTCCTGTTGCCACTTCCACAACCGGAATCAAACTGACCGGAATGCCGACCAAAGTTTCGACTTCTACCACGGGAATCAAGCTTGGTGGAACTCCGTCTGTCGGCAAGGTTTCCACTGCAACAACCAATATCAAGCTCGGCGGAACTCCTGCCCCGGCGGCGACAACGGTGAAATTGGATGCTGCCGCTCCTGCCCCGGCGCCGGCGGAAAAAGTTTCGACTTCCACAACCGGTGTCAAGCTTGGCGGTGTTCCCGCTCCTGCCGCCAGTACCGTAAAACTGGGGGCTCCGGCGGTGCCTGCCTCTCCTGTGGCTCCATCCCTGAGTATCAAAAAGAATACTCCGGAACCGGCGCCTGCACCGTCTTCGGCTCCGGCATCTGAGACCACCGCGGAAGCTCCGGCAGAAGCGGATGATGGAAAAAAGAACGTCGCTCTGAAGAAAAAGAAAGTGGATGCCGGCGGCGAGCCGCATATTCTGTTCTCGATCTCTTCAATCGTTGCATTGATTGCGGTGATTCTGCTGACCGCCGTTGTCGTGATTCAGTATTTGAATCACTGGGAGGGAATGCAGATTCAGGTGCCGGGACTTGAATTCCTGACACTCGGCAAGTAATGGATGGAAGAAGCCCTCTTTGACCAGAGGGCTTTTTTTTGTATTTTTTCCGGAGTGACGGACAAGATTGCAGCGGAGTCCTTTTATTATGCACGGTCTCATTCTTTTGGTTGTTTTTATTATTGTTTTTCTGAATATTGTGCGAGTCATCATCAAAGAGGCGCGGAAAGCATCCGGATCTGCCGGCAATGAGAGTTCTTCGGACGGGGGGCTTTTGAATGTGCTTTCCTGCCGGGAGCGCAATGAGGCGTGGATGGAGGCCGCAGGTGTGATGGAACTGCAGTATGTTCGTCCGGCAACATTGCGGGCGCGTCCCTCTTTGCGCGGAATGGTGAAGAACCTGATTACGGAAGTACATATTGAATATGCGGCATCGGGATCTCTGGCAACGGTATGTTCGGTCCAGTTCCCGGAAAAACTCGGGATCGATCTGCTGATGATGCGGGATGATGCGGCGGTTGTTGCCGAGGAGTTTGCCAATCGGAATATGTTGCGTGTGGCATCGCTGGATGGACTGGATGTCCGGTGTTCCGCGAAAAGCGCGGAGGCTCTGAAATCGTTTCTGACACCGATGCGTGTCAATTCCATTCGGAACGCTCTTTCTTTTTACCGGGCTGTCAGGATCAGCGATGATTATGTTGTTCTGAAACTGGCGGGCGAATGCCGGGAGACGGATCTGCTGACCAGACTGATTGAATTTACCGTTTCTCTGGCATCGATTCTAGGCGGAGAGGGGCAGCCGGAGGTTGTCCCGCTGAAGGAAAAGAAGGGGCTCGGAGAGTGTGAGAACGAGGATTTGCCCGGATTCAAAACCGTTGTGGAACATTCTTCCGTCTCCAGAGCTCCGGAGTTCCGTCAGCCGAAGACGATTCTGGAACCGATCAAACCAGTGACCGATGATGACGAACTGCTGGAAACGGAACTGAGGAGCGGATCTCCGCGTCCGGAAAACGTTTCGGTTCCTGAAGTTACTTCGTCCTCGCAGATGCCGGAGGTGAAAAAGCCGGCAGCTGCGCCGGTCTTTTCTTCTCCGTTGTCGCGGATGCCGGAAGTGAAGAAACCGGAGGTACCGGTTTTTTCTTCTCCGTTGTCGCGGATGCCGGAAGGGAGAAAGCCGGATCTGTCAACCCCATCTCCGGCTTCGTCTGTGCCATCCACTTCCGGCCCGGAAGGGAAAAATGTGGAGCGGGAAACCGCCTCAGCGGATTCTCAGGAATCTCTTCTGGATCAGAATACACTTGCAGCAGCTCTGTTTTCCAGTTCTTTCCCCGGACAGAAGGAGACTGAGGTGTTCAATCGCGTGAAGGGAAAGAAAATCGCATGGAGCGGTGTTCTGAAATCCTCATATCAGTTCGGGAATGACTTTGTCCTGGGCAGCGGGCCTGCGGTGAAAGCCGTGTTTGAGATTGCGGAGATTACCGGAAATTATTCCATGAAGACCAAAGTGAAAGCGGTGGTTCGTCTTCCGCAGGAGTCTCTGGAGATTTTGAAAAATCGGAATGGAGAGAGCTTCCGTTTTTCCGGGGTTTTGACAAAACTGGAGAGTTTTGCAAAGGAGATCGTGATTCTCGACGGTGCGCTGAACTGAAGACGGGGATGGTTTTCCGCCATCCCCGCTTGGAGTGTTCTTATTAGAGAGTGACTGCGGTTCCGTTTTTTGCGGATTCAATCATTGCGAAGCTGACATCCAGACTGCGGCATGCATCCTGAATGGTCGGCAGCGGCTGCGGTTTTCCGTTCAGGGTGTCGGTGATGTTTTTGAGCTGGCAGAAGAGTCCGGAACCGATGTTGACCTCCTCCAGCTGGGAGAACGGTTTTTCTTTTTTCCACTCTTTTTCGGAATCGATCAGAACGCTGGAGCCGTCGGCGGAGACATGGGTGATGTTGGCTGAGCCATCCATGACAAGGGCGCCTTTGTCGCCATAGACCTCCATAAGCTCATTGGATCGTCCGAATCTCTGCCAGGAGCAGATCATGTTGCAGATGACACCGTTTTCATAAGTGACGACAGATGCCGCATAATCCGCAGGCATAGGCTGTTCTTTCGAGAGCAGAAGACTGTTTGCATACACTCGTTTTGCCTTTCCGAAGTACCAGTTTGCCAGGTCAATGTGGTGAGCCAGCATGTCGATGATGACGCCTCCGCAGAGATCGAAATCCGCGAACCAGTCTCCGGGCAGACGCTTGTATTTCCCGAGCGTAAGATCCACATTGCAGTAACGGAGTTTTCCGATGACTCCGGACTCGATCATCTTTTTCATGACAATGGATTTCGCCAGATGACGGCGGACAAAACCGACTGTGAACAGCCGATCATAATTTTTGAGCAGAGCAAGCAGTTCCTTTTCCGTCTCCGGCGTGCGGCAGAGCGCCTTTTCGCAGAAGAGCGGCTTATGAGCGGTTACTGCGGCACGGACCCCTTCCTGATGACAGTAGGTCGGAGAGGTCACAATTACGCAGTCCACATCCGGCGCATTTGCCAGTTCCTCCGCACTCTGATAAATGGTCGCCCCGTAGTCCGCATGCATTCTCTGTGCGGCTTCCGGATTGATGTCATAGACTCCGGTGACAGCGGTTCCCTCAATTTGTTTTGTCTGAGACGCATGCGCGTTTCCCATGCGTCCGGCTCCGATGATTCCATAGCGGATCATAATGTTCTTCTCCTTTTTGTTTTTATTTTTCTGATGCTTCAGGCGATTTATGTTCAAAGAGTTTTTTCATATTGCAGTTTGCCGTCGCACCAGACGGCACGCGGGGTCCAGTCGTCCTCTGCGATGACAAAATCCGCAAAAGCTCCGGCCTTCAGTTCTCCGATCTCCGGGATTCCGAGAGAGCGAGCCTGATTGTATCCGGTACAGCGGATCAGTTCGCTGTCCGGAAGAAGATGGAGTGCGCGCAGATGTTTCAGACCTTCACTGAATCCGAGCAGACTTCCGGCGATCCGTCCCGAGGGAAGGGCGGCTTTTCCGTTGCGGACGATCACATCCAGTCCGCCGAGCGTATAATTGCCGTCCGGCATTCCCGAAGCGCGCATGGCATCGGTGATCAGCATGATCCGATCGGCTCCCTTCATCCGGAAAATGATGCGCAGCATTTCATCCGAGAGATGGATGCCGTCGGCGATGAGTTCGACGAAAACGTCATCCGCCAGCAGTCCTCCCCCGACCATTCCCGGACGCAGATGGTGCAGCGGCGTCATCATATTGCAGAAATGGGTCAGATGTTTCATTCCTGCACATCTTGCCTCCTGAAAACATCCGTAATCCGCCGTGCTGTGTGCGCCCGACGGCATGATTTCCAGTTCCGTCATGCGCCGTGTAAACGCAATCCCGCCAGGCAGTTCCGGGGAAAACGAAACCTTTTTGACCGGGAAGATTCGATTCCACTCTTCAACTGCTTCGCTGTCCGGCAGCAGAAGGTGATCCGGATTCTGCGCTCCGGCTCCCTCCGGATTCAGGAACGGTCCTTCCAGATGAATTCCCTGAATGCGTCCGAACACCGGATTTTCTGCGTAACAAGCGGCGGCGCGGCAGATCTCTGTGATGTTTTCCCGTCCGACGCTCAAAGTCGTGACCAGAAACGAGGTGACTCCTTCCGAGAGCTTGCCGTGTGCGATGGTTCGGAACGCCTCTGCGGAAGCATCGGTGAAATCGCAGTTGTCGCGACCATGAAAATGAATGTCGAAAAATCCGGGCAGCAGATACTTTCCCCGCAGATCTATTTTCCGGTCCGCCTCCGGCAGCGGCTCGCTTTCCGCGTAGATTCCGACGATCCGGTTCTGGCGGATGAGCATCGCTCCGCGGAGAATTTCCACTCCGGGGGAAACAATATGGGCATTGCAGAACAGGGTTTCCATGCGAGGATTACTCCAGAGAAATGACATCCGTACAATAGACAATTTCCGAATCCGGCCTGTTCAGCAGATACGATGCCGGCAGTTCCGGAGTCGGTTCTCCCGAACGCATTCGCTTCAGCGGTTTTTCCTGTTCCGGAAAACAGGCCAGCAGAAGGAGATGGCGGGAGGCTAGAATCTGTTTCATGCCCATGGTGGCTGCATGTTCGGGAACGATATCTCTGCCTTCGGCTGTCAGACGGCGGTTCGTTTCGATCGTCAGCTCTTTGAGTCGTATGACCCGGCTTGGCAGTTCAGCGAATTCTTCTACGGAAATTTCACTTTTCTCCATCGGTTCATTGAATGCAATGTGCCCATTGAATCCGATTCCGAGAAGCTGAAGATCGGTTCCTCCGGCGTTTGCGAGAGCCCTGTCAAAACGCTCCGGAGATGCGGGATCTGGAAAATGAATATTTGCTTCGGAGAACCCCAGGGCAGGATCAAAACGGCGGAAGAGATGTTCCGTCATATACTTTCGATAGCTGAGCGGATGAGTGACAGGAACT
This sequence comes from uncultured Lentisphaeria bacterium, assembly GCA_905197955.1. Lineage (GTDB taxonomy): Bacteria > Verrucomicrobiota > Lentisphaeria > Victivallales > UBA1829 > UBA1829. The sequence goes on along the minus strand of CAJKAR010000003.1, from coordinate 93,978 downwards.
GCTCTCCCGTTCTCCTGCGCATATTCATCCAGATTCCAGGTATGAAGCAGCTGCAGCGGGATTCGATTCCTGTTCAGCCGTTCCGCAAGCAGTTCGTACAGACGAATCATGGTGTTTCCGGTTGCAAGACCGATATTGACCTGTTTGCCTTGTGCGGTCTTTTCGGCAATCACCTGATAGATTTTTTCGGAGCCCAGTTGGCTCATCGCTTCATAATTTTCGACTTTTATCCACTTCATGATATTCTCCCGTTTGCATTTTCCTGTCTTTATTATACCTTAAAAAAAAGAAAAACGAATACACACTTCATGCAAAAAAATATACTTTTGGTGCATTTATGAAATATTACGAAGGAATTGATTTTGCGATGGCGGATGTTCAGCTCGGTTCCCGGAACAGAAAGAGAAACTATCCGTTTTATTACGGAATTCAGCTGGTGTATGCGGGGGAGATTGCTCTGTCCATCGACCGGGGAAAGGAGATTCGGCGCAAAGGTCCGATGGTATTCCTGACCACCCCGGAACACTATTACGAATATTCCTCTCCGGGTGTGGAGGCGCGCGATCATTACTGGGTCTGCTTTTACGGTCCGAAAACGGAATGCTATCGGGAGGGGGAACTTTTGCGGATGAATCCGGAAGCTCCGTTCTTCCGTCTTCGCCAGCCCGAGGAGTTCCGGGAGAGAATGATGCAGCTGATTACGCTGGTTCAGGATGGCAGGGAGCATGATCGAGCCGTCTGCATGCTTGAGAGCCTGCTGTTTACTCTTCAGGCAGATGCGGAGTTTTCGTCTGTTCCGTTCGATCATTATCGGAACTCATTCGTCGAGTTGGGCGCGCGGATTGCAGGAGCTCCGGAAAAAGCATGGAATTTTGCGGCAGAGGCCAAAAAAATGAGTGTCAGTTTGAATCATTTCAACCGTCTTTTCCGGAAATATCTTGGAAATTCGCCGCGGCACTGTGTCATTCAGGCTCGAATGCGGCGCGCCGCCGATCTCCTGCTGAGTTCGGATCAGTCGGTGGCGGAAATTGCAATGGCGGTCGGGATGGAAAACGAGTTCTATTTTTCTCGTCTCTTCCGCAGGAACTTTGCGCTTTCCCCCTCCGGGTACCGGAAGGAGTTCCGGGGAAGCTGATCTGCACGAAAAGTGTATTTGTTTGCATGGTTTGTATATTCCTTCGTCTGTCCGAATGGTGTATAATGAAGAAAACAGACAACATTCAGGAGGTATGTCATGCGTGTTACGGAAGATTTGGGTATTGGGGTCATGGTGCGTTTTGCGGTTCCGGTCGAGAATAGTTTTCGGAACCTGAAGGCTTTTGGACTCCGGCACTGTCAGTTTGCCGGAGTATCGGATGCGTATCTCTACGGCGCGGAAGGTCATGCCAATACGCGGAAACTGATGGAGCTGATGGAGGAATATGATGTCGCCAGTTGTTCCGTTTTCTGTTCGTTCCCGGATCAGGACTGGAAAAGGGCAAAGGAGACGGTCGGTCTGACCCCTCCGGGTTCCCGCGCGGAGCGTATCGCACGCGCCTGTCGCACCGCCGACTGGGCAAAAGAGCTGGGCATCGAACAGATCGCAGTCCATGTCGGCTACATCCCCGAGGATCCCGTGAGCGAAGAATACAGGAGTTTTATCCGGGCCATGCGGGGATTTACCCGTTTCCTTGAGTCAAACGGACAGGTCCTTGCGTATGAAACCGGACAGGAACCCCTGAATATTCTCCTCCGTACCATGGCCGATGTGGAAACCGGGAATCAGCGGCTCAATTTTGATCCGGCAAATCTTCTTTATTACAACAACGAGGACCCGATGCTCTTTGTCGATGCCCTTGCCGATAAGATGGTGCACATGCACTGCAAGGATGCGGTTCGTCCTGTTCCGGGAGAGGTATTCGGCCATGAGACCCGTCTCGGGGAGGGCGGAACCCGTTTCCGGGAGCTTTTCCGCAGACTGTATGAAAGAGGATATCGCGGTCCTCTGACCATCGAACGGGAGATCGCCGAAGGCGAAGAGCGGAACCAGGATATCCGGAATGCAATTACGCTTCTGGAATCGCTGAAGCGGGAATGCGGAGCAATGTAATTGCGGTCCGCTTTCCCGTTTCCCTTCGAGAGCAGAGATTACTTGTCGGCGGCGGAAATCGTTTTTTTCGTTTCCTTTTGGGAGGTTCCGATTGAGATTTCCGCGCCGTCTTTCAGTTTTTCCATCTTGTCCCCGTAGATAAGAGTCATTCCATCTTTCAGCGCCTTGGAGGCTACTTTCACATACTCTTTCTGCTTCAAATGGAACGCGACGGGAAGACGTCTGGTTTTCCCGTTCTCCAGAACGATCACGTAAAACGCATCGCTTTCCGGATTTCTGCGCAGAGCGGCAAGAGGAATGAAGAAGCCGGAGGGGGTCTCTTCTTTCAGAGGAGAGAGCACCACCTGTACCTGTTCGCCGGGCCGGAAAAGACGTCTCAGAGTCTGATAGACCACCTTGTCTCCGTCCTTGACCGAATCGGGAACATTTCCCACGAGAATATCGTCCACATTCAGTTCCGGATTCTTTTCAATGGCACGGAAACAGTACACGCCCCTGAAAATTTCCAGATTCCGTATAGTCACTCGAACCTTTTCAATGGTATTGACCCGTTTGAGTCTGGTTTTCAGATCAGTTGCTTTTACATTCTTCAGTTTCCAGACAAAATAGCCGTTCTCATCTTTTTTCAAGGCATTCTGTTCGATCCAGAAAAGCGATGGAGTCCTCTGTAATTTTTCTGTGGAGATAATGCTCAGGTTGTCGATGACGGGCAGTTTTTTCTCCTCTTCGGTCAGTTCGCTGACCGGAAGGCGTGGATTATCCACGAAGCATTCCAGCTTGCTGGTTTTTAGTCCGCGGTTGTCAAACCAGCCCGGGACGGGTGTCAGCGAATCAACCGGATAAATCAGAACCTGTGTTGTCTGATCCAGCTCCTGAGTGACATCTTCCGGCAGCGGGATCGTCACTTTGATCGGGGATACCGCGGAGAGTTTCAGCACCCGGTGCGCCACATCGACCGCCGCTCCGGCAAGTTGATAAACCTCCACCACAATCCCGTTAAACGGCGCATAGTAATAACAGGCTGCCAGAACCCGTTTGCAACGTTCGACTTCCAGCTTTGCTTTCTGCTTGTCAAAAAGAGCCGTTTCGTAAATCAGCTGAGATTCCAGGAACTGTTTGGTGCTGACGGCTTTTTTCTCATACAGTGTTTTATCCCGACGGTAAGTCTGCTCTTTTTCCGCGAGCGTAATTTCCGCTTCCTTCTGTTTGAGTTCTGCCAGCTTCAAGTCATTTTCCGGGATTTCCGTATCCTGCTTTGCCAGCAGACTGCCCTTCTGAATTACTTTTCCGTCCAGATCGAAAATAGCGCTTTCGGCATACATTCCCACCGGAGCCACATAGGCCAGACGTCCCTTTTCCTCAAAGGAAACCGTGAGGGTGTTGGAATAATCGACTTTTCCCGTGAAGCGCAGTGCCGGACGGTATTCCTGCCGGAGCTGATAGGTTTTCCACTCCTGATCCTCTGCTGCAAGATGCACAGCGGCCCCCGGAAGCAATGCGGCGAACAGACAAATCTGGACAGCTTTCATGATTCTCTCCAATGTAAAAATGATCCTGTTTCTGAAACAATATCATGGAATTTGGAAAAATCAAGAAACTGTCCCCTTTTGCCCCTCTATTCCGTTAAAACGATCGCATATTTTTCCGAGGATGCAAAGTTCTGGTCATCACCGGCAAGCGCCATTGCTGTTTTCCGAGGTGTCTTCAGCGAGTCGCAGTCGTTGATGGAAAAGTCGATTCCGAAGATTTTCTGCTGCGGAAGATCAAAAGATCCCGAGATCCGGTACCCATTGGGAGTCCGAACCGCTTTCTGGGTGAAATTGGCCAGTTTCTGTTTGGAATAGATTGCCGTGCGTCCATCTGCGCTCATGACCGCCTGGATGCGTTCCGGCTCTCCGCCGAGATTTCTGTCGAGAAACAGCTCAATGCTGTCGTAAGCGTAGAGCGATTTCGAATCGGACGGCGCCGTGACAAAGGAATCATCCTTGACATCAATGACAAAGCGCAGTTTGCCGTTGACCGCCTTGAGAGTCAGGGTTGCCGAGAGATCCTGCGGTCCGTTCCAGCGGCAGCGGGAGACAATGCGGTTCTGATCGTCCCGGATCTCTTTCCCGATATGAATCTGTTCTTTCCGTTCCATTTTGCCTGTGAAGGTTTTCCCGTTCCGCAGATCAATGGTGGTTCGCGGATTCAAAGCCGTTTCCATGATCGTGGAGTAGGTGAGACCGCCGGAGAAGCGGACCCCGATTTCCAGTTTGTCCGGGGTTTCCGGAAGACGGATCGCGATCCGTTTCGACGCACGGGGAGCTATGACCGTTTTCTCCGAGGCCAGTGCTTTCCCATCGCCGGCAAGGTGCAGTTCTGCATTCACGTTTTTCTCTGCCGGGTTCACCAGTTCAAATTCCAGTGTGACCGGCGATCCTTTTGCATAGTAACGCTGCGGAATGAGGCGCACCATCCGTTCCGGCGTCATCGGCGCGGTGCTTGCAAAGCGCATCGGAATGGTGCCGATGCGGCCGGCTTTGGTATCGGCGGAAAGCTGATTGCCCCAGAGATCGAAAGTCGCCACGGGGGATTTTCCGCGGAACGTCAGGAGTTCGGTTCCGGAGATGGTCCAGGCGTAGAGACAATAGGAGCCGTCGGCTTTTTTGAACTGATAGGCGCGGATGTTCTGTCCCAGGTCAAACTCCCGGTCGAATTTCGCGCCGGAAAGCTGATTGACCATGTTGACGTAAGCGGCAAACGCAGGATAGGGGGAGTAGTCCGACCGGACAAGACCGCACTCGTCGCCGACAACGATGTACCAGTAGTTTCGCGAGATCCCCGAAGCAAGCGACTGCACATACCACTGAACTGCCCGTGCCGCATGGTCTTCCATGGGAATCACGTTTTCGACTCCCCATCCGCCGGGGCGTCCCGGTGTTCCCGTCACGAACCCGGTTTCGCTGTTCCAGATCGGTTTTGCTGATTCTCCGACCGAGGCCAGATACTGCTTCATTCCCTTCATATCCGAGTAGTGCCAGTCCCAGGACTGCCCGGCAAATCCGCTGGAGTAGCGGTGAATATCGACTACATCATAATACGGCTGGGGATTCAGGGCATAGAATTGAGCGGCTCCCCATGCGTTGTCGGTCTGTTTATGAGAGGTTTTGTTACGCAGGTCCCCGGTCAGCGCGGCGCAGAATCCACCGAGTCCGACCGTGATTTTCGGATCGACCTCCTTCAGCGCCCGGTAGCTGACTTTCAGAAGATCAACATAGGCTTTCGGATCGAACGGCTGAAAATAGCCCGGAGTTTCCGGTTCGTTCCAGATCTGATACTCCTTTACGCGTCCTTTATACCGTTCTGCAACGGTTTTCAGGTGTCTGCTCCATTCATCAAGCGGAGGATATTGACCTTCCACCGTGTAGCGGGTCGATTTGATGCCCGTCTGGTAATCGAATTTCCCGCCGGTGAAAATCACGTACAGATTGATCTTGTTCTTTTCCGCTTCCCGGACAATCTTGTCGAGTCCTTCAAAATGATACTTCCGATTCTGATCCTGGATGGAATCCCACGGCAGCCAGAACCGGAAATGGGAAATACCCGCTTCAGCAAGGAAGCGCATCAGCTGTTCGATTTCTCCCGGAGTCTGTTTATCCGCGGAGGTCGGAACTCCCTGGCAGCCGGCGAACGGCGAAGCAAGTCCTGCGCTTCGTTTCGCCTTTTCCGGGGCGAGAACATAGGCGTGATGGAAACGGTATTCTCCGATTTTTACCGTCAGTTCATAATAGCCGTATTTCAGATCAGAGGGAAGCGGAATGCTCAACATTCCGCGGGAAAGTTCCGATTTGAGTAGGTCCTTTTTTTTCCCGTCAAGGCCGGTGAGTACGACTTCCGGTTTCACGTCCGGCGGAAGGGTTCCGTGCAGGGCAAGGAGAATTTTGTGCGGGCCTTTTCCATAGAACCAGGCGGAACCGTTCTGTTTCAGGTCAAAAGGGCGCTGATAGATTCCCAGTTTGAAGGATTCGATTTCACCGGGCAGTTCGCTGAGGCCCTTGTCCTCTGCACCGACCCAGAAAACCTGGTCTTTTCCCCAGACGAACGGAGCCTTGGTTTTGGTTTCGCCCAGTTTGAGTCCGTTCAGGAAATGGATCAGTTTGTCCGGAGCGGCGGCCAGAGTGGAGGAGACTGTTTCTCCGGGAGCAGCACGGAAATTCTGGCGCTGGATCTGAGCGGTAGAGGCGGGAACTTTTCCGATGATGCGGGCAAAGTAGCTTTTCCCTTCCCAGATATTCAGACCGAGAGAATTCGGCGACTGGCCGTGCATGCAGCGTCCGACCTGAAAAATACCGACCGTTTTCTGTCCCGGTTCCTGATTATAATGGAATTTGACCTGAACCACGTAGATCAGATCCGTTTTTCCGCAGAACCGTTCCGGCAGACGGAAAGATGCCGGAAGCGTTCCGTTTTTCGTATCGACCGCCTGAATGATCTCTCCGGCTCCCTTCAGATATGGCTTTTTTCCGGCTTCGCGGACGAGTTCATATTCCGCGATTTTTTTCAGCGACTTGAGATAATCGGCATCCTCGTGTGCGGAGATTTTCTTTTCCGGCTGTACCCGGAGGTCCGAGAGTTCGACCGATTTCAACGTTAATGTTCCGACTCGTTCCTGCACGCGGATCTGAATATTGATCCTGTTCGCCTCCTTTGGCGCGGGCGAGAACTCAAGTGTGCGCTCCACCCAGTTTGCACTTTCCTTGAGGATGAAGTACTCATTTTTGATTCCCTGTCCGTGCTTGTTCAGCCAGACCACGAAAACCCATGATCCGCGGTCACGGCTGGAATTCGCAAGATTGCTCCGATAGATCAGTTTCAGTTGTTTCCTCTCTCCGGGATTGAGAAAACCCATGTAGCTCAGCGAGGAGGCTCCTTTGGTATCGGTTTTGGTGATGGCGATGACCGGTTCGCCGAAAGGACCGGTTCCCACCGATCCTCCGCGCATAGTCCAGTCGGAGGGGGTTCCGCCCTTGACCACGCCGGAAAAGGGGAGCGGCGCGGCTATGACGGCGATGCTCAGACAAAAAAAGGAGAGTCCGGAAAGCAGAAATGAATTCATTCTTACACCTTGAATCTGTTGGTTGAAAAGGAAAAAACGGAATGTTTGAAATTACAAACCGGTTGCGTTTCTCATTTTAGCGGCCCACTCTTCGGTATTGTGCTTGCCGTCGCTCCAGAAGAAGGTGGAGGCGCAGTTGGTGGCAAGATCCCCGAAGCCCATCAGTTCCCATCCCGGATTGTATTTGGTCGGGATTTTATTCATCCTTCTGGTTTCCGCGTGACCGTCAAGGAATGCAACGTTGGTCTGTTCCGTGTGGCGGAAGTAGATGCATCTGCCAACCTCATTGCCGCTGCCGGAAGGTGGCCATCCCCAGTTGGGATCGGTACGATACCCCACGTTCTCGCAGACGAGCATGTTCCGGCTCGGCATTTTGCAGGATTTGACTCCCCGAGTTAAACGCCGATTGTTTCGATCGGTGGTATCTACTCGGGTCAGAGAGTTGTTGAATGCGTAACTGGAAACATAATCGGTTCCGGGTGTCTCTTCCGGACAAATATAGAATACGTTGGAAACTCTCTGTTTGGCGATGTTGTTATCGGTTTTGTTTGTATCATTGAATTTGCCTGCGTAGTAAAGAGGAATGTCCCGGCCAAGGAAGGAGTTGCCGTCCCATTGTCCGCTTCCACAGAACTCCTGCAACGTAAGATAATAATTCGGGAGAGCACCGTCGAAATCGTTATTGTACTGAAGTCCGAGTGCTCCCATCTGCTTGACGTTGCTCAGGCAGGAGATCGTGCGGGCCTTGGCTCTTGCCGACTGCAATGCGGGCAGCAGGAGTCCGGCAAGAATTGCAATGATCGCAATGACAACGAGGAGCTCTATCAATGTGAAATTTTTCTTAACCATCTTTTTCTTCTCCGGAAAATTTTTTCAACATTTTTTGCTTAAAAACTGTTTTTCAGCATATTTAATTATAGATCATTTTGCTCTTTTTGTCAATAGGAAATTGCATTTTTTTTCAGAATAAAGCGGATTTTCTTTTGCTATTTTCGGAAAATAGAATTACTGTAAAAAGAGAAAGATCGGCGGAAAGAATGGCAAAAATTAAAAATGAATCATCATCTTACTGGAATGCGCTGACGCAGCTGATTGCCATCATCAAGACGGAATATCCGACGGGAGGAAAGTTGCCGCCCGCTCCGGAGATGAGTCGTCGGCTGAATGTCTCGCGCATGACCTATGGGAAGGCTTTGAAGACCGTGTGTACTCATGGTCTTGCCGCTGCTTCCCGCGGACGCGGTGGAACTCTGATTCCCCCGCCGATGAGAAGCAGTAAAAAAATCGGACTGGTTCTGATGGATGCCGCGGAATCGCCTTTTGTGACTCATGCCGGGGAATTTTCCGCCATTCTGAAAGAGCTGCTCTCTCTTCAGTATCAGCAGCACATGATTCAGAGCAGTCAGCTTGAAAGACTTTATGAGAAGCTGGTGATCTACAACATCAGCGGACTCATTTGCCTGGATCCGGCATCCAGACTGATTGAAGAGCTGGCGCGTATCCGGAAGACATATGCGTTCCCGATTGTTGTAACAGGATTTCGCGACTATCGGCAGGAGGCCGAATGCAGAAATGCCGGACTGCCGATTGTACAGCATGATCTTGCAAGGGAGTGTGAGACAATTGTAAAATTCCTGGTCGCAAAAGGGTTCCGGAATCCGATGCTGCTCGATGGATATTTCGGTTTTGTGAATGTCATGTTGAACCGTTATTTCCGGGAGTATGGGATCAGCATGCCGGAAGAGAATTGTCTGCTGACCCGTCAGATTCCCTCTCAGCTCCTGAAGCGGATCCGCAAACGGAAAATCGACGTGCTGATTCTGGAAGGCGGTTTTCGCGTTTATCGTCCCGTATTTGAACTGCTGATGCAGTTGCCGAAAAGCCGTCGTCCGGCGGTGCTGTTGCGGGATTCTCCGGATTTTCAATCGTCGTGGCAGGAGCATTTCCCGGAAATCCGGGTCCTTGGACGGATGATGTATGATGCCGAAGCGCTCGGCCGGGCAACCGCTTTGGCCATGGCGGATGCTCTGGAAAAAGCTGCTTCGCCGGAAAACGTTTTTGTCCATAATTTTTCCATAGTCTGACATCCTTATCCCTGCCCGGATTGTTTTTCTTTTTCTTCTATTCTCTTCTTTTTTCAGCTTTTTCAGAAAAATGGGGATTGACAAAAAATTATTTATATGGTATAATGTAGGAAAGCAGTATAATACGGTATAATATGATGATTGCCCTGAAACGAAATAACACTCTGTATCAGCAGATCGCGAACTATTTTGAGACCGAGATCCGGGAAGGCCGCCTCAAACCGGGCGTGAAACTTCCTCCGACTACGGAGCTTTCCAAACAGTTCGGCGTCAATCCCGATACCATCCAGCAGAGTCTGCGCATTCTGATGGATCAGGGGCTCATTAGCCGGGCTCCGAAACGCGGAACTTTCGTCCGGGAGTCCTATCACGGCAACACCATCGGCATAGTGTTCGGCAAGGAGATTTTCAAAGATAACAATCTGGCATTTTTTCCCGTTTATCTCAGCGAGCTGATCCAGTACGCGGAAACAAGAGGGTGGAAGACCAGGATTTTCATGACGGTTCGCGAAGGTCTTGGGGATACCGCTCTTTATGAGCTTCGGAAGGCGGTCGATGCCGGAGAACTCGGCGGAGTGATTGATTTCTGTTCCAGTTTTGCTGCAAAAGAGTATCTGGAGAATGTCTGTCCGGTTCCTCATACGGGCGGCGGAGTTCATGATCATCTTCAGCTGCTTTCGCTCGGGCTCGATTATCTGCTGGAGCGGGGGTATGACAATATCAGGATCTATGCGAATTCCGGCAGTAAAACCGTTTATACTCAGACAAAACCGGAATTGGAGCAGATGATTGCTTCTTACCGCAGAAAATATCATCTTTCTCCGGAGAGTATCGGGTATTATGTGATGCGTCCGCTTCAGTTGTACGGATATGCCAAGTTCAAGCAGGAGTGGAAGCGAGGAGTACGTCCGCGTGCGCTTCTGCTGTGCAACGACTGTATTTTCCGCGGGGTATGGTACGCCGCAATGGAGCTGGGGATCCGGATCCCGGAGGATCTTGCCATCATTACGCATATGAATCGCGGAAGGGAGCCGTTGACCCATATTCCTTTGACGACACTGGAGGTCTCTCCCTTTGATTTCGCCCGCGAAACTTTCGATGAGCTGGAAGCGCGGATTCGTGGGAAAAAACGGATCTCCCAGCGGATCAAGGCTGTGATCCGGGAGGGGAAAACATGCTGATTTCAAGAGGCTTTTATTACGGAATGATCAAATTATTAAATGTGATTGGAAAAGAATGAAAAATCTATTTTCTGTGACAGGCGATGGGGTCGAACTGGCGGAGTTTGCGGAGCGGTTTGTCAAATTCGAAAAGCTGCTTTGTCTGGAACTTTATCACAGGCCGGAGAAGAAGCACGTTGTTCAGACGGAGTTGCAGTTTTTTTTGAAATACCGTACCGGTTCTTCTGCTTCGCTGGATCTGTACGATCCGGTGCATGGGATTCTGGTTCCGGTGAAACTATCCTGTGAAGGAAGACGCCTCCGGATTGCCATTGATGCCGGGGCGATCGTGGAGACGAACGGGAACACCTGGCGTCTGATGCGGATCGGTGTGGCTCCTTCGCTTCTGGAATTCGCCTCGACGGAAAAGGGCGCGTATCTTCTGCCGAATTACAGCGGAATGCTGACAACCTTCGACAAGCAGGAGAAAATCTCCAACGATGACCGTGTCTACATGCAGCAGAGCGAGTGGGAAAAGTTCGGATTGATCAATGCATTCGGAGCTCTGTTCGTCGGTGGAGCGGTGCTTGGAATTGTGCATTCGGGCGATTTCCGCGCCTGGATCCGGACGGAAATGAATTTTCAGCCGGGAAGAAATCGTCAGTTCGCCGTGATTGGTCTCCGGTCCGATCCCGGCGATTTTCTGGAGCAGGAGGAGAAAATCGTTTTCTTCGATGCGCTTCCCGGAGCTGCGGACTATACGGAAATGGCGTTCGCCTACCGGGAATATCTGCTGACCGATCGCGGACTTGCGACTCTGCGCGAACGGATGAAAGACAATTCCGTTCTGGAGTATGCGGTAAAGGCGATGCGTTTGAAAATCTTCATGGGGCAGAAGACTCCGTTTGTTGCAGACGGGAAATCTCCCTATGCCAACTGCACCACGTTTGCGGAGGCGGAGGAGATTATCGATGCACTGATTCAGGCGGGGATCCGCAAAGCGATTATCACACTGGTCGGCTGGAATCTGGGCGGGCACGATGGAGCGTATCCGACGCATTTTCCGGTCAACGAGGCCGCGGGCGGAGAGCCCGGACTGCGCCGGTTGATCCGGAAGGCGCTTGACAACGGCTATCAGATCGTTCCGCATGACGGTGTCTGCGCCCTGTACATGGGCTCGCCCGACTTCGACTACCGCTATGCCTCCAGAGATGAATCCGGCGAGCCGCAGAGCGGCGGCATGTGGGCGGGCGGATTGCTTTATATCGCCTGTCCGCAGGTATTCCTGAACCGTTACGGGGGCGAGTTTCTCCGTATCAAAGCGCTTGGTTTTTCCGGGTGCTACTATGTGGACGGGCTGGCAAACGGACTTTTCCGCTGTTCCGATCCGGAGCATCCGGCAAATGAGAAGGAGTTCGCGCGCGGGCAGCTCCGCATGATTGAATTTCCGCGGATGCTGTATGGCGCATCATCGACGGAGAATCCGGCAGTCTATTCGCTGGAGTTCATCGACGAAGCAGCGCATCTGCAGGGGGAGAGCACCTGGCGGTGTTTCAAGGATCATCTGCCGGAATCCCTGCGGAAGCTGGAGGGAAAAGTGATACCGTTCTACAATCTTGCGGTTCACGGTATTATTACCTATCAGACGGAGTGGGGGCACGGACTGCGCAAGCATGGTCTGATTCCCGGAATTCTCCAGCAGTTTGCAGAGGGGGCGCGTCCTTCCATCGAGGTCTCCATGCGCGGACTCTGCAATGGAGACTACTACGAGGATTCCATCCGTGATATCGCTGAAACGTATCGTTTGAATTTTGATCTTGTCCCGGAAATTCATGAGGCTTTTATTGAGAAGTATGTGCTTCTTGGAGAAAAAGCGGTCAGACTCACATACGACAACGGGGTCGAAATCACAGTCAACTATGGTTTTGAGCCATGTCAGGAGGCGGAGCCCCTCAGTTTGAAAATCACGCGCAAAGGAACAGAAATTTTTTATAAAAAATACAATGCAACGAAAGAAGGAGAAGCCATTCATGAAAAAGAGGGATGAAGTTTGTCGGAATTTCACACTGATAGAGCTCCTTGTGGTCATTGCCATCATTGCCATCCTGGCGGGAATTCTCCTGCCGGCGTTGAACAATGCCAGGCTGAAAGCAAAGGAAGCGGACTGTGTCAGCCGGAAAAAACAGCTCTCTCAGGTTGCGATGCTCTATTCCTCGGATAATGATGACATTGTAGCGGGGGCGGAACATGTTGTGTTTGGTTCCATGCAGATTGCATTTCTGAGGTTGGGGTATGTGAAAACACAAAACGAATTGAACCGTCTTTCTCTTTGCAGCATGAAGGAACGCAATCTCGGCAGTTATACAAACAACGGAAATGTTGGGCCGACTACCGGGTTGAATTATCGATTTTCCAGGGAATATGGAACAAAGATTGTATATAAGCTGAATCAGATTACGAGTCATTCCCTGCGGCCGCAGATTTCCGATACGCGCGGCGGTTGTCAGTGGGGCGGGACCGACGGCACGTATGGATTCAGTACGCCGGATGGCCCGACTTCCGGAGAGCCGAATGAATTCGGGTTCTGGCATGGAACGGATGTTGCGGAAACGGGAACCGGTGCAGAGACGGTTGTCGTTGGAACGGGGAAAGCCGTCGTCGCCTATCTGGACGGACACACCGGGACTGTAACCCGGGCGCAATTCCTGGTTCTTCCTCTCCAGTTTTTCAAACCGAAAACAAAATAATCCGGCAGATAAAACGGAATCATAAAAAATCAATATTGAAAAAGGAGAAACGATGAAACACATTTTTACAGCAATGCTTCTGACAGGCTGTCTGGCCGTTTCGACGGCACAGGCGGAGATGCTCTACCAGTTCAAGTTCGATGGCGCCGATGATGCCGCACGCCTGAAAAGCTCCGGTACACAGAACGTTACCGCTGAGCTGAAGAAGATCGACGGGCAGACCGTGAAATTCATTCAGGACACCCCCTCCGGAAGCGGGAATACCGCCGAGTTCACCTTCCAATCCGGAGGAAACCGGGCGGCGATGCTGCTTGTTCCCGGAAGTCGTGACAAGGTCAGCTTCTCCAAACCCGGAGAGAAACTTTCGATTTCCCTGTGGATCAAGCGGGCGAATGACAAGGAGGGCGGCATTATCGGCAATTTCAGCGGGAACGGCAAGGCCGGATGGGTGCTTTCCGTTCTTCCGGATGGAGCCATTCGTTTCCGTTCCACCGCCTATGGACACCGCAATTCTGTGGAAACCGCGCCGAAGAATCAGTGGACTCATGTGGCTGTGGTGTATGAACCCGGCAATGCAAACGGGCTCAGAATCTATCTGAACGGGAAGGAGTGCAAGCTGCTTTCGACCTCTTATGTCGGGACCGGGTTCCCGGCTCCCGGAGTGGACGATCTCCGGATCGGAACCGGAACACCGGGACAGTATCAGCCGGTTTGTTCCGCTCTCTGGGATGTCCGTCTCTACAACGAGGCGCTGACCCCGGAAGCCGTGGCAAAACTTTTTTCAGAAGTAAAACCGAAAGGAAAATAAACAATGAAATCCGTGATTTTCTCACTTTCACTGCTTTCCGCCGCGGCGCTCTCTCTTTCCGCTGCGGAAGGACGGCAGATTTACGCGCACTACATGGCGTGCTGGCCAGCCGGCACAAGTGCGATTCACCATTCGCTTGGCGAGGCGCACAAGGTACGGCATGACAGCCGGAATCTTGTAGATGCCGTCGGAGGTAGAATTGTCAATTTTCCCCTGATTCCGCAGAATCGCCGGCTGACTCCGGAGGAGAGTGCTGAACTGGAAATCAAGCGTGCCATCCGGGGCGGAATCGACGGATTTGCCATTGATGCCTGGGCCGGGGGCGACGGCGCAAAACAGACTCTTGACCGTCTCTTTGCCGCCGCGGAAAAAATGCAAGTTCCCTTCTATCTTACCATCTGCATGGATCCATCCTGCCATCCGCGCAATCCGAAGGAGCCGGGCAATCAGATTGACGAATACATCAAATCCATTAAACAGCTTCTGGAAAAACACGGAAAGAGCCCGAATCTGGCGCGCCGGAACGGAAAGCCCCTGATTTTCGGCTACTCCTCCGCCGGAATTTTCAATACCGCCGAAATGAAGAAAATGCCCGAAGGTCCTGAAAAATGGCGGAAGATCCGCGATGCCTATGCGAAAATCGAACAGGCGGTCGGACAGAAACTCTATTTCCATTATGATTTCGACAATGACAAAAAGAGTCCGGAAAAGGCCGAATGGCTCGGAGCGCATTACGACGCTGTCGGCGGTTTTCTCGGCAGCAACGGAAACTGGCGATTCGATGATAAACTGATCTCCGCAATCAAAAAAGGCGGCGCGGAATGGTCCATGCCGATGTGGTTCCAGTATAACAACAAGGCCGGCAGTCTGCTTGCGGGAAAGGGGACCGATATTCTCCGCAGAAACTGGGAACAGGCCCGCAAAACCGGTTCAACTCTGCTCCAGTTTGTCACCTGGAACGATTACGGGGAAGAGACCTCGCTTGCTCCCGGATATGAGACAAACTATACTATCCTCAATCTCAACCGTTATCTCATCGACTGGTGGAAACAGGGACGCGAACCGAAAGTGGACAAGGATGTGATTCATGTGATCTTCCGCAAGAACATGCCCGGTTCTGTGACCTATCCGTTCCGGGAACGCCGCACGGCGGAGGGGTGTGTCGAAATCGTCACGATTCTGACCGCGCCCGGCAAGGTCGATGTGGAAAACTATGGATCCTACGAGGCGCCTGCAGGACTGTTTGTCAAGCAGTTCCCGATGAAGCCCGGAAAGATCTCGGCAAAAGTCAAGCGCGGATTGTTCGGCAGCACCGCCGTCAGCGTGACCACGCATGAGGAGATTACGGATCGTCCGTTCCGCGAAAACAACACGCTTTCCTGCTTCTCCAGCAACTATGACGAGGAGTGGAAAGCCGATTTCCCGAACGACAAGCCTCTCTATTACAGCGAATACGGCGATGTCGATGGCGACGGCCTTCCCAACTGGTTTGAAATGTACTGGTTCGGCAAGTTCCCGTTCATGGAGACAGCTTCCGGAGCCGATCCTGCCGCCGATCCCGATCAGGACGGCAAAACCAATCTTCAGGAGTGGAAGGACCAGATGAATCCTCTGGCAAAACAGCCCTCCTACGCTCCCGGATATGTCTGGAACATGGATGAGATTCACAAATCGGGGCTCAGCTGGAATCCGGATCTGGATACGACAGGCCGGCCTGTCTGGTTCTACATGTACAAGCATGGCGAAGTCGGCAGAATTGTGCCAGACGGCAAGTATGAACGCGATCCTTTCAGCGGTCCCAACGTCTTTTATGCCGGTCTGATGGCGCATCTTTCTCCGCATCATGCTCCTCCGTACCGCTTTATTCACGGCTGGATTGCGCGGGAGAAGAACAAGGATGGTTCCTTTACTCTGAAAATTGTGCCCCGCAAGCAGGCAATGCAGATCCTCGGCTGGAAGAGTCCTGTTGATGGAGAGGTCGCTCTGACCGCGCAGGGCGAGTTCACCGCCGGACCGGTCGATTCCACCTTTACCGTCATGAAAGACAGCCGGAAACTTTATGAAAAGAAGATTGGGAAAAAAGAACAGAAAGAGGCATTCGATCTCAAATTCGAATCGATTCCTGTTCGAAAGGGCGAATGGCTCTATTTCATCGGCAACTGCCATGAAAACGGCGCCGATGTGAAATTCCGGAATCTGAACATCAAACTCAACAAACTGGAGCAGAAATGAAGCATCTGAGTACCACATTTGCCGTGACGCTTTCCGCGGCGGCTCTTTCTCTCTGCGCGGAGCCCAAAACGGTTTTCGCCCATTATATGACCTGCTTCGGGAATTCGATCGGCGGTTACGAGCGGGAGATCAAGCTCGCCCAGCAGTACGGAATCGACGGATTTGCCCTCAACTGCGGCGAATGGCAGAAGACAAAGAAGGACGGTTCTCTTCTGGATTCCCGCTATGTTGAAAATGCCGACCGTATTTTTGATGCGGCAAAACGTCTTGGCACCGGATTCAAACTTTTCATGTCTCCGGACGGCAACCGCAATGCCTGGATCCAGCAGAATTTCAAGAACATGGCGAAGCGGTATTACAAACATCCGAATCAGTTCATCTACAACGGGAAGCCTCTGCTTTCCGGGTGGGGTGGAAACATCGATGTCTATGCGGAATTCGTTCCCCAGCTGAAAAAGGAGGGGTTCGATTTTACGCTGGTTCCTTCCATGAATGTCAAACGGCACGCCATGCTGGCTCCGGCCGATCTGATTCTGCGGCATCTCTATTCGCCGGGAACGGTGCTGGACGGGATCTTCTCGTTCGTCTGCGACGGGACCACCCGGGAGCTGATTCAGTCGAACGCGGAACGCACGTTCGCTTCGAAACAGGCGGGAAAGATCCACATGGCGGGAGCGTGTCCGGCATACAACAGCTCGAATGTCCGCGACTATCGCGGTGCATACGGCTATGCAATGATGTGGCAGGGGATCGTCAACGACAATCCCGAACTGGTGGAACTCGTCACCTGGAACGACTATCAGGAGGACTCGAATCTCATGCCGAACCGCTGGGGCTGGGACAAGGTCGCCAGTTCCAAGGTGATGTTCGATCACGATGAGAGCTATCTTGATGTGACCTCCTATTATGCCAACGCCTACAAACATGGCGTTTATCCTGAGATCCGGCAGGACAAAGTCTATCTTGCCTATCGCCATCGTTCCCGCAACGCCCAGAAGCTCTATGATCCGGCAACGAAAAAGTGGATGGATGCCCGGATGCCTCCGAACCGTTTCCTCGAACAGATTCACGACGATCTGCAGGATGCCGTTTATGTGACCGGATTCATGACCGATGACGCTGATGTCACGGTCCGTCAGGGCGATCGCGTTTTCCGAGGCCGTCTGGCAAAAGGCATCTCTCTCTTTGAAGCTCCGATGGTCCCCGGAACGACGCCGGAGATCACAATTACACGCAACGGAAAGCCCGTCATCGACTTTGCCGGACGCAAGCAGATCATCGCTTCCGAAACCGAGACCAACAGCCAGTTCGGCGCTCATCATCACGGCCGGACCTGGACTTCCGGTGCAGTTGCCGGACCCGTGGAAACGAGCTTTACCGCCGCATCCGCAAAGTGCTCAGGCGCGGAGCGGATCGGCGATGCGCTGACCTTCAAACCCGGCGCTTCCGCGTCCTGGGATCTGAAGAATTTCAAGCCGGGATCGTTCGCGGTCCGGGTTACCTATTCCAACTCCGGGAGCGAGGAGGCGAGACTTACGCTGTATGCCGACATGAAACCGGTTGCGGACAAGGGGGCTCCGGCTCAAGCATACTACTTCCCGCTCTATCTTCCTCCGACCGGTGGAAAACTCAGAACCACTTCCTTCCTCTGGACGATCAACGATACCGTGAGGTCCCTGACCGTGAGAAAAGATTTCCCCGCCAACGAGGGGCAGAAAAAGCTCGGTCGTGATTTCGAGGATTTCGGGGATGCGTCTCTGGTGAAAATCGAACTGGTCCGCAACCATGTTTTCACATCCGCTCCGGCGAAGCAGAGTTATCCGGAACTGGTGCGTCTTCCCGGCGGGGAATTCCAGATGGGCGGCGCCGCCGAAGTGCCGGAGGATGGTCGCTCCTGGCTGGAGAAGCTCTTTTCCTCTGCGCAGACTCCGGCAGCTGAATCGGATGAGTTCCCTGCACGCCGCGTGAAGCTTTCTCCGTTTGCGATCGGAAAATATGAGGTGACAAATCGCGAATTCGAGGAGTTTATGCCCGAACATCGCGAATATCGCAGCTCCTTCTCATGGCGTGACAACGAACCTGTCATCTACGTTTCGTGGATGGATGCCGCCCGCTACTGCAACTTCCTTTCGCGCAAGCACGGACTGAAACCTGCGTATGATGAACGCACCTGGAAGATCGACCGCACCGCCGACGGCTTCCGTCTGCCGACCGAGGCGGAATGGGAATATGCCGCCTCCGGACGCGGAGAAAACCGCCTCTATCCCTGGGGCAATACGAAAATGGAACCGAAGCACGGAAACATCTCCTTTGATCCGATGAATCAGTCTGCGGTTCTGCGTTCGCAGCCCGGTGGCGGTGTGACGGTGGTCGGATCCTTCCCCGCAGGAGCTTCCCGCGATGGAATCATGGATCTTGCCGGAAATGTAGCCGAATGGTGCAGTGATGCATATCATCTGGAATATCCGTCTGAAACGGTCGATCCTCTGGATGAGCGCCCGTCTCCCTATCGCTCAATCCGCGGCGGATCCTGGGGATACTACGGCATGAGTCAGAGAACCAAGGACCGGGAATTCAATTCGCCCGGTTATCCCGGCTATATCTACCTCGGATTCCGGGTTGTTCTCCCCGAAGCCGGATTGCGGAAGCTGGAACAGAAGAAAATCTGAAATCCGCTTTCTCCGGAATTGTCTCTTATGCCCGGCAGTGTTGACTGCCGGGTTTTTTGTATCGAAAAAAAACGTCTTTCCCGTTGGATGGGAAAGACGTTTTTCGAAGGTGGAACCGGGAAGGACCGGAGCTTATTTCTGAATGTCGAGCAGTTCGACCTCAAAAATCAGCATCTGATCCGGTCCGATCAGCTGTCCGGCGCCGCGTTTCCCGTAGGCGAGGGCGGCGGGGATGAAGAGTTTGTATTTGCTGCCGACCTGCATGATCTGGAGAGCTTCCGTCCAGCCGGGGATGACGCCGTTGACGGGGAAGGTGGCAGGTTCGCCGCGTTTGACGGAACTGTCGAAAACGGTTCCATCGGGCAGGGTTCCGGTGTAGTGAACAGTGACCACGCTGTTTGCGGTCGGTCTGGCTCCGGTTCCCGCCTGAAGCACTTTGTACTGGAGTCCGGAAGCCGTGGTCACGACATCTTTGTCCTCCTTGTTCTTCGCGAGGAACTCCTGTTCCTGTTTCCGATTGTCTTCTCCTGCGGCCGCGGCCTGTTTTTCTGCGGCGGCACGGAGTTCCTGCTGGAATTTCCGCATCAGTTCCATGAATTCCTGCTGATCGATCTGCGGTTTTTCTCCGTGAAAGACCGCTTTGATGCCTTCGAGCGCGGCATCCAGATTGATCGGGACGGGGAGTTTCTTGAAAGAGGCTCCGATGTCCATTCCGAGACAGTAGCTTGTTTTGTCGCTGTCGTTCTGCAAAGAGATGCTCATGATATTTCCTTTTCTTGATCTGTGAATCTCTTACAATACCCGGAATGCCGGAGGAATCAAGCGCCGGGAAGAGTTTTTTTCTCTTTTTGTTCTCCGTTCCCCCGGAAAAGGGGAATCGGAGATGGGCGGGGGAGGTTCTTATTTCGTTTCGTCGAGCATCCCTCTGGTTTTGTAGTAGAGGAGATGAAAGGGATTGCGGATCCAGGATTTCGGGATTTTTTTCCCTTCCTGTTTCAGCGCATCAATTTTTGCCTGAATCCGGATTTGTTCATCGAAATCCTTTTTCAGATTGTCGTAAGCCTTGATCTGGTCCTGAATCAGATTGTTGATGCGTTTTTCGTATTCGGCGAGCGCTTTTGCGGGAGTGGCCCGTCCCGCCATGTATTTTTCGAGCGCCTTGGTCAAGCCGATGTCATCCATGGGATAGTAAGGCGAGTAGGGGGCGGGCAGAGCGATCGTCCGCGCCCATTTCAGTTCGTTTTCATGGACATTGCCTTCGTTCGGATGGCGGGAAGGTTTCAGGTATTCGGGATTCCCCATGGCGTATTTCGGGTTCGGCGGCAGTCCGTCGGAACCGTTGATGATCAGTTCGTTGTACTCTCTGCTGGCCAGGAACTTGAGGAAGAGTTTCGCAAAATCCTTGTGCTTTCCGCCTTTGTAGACGGCGGAACTGCGGGCGTAGATCGGCAGATTTTTGAATTCGAACATCGGCTGCTGAATCATCGCGGTCCGGATCGGATCGGGCAGAAGGCGCAGATTCATGTTGATATAACGGCCGATCCGGATCATCGCGTAGCGGCCGTGAATGAAATTGGAGACGCTGTTGCCGCCGAAACTGCCTCCGGCCGCCGCTGTGTTTTCCGATGCCTGTTCCGCCGCCGAAGGCATCAGATGATCCACATAGATCCATTTGTGCTGGAGTTCGAATGCCTTGATGAATTCCGGTGTATTGAGCTTTGCATGAGTCAGAGTTTCATTGAAGACATCGGCTCCGAGACTGCGCGCGATTTCCTGGACAAACGGAACCGATTCGCAGAAGAAAATCTCCTGCCGTTCGCGTCCTTTGTTGGCTTTTGCGACGAACTCTTTGCCGAGGCGTTCGAATTCTTCCGGAGTCCAGGATTCCGGCGGCGGAGTGACATTGTATTTCTGGAACGTGTCCAGATTGACTACCAGTGCATTCACGCAGAGATTGCAGGCATAGGCGTACTGACGGCCGAGGTGCATCAGCAGATCTCCGGCATAAAGATAGTTGCTGGATGGGTCCATCTGATTGGCTTTTGCAAAATCGGTGATATCTTCCAGAATGCCCATCGGGCCGAAGCGCTTGACGTTGACGGAATCGATAATGTCGCCGCCGACTCCCGAGACCGCCTGAATCAGTGTGCTCTGATTGCCTGCCGCCTGAATTTTGATGTCAAACAGCGGTTCGCCCTTCTGATCGACATATCCTTCGTTCCGCATCCATTTGCGGAACAGTTCCACCTGCTCGTAGCGTTCCGGACAGATCCCGGTCTGCCAGACCAGCACCGGCTTTCCTGTCTGGCGCGAAGGAGAGAAGTACCAGGTGATCAGCGAGGACAGCAGCAACAGCATCGCCGCATAGAAAAAAATGTTTTTTGCAATATTCATGTAGGAATCTCTCCCGCTTTTTCTGTTTTCCGTTTTCTTTTTTGTTCCGCCGTGTATTCTTCGGAAAGATCGGCCGGATTTCCGAAAGGGCGCCAGGGGGAGTCTTCGCTCCTTTCGGGATCCGACCGTTTTTTTTATGTTCCGTTTTTCCGAAAAACAACGGGAGAAATTTTTTCAGTGATTCTCTTATTCCAGAAGATCGGAATCAATCGCCTTTGCCGTGTATTCATAGCGTCCGCCGCCGAGATTCCGGATCTTTCCGAAACGGGATTTCAGGTTCGGCTGTCCGGGAACCGTAATGACTGCTTTGCAGGGGGTGCCGAGAGAGACGACCGCCACACGGACTTTGCCGTCTTTCGCAAACGCACGGGCATAGACCTCCTTGGCAGGAGTGCTTTCCACTTTGACTTCCGGCGCTTTTTCCGTGCTCATGATATACGGTTCCAGATCGCGCAGCAGCTGAACGGTATCCTTGAGATTGTTCCAGTCGCGTTCGCCGCGTGCCGGAGCGCGTTTTTCCATTTCCGTGATGTCGTAGTAGGCGTAGAAGACGAATCCTTTGGCTCCATAGATTGCTCCGAGAAGGGGGGCGGTGCGGACCTCTTCCGGTGTCAGGAAACGGGTTTTGCGGAAGGCTTCGTCATTCATATTTTTATCGACAATCGCCCAGTTGAACGCCTGCGGCACATGCCAGATCGGAGCACCGGTGGCTTCTCCGGCGGCAAGGGCCTCCTGCAGTTCGCGGAGAGATTGCGGACCATGCGTCGCTTTGATCGGATAGGGATCAATTCCGAGAATATCGCCGGAGGTTGCATAATAGGCAAGATCATCATAGAAGCAGGTCAATGTCCAGGTTGGGTGATCCGGATCGATGGCGCTGACCGCTTCCCGGAGTTTGATGATGTCCGGAACACGGGAACGCGCTTCTTCGTCGCTGACATACCATACCAGAATCGCCGGATGATTTTTCAGTTCCGAAACCAGCTTCTTTACCACCGGAATGTTGCCGAAGACATTGTCCACCTTATGGTTCCATCCATGAAGCTGTTCTTTGACACTGGCAACCAGTTTGAGCCCGTGTTTATGAACCTGATCCACTCCGGCACGGATGCCCGCCATGTCCGTTGCGTGCTTTCCGGGGCCGCGGTGCCATGCCAGTCCGTAAAGATGAACCGTATTGAATCCGGCATCGGCAATGCGTTTCAGGTCTTTGTCTTTCACGCTGCCCTGCCATGCGGCATAGATGCCGATCGGCATGAAAGGTTTGCCATCGACTATGAGCCGCTGATGTTTGTCAAGTGTGACCGCCTTGGCGGAAACACTCTTCTCCGGACGAACCTGAATCTGATAAGCCGTTGAGAACAGTCTGCGGCGATTTTTCATGTCGAGCAGAGTGAAATCCAGTTTGCCTCTGCCAGCTGGAAGTATACCGAAATCTCCACGGCAGAATCCTTTTTCATCCGGGGTAAGGAGTTTTTCATAGCGTTTGCCATTGAGATCCAGGGTCGCCAGAACAGAAAAATCCCTGCTTCCGGCAGGAATGGAGGCCTTTACCTCAAAGGAGGAGTCGTTGGTCCACAGAGAGAGACCGGTCAGACGGGTCGGGAGAACCGACCACAGGTTGCCGGCTTCTTCCACCCGGAGATTGTCATAGTAAAGGGTCCCGAAGGCTTTCTCCCGCAGATAAAGGGAGACTCGCGCTTCCTGTCCCTCTTTCAGAACAAAGGGGCGTTCGATTGTCTTCCAGTTGGAGCTGATCGGCTGAGCATCATAGAGTCCGCCAGCGTATTTGCCGTTTTTCTCATAGAATTCAATACAGAAGCCATGCGGAGCTCCGCCGGAGAGATTTTCTCCTCGACAGAGCATGGAAACTTTGTATGTTTTTCCCGCTTTCAGATTCGGAATCCTGACGGAGACAAAACCATATTTATCTCCCTGCTTGCGGGTCGCACGGAGACCGGGAGAGCCGTTGTAGCCCCATTTGCCGATTTCATATCCCGGAAATGAGGTGAAAGTCTTCAAATCTCCTGTACTGAAATCCTGTTCATAGACGACACCGCCGCCATCACCCTGCGGCCAGGATCTGTATTGATCAAACGGCTGGGCTGCATGGGAAAGTGTGCCCAGAATCAGAATGGATGCGAAAATTGTATAAATTTTACCGGTCTGCATGAAGAGTCCTGTGTTGTTGAGTATTCAATTATCAGCGAAATTTTCCGGGAATTATTGCCATCCGCATTTCGAGCAGATCCAGTCACCGGCAACATGATTGAAGGTATTGTCAAAATCTTTTTGACCATTACTTTCGGTTGCGTTATTAAATTTGCGAGTTCCGACATGACCATCCACATAGCTGAGATTGGTTTCTCCTTTATGGCGGATCAGAGGAATATTGTCGAAATCTTCGATCATGTCATTGAAATCCTCATTTCGTTTTCCTCTTTTATAGGAGTCAACGTCGGCAATCACACCTTGCTTGCTCGGACAATAAATACGGGTAAGTTTTCTTTCCTTGTACCATTTATTGCCTCCCGGATAGTAGCGCAGATCACCAAAAATGCAGGGGTATCCGTAAGAAGACCAGGTGATTCCATTTTTCTTCCAGACTTCTTCCGGTCTTGCTCCTGCACAGTTGAAGAGTTTGTTCAAAGTAAAGTCATCAGGCAGGGGGATGGTGTAGGATTTGCTTGCAACATAGGGATAAATCTCTGAAATCCAGTAAAGACCTTCTCTTCCAGCTCCGGAGGGGACATCTGATGCCTGATTGCAGAGAGGCAGATAGTCATTGGAATCTGTCGTATACGCAAGCACTCCGACCATAATTTGTTTGATGTTGCTTTTGCAGGAGGCTACATAAGCCTTTTCTCTTGCGTGCTGCAGAGCAGGAAGAAGAAGTCCAGCAAGGATTGCTATGATTGCAATCACAACGAGAAGTTCTATCAATGTGAAACTGTGGGCCGGTTTTGCCGAATGCCGATTATTCTGTGGCGCTTTTTGGGGTAGTGGGAATTTTTTCATGGAACTGCCTTTCTTTCTTTGAAAAATCGTTTGAGTTTTTTGTTATGGATTCAAAAGGGAAGCTGGTGTTTTTTTCTCTGGTTCGTATTTTCCTTTCTGAATGTTGCTTGTATTTTATATTCCTGTGTTTTCATTTCAGTTCTCAAGCGGATTCCCTATGGATGACACGGGGAACTACCCGGATTGACTTTGGACCGGAAACAGGGGTTGGCCCAAGACGTTCCAGTAGAAGTTGGACCGCAGCTTTGCCGATTTGTTCATTGTTGTCATCAATGGTTGTCAAACTTGGGTAAAGACTTTCGGCAAAAGGTTCGTTGTCGAAGCCTGCAACTGCAATCGTTTCGGGAATCCGGACGTTGTGTTTCAGCAGGGCGCGCATGAGATACGCCGCGGAGAGATCATTCGGTGCGATGACTGCATCAAGTCCTGCGGGAAGAACAAATTCTTCTGCGATTCGGAGCATTCTTTCTTCCAGAGAGTTTTCCCGGTTCCGGATGACATGGATCAGAGATGGATTTTCTTTCATGTTGTGTTCCTGAAACGCCCGTTTATATCCAGTCAGTCTCTGCTGAATCGTATAATATGCGGGATTTTCGGCAATGAGTCCGACCCGTTTGTGCTGTTCCAGAAGGTGGGATGTCAGTTCAAATGTTGCCTGTTCGCGATCCACATCGACCCACACAGCATTGTCAAGCGCAGGTTTTTCGATGAAGACGATGTTGTTCACATTCTGGAAGAGTTCCCGGAGACGATCCGCCTGATCCGGATAATCGTGTGCCAGACAGATGACGCCATCGGCGTTGTACTGCATGAAGTTCTGATAATGCTGATAAAGACTGTCGATACTGTCATGCGCCTCTCCGATCAGGATGCGGTAGCCGTTCGCAACCGCGTATTTGTCAATGAATGCAAGAGTTCGGAAGCGAACCGGCGGAGGCTGCGTATCAATCAGAACGCCGAGCAGCTTGCTTTTTTGACCGGAAAGAATCCGGGCGGAAAGATTCGGGCGATAGTTCAGGCGCTTCGCCGCTTCTTCAATAATTGCCGCGGTCTTTTTGCTTACCCGGATGTTGCCCGAGCAGGAGCCGAGAACTTTCCCGACCAGCGCTTGCGATACGCCGACTTCTCTTGCGATATCTGCAAGGGTTACGTTCCGCTTCTTTTCCTGTAAGACACCTGCCATTTTTTCTGTCCTGTCTTATTTTTTTATGGATGATTATGCGCTCTATCTTTTTTCGCGCTAATACTCTCAATCATTCTTGATAGGGGATGATTATGCGCTCTATCATAATTATAATCCATTTCCGGAAAAATGTCAAGAGGTCTTTATTTTTTTTATGAAAATTTAACAGAGAACGGAAATAGAAACGAGGCTGTTTCCTGAAAGGGGATGTCTCTGACTGGATGTCGGAAGAGAGTGTTCCGGATGGCTTCCGCATATCTTCGGTGCATGAGAAATTCCGACATGAGGTACATGGAAAATTGCCTTATCCTTTTCCCGGTATCCGGATTGTTCGCCGTTGGGGGAAAAGAGACGCTCCTTTTCCACGCGGGATCAATGCTTTCGGTCAGGAATTTGAGACTTGATTCGACAGGGAAAATGATTATAGTACGGAAATGAATGATGAGATTCCGAGGCCGGGTTGTCACACCGCAGAAAGAGATAGAAAACTCGTTCGGCGGATATGGAATTTTTTACTGTATTTCTGAAAATCCGCTGCGGGAAAAGTTTTTGATCGTATGGAGTTGAAAATGAAGTTAGGCTTTTTGCAATATTCCGTGATCTGGGGGAATCCGGAGAAGAATTTTGAGCGGATTCCCTGTTTTCTGCGAAATTGCCGATGTGATCTGCTGGTTTTACCGGAATTGTTTTCGTGTGGATATCTGTTTGAGGATGCCGGAACCCTTCTGGCGCTAGCCGAGCCGCTGGCGGAGAGCCGGACTGTTCGTTTTCTGCAGACGATGGCACGGCAGATCGGGGGAACTGTTACGGGAACATTTCCAGAACTGGAAAATGGAACATTATATAACACTGCGGTTGCAGTTCATGCGGAAGGGGTGATTGGAATTCAGCGGAAAATACATCTGCCGGAATATGAAAAACGTTTTTTTCATTCTGGTTCGGAAATTGTTTCTGCGGAGCTGCCGGGCAGGGTGAGGATTGGTATGATGAGTTGTTTTGACTGCTGGTTTCCGCAATTCGGAGCGCTGCTCAAGGAGCAGAAGTGTCAGATTTTCTGTAATTCCGCCAGTTTTGGCGGAGAGGTGACTCCTGGTATTTTGCCGGTCCGAGCCAGAGAGAATCAGGTTTTTGTCATCAGCTGCAACCGGACCGGTTCTGAAATGTATGCTGGCAATCCGGAACATTTCTGCGGGAAAAGTCAGATTGTTTCTCCTGATGGGAAGATTCTGGAATGCGCTGGCGCGGAAGAAAAACTGGCGGTTGTCGATGTTGATTTGACGGAGACGGAGCATCCGGCATTCGGCTCCCTTCTCTGCCGTGATTTTGAGTCGGAGCATCGGAAATACCATGTTACTATGAATAGAGGAAGCTCAAATGAATTTTCGCTTGATTGATCTGGAAAAGTGGGAACGGAAAGAGTATTACAATCACTATTCGAAGAGTGTTCCCTGCACGTATTCGCTGACCGTGGATCTGGATATTTCCGCTTTGTCCGGATACAAACTTTATCCCGCGATGCTCTGGCTGCTGAGCGCGGTGGTAAATGAGATGGAGGAGTTTCGTACCGCGGCAATGCCGGAAGGGGTGGGAATTTTTGATTTCATGCATCCCTCTTATACAGTGCTGAATCCGGAGACCCGGCGTTTTTGTTCAGTCTGGTCTCCGTTTCAGTGGAACAAGGAAGAGTTTATGAGGCGCTGTCGGGACGATATTGCACATTTTCAGAAAGCGGAAACGTTTCTGCCATGTCCGGATATGCCCTTGAATGTCTTTCATGTCTCAATGATTCCCTGGGTGAATTTTTCAGCGTTTCACCTGGATATCCGCAGCAGCGGAGAGTATCTGCTGCCGATTTTCACAATAGGCAAATTCTGCGAGAAAGATGGCCGACGGATGCTTCCATTGGCCCTTCAGGTGCATCATGCGGTGTGTGACGGGTACCACATCGGGGTATTTGTGGAGAAATTGCAGCAGAAGATTTCTTCTTTTTCAACAATCGTTCAATAAGCGGAAGGCTGGTTCAAAATGATGAAAAAACTTGTTAAGAGCTGTTTTACTTTTCTTTTTATCTTTTTGGTTTTCTGTGGTTGCCGGAGCGTAGAGATGGTGGAAAAAAAATTACCGGAGTCTCTTCCGGTCCCGGAATCTTTTGTTGCCGTCTTTTCGGATAATAAGGAACTGCTCCAGGTTTATGGAAACAGGACTTTGGCTGCATACCGTTTTCCGCCGTGCTCGACTTTCAAGATTGTTTCGACTCTGATGGGGCTTGATGGCGGAGTTCTCCATGATCTGAACAGCCGCCTGGGATATGATGGGACAAAATATGAAAATCCGAACTGGAATCAGGATGTGACATTGCTGGAAGCGTTTCAGTATTCCTGCGTGCCATACTACAAAAAACTGACCGGTCATCTGAAGAAGCAATATGTGCAGAAGAAACTTGATGAAATCGGGTATGGGAATTGTGATTTATCCGTCTGGAACAGCAATGGGCACAATGTGTTCTGGATTGAGTCCAGTCTTCTGATATCGCCGCTGGAACAGATCGGGGTGCTCAAACGGATCTTTTCCTCACGGAGTCCATTCCGGGCGGAACATGTTGCCATACTGAAAAGATGCATGTTCAGCGGACGTGCCGGAGAATGGAATCTTTATGGAAAAACTGGAACCGGACGCAATCATAACAGCAATCGTCTGGAGGCCTGGTTTGTCGGGTTTGCGGAAAGCAGGGAGGGGAAGATTGTTTATTTTGCGGCACATGGAGCGGATTTCCGTCGGGATGTGGTCAGTCCGGAAATTCGGGAAACGGTCCGGAAAATTGTGGAATCCATGCCATGATTCCGGAAAATACACCGACTCTTGAGACGGAACGTCTGATTCTTCGGAAACTGACGGATTCGCCTTCGGATCTAAATGCAATGAGTTCGATTCTGAGCGATGAAAGAACCAATGTTTTTCTTCCCTGGTTCCCGTTGAAAAAGAGGGAAGAGGTTCAAAAACACCTGAAAGAACGATACTTTGATTTTTATGAAAAGGAGTCCGCCTATCGTTATGTCATCTGCTGGAAGCAGAGCAATGTTCCCATCGGCTATATGGGGCTGAGCGATGGCGACAGTCATGATTTCGGATATGGACTGCATTCCCGGTTCTGGCATCAGGGGATTGCGACCGAAGCCGCTCGGGCCGTGACGGAACGAATTCGGCAGGCTGGATTTTATCCATTTATTACCGCGACTCATGATGTCCGTAATCCCCGAAGCGGCGAAGTTATGAAGAAAATCGGCATGAAATACTGTTACAGTTACGTGGAACAGTGGATGCCGAAGAATCTCCGTGTGGTTTTTCGTATGTATCAGCTGAATTTTGACGGGGATCCGGAACGGATTTACCGTAAATACTGGGAAATGTATCCTCATTTTATAGAACAGGTGGAACAGAAATGAGAACAGACTGCCGCCGGAGAGGGTGATCAGGGGGCACATGCGGAGAGCTTTTTTTTGAATTTTTCCGGAAATTGTATGTACGGGAAATCTCCGATATTGCTGGATGAGTCGCAGATTTCCCGTCGGTTTTGCAGAGCGAAGAACAGTTGGCGTATCAGGCTTTGACGAGCTGGCGTTTGATGAATCGGAGAGGCTGCTGAAGGGGCCGGATCAGGAACCCGACCAGAACTGCCGCAAGAATGGTTCCTTCCCGAATGCCGCTGATGTTCCGGAAACAGCAAAAGGAAAGGAGAATGGCGAGAATCACGATGGAGGCATCGAAACAGACTTTTGCTGTTCCGAAGGGGATTTTATACACATCGGAGACCGTTCGGACGAATCCGTCTCCCGGCATATAGGAGATGTTTGCCATCAGCTGGAATGTGATTCCTGTTGCCAGCAATGTACATCCAATCAGTTCCTCCAGAAGCCGGAGCATATAGTTTTCCGGGATGTAAAACGAGGAGACCCACATTCCGAAATCAATGAAGAATCCAAATGCGAAGAGGGTTGGAATCTGTCCGAGACTTGTCCACTGGAAGCGGCTCCGCAGAATCGCAATCTGCATGATCATGAAGATCATATTGAGGCTGACTGTTGTCATTCCCAGCGTCAGCGGCGTGATGAATGTGACCACATACGGCAGACTGGAAATGGGAGACGTTCCCAATCCCGGTCGTGTGCTGAGGGCGACTCCGAGACCCGCCAGAACAACTCCGATAAAAAACAGGATAAAACGTTTTCTTTTGCTGAAACGATGCTTCATTTGAATTTCCTCCGACAGTTTTTCTGTATTTGCAGCAGACTTCGTCGCAACTCTTCCATGTCTTTTGGAGAGAGTCCTTCGCACGCTTCCTGTTCTGCTTTGAGGAACAGATTCCGGAGTTTTTTTCCGTTTTTTCTGCCGAGGTCCGTCAGTGAAACAACCGAATTTTTCCGGTTGCCATCTGTTTTTTCCCGTCGGATCAGTCCGGCGCATTCCATTTTTTCCAGAATTGGACAGAGTGTTGCCGGTTCGATCAGGCATCCTTCCGCAATTTCTCTCTGGAAAGATGCCGGATGACTCATCAGATAGTCGATGACTTTCGGCTGTCCCGGCAGCAGTTCCGGTATTTCCTGCGCCAGACGGAGCAGAAAACTTTTCTGAAACAGCGTTTGTGCCGATAAAAGCATGTAATGCAGCGAATCTTCCATAAACTCTTTTTTTTGTTAGTATCCTAATAATATAACATAAAAGATCTCTGTTTTCAAGCGGGAGATGGAAGAAACAATGCGCCGCGCAGATGGATTCCTGTTGCGAAAAGAAGATTCGCTTTTGAGGATTTCCTTCTGCGCGGCAGTTCCGGGCTGATCCGGGAAAATGGCGATGTTCAGCGGTCGAGAACGATGGTGCCGAAATGACTGGGTGGCGCCTGCTTGAGCTGGAAGATTCCGAGAGCGGAGACATCCTTCTGCTGCCTGGAGTCCGCGTCGCGGTCGTTGACCATTCCCGCCCAGTGAACTGTTATTCCGGGAAGTGCTTTTTCCAGATTCAGTAATTTCCACGGGACGGCAATCTGGTAATGAAGGATTGTTTTGCCGTCGGTTTGTCGGGTTGCAGTGATCCTGCGGGGAAGTTCCGTGCCGGAAACGGCGCCCGATGGAAAACGGGCCTTGTCGAAGGTGAAGGTCCGGTCGGCTTCCGCACCTTTCGAGGTGAGCGCGAAGTTGATTTCGCTGAAGGCGAGGTCGTACTGATCGCCGAATTCATTGGAGCTTCCCTGCGTTGTGCGTTTTCTGGCAAATCCGAACTGGAGGGAATCGCCGTCCCAGATCTTCCATCCGGTGAACGGCTGGAGATGGATGTCATCTGTGACGGAGACATCGAAGAGAAGATACTGTTCATTCCAGCCGAAGGCGATTTCCGCGTGCAGGTCCTCTTTACCCGAATGATAGTGGATCGAGCGGATGGGGACCGGATCGACTGGATAGCGTCGCGGATTCTTCCATTGGTTGAAATCACCGTTGATTCCGACTCCGGGCAGGTAGGAAGCTGAGAGGTAATTCAGCTTTTCGGAGCGCTCAAAGGTGTAGCCGGAGTCGAGGCGGAATCTGACCAGTGTTGTCACGACGCGGAAGGGATTGAGATCCAGATCATGGAAGATGATTTTCCGGACGCCGGTTTCGCCGGGTTTCAGCTGGAACGGGACCTTTTTCCGCGCTTCGGGATATCCGGTGATCCTTGTTTCGATGACTCCTCCGAGCGGAGTCTCCGACGGATTGGAGAGCGTGACGGCGATTCCGGGTTCTCCCCGTTCAAACGAGGGGCGGATTTCCGATACGCGTATTGGTGGCATGACTTCAAGCAGAATTCCGGTTGCGGCGGAAAGTCTGTCGCGGTCCAGAAGTTTGAGGGTAAGGGGATATTTCCCGTTTTGCAGCGATACCGGGATCGGAATGGAGAAGGTGAACTTTCCGTTCGGATCCAGTTTCTGCGTTACAGGTTTCAGGTTCATGGATCGCGGGAAGATCAGCTGCAGTTCTCCGGCGGAACGGGTCTTTCCCGTGAGCAGGATGGTGGAGCCGACGGTTCCCCGCAGGGATTCCGCATCGGTCAGGATTTTCTTTTCGACGTTTCTGCCCCAGAGTTTCGGATCAACTCCGATGATATAAGTCGGCGCCTCGGAAAGTTTCAAGCGGAGGAGTCCATCGGCGGTCTTGATCGTTTTTCGATTGCCCATCATGTCGGCAACTACGATTTCCGCTCGTCCGACGGGCAGTTCGACTTCGGTCATGTTTCCACCGAAATCCCAGAGAGCAATGACGCAGTGATCGTTCCGGTCGGCGTAGCTGTATCCGAGTACGGTGTCTCCGAGATATTCGATCGGACCGGTAGACCGATGTCCTTCCAGAATCCGGCTTGCGGCGGCAAGAGCCGGAAAGACCGGTCGCGGCGCAACGCGTTTCGGCGCCCAGATCCGTTTCGGTGTATCCAAATTGTAGCAGAGTCCGTAATCGCCGGTTCCCAGTTCGCTGTGATCGTAACCGTAAAAAGGCTCGTTGGAGGCAAATCCTTCGCCGAGGAGAATCAGCGACCCGCGGACCTGTCCGTACATCTGGATGAGTTCCTGTTCGACGGTGCTGATGGCGGAATATCCGGATTCGTTGGCGCGGAGTCTGATCTCTTTCCCTCCGGAGTACTGCCGAACCAGTTTCCTGAGGGCGCGGATGTTTTCCACCAGTCCGTTCTGTTCCACCGGATACTGAAGATAGGGATGAATGGTGAATTCGTCGATGTAACGGAGCAGTCCTTTTTCAAAGAGCCGCTTATGGCGTTCCACGAGTCCGGATGTGATGTTGCTGAAACAGGGCCCGAGAATTCTGGCGTCGGGATCGCCTGCGTGAATGCCCTCCCAGGCAACCTTGTGCAGTTTCAGGATTTCATCGTCAGTGAAGTAGAGATCCGGTTCCCACATGGGCTGATAGCGCATAAAATCGTTTCCATATTTCTGGAGTCTGCCTTTTGCGGCGAGTTCCTGATAGAAATTCCGGAAGAGTTTTTCTCCGGCGGCGTCGGTGAAAATTTTTCCGTCGGTATGTTTTTTCAGTTCCTCCTGACTGGGATACTGATAGCGAAAGGGGGTTGCCAGTGTGACATAGGTATAGGTTTTCCAGGCTTTCTGAGCGGTTTCGCGTCTGGCGCGTTCCGATGGCTGAGGATTCAGAGAGACGCCGCCGCTCATCCAGCGGGCGCCCATCCACGGAATCATTCCGGCGGACTGCCCATGGATTCCGAAGAAGGTTTCAGACTGCGGATAGAGGGGAGCACTTGCGGGATCGGGCAGAATCGCATAAGGGATGGAGCCTGCTGGACGGCTGCCTGTCTTCGGAGTCGTTACGCCGTTTGATAATTTGACGCGAGCGCGATAGAAGCCGTAGTTCCGGTTGGGGGCGGGGATGCTCTGTTTCCATTTTCCGTCGGCTCCGGGGTTGAGGGGAATGGAAGTCTTCCGGATGGTTTTGTCGTTCTGATCGACGATATTTATTTCGAGCGAGAGCTTGTCTGCAGGCGTCAGTCCGCTGACTTCAAATTCAAGCCGGATCGGGTCACCCGGCTTGAACATGCTGTTTTCCGGATGGTTTGTCTCTCCGCTCATCCGGATTTCTGCGGCACAGACTGTTGCAAGAAGCGACAACGAGAATGCTAGAATTCGGTTCATGAATCAGTTTCCTTCCTTGAGTTTGAATCTTCGCAGCGAGAAGTCCGCATGGTCCGCCCCGACGAGCCATTTCCCGGAAACGGCAAGCGTTGCGAGGCGGTTCGGGGAGCGGAACACGGTATTTCCTTTTTTATCCAGCAGGAGCAGTTCTTTGCCTGCGACAGCAATGAAATTGCCGATGACGGCGATATCGTCGGCAGGAACCGGTTTCTTCCAGACGGTTTTCCCGTCTTTCAGCAGAGCGATCCATCCGTTCCCAGCGACGGCAAGTTCTTTTCCGCTGAATGCGTCAACCCGGCGTATGGGGTCTTTCAGATCATTTGGAACATTCAATTTCCCATTGTCTGCGAAAAAGAGCGTTCCGTCCGCGAAAGCCAGATCGGAGGGATTGATAAAGGAGCGTTTCAGATCGACCATGCGTGTTTTGTCACCCCACTTCGTCTTTACCGGATCGAAGCGCCAGAGTTTTTTATGTCGCCGGTCCAGAATCAGGAACGCGGAACCGTCCGGGACCGCCGCGCAGGCGTCTGAACTCCAGTTCGCTCCGACATGCCACGGTTCATTGCCGGTGTTGCCGAAGGGGGAATCCGGAAAGTCGTCCAGATAGAGACTTATGATCTGATATCCGGAAATAGCCAGAACTCTGCCGTCAAGAATTGCGAGTGCGGCGGGTTTTCCGATTCCGCCGATCCGGTAATCGCTTGTCTGTGGTGTGAGGGGATTGTAGTGCTTCAGTCCCTGAGTTGTGGCAAGATAGTATCCGTTTTTTCCGTCCCAGGCGAGCGAATTTGCGTATTGATCCGCTCCGTCGCCGAGAGCGAGCGGTTTTCCCGAAGAGAGTGTATTTTCATAGCGGACCGCATTTCCGCCGCATCCCCACAGTTCTCCGTTCGCCAGCGAAAAATTGGAGATCCAGCCTCCGGCGGGCCAGATTCCGCCGTTTGCGGGTTTTCCATCCGGATCGAAGCGGTAGACCTTCATATCGGGATACATCGTGGAGATCAGCAGATAGCCGCTTCCGGGCAAAAAACCTGTTGACACCGCTTTGCCCTTGCTTCGGAAATCGGACAGATCCAGAATGATGCCGAGCGATTTGCCGGAACCATCCCATCCATATACTTTTTTCGCATCGGAATCCAGCGCGAAGAATTTGACATTGGCTCCGAAGCGCTGTTTTGTCGCGGCATCGGCGATACCTGTATTGTTAAAGCCTCTTTTGAAGTCGACCGCCGGAATTGTTTTCACGCTGCCGTCCGACTGCCGCTGAAGGCGGTAGACTATGGTGTTCCGCTGAAGGAAGAGCTCTTTTCCATCGCTCATCAGTTTTCCGCTCATATTGAGGACTTTTTGTGCGGATCGTCCACCTTTTGCGAGTTTATAGAGTCTGCCGGAGTTGGTGAACCATACGTTCCCTTCCGGATCGCCGACGGTGCTTCCGCAGGCAATTTCCCGGAGATTTTCCGTGCCTTCCGGCTGACTTTGTCCGAGTTTTCCGAACGGCACCAGCTCCGCAGAGAACAGAAGGGTCGGAAGAACGGTACAGAGTGCTGTAAGAAGTTTTCTGTTCATAAATTCATATATCTCCCTGTTTGCAATGATGGATTGAGTTTCGTTATGGAGTCCGGTATCCGAAGCGGAGTACGCCATAGGTTTCCACCGCCGGAGAGGTGAAATACAGAGCGCGGTTCACGGAAGCGGCGTGCCCGTCGAAATAGACTTGATTCATGCGTCCGGAGATATATTTCCCGGAGGCATCCTTCATTCCGTTTCCGTGACGTGGTCCGATCTGTGCCCGGTCATAGACCAGATAGGGATAACCGTATCCGTTTGCATATTCCGGAATGGTGATCGCCTGCGATGGCGAAGATACTGTTGAAACTGAACGTGTCTGACGGAAGTCATATCCCCAGTATCCGGCGGAAGTCGCATTCAGTCCATAGCTCTGTTCTCCGCGAAGGGTGAGCGGGCACTTCATATTCTGCTGATAGGATTTCTTTCCGAGGAGCAGAGTGATTTCATATTCCCAGGTATTATAGTTCCCATCCACCTCGTGTCTTTTTGCAGGCGTTGCGGGCATGCAGAAACCGGTCTGATCGGCATACATTGCGTAGGCAAGTCCCATCTGCTTGAGATTGTTCAGGCAGGAGACCGAGCGTGCGCTTTCCCTTGCCTTGTTCAGAGCCGGAAGAAGCATTGCGGCAAGAATCGCAATGATTGCAATTACGACTAAAAGTTCTATCAATGTGAAAATGGAGGACCGGTTTTTCCTTTTGTCCGTGCGATTGATTTTTCCGAAGGTTTTCCGCATGATTCTATCTCCTGTGATTATGATTTTATGGTGGATTTGGAGGGCCGGCGTGAAGGATGGCTTCCGATGCGGATAGAACATCCTTTTTCCTGTTTGACGGTGGAGCCTTTGACAACGATTTCCGGTTTGATCCGGATTTCCGCGGAGGGGATGTGCTCCTCCCTGCCATGTTCCAGGCGGAGGAAGAGACGTTCCACGATTTTTTCCGCTATGGTTTCAGTCTTCTGATCGACGCTTGTGACGGGAAAGACATTGGCATAATCCGGTTCCATGCAGCCGAAACCCATGACTGCGATATCGTCCGGAATCCGGATTTTTTCTTCAAAAAGATAACGGCAGAGTAAGATGGCCTGCCAGTCGAAAAAGGTCGCAAAGGAATCGGTTTCCGGATGCATCCGCAGAAAATCGAGCACGAGCTCTTTCGGAAAGTGGATGGAGGCACAGCGGTCGATGATCCGGACGTTCATTTCGGGATGTTCATGGCAAAACGCTTCGACTCCCTCCCGGCGCAGCCGTGCCGGACTGGCATAGTCGGGACCGGCGAGATATCCGAGATTTCGACGTCCGGTTTCATAAAGATGGCGGGCGGAGAGATAGCCTCCGTAAAAGTCGTCCGTCCCGATGAAATCAATATCGGCTTTGGTTTTGCGGTCGACGGAGATTACGGGAATGCGGCGAGAAACGAAGTCGCGGAAATAATCGTTGTCTGCAAAATCGTCGCGCGGAACGATGATGATTCCGTCGACCCGCTGTTCCAGAAGGCGGCGCAACAGGGCGGAGTCCTCCTGCTGAGTTCCATTGAAGGAGGCGCAGGAGATTACCATGTAGTCGCGCTGATAGAGCAGTTTCTGGATTTCCGTTTCAATTTTCTGGAAAAAAGGATTGGAATGGTCACAGATGACGCCGATCAGCCGGGAGCGTCCAGTCTGGAATCCGCTGATCAGACGGTTTTCGTGATAACCGAGCCGTTCGGCCGCTTCGTGAATCCGTTTGCGGGCGGCTTCGGAAATTTCCCCCTTGCTCCTCATGACTCGCGAAACGGTGGACAGAGAATAGCCTGTCGCTTTTGCAATGTCCTTCAGACTCGCCAGAACCTCCGTACCCATGAATGCCACTGCTCCTTTTTTTTAATTCCGTTTTGGGGATTGCAAGTACTTCCGCAACTACTTCCGCAAGTACTTGCGTTAATTATAATCCGGAACTTTGAATTTGTCAATACCGGAAAGAATTTTTTTTGGAAGAAAGAATAGACAAATATATTTTCAGGTCCGGAGGAACCCATAAAATACCCGTTTTCCATTTGACTTTACCCGATGTTCTGGTAAATTCATCATGATGAAGAAATCGGCACTTCCCGTGGGCTGGTCAAGTCAGAATATTTCTCTGCAGGAGAAGAGGGAAGATGGCAATATTTTTTCGTCTGCGGTTTCCCGGCAGGATTTGCATGGTTCGGAGTATTGCAATGCTGTTCCGATGGAAGCCCGTTTTTCTTACTCGGAGCGGATGTTTTTTTTGATACGCTTTGAATTACGGATCGGAGAAACTATAATTGCGCGGAGGATCATATAAAATGGAAGATGGCAGAAAAGGGAAAAAGATTCTATCTCTCTGGATCTTCTGTGCAATGATTGGTTGTGTCGTTTTGGTCCCCTGTGTTATCTTTATTATCAGGCAGACTGTGTACTTCAGGTTGGAACAGCGGAAAGAACAGGCTGATTTTTTTACGATCGCAGAGAATATTTCGTGGAGAGGTTTTGAGCTCTTTTGTGGGAAAAATCCGACCGGTTATCATTTCGTTCAAATGGATTCCGTTTTTTTCTATGAATCAGAATATACGAAAAAAGAGTTTTCGCAGTTCATGGAACAAAACCGTATTCAGAAAATGAATTCGGAAGAGGTGGTTTTAGACTATAAACATTTTTTGAAAGAATATCAAGTAAGGGTTCCTGAATTGCTGTTTTTTCAACAAGCGTGGTCCGTATCTAAAGTGGAACGGCCGAGCGTTACCATTTTTGTTTTCTGGAAATGGAAGGGTGATTTTTATGAAGTGAAAATGGTCTTTTTTACATTATAATCAAATGAGATTACCTGTTTTATATGCCTCTGCAATGCGGAGACGGAATAGCCGGAGAAGATGGATGGCGGCAGTGTTGTTGAACCAGTAATTTTTCAGGGGGAATGTCTGCGGAGGCTTGTCTATGAGATCTGCGGAAAACAGGATGAAATTGAAATAAAGTGTCAGCTTGCCACAACTCCGCTTTGGTGTCCAGCATTATGTGAATTTTTACAACTCCAGGCGGATTCATTCGGCACTCCAATATCGGACGCCGGATGAAGTCTATTTCGGAACTTGCAATCGGCAAACAGTGGGATATAGTAAACCAAGGGTCTTTACACCAATCTTTTCATAAAAGTTGTCCCACCTAGGGGAGAGGCGCATATATCCAGAACAGAGGAGCAAAAATATGGGACGTAGTATTATTTATTTTAGAAACGACTATGAATTGAATACACATTCCTAAAAAGGAGCTCAAGAGATGATAAAAGGGAACATTACATTTATAATTTGTATTCTCTTGTTACAAATAACCCTACCATTAATCATTCAAGCGCAAGAGAGCAAAACAAATAAATTAGCTCAGGAACCAATATCCCGGTATCTGCAATTGCCTCCACATTTGACATTTGTTCTTTCTTGCATAGAAAAAGAAAATGACACTTCCTCTTTGCGAGGTAGAGTGGGATTCCTGTTTTCCGGGAACTCTTTCCCTTCAGAATCATTTTTCATCGGATGGCGGAATGCCATGTTTTTTGAAAAGTCCACCAAAGAAGTTTATGGTTTTTATTCGGGGGTCTATGGAAATGTGGAGGAGATGTACGGCATTCAAATATCGACTCTAAATGAGAGCCTGAAAATGGAAGGGGTTCAAATAGCCATTTTCGCCAATTTATCCGATGCAGGCAATGGTGCACAAATTTCCGGAATCATGAATTCGGCATCAAACTGGAATGGTATTCAACTATCTCTAGGAGGAAATCAGATTTTGAGTAGCAAACAAAGCAAAAAAAATGCCGAAAATTATCTTTGTCAAATGGCTTTGATTAACACAAATGAGCAGGGAAAAGGTGTTTTATTTCAAATTGGCATTTTCAATCGCTCTGTTTCCCGGTGCTTGCAAATAGGAATCCTGAATTATTCGGAAAAAGCATTTTTTAAGTATTTTCCGATCATAAATTTCTAATTATGCAAATTGATTTTCAGGAAACTGAAGGCGTTGAAAAGGCCGGCGCCGCTTTGCCATGGATAGTTTGTGGATGGCAGGCTTTTTTTCATTTTGGTAATCCGGCATTGTTTTCCTGTTTATCATTTTTCCTGTTTTTCATTTGACTTTTTTCAATTTTCTGGCAAATTTATCGGGATGAAGAAATCAGAGGTCCCCGGAGGACCGTTCAACAGAAAGCAGAGGAACAGGGAATGACCGCAATCATCGGTTTTGAATCAAGTTGCGACGAAACAGCCGTGGCTGTTGTTGTCGATGGAAGAAAAGTGTTTTCCAGTGCGATCGCATCACAAATCGCGAAGCATGCTGTTTACGGAGGTGTTGTCCCAGAGCTTGCCGCGCGGGAGCATCTGACGGCGATCCGGAGAGTGACCGACGAGGCTCTTCGGGAATCGGGCCTTACGATGGCGGAGATCGACGCGGTCGCCGTGACCAACGGCCCCGGACTGGTTCCGGCTCTGCTGGTCGGCGTCAACTTTGCGAAAGGATTTGCCTCCTCGTTCGGCAAGCCGCTGATCGGAATTAATCATTTCCTCGGACATATTTACGGCGTATTTCTGGATCAGGAAGAGGATATTTTCGCCAAAAAGGAGCTCTTTCCCATGATCGGACTGGTTGTTTCCGGGGGACACACCAGTCTGGTTCTGATCGAAGCCGACGGAACCGCTCGTGTCGTCGGCACCACGCTCGACGATGCTGCGGGCGAAGCATTCGACAAAGCCGCTAAAATGCTCAATCTCGGTTATCCCGGCGGCCCTGTCATCGAGAAGGCCGCAAGAAACGGCGATCCGAAACGATTCGATTTTCCCCGCTCGCTCACGGGTGGAGCCGGCAAGGCGCTTGCTCCTGAAAATCGTTTCAATTTCAGTTTCAGCGGCGTCAAGACCTCTCTGCTCTATCACACGAAGCGGCTTTGCGGCAACAATACCGAGGCACTGGCCGGACAGGATCTTTACGATACGCTTGCATCGTATCAGGATGCGATTGTGGATGTTCTCTGTTCCAAGGCTTTCGATGCTGTCGGCTATTATCATGCGAAAAGCCTGATTCTCTGCGGCGGAGTTGCATGCAACGGCTATCTCCGGGATCATTTTGCCGCCGGTGCGCCGAAGCAGGTTCAGACATTTCTTGCTCCGCGCAAGTACTGCACCGACAATGCCGCGATGATTGCCGGTCTTGCATACCGCTACTATCGGGCTGGAGCCTTCTCCGGTCTGGATCTCGACGCCTACGCGCGGATTCCCCATGCGTTCCGGATTCCGTTTTGAGGAAAGGCGGAATCCCAGATGAAGAGCCATCCGAACCGCTGTGCTGTTTTCGATCTTGACGGGACGCTGATTGATTCCAGAGAAGATATCGCAGGAGCCGTCAATCTTCTGCGCGCCCGTTTCGGTCTGGCGCCGCTGCCGACGGAAACGGTTGTTTCATTTGTCGGCAACGGAATCCGGAAACTTGTCGAGCGCGCTTTTGAACAGGAGGATCCCGCTCTGGTGGAAAAAGCAAAAGAACAGATCGTGGACTGTTACCGGGAGACGCTGGTTGTGAAAACGACTCTCTATCCGGGCGTTGCCGACGGACTCCGCATTCTGAAAACCGCCGGTTTCAAGCTTGCCATTGCCACCAACAAACCGCATGTCCTCTGCGTTCCGCTCCTGAAGAAGCTCGGAATCGCCGACTGCTTTGATGCCATTCTCGGCGGCGGAACCAAAATCCGCATGAAACCGGAACCCGATCAGATCCATTATGTCATGAAGGAAACGCTTTCCTCTCCGGAACGAAGCTGGATGCTTGGAGATAATTATACCGATCTGGCGGCTGGCCGTGCTGCCGGCTGCAAACGGGCGTTCGCTGCATGGGGATTCGGAGATCCAAGGCAGGAATCATGGGATTTCAAGGCGGATTCGTTTCTTGCATTTGTCTATCATCTTCTGAAATCCTGAGGCGCACAAAAACAATGCAGGGCGATTTTTCCAGAGGTGCCGGATGGCTTTTGAAAGGAATATCCTGTTTTTACAGGAGTCCTTCTCTCTGGAAATATGCGCTGATTCCGTTTCTGCTGACACTGCTTTTGTATGGAGTGCTGTTTTTTGTTGCGGTCCGATACGGAATTCCGTTTCTGCTGGATTTGCTTCCGGATCCGGAAGCTCAGGCGGGGTGGCTGCGCTGGGTGATTCATCCGCTCCGATGGCTGGCGGCGCTCTCCTGCTTCCTGGGGCTGGTGCTGGCGGCAATTCTGACTCTGAGTTCGGTATATGAGCTTCTGGGGGCTCCGTTTTTTGACGGAATGGTGGTTCGGATGGAGCGGGAGAAGTATGGAAGAATGAGCGTACCGCTTCCGTTTCAGCGGAATCTGGTCTGTGCGTTTCAGGGTGGAATGTTTTCGATCGTCACGATGCTGCTTGCCGTCGGACTATTTTTCTGTTCGCTGATCCTGCCGGTGGTCGGTCCAGTGCTGATGGGAGTGGTCATCGGATACCGGATGGCGCTGACGTATCTGTTTTCTTCCGGATTCAACCGGGGGCTTGGCATCCGGGAGATTCAGGCGCGGGCAGGGAAGCGGAACCGTCTGATTCTCGGGTTCGGGGTGACGGCGTATCTGCTGATGATGATTCCGTTTGTTTCGGTTTTTCTGATTCCGGCATTTGTTGTCTCCGGCATTCTCCTGTATAATGAAGAGCTGGAGACGGGGAGCGATTCTTCCAACAGATGAATCGGCGGAAAGAACTCGTCTGAAAGAAATTGGCGGCCGGAAAAGGAAAACACCTGCTTCCGACCGCCGATCGTCAGAAAACTCAATCGTGATCGCAAGTGATTTCCGGAATTTCTCCATTCTCTTTGTAGAGAACATGGCAGCGGTACTGTTTCCCATCGGTTCCGGTGAAGAGGATGGAACGGCGGGGACCATCGGCTGTGACGGATCCGGCAAGCTGCATGGCGGCGTCATATTCCGTGTCGGCGGAGACGGCGAACACGACATCGAACAGCACTTCTCCGGGCATTCTCCTGTGCGATTCCGGATCGACAGTTGCCGCGATGATATCGGCATACAGCGAATCCATTTCCGGAGGAGTTTCCTTGCGGAGACGGATGTTGCGGCCGGCTGCGCGGACGATCTTCAGCGAATTGCCGCCGAAGAGCAGACGAACACTTAGACAGTTGTCGATGTTCAGGACCTCCGATCTGGTATCCAGAATTTCCGCTTTCCCCTCCGGCATGGTCAGCACGGAATCGAATCCTGTTGCTCGATAGTGGCGCCGGAAGCCGTTGAAGACATCGTTTGGAATTTCCAGATTCAAACTCAGAACCCGATGGATCGTCGCCTCTTTTTTCATGACGCAGCGTTCCGCGATGAGCAGAGTTTTTCCATCCGGCAGAGCCGCCGCGGCACTCTGGTGTTCCGCAATGAGATAACGGTCTTCGCCTTCGCCCATCGGGAGGCGTTCGACCAGTCCGGCGGTGCCTGCATAGAGGAATCCGCCGGGGAAGGTTTTCTGTTCGGCTTTCCGGAAGTCGGCGGTGATGTTGTTTCCGGTCAGGGCTCCGTTTAGATTCGCCTGCCACTCCGCAAGATCGCTGCGGTTCAGCGGCACGCAGAGAGCGGTGGGGCCCTGGGCTCCGGCTTTTACACAGGAACGGATGGTATTTCCGGTGCGGATCATGGCGGCATCGTGGAAATCGTCCTCCCACTGCACGGTTTTGTGGTCCGCCTGCTCGGCCGGCTGAGGGAGCGCGAACTTGCGCCGCCAGTAAGCTCCGTAGGAGAGGGAGAGAATGTGGTCCGATTCCAGACGGCAGAAATAGTAGTAGCTCGTTTTCCGGATGTTGTCCAGACGTTTTGTATAACAGGCGCCGTCGCCGTTGTATTCCATCTCCTGCCGGACGATGTTCAGCCAGTTCTGTTCGAATCGCGCGGCGTCGCGATCATGGAAGAGATCCGCAGCCATGAGCCACATCGGGATCGCGTAGCATTGACAGTAGGTATAACGAGCACGGGTGTCGCCGCCGATCCGGAGAAGGCGTCCGTCGGGGAAGATGAAATTTTTCACGACTTTCCAGAGCTCTTCCGCATGTAGGTACAGCTCCGGCGGAGCCTCCTGTCCGAGTTCCTTGAAGTTGAAATGCAGCATTGCCAGATTCGAGAGACAGATCACCATGTAACCGACATTCAGATAGCCATGATGATCCAGCGAATAGTTCGGCGTAAAGTTGAATCCGATGTGCCATTCCCGCAGAGGTTTTCCCCGGAACAGTTTTTCCGATGCTGCATCGAGCGGATGCGAGATTCCGTTCAGCAGGAACGAGGCGGCTTTTTCCAGATACTCCTCCCGGCGCGGCAGATCCGGATAATCCATGGCGGTCCGCAGCAGGAATCCTCCGTTCCAGATATTTGACTCCGGTTTGTTCTGACCGGTACCCGCGACCATGGAGGCAACTACGGGATAGTCCTCCAGCAGCCAGTCGGATTCGGAAATACGGAAATTGCGATAGCGCTCCCGGTCTTCATCCGTGAGATACGGCTGAAGCGCATTTACTCCATGAGTCATGCGTTCGGCGCCCAGGACGCTGATC
The DNA here is from genome assembly GCA_905197955.1 of uncultured Lentisphaeria bacterium. Lineage (GTDB taxonomy): Bacteria > Verrucomicrobiota > Lentisphaeria > Victivallales > UBA1829 > UBA1829. The sequence goes on along the minus strand of CAJKAR010000003.1, from coordinate 50,657 downwards.
CAGTGGTGCCCCCAGGATTTTCCGTCGGTGGCGGGATGTTTTCCTGTCAGATGTGTTTTCATGGCATAGCGGAAGAGTGCAAGCGCAGTCTGGCGCACCTCTTCCCGGGAGAGTTCAGGCGAAAACTTTTCAAATGCCGGATCCGCAGCCATCACGGCGAGCGCGGCACAGACATTCATATTGCTCTGCACGGGCCAGTGGGCGCTTTCCCCGGTTCCGTACCAGGTACCGGACGGAGAGTGCCGGAGAAATTTCGGCAGGACTTTCAGCCAGGGAACCATCAATTCCAGATAGTTGTCCGAATGAAACGCATTCATGAAAAACCTCCATTGTTTTTTCCGGGCGGCATCCCGGAGTTCAGATTCTTTTCTCAATGTAATGTTTTTTTTCTTTTTTGGAATGGCATTTTATTTGATTTCCATATATATTTTCATGGTTTTATCGTTTTAACGTATATGAAAGATGGTGCTTATGGATGTCTTTGATCTGCCGGAGGAGAGCTTGCGGAAGCTGGAAGAGCTGATCGGAATGAAGATTACGATCATCGATAACAACGGTATTTTCAATTACAAACAGCGCCGGGCGGTTTTTTCCGCGAATCGCGCGTCGCATAAGAAGAATGCGGTCTGCCGCTGCGGTTTTTCGGAAAAATGCATTGCGCACTGCCGTTATGAGATGAACCGGAAATGCATGGAAGTTGATTCTCCGTTTTTTTCCTCCTGCTGGAAAGGAATCTGCCAGATTGTGGTTCCTCTGACGTTCGCTTCCGTACATTACGGAATGCTTTACGCAGGAGTGTTCCGTTCTGCGGAAGTGAACCCGCCGGAGGGACTCCCCGCGGAATTTTATCCCCTCCATGAAGCACTTCCGTCTCCGGAAGAGACAGAAGCTGAAAAACTGTTTTCGCTTCTGCAGATTTATGCCGACGGCATCATTTTCTATCTGCGGCGAGCGAATATCGTCAATGACAGTTACGATCTGCGGAGTGCCGCCATTTCCGATTTCATCCATCAGAATCTGGAGCGTTCCATCGGACTTCCCGATCTGGCGGAGCGGCTCGGTCTTTCCGAGTCCCATACGAGTGTTCTGGTCAAACGGTTGTTTGGCAGATCTTTTTCCGAATATCTGATGCAGCGCCGGGTCGAGCGAGCGTGCCGCTATCTTTCTTCGACCGATCTGAATCTTCATAAAACAGCGGAACTTTGCGGTTTTTCCAGTGCGTTCCATCTGAGTAAAGTATTCAAGCGAATCAAGGGGATTCCGCCAAGCCGTTTCCGGGAGAGCTACCGGAATGAACTTCTCCGGTGAGAATCCGATGGAGTGAGAAGAAAGAGAAGTTTCTATTTCCCGGATCAAGAGGTGAACTCCTGATCCGGTCCGGAGCTGATGCACGGGGGAGGGGAGTGGTTAAAGTTCCCATTTCCCGCACATCGCTCCGGAGGTGTTACGCGATGATGCTGTTTACTTGAGGATGATGCGGAACATGTTGTCACTGTCTTTGCTCAGGAAGATCGTGCGGGAGAAGGTTCCCGCATCCGTCCTGATTTCGGCATCGTATTTGCCGTAGAAACCGTGGAAGACATTTTCCGCTTTTTCATTGTAGTCGAGAGCCGTTTCCGTATGCCACTCTTTCTTGATGAGGCGTTCGAGAACCCGGTAAGCCGGTTTGGGGGAGAAGTCGTAGTTAACGAGTCCGGCGCGCAGGGAATTTTCCCCGTCTTCGCTTCCCAGCGGCGCATAAGCGGCGGTGCCGTCGACCAGATTCCACCAGACAATCGAGTTTGTCGCGGGATGACTGAACCAGAGCCGGTAAAGTTTTTCCGTAACGAACTCCTGGAAGGCGTCGCCGTCACCGAGATCGCGGCGGCTGATGATGCTGACCTCTGAAAAGTTTACCGGAATATTCAGCTTGCCGTACTGATCCAGACACTTGTAAATATGACGCGGATTCATGAACTGTTCCGCCTGATTCAGAAGAGAATCAAACATGTGGTACTGCAATCCAAGTCCGCCGACGCGGCATCCGTGTTCCTGAAGTGTTTTCACCAGCAGATAAACCGGCGTGTAATCGCCATTGTACTGCCACCACTTGTTGTCATCGTTGTAAAGAAGGGTCGAAAGCGGGAGATGACGCTCCGCAATCCGGAACACCTCTTCGACATGGTTGTCGGGAAATGCCGGGTTGTTGAAGCCGCGGCGGACAGGGTTTCGGCTTTGCGCCTCATTTACAGTATCCCAGATCTGGATATCATCTCCATACCGTTCTGCGATTTCGCGGATGCGGCGATCAAGACGTTTCATCATCTCACTTCTGGTTTTCGGAGCCCATTCCGGAACAAAGCCATGCCAGCAGAGGGGGTGCCCCTTCGGCGTGATTCCGTGCCGTTTGCAGAATGCGACAACCTCATCCGGCGGCGGTCTGCGGTAGACCGGAGTGCTGCCGGAGGCAAACCTGGGATGTCCGTTTTCCACTTCCAGGTCCGACCAGTAGAATGGTACGACTGCCTCGTTGAAGAGATTTGCAAACACTTCTTCATAATGCCGGTTCTGTTCCTCTTCCGGAAACTGGTTGAGCATAAAGGCGTTGCATCCGAAGAGATATTCATGCGACGCCTGTTTCAGTTTGATCGACGCTCGTTTCACAAGCGACCCGTCCGCATTCCGCAGTTCGATGCGTCCAAAGCCCTTTCTGTACATTTCCGTTCCGGTTTTGATCCGGAATTCGATTTCCGGGTCGTCTTTCCGGAGCCATTGAGTCAGTCTTTCGGCCAGTTCATTCATGTTCCGTTCCTTTTTACAAATTGGTTTGTATGGAAACTGCGGTTTTCCGCAATGTTTCGGCAAGCAGTTCTTTTTTCGCATTGTCGGCTCGGAAGACGGGAGCATAGGCGCCCAGTGCGGCAATGAACCGCTTCCCGGAGTCAAAGACCGGGACGGCGAGCGCATAGAAATTTCCGGCATCGGGCGCCTCGCAGAATCCGTTCTGCCGGATGTTTTCCAGTTCCTCCGCCATGGCGTTTCGGTTTTCGTGAACTTCCGGCCAGTGTCTTTTCGATGGCAGCCCGTTCTGTTCGATGAACAGCTCACGCTCGGCTGGAGAACTGTTGGCGAGAAGCACACGGGTGGTTACTCGCGCATAGTTGTTTTTCTGTTCGCGCTCCACGGCTTCCGGATTCACGGAGATCACGGAATTGCCGGAAACCGAGGCGATAATCAGGCGCTGTCCATTGAAAAGTGTGGTCAGAATGAATGACTCTCCTGTTTTTTCCGCCGCCTGTTTCAGAAAAACGAGCGAACGCTCCCGTAGTTGTCCGGCAAACCGTCCTGCTTTGGAAAGCATTGCGCACTTCTCGCCGGCAGAGTAGATGCCCCGCGCGGTTCGTCGGATGTATCCGCAATATTCCAGTGTCTGCATCATATTGCGCGCCGTGCTCTTCTGCATCCCGAATTTTTTTGCAATATCCGCAAGTTCCGTCCCTTCGGAAATCATCGAACAGCTCAGGACATATTCCAGTACGGAGAATGCGTTTGCTACGGATTGTATCGCTGGTTTATTCATTATTAATATCTCTTGTTCATTATTATTGAATAATAAATAATATAATTTCACTTTTTTTTTTGTCAAGTGGAAGAGAATTGATTTGGAGAAGATTCGTTTTCCTGTTCCGGGAGAAATGTTTCCTTCGGACGGATTTTTCACTTGTTTCGAAAGAATTTGATTTGCATCATCAGCGGGACGTGATACATTTTTCTATTCACACCATAAACGGACAGAGTCCGGAATTCACAGGAGAGAACGGGAGGCAGTCAATGGGTGCGGAAAAGAACGGCATTTGCGGATTGGGCGAGTTTGACCGGAGGGCGAAAAAAGGAGATGCCCTGACGGTTGTGTTTTTCGGCGGATCTCTAACCTGGGGCGCGAATGCGTCCGATCCGAACCGGACGAGTTATCGAGCGCTGATCGGAGAGAAATTCCGCTCGGAGTATCCGCGCGCCCGCTGGAAATTTATTGATGCGGCAATCGGCGGTACCGGTTCCCAGCTCGGCGTCTATCGCGTGAAGCGGGATGTGCTTCGTTACAAGCCGGATCTGGTTTTTCTTGATTTTTCATTGAACGATAATATGATGACGGATACGGAGGAAACCCTCTGTTCGTATGAATCGATTGTACGGACTCTTCTTGCCAAAGGAAGATGTCCAGTGATTCCGGTGTTTCTCGCCTCCCGGGAGTATGCCACGCTGCCGGAGCTGAAGGTTCTGAAACGGCGTACCCTCCATCTGAAACTGGCGAAGTATTATGGACTTGCCGTGGGCGATGTCGTAAAAGGAATGAACGGTCTTTATCGGAAAGACCGACTGGATGTGGATGCGGCATGGCCGCCGGAACTCTTCGACTTCTGCCATCCGCATGATTTCGGCTATGCCATTTATGCCGATTTCGTCTGGAAAGGATACCGGGAAGGGGTAGAAAAGAATTGTACCCCCGTCTTGCCGGAGAAGTGGATCAACGGACCGCTCTACCGGAACGTTCTTCGCTGTCGGATCCAGGATTTGAAAAATCTGCCGGAAGGCTGGCGGATCGGGATGCCGGAAACACGGGCTGGCACGTTTGATTTCCTCTCTTCCCGCTGGCTCGACCGGGTGGCGATTGCGGAGAACTGCGTCCGGAAAGGATTCGACAAGTTTGAATTCAAAGGAAATGTTCCCGGCAGTTTGAAGGTCCGCTTCCGTGGAAGCTGCGTGCTGCTGTTCGGGGAATCGACGATCTTTTCCGGAAAACTTCTTGTGAAGATCGACGGAAAAAACGCTGCGGAAATCGACACCGCAAAATTTGGAACCATGTTCACCCCTTCCGCCTATCTGAATGCTCCGGTTGCAAGCGGACTGGATCCGGAAAAGGAACATATTCTGGAACTCATTCCGAAGCTTTCGAAGACGAAACCGCAGCAGATTCATCTGGAGAGCATCTGCATTTCCGGACCGGGTCCGGTGGAGGTCCGTCCTTTCTGACGTGGACGGAACTCACTCCGGAAGAGAAGGCGGAATGACGTTTAGTCGGGCATCCGGCAGTAGACCTGTCCATGCAGATCGCGTCCCCGTTCGAGAGCGGGTTTGACGCCGGTCTGCCAGGAGAGATCAAGCAGCGGGATGCCGCGGTCCACCGTGTACTGGAAAATGCGTTCCATGTCGTTGTATTCCGGCTGGGAGAGCTGAACGCCGGTCAGTTTCGGAATGGAGGCGAGGAGATCAATGTAATGGTCGCCTTTGCCGCAGAAGTGGATGACTCCGCCGCCGAATTCCTCCAGCAGAAGACTGTCGAAGGGAAGTGCGAATTCGCGGTACATCTCCGGCGAGAGATTCATGGCGGAATCATCGCGCAGAACGAGTTTTCCTGCGTATCCCCAGCCCCAGTGAGCGCAGAAACGTCCGGGAACGGGCGGCACAAGCTCATCCCATTGATGCATGAATTTCCGGTAGGTTTCCGTGACCAGCGTAAGGAAGGATTTGACCAGATCGGGATTGTCGTAAAACTCCATGAAAAGGCCGCTTCCCCAGACCATTTCCGTGACATCAAGAGGCCCCTGAAGATCCGGATGGTAGAAACGGACGTATTCGCGGATCTTCGGATAATCCGCAAGCTGTTCCTGAATGTAGCGTGCGGTCTGGAAGACATCGGGTCCCCAGCCGCGGTCGAAAGAGGGGATTCCCGCGTCAAGCAGACGGCGGATGCCATCGGCGCCATCCGGAATCGGATGCGACGCCGGAAGAGTGTCGTGCTTGTCTTCCAGATAGAAAATTTCCACGCCGAAAAGCGACGGCAGAATGGTGGTGCTGTAATTGCAGCGGATATTGAGAACGCTTCCGTTTCCCGCGGCGAGTGCTGCGGAGGCATCCGCAAGTTCGCGGAGAAGCATAAGCTCCCGGTCTTTCAGAGCTTTGTTGACGGGGATTTTCGGCCATTCGAGCTTCGGAGGAGCTTTTCGTCCGCGTTTCGGATGGAAGACCGGGTCCGGACACTCTCCCGCAAGAAAGCGCCTCCATTCCGCATCCAGGTTCTCTTCGATTTCGGGGTCGAGCCGGTTTTCCAAGTCATCCAGATACTGCTTAATCATGGGAATCTTCTCCTGATGGTTGATGAATCGTTCCGGAAACTAAGGTAACGGATCTCCCTGAAAAATCTTCTTGTTTTTTAGTCTGGATTTGTTCTATATTGTTTTCGGGGGATGCGGATTTGTGCGGGAAAACGAATTTGAGGGGGAAAGGAAAGCAGAACGCTGTCCGGACGGAATTTGATCTGTCGCGGACAGCGCAAGGTTGTGGCAGAAGAGTTCTGATTCCGAAGATCAGTCTTCCATCACGGTGGTCGTGATGCCGCGGCTGTGACATCTTTTGATGAACTGGAATGCTTCTTCCGCTGTATCCACCACTTTGAAAATTTTCATATCTTCCTCGTGGATCATGCCCTCTTTGACGAGGCTGACGCGGAACCATTCCATCAGCGGCTCCCAGAATTTTTTTCCGACGACCACGAGCGGAACTCGACGGATTTTATTTGTCTGCATCAAAGTCAGCGCTTCGCTGAATTCGTCGAAAGTTCCGAACCCGCCCGGATAGACCACGATCGCCACGGAGTATTTCAGAAAACAGACTTTCCGGACGAAAAAGTACCGGAAATCCAGACTCGTTGTCTGGAATTGATTCGGATGCTGTTCCATCGGCAGCGTGATGTTGAGTCCGACGGAGATTCCTTTCTTTTCATAAGCCCCTTCGTTTCCCGCCTGCATGATGCCGGGTCCGCCGCCTGTGAGGACTCCGTATCCGGCCTCCGCAAGCAGATTTCCGAGTTTTTTGGCGGATTCATAATGCGGGGATCCCGGTTTTGTCCGTGCCGAACCGAAGATTGTCACCAGCGGTCCCTGTTTCGACATCGTTTCAAACGAATCGACCAGTTCCGCCATGATTCTGAAAATGCGCCACGGCTCTTCCCGTGTGTAGTCCGGAAAAGAACAGATGGGGCCGATGAACGGGAGTTCCTGATTCTTATTTTCTTCCATGTGGCTGACTCCTTATAAAAGACCGTTTTTTTTCAGTATGTCCGCCAGAATAGTTACGGTGTATTCCTTCCGGCTGAACCGGTACTTGGTGTGTATGGTTTTGACAGCCATGCTGCGCGCAAGTTCCGGAGAGAGTTCCTCTTTCAGAAATTTTTGACGGAGAGCATCCAGTTCTTCCTGCTGAGGTGTTGTCAGCAGTTTCCGGTAGTTGTTGTAGAAGGTGTCGGAAACGCCGCGGAGTTTGCTTTCCGAGCGGAAAACTTTTTCCTTCGCCTCGGTATATTTTTTCCACAGATCGGCAAAGGAGTACTGTTTCGGTTTGTCGGTCACTTCATCTTCGGAGAGAATGGGTCGGCCGCCCGCGGGAAGCAGATTTTCCTTTCGGACGCGCATATCGAAATTGGCGCGTTTCAGAAACTCAATCTCGTTTTCCAGACGTTCCGCGGCATATTTGACTGTGTTCAAGGCTTCCTTGTATCCCTTGTCTCCGGTCAGGCGTTTGAGTTTTTTGCTATTTGCCGCATCTTTCCGGTTCCTGACGGTGAGTACTTTTTCCGCCGCTGTATGAAAGGCTTCGAGGTTTCCGATCAGATTGAAGCCCTGCGGGAGTTTCAGCTGTTCTTTCCGGATCTGCATGCTCATGGTTTTGCCGAGAGTCATAAGATCGTTGAAGGTTTCATCGTATTTTTTCCGGGTTTCCTCGTTGATATATCCTTTTCCCTGGGTGATGCGGTAGGCGGATTTCAGGAGGGCGTCAAATCTGTGAACGGCCTCATAGGTGTTGGATTCCGGATAGGGATCCTCGAAGGTATTGGCTTCAAAGGAGTAATTCAGTTCCTGAAGGTAGGCGATCTGCCGTCTCAGTTCGTTTGCATGGGTGCCGAGATTTCCCGACTGAGTCGAGACACTCCGGTTCGCGACTCCTCCGATATCCATGCAGCTGATCATTTTGTTCAGAGTCGTGTCGAGCGAAGTTTTCTTGATTCCGAGCTTCTCGATTGCCCGCTGAAGTTCGTATGCCCGGTTTTTTGCTCCGACGAGTCGTTTCCGATATTCCACTTTGTAAGCGGATGTTGTAGGCAGTTTTTCCACTTCCTTATAGGATTTTTCCAGATATTCCACATCATCCGCAAAGTCTTCCAGCTTTCCAGCACAAAGGAGAAACGGAACCAGAAAAAGAAAGAGAATTGATCGAGTCATGAATTACACCTCCTGAAGATGGCAATACCTCATTATAACACGGAATTTCTGGAAAAGCAAATAGCGGAAGAGCATTGTTCCGGAAAAAAACATGGATTTCAATGATCCGAGCGAATGTATTTGAGACCAGCGTGAATGTATTTGAATTCCTGTCGGACGTTCGGTTCTACGAGGGGGTGAAGCGGGAAAACACGCAATTTTTTTTGTGTTTCCCTCTTGAAAAAAACGGATCAAATCCGTATATTCACCGAAAACGTTTTTTTCAGAAGCAGAGGAGGTTTTGAAATGGCTGAATTGGGAACGGCGCTGACCGCCAGCGCGGTAAAAGTAATGCTTCTTGGTTCCGGGGAACTGGGTAAGGAAGTGGTGATTGAACTGCAGCGGCTCGGAGTGGAAGTCATTGCGGTGGATCGGTATGAGAATGCTCCCGCGATGCAGGTTGCCCATCGGAGCTATACGATCAACATGCTGGATGCCGCGGCGCTGCGGAAACTGGTCGAGAGCGAGAAGCCGGATCTGATTGTCCCGGAAATTGAAGCCATTGCAACTCCGGAACTGCTGAAACTGGAACAGGAAGGCTGGCACGTTATTCCGAACGCGAGGGCGACGTTCCTGACGATGAACCGGGAGGGAATTCGCCGTCTCGCCGCCGAAGAGCTCGGTCTGCCGACCTCTCCGTACCGTTTCGCTTCCACGGAGGAGGAGTACCGCTCCGCCGTGAAGGAGATCGGAATCCCCTGCGTGGTGAAACCGGTGATGAGTTCATCCGGTCACGGACAGAGCGTCATCCGCTCCGAAGCCGATATCGACACCTCCTGGAAAATCGCTCAGGAAGGCGGACGTGCCGGCGCCGGAAAGGTGATCGTGGAAGGATTCGTCGATTTCGATTACGAGATCACTCTGCTGACTGTCCGGCATATCGGCGGAACCTCCTTCCTGAAACCGATTGGACATCATCAGGTCAACGGGGATTATCAGGAGTCGTGGCAGCCGCAGGCAATGAGCGAAACAGCTCTGGCGAAGGCGGAGGCCATCGCGGGAAAAATCACGGATGCCATCGGCGGACGCGGAATCTTCGGTGTGGAAATGTTTGTCAAGGGGGACGACGTTATTTTCAGTGAAATCAGTCCGCGGCCCCATGATACGGGTATGGTCACTTTGATTTCTCAGGATCTTTCCGAATTCGCTCTGCATGTGCGTGCGATTCTCGGACTGCCGATTCCGAATATTGCGTTCCACGGTCCTTCGGCCTCGAAGGCGGTGGTGGTGGACGGACATTCCAATCATGTCTCGTTCGGAAATCTGGACAAGGTTCTGGCCGAACCGGATACCAGTATGAGAATTTTCGGAAAAGGCGAGTTGAACGGTCATCGCCGGCTGGGTGTGCTGCTTGCACGCGATGAATCCGTGGAAAAGGCTCTTGCAAAGGTGGAGCGGATGAGAGCCGCTTTGACGGTGAAACTCTGATTGTTCCGGTGCCGAATTTTGAGCGAAAGGCTGTCTGTTATGCTTCGAATCGTGCCGAAAGTCGTGAGAGTCGGCTGTGTGTTTTTATCCGGAGGAGTCCTCTGCTGTGCGGGGGAGTCCTCTCTGAAGGTGAGAATTCCGCTGGACGAGCAGCCGGAGAAACGCGCTGTCATTCAGGTGGACAGAAGTAATCTCCGCATAGAGGAACTGCTGTCTTCGAATGCGGGAAAAAAGACGAAGACCGATCCCGCTTCTCTGGCGGCACGGCTCGGAGAACCGGAAAAGGAGATTCATTGGACTCCGGCATGGAATCCATCGGGTGCTGGAGCGCTGCGTTTGCGGTCGGTTGTTTCCGTGCCGGACCGCAGTGTGATTGTCTGTCTGGAAGAGACCGGTACCATTGGAAAGGGGCCTTACGGGGGACGGCTTCTGCTGGTGGATGTGAGTGGCCGCCGTATTCTGAGGGTATTGGAGATCGGGCGGAAGATTGTGCAGGTGGCTGTGGATCCGGCTGAAATGTCTGCCGTGTGTTTCGCGGAGGGACAGGAGGAGCTGTCACAGAGATCCGGATTCGCCGTGATTGATCTGAAAACCGGAGCGGAAAAACTGTTTATTCCTGCGGAAAAACCGGTTTCGTTTCTGGTCCGCGGCGGACGGATTTATTCGGCTTCTTCCGATGGAACGGTTGAAGTGTTTCAGATGGGGGGATCGGAGAAAAAAAGATTTACTGCGGGACCGTCACCCCGTCTTGCGTTTTCCGGCGACGGCAAAGTCCTGATTGCGGCATCGGATGATGCGATCCGTTTTTTTGATCCGGATTCTCTGCGGGAGATCCGTTCGGTCAAACTGCCTGCGGGGACTCGTCTGTACCGGCTTGCCCAGGGAGCGGCGGATGGTTCTCTTCTTTTCTGCTCCACGGGGACGGGATTCGGAAAATCGAACGTGCTGCTGGTGATGCCGAACGGGGTCAAAGAGGTGTCGGACGACTCTTCCGGCGAGATTGCCTGTAATTGGAAGGACAAGGCGCTTTTCTGCGGACGTCTTTTGCGGAACCGTCTTTATCGTCTGGATCCGAACACGTTTGAAGAACTTTCGTATTGCGATCCGAAGAATCTGCGTCCGGTGACTTCGGGAAAGACTCTTGCGCTTTTCAGCGGTTCCTTGCCCGGCGAGGTGATTGTGCTGGATTCCCGCGGTGCGCTGTATTCACTGCAGAGCATTCGCAAGCGCTGGCGGAAAACGATGATTGTGGAAGCCGGAATGCGTTGAGCGTTCCAGACAGGAAAAAACAGAACCATGTCTTCAGAAATACTGCTTGAACCCGATGCCTTTGCCTATGGAGGAAAGTCCGTGGCGACGATGCCTTCCGGAAAACGCTGTTTTATCCGCGGCGGGGTTCCGGGGGATTGTCTGCGTGTGGCACTCAGACAAGAGAAAAAATCGTATGCCGAAGCCGAAATCATTGAGATTGTGAAGCCTTCGCCTGATCGGATCGTTCCGGTCTGTCCTTTTGCGGCGGACCGGCGTTGTCCGGGTTGTTCCTACGCGCAGGTGGAGTATCCGGTGGAGCTGGAATGGAAGCAGAGGCAGCTGGAACGTTTCCTTCTGCATACCGGGATCGTGACTGCGGAAAAGATTCTTGCTCCTGTCGGAGCCGTGCAGCGGACCGGCTGGCGCAATAAGATCAAACTGACGGTTTCAAAGAACGCTTCCGAGGTGAAAACCGGATATCTGATGGAGGATAACAGAACGGTTCTGGATTTGCGGGACTGTCTTCTGGCGCGTCCGGAGATTTCCCGCCTGATGAGAGAGACTCTTTCATCCGAAGAATTTCGTGCCGGTCTTCCGGAAGGACGCTCGAATCTGACCTTCCGTTTTACTCCGCACGATGGAGCGCTTTTGCTGGAACAGGAAAAGGAAAATGGATTTCTTCTGGATTCCATTCCGCCGTATGGAGAGTTCCATGTGCCGCGTTTTTCGTTTTTCCAGATCAATACGGCGATGATGTCGCGTCTTGCCGCGGAGTTCATCCGGATCGCCGGAGAGATGAAACCGGAGCTGTTTGTGGAACTCTACTGCGGCTGTGGCGTTTTTTCCGTGCTTGCGGTGGAGGCGGGGATCGGAAAGGTTTACGGGGTTGAGATTGATGCCGGGTCGATTGCCGCGGCGGATCGGAATCTGCATGAACACGGGGTGCCGCACTGCAAGTTTCTGGCAAATGATGCGGTGAAAGCACTAGGACAGCTTCCTCTGAAGACGAACCGGCGGACTCTTGCACTGGTGGATCCACCGCGGGGCGGGCTGGAGGCAAGTGTGATTGAGGCTCTGAGCTCCGGTTCTGTCCGGGATCTGATCTATGTTTCCTGTGCGCCGGATACACTGGCTCGTGATCTGGTCCGGTTCGGGGCGCGCGGCTGGAGGGTGGTTTCCTCGCGCCTGTTTGATCTGTTTCCTTCAACATCGCATTTTGAGTCCATGACTCTGCTGAACCGCTGAATTCGGGGTTGCTGCTGATGAATGAGAAAAAATTGAATATGAATCCGATGGACGGTCACCGGGAGCGTTTGCGCGCAAAGTATCTCAAGGCCGGGCACGATGGAATGCTGGATTATGAAAAACTGGAGCTTCTGCTGACCTTTGTGATTGCACGCAGGGATGTGAAACCGATCGCCAAGGAGATGATGGCGAAATTCGGCAGTATCTCCCGGATTCTGGATGCATCGGAGGAGGAGCTGCTGGGGATTAAGGGCGTGGGTAAAAGTGCGTTTGTTCTGCTCCGCCTGCTCAAGGGGCTCTGTTCCGATTATCTGTATGAGAGGATCGAAGACAAGGAGATTGTCGAATCCTCGGAAGACGTGCTGAAATACGCGAAAATGAAACTGGCCGGGTTGAAAAATGAGGTCTTCATGGTGATTTATCTCAATACCCGCAATGAGATTCTCGGATCGGAGATTCTGGTGGAGGGGACCGTGGATCAGTTGTTTATTCATCCCCGGCAGTTGATGGAACGGGCGCTGAACATGTCGGCGCGGGGAATCGTTCTGATACACAATCATCCGAGCGGGACGGCGAAGCCCTCTCCGGCGGATCTTGCCTTGACCAGCGCCATCAAGGTCGCCGCCGATGCCATGCGCATTGATGTCGTGGATCATCTGATTGTTACGCGGAATACCTGTTACAGTATTGAAGCGGAGCGGCAGGTCGCGATGACGCCACCGCCGCCATTTCCGGCATCCATGCGGGCGGCGGAACAGAAGACGGGATCGCAATCGGCTCCTGTGCGGCCTGCCAGAAGTGCGCAGGAGATGGATGCGGATGCCTTTGTCGAGCTGGCTCGTCTGGCGGCGCTCCGGGAGCTGGATCGGGGAAACGGGCCGCGGCATGTGAAGCCCCGGACGAAAACCCGCGATTTCCAGATCAGTGAAGATCGCAATCTTCCAAAGAAGAACATCGCTCGGCATCCGCAGAGTGACGGAGAACACGCATGATTTTTGGAATTGGAACGGATATCGTTGAAATCGAACGTATTGCAAAAGTGATAGCTCGTCATGGCGATCGTTTTACGGAATATATTCTCACGGATGCGGAGTCGAGTGAAGCGAGCCGGCGCGGGGATCGGATTCAGTTTATTGCAGGACGCTGGGCGGCAAAGGAGTCGGTGGCAAAATCACTTGGATGCGGTTTAGGCGGTCGATGTGCCTGGCGCGATATCGAAATTGTTGCCGATGAGAACGGGGCGCCTTCTGTCCGGCTTTCGGGAGCGGGGCTTCGAACCATGGAATCGAACGGAATTGCCCGGATTTTCATCAGTATCAGTCACGAACGGGGACATGCTATTGCAATGGCTGTTGCGGAACGGTAAACAGAGATACGGTGTTTGAGATGGATCTGCCAACAATTCTGAATGTGGGATCGGTGATTGGCGGAGCGATTGCTCTTCTTCTGCTGTTTCCTCTGTTTTATCCGCACGGAACTTTTTGGGAAACTCTCCGGTTTCTGTTGCAGCCGGATTGGATCAGTTGGATGAAGGATGAGCGAGGGGAGGATTTTTTTGCAACGTTTGAATTTTACTTCTGGCTGTTTTCCGGTTGTTTTATCGGATTCCTGATCCGGTATGGACTCGGCAAGCTGCTGGACTGTCCGCTCTGATCTTTCGGAACCACAGCTTTTGGCATGCCTCTATTTATTCCCGGAAAATTTTGTAAGATAAAGAAATCATATCTGCAATATACAGCAGTTTCCTTTCATTTCTAAAAGCATGTCTATTAAGTAAAAAAGCGCAGAGCCGCCGGTGCCGATGAACGATACGTTTGCATGGAGGCACCATTCCTAAGCTTCCGACGGCTCTGCGAAATTTCATTTTCTGAAAACACAATCGTCCGATCAATTTTTTCTCAAGAAAAAAAATAGTTATTTTTTTTTGAACAGACAGTGTTTTGGTTTTATTTCGGCTTTATCAACACATCATTCTTGATGAATTCTATTTTACCTTCTAAATTTAATTGTAACTTAAAAATAAAATTAATGCATGAGTCAAGCAGATATCTTTCTGCTTGTATATTAATTATACAATAAGATTGTTATTTTGTCAAGATAAAAAATAAATTTTATCAAAAGAAAATTAGGTAAATGATGCATGTTTTATGAAAATAGTTTCTGGATGTAAGGTGTATGATTGGATGGAATGAATAAATAAAATGAGAAAAAAAGATAATGATTTGTTTTGTTCTGAAAACAGTATTTTTTTGTTTTTATGAAAAAAATTAAGCTCCGTTGCGATTTTTATGACATTTCCGGTATGGGAATGTATCGCAACGGAGCTTAAGAAAGATAGGAAAAACGGGATTAGTGCTTTAATTTTTTCAAGGCAATCTGGACTGGTGAAGATTTTTCTTCTCCGCAGTTGTTTTCCTGTTCCAGAGCTTCGAAGAGGGCGATGCAGGCGGTTCGGTAATCGACTCCGGCAATCTCGACAAGCAGACGTGTTCCGCGATCGAGAAGTTTTTTATTGGTGCAGTCAACCCAGCTCATCCAGTTTCCCGTGATTCTTCCAAGACGAGCCATGGTTCCAGTGGAAATTGTATTCAGGACAAGTTTGATTGCCATGTGTTCCATCAGGTGCAGTGCGCCGCCGGTTTTCGGGAGGCGGATGAGATAATCGGCTTTCGTTTCCTGGCCGATGGCAAGATGTCTGGCATATCGAAAGATGCCGGCAGTTTTCTGAAAGGCGGATTCCAGTTCCGGATCCGCGGAGAGTGTGATCAGGACACCCGCATCATTGCCGGAATCGGCACGGAGTTCCGGAGATTCCTTTCCGATTTCAAACTTCAGCAGGTCCGCTCCGGAGAGAGCTGGCGGTTTGGTGCAGATTGCATCAGCATTCATCGCCTTGTAGTCCTCCTGCGTCCAGTTCAGACAGCGCAGCGGACGATGCATGCCGACTTCCCAGGTCTTTGCAGTCGAATAAAGAGGATTCTTGACGAAGGCCCATGACTGTGGAGATGTCGTATCATCTATTCTGCGGAAGGGCGGCAGCATGAAGGTGGGAGAACGTTCCGTGGTATCCGTAAAGATATCCAGCAGATAGTCGTTGGCAAAGTAGGTGACTTTGCCTTTTTTCCGATAGATTTCCGTTTCAAAATCGATGTAATCGGCGATTGCCCTGCGGTTTTCGGGAAGTTCCAGAGCCTCCAGCAGAGAACGGAATGCGGAAATGTAGTCAGATTCTGTTTCGCCGGTTAAACGGTGCATGATTGTTTCCAGAGCGGCTCCGGCGACAAGCTGTTCCGAGGTCGTTGCCTGCATGCGGGTCGATCCGGCGAGCGCCATCGGTCCGCAGGAGAGATCCAGAATGCAGACCCGGGGATCCTGAATCGCTTTCCGGGAACGTTCCAGATGCTCCGCCAGCAGTTCTGCCGGATTGTTGAACAGGAGAAAAACGGCGCATCCGCGATCCAGAGCTTCAAAAACAGTTCCCAGAACAGAAGAGGTTTCGCCGCCTTCCGTGATTGCAACAAGGACATCGCCGGCTTTCATTCCCGCTTCGGCAACTTGTTTTCGTCCGAACGGCTGATAATCTTCGAAAAATTCCACCGATCGTACCAGCGCGTAATCTCCGCCGGTCATGATGCTTTCCACGCAATCCGCGTAGGAAGCGCTCTCCGGATGTTCGGCGCAGTGCTTCCTCCACATGGATTCCAGAAGAATGGAGAGCCGGCCGGTGGCGCCGCATCCGGAGAAGATGATCCGTCTGCCGTTCCGGATGGCTTGCTCACCCTTCTGGACAAGTCCGGCATACTCGGAAGAGCGGAAGATACGTTCCACCATGGCAAGAACATTGCGGTCCGCCCGCTGAAGAGTTCTGACGCCTTGTTCGGTCGAGGATTGGAAATCGCTTTCCAGTGTTTTTGTCAGCGGATTCGACTGTTCCGTCGGAAGGAATCCGAGATGAAACTGGGTCTCATTATGAATGAAGTGTTCCGCGTTTGCAACTGCTGTTTCGGACATTTGAATTTTCTCCTGTGATTATTCCAGATAATAGAGACGGGTTCCTGAATCGGGGAAGTGCTCCAGGAAGGAGTCTGTGTTTTCCGCAACGATTCTGCCGGAAAAAAGCTCTGTAATGCGTTTGGCCTTCCGGGGAAGGGAGACGGGCACATCCGCACCGCCTTTCCGATGAACCATCAGAAATTCTGCGGAGCACCAGATCGCATTGCCTTCAGGGGTATAGAGATGGACTCCCGCTTCGGTTGCAAGACGCCGCAGTTCTCCGGCGGTCAGATCGAACATGTTCGCATAATAGATGGAGCGATGGTCGGGGAACTGGTGGATGGTATGGTCGCTGGTGCCGAACGGAACTCCGGTCAGTGTCTGAACGTTCTCCGGAGTGTATTTCCCCTCGGAGAGAATTCCGGGGGCGTGAATCCAGACAATCAGGCGTTCCGGGCGATAGATAAATTTCTTCAGGACCGCGTTTCGTTCCGCATTCGAAATCGCATGATTCTGGAAGATGATCAGCTTGTACTGATTCAAGTCGACTTTATCCAGATCGTTCCAGGAGGCGGTATCGAAGGGCAGGGCGGCATCGGAAAACTCATCGCGGAGAGCGTGGGCAAGGAAATACTGTCTGGGATGATCGTAGAAGTTGACAAAGTAGTTGCTTTCCGGATCGTGGACCAGCAGAATCTCCGCATTGGATGAACTCGAAATGGGGGCATATTTGTCCCAGAGCCGTTTCATCTGCGTGATGGCCTGTTTGACTTCCTCGGAGGCATAGGAGTTCCCCCAGATGTTGAACCACCAGAGATGAAAACGATTGATGAGACTCAGCGAAAATTCTCTTTGCAGTCCGGCAACATCCTCTTCCGGAGTTTTCCATGCATTCCAGATTTTTCCCTCGATCCGGATGTGATCCGTGAGGTCGCGGTTTGTGGTGCTGGTGATGCGGTCGCATTCATGCAGATAGACAATGTTGCGCCGTTTCAGCATTTGAAGAGTGGCAATGTATCCGCTGGCGGAACCGATGTCGCGTGTGGAGTTGCAGGAGGCTCCGATGACAAAATCCGGCGGAGCGGTATCGAAAAGCCGTTCGCACTCGTGCTGTCCTTCCGCCATCATGTGGAACGGATAGCCGAAGAAAATGCCGATTTTTCTCCTGCTGCCAATTTTTTTCCGTGCGGAGGAGATGAAATGAATTGCCAGATCCGTCATCAGGTTGTTGACGTACTGGAGCCACTGGACCGTGTGTGCCTCCTGTTCCGGATCGCGAATAAAATCATGCATGGCGCTTTTCAGTTCCCGTGCGTTCGGGATCGGAAGAACGGATCGGCCATTTTTCCGGCACCACTCTTCATAATAGGCGCTTTTGATCTCTTCGGCGCAGAAGTAGCTGTGATCGATCCACTCCATGGTTCGGCCGCAGGCAAGAATGTATCCGGCCATCCGGTCGGGATATCTGGATTCCGTGTAGTCGAGGAAAGCGTTCAGATATTTCGTCGTCAGCTCCAGCCATTCCGGATGCAGGGAGCAGGCGGTCAGGGAGTAGAAGGAGTCGAGGGAGAATCGCCGCGCCAGCCAGAGGGGGGAATTCAAATCGATTGCACAGAAGAACCGGGCCTCCGGGTGGAGTTCCAGAACATCGGCAATATGCTGATCCAGCGAAGAGAAGTCATAGCTTTCATCATAGTTCCAGATCGGCGGATAGATGCTGTACGGTTCGCCGAATGCGTTTGTTGTGTTCATGGGAGAGATGGAGACCAGATTGATTCCGGCCTTTCTCATTGTTTTCAAAGCCTCTGTGTCTTTCTTCAGGAATTTCCCGTAGGGAAGACGGTAGAGCATGAGAGGTTCTGCTGCTGTATTCATTTTGTTGTTCTTTCACCTGATATTGTTTGGAAATCCGACGGTTATTCCGCGGAAAGTTCGAAAAAGAGAAATGCCCCATCGCGTGCGGTATCAATCGAGAAGACGGCGCGTCCCGCTTCGACTGTTTCCGGAAGAATGGTTTTCATCCGTTTCCCGGAATAGTGGAGACAATGGAGCTTCAGCCGTTCTGCACGGTCGTTTCGGATCGCCACCCGGAACGATCCGTTCTGAAGCAGAGGCGGATAATAACCGGGATGGAAGAGTTTCCGCATATCCTTGTCATAAAACTTCATATTGCTGTTCAGGGCGTTGGTGGCAAAGACCAGCATCAGTGTTCCGGCGGACCGGATCGGCTGTTTGCCATCGAGCGAGACGAGCGAGAGACTCGCATCTCTGCCAAGAGCGAGAACTTCGAAATCATCCATTTTTTCTTTCGTTCCCGCTGGAGCGCAGATCCCCTGGAAGCGGGGGGTGTTGATCCGGACAAGATTGCGGTTGCAGTCCATGTAGATTTGTTTGTTTGCGCTTTCGAAGATGGATTTGCCGTCGGTACGGTTGTCGGAGGGGAGAAGTCCCTTCTGTTTGAGAAGTTTCACATAGACGGAGGCATCTGAAAATGCGGATTCACTGCTTTGCAAGGTCGCATTGGTTTCAACGGTTTCGCTGCCTCCTGCAAGCGGCAGTTCAATCCCCTTCCGGATCTTCCCTGTTATAGTCTGACCGTAATTGGCGGAGAAGCGCATCAGGAGCGCAAGTGCATTCTGGGAACGGGAGAAGACCTGCTGTCCTGTGAGGCATCTCCAGTCCTTTTCCGTGACCCGGATGCGGACTTCGTTTTCCGCCGGCTCCACATCCCCCCCTCGGACGAAGAGGAAGTAGGTCAGGAACTCCGATGCCTGCGCGACAGGATCCCGCTGGCTGCTGAACGGACGGATACCGAACCGTTCCGCCCCTCTGGTCAATGCTTCTACATGGACTACACCGCCGTGCAGAGCTAGAACGCTGATTCCGTTCAGAGCCGCATACGCTCCGACAACAAACGGCTGCTGATGCCGATAGCGGTTCCAGAAAACATGCGAGTATTCCGAAACCACCAGCGGTTTCCCTGTGAGTTTTGCCGAGATCAGATCCCGGAAAAGCCCTGCCGCGTTGTCCACTGCACTGGTCTGACGAACCAGAGCCCCTTTGGAAAATCCGTTCTGGGGATGGTCATGATAACTGTTGATTGCCACGATGTCGTTTTTCAGACGGATGACATTCCCCGTATGGCGTTTGGAAAGATTGCATCCGGCAATCAGCCCCTTGTATCCCATGTTCCGCAGTTCCCTGCGATACCAATCCATGGTATTCTGTTCGGTTTCCAGAATAAAGTTCAAGACATCCGTATCCTTGTCGTTGAAATTCCGGAAGCAGGGAATTTCCGCGAAGGAACGATATTTTTCTCCACGGGCCTTATTGTAAGCATCTATCGTTTTGTATTTCCGTTCCAGATACTTATGAAAATGCGGGGTGACGATTTTCGGATTCATGAACGAGGAGAACGCAAAGGTCTGTTCATTGAAAGTGATGACCATGGCGAGAACCGGATCGTCGATCAATGTTTTTTTCGTATATGGATTGACATGTGTCAGGAGCTTTTTCACGCCGGCAACCCAGTTTTGCCGTGCTTCTTCCGAAAAATGAATCTGCAGTTTCATATTATGGCTATTCTGCAAATTGCTCCACTTATCGAACCGGGTCTGCGCATAGTACCCATTGGGATGAGTCATGAGATCCAGCATCAGATACATACCGCGCTTTTTCATTTCCGCCACGGTATAATCGAAAATATCCAGAGAGCGGGTGTTGAATTCTACATCGCGAGAGGATCCGCTCATCAGGAATATGTCGAGGAAGTGGAACCGAGCCATCCGCAGTCCGCGCCGGACGAATTCATTTACGCACTGTTCCGCTTCCAAGACTCGATAGAAGGTCATGGGAAAGAGTCCGCAGAGCATTTGCAGATCGCGTTCCGGTTCCCGCTCAAAACAGAGAGTGCCGCGTTCAGAGACAACCATTCGTCCAAGCGATCCCGATTCAGGCCACTTTTCAAAACGGGAGAGATCCATGGGAGAGCCGGGAATGCAGAAATCATAGTCGTTCCGGGGGAAAGGCATCCACTCTTTTCCCGCTTTAATTTCCAGAGCCGGCTTGTCTTCCGGATCGTTGATTTTTTCATTAGAGAGCGAGGCTGCACAGAGGATCCAGATGGATTCGCGATTGGCTGAGAGAAAACGCAAGGCTGTGATTTCTCCAAGATTTTGTTTCAGTTCAAGGCGTGACGCATAGAGAGTTCTCGTTCCATTCCGGGGAATCCGGACCGTCAATGCCGGGAATCCGCTGGTAAGCCGGGAGGAGCTCCACCAGTCGCCAACCTGTTTCCCGATTGCGATGGGAATAAGCTCTTTTCCTTTTGTTCCAGTTACTTCAATTTGTCCGATTACCGTGTTTTTCCGGTCTGCGCCCCAGCAGAGTGTATGGAGCAGATAAAGATATTTCGCATTGACCGGTGCATGAAGTGGTACGGTGATTCCTTTTGGGCCGGCAGGAAACTTTCTGCTGCCGAGAGTGAGAACGCTTTTCCCTTGTCTTTGAATCTGAAAAGGGAATCCCCGGTATTCTTTTCTCCAGAGTTCCTGAAGGAAGGGAGAACCATCGTTTTGAGGGCCCTGATCCGACCATCCGCCGATTCCGTCACCAGCTTTTTCATCCCGATATGCCATGTTGGCAGCTCGGTGGAATGGAAGCGGGGTTCCCAGATCTTCAATTTTCAGATTTTTCAGCTGGAAACTTCCTGTGGTTCCCTGCATTCCGATCTGGAGTTTCAGGTCCTGAACATTGGGAGGCAGGTAGAGCACCTGACGAAGCGTTTGCCAATCGTAGGATCCCTCTTTGGTAAGAGTCGGACCGTCAAAGATGTTTTTGCCATCCGCAGTCGCCAGAAACTGGAGTTTGACTCCGGTGAACGGCTTTTTCTGATATCGTTTCAGTTGGGATCCCTTGATTTCCGCGGAGATGGCGATCAGTTTGCCTGCCGCTTTTTCCGGGGGAAGGGAGCGATAGATGCAGGGGAAGCCACCGGTTTGTTTTTTCAGATCGAAGGACAGGACTCCGCCGGATGTGGAGGCTTCCGGACGCACCTGCCATCCTTTCAGGGAATCTTGCGAGGAAAACGGATTACTGTAAATGAGTTCTCCGCGAAGAGTGGTAAAGAAAAAAAGTGAAATGAGAATGAAGAATAATTTCGTATTCATGGATCGATCTTTTCCTTTTATTTTGTCTTGATTAGTAAAGGGCGCCGGATTCATCCATCAGCATATTGGCCTGGCAACCCAGTTTCTGGAGTTCAAGACTCAAGGCTGTACCGCTGGAGGAGGCGTGTCCGTCCGCGTAAAGAAGATTGAGACGTGTATTGTGAATTAAATACATTTTTGTTTTCTCTGTCCCTAAACTCGGGAGCATGTAACGTCCCTCTTTGGTTGTCTGATCGACGCATTCCGAAAGATAGTAATAGCGGGAGGGTTGCTTAAGGGCTTTCACATTCAGAAATTTGAGAGTCTTTGAATCCACAGTGATTCGAATCGTGGAATTCAGGCCGGCGCCGTATTGTGTTTCCCATTTGCTCCAGCCGCCCATATAGAGTCCGGATTTTGTTCCATAGGTCTCGTAGCGTTTGTTCCCTGCGGG
The DNA here is from genome assembly GCA_905197955.1 of uncultured Lentisphaeria bacterium. Classification (GTDB taxonomy): domain Bacteria; phylum Verrucomicrobiota; class Lentisphaeria; order Victivallales; family UBA1829; genus UBA1829. The sequence continues at coordinate 28,845 of CAJKAR010000003.1, read as the reverse complement.
CTGATTGTATTTTACGGATGGACAAGATTTATGTTTTACGCTTGAGATTCTTTTTTCGCACTCACTACTGGTCCATCCCATGAGGGTCGGGAGCCAGGAATAGTCTGCCATGGAAAGCGGATAAAGATTTTCATAGGAGTCACCGTAGATTGCAAACTGAAGTCCCAGCTGTTTCTGATTGCTGAGACAATTAGCTGCCAGAGCCATGCTTCTGGCTTTGTTCAGTGCGGGAAGAAGGATTCCTGCAAGAATAGCAATAATTGCAATTACAACCAGGAGTTCTATAAGAGTAAACTTTAAGAAAATGTTTTTTTTCTTCATGAAAGAGATCCTTTCTTTGGTTGATTTATTGTAATTATAGATTATTTTATAAAAAAAGTCTACGGCGAAATTGTGAAAAACATGTAGTTTTTTATCAAAAATATGGAATTATGAAAAGAGTTGCTGTTAACGGGCCATCCTATGATGAAGTGGAAGTCGGCGGGAATTGCCAGGTCGAAAGGAGTTGCTGGTATCAGGCTCCCCGGTACAGTCCTGTTCTGTTTACAGATACCTACTTATATGCCAGACGCTGGGGAAGCCACAGATTGCGTCATCATCTGTACCGTGGAGTGGCTTTGGAGTTTATTGTGGAAGGTTCCGCGACTTTCTTTCAGGACAACAAGAAAACCAAACTTCTTGCCGGGGAGATTTTCCTCATGCGGCGCGGTCACGACTCCGGTTTTTCGACCGCGGTCGATGAGCACTACGAGAAAATGACACTCTGTCTTTCCGGAACCATTCTGGATCTTCTTGTGGAGTCACTGCATTTGAATGAGGTGCCGAAGATTACTCTTACCCGTGTGGAGGAAGCAAAACAGCGTTTCCGGGAAATCCGGGATCTGCTGAGAAAGAAGATTCCGGGGACGGAACAGGTGATTTCAGAGAAAGTATTCAGTCTGTTTTTGTTCCTCGGGGAAGAAAACCGGGTGAACAAATCCAGAAGTTATCCGGAACCGCTGCGGAAAGCTCTGGTTTTTCTGCATGGAACCTATACCCGCAGCGATGTGGGGATTTCTGCTCTGCCGGAAATTGCCGGGGTGAGCAATCCGACCCTGATCCGCATGTTTCACCAGTATTGTGGAAAATCCCCGATGGAACATCTTACGGAGATGCGTATGGAACTGGCGAAAAATCTGCTGGAATCCACGGATCTTTCGATCAAGGAGATCGCCGGACGAGTCGGTTACAATGATCCGCTCTATTTTTCTTCTGTATTTCGGAAATTTTCCGGAATGAGTCCGCGTGCTTTTCGCCGATTTTCGCATAAGGAATGATTGTTCTGCACTCTGTTTTTCTTGTCAGAGTGCGGTTTATCTCTCATCAGAAAGGTCGTTGACAAATGCTTTTGTGATGCTGAATGAACATCGTTTCCGCAAGTTCAAGAATCCTTTGGCTGGAAAATGCGAGCGTTTTTGTGCAAGAATCGATAAAATTTTATTTTGCAGTTCCGGATTTTTTCTATTTTCTGTTTGCAAAAAACGGAAAATGCCACTAGTGTTTCAGAACAACCAAACAAAGGAGACAGTATGAGAGGTATTTTCACTGTGGCACTGCTGGCGACGGCGGCGCTTGTCTGCCATGCAGACTTCGATCCGACCAATGTCTACATTGTCGGGAAAACCAATAAATCCGCACTTTCCTACAAGCCTGGCGAGGAGATGGTCTACACCTTCAAGGCCGAGCTCGGAAACCAGAAGGCCGATGGACTCTTTCTCCGCTGGGATCGCAAGGGTGACGATGGACAGAAAGCAAGCGGAAAAGTCCCCGCGAATCAGGAGGCCGTTGTCAAGACAAAGCTTGACAAACCCGGTTTCGTCAGTGTCAACGTCTATCTGGTTGACCAGAAGGGCAAGATCGTTCAGCAGGAGTTCAAGGACTGGGCAAAGAGAACCCGGAAAAGAAACATCGCCTACTTTGCCGGAACCGCCGTTGAACCGGAAACATTGACCGACTGCGGTGAACCGAAGGATTTCGACGCCTTCTGGGCAAAACAGAAAAAACGTCTTGCCGCCGTCCCGTTCAAGGACAAGGTGGAACTGAAAAAAGTAAAAACGGTCAATGGCGCCGATATCTACGCTGTTTCCATTCCGTGCGCGGGACCGCGTCCGGTTACCGGATATCTGAATGTGCCGGTGAATGCAAAGGCAAAATCTCTTCCCGCCCGCATCTCCTTCCACGGCTACGGAACCGGCATTCATCGCGCTCCCGGCTGGGGCAATCCCAAGGCGTTGACTCTGGACATCAATGCCCATGGACAGGAACTCGGCAAAGATGACGCGTATTACAAGAAATTCTTTGAGAGCATTAAATCCAACGGCAAGAGTTATGCGTTCGATCCGAAGCAGAATGCGAATCCTGAAACGGCCTTCTTCAACGGAATGGCGCTTCGCGTGATGCGTGCGATGGAATATCTCAAGAGCCGTCCGGAGTGGAACGGGAAAGATCTGATCGCCGTCGGCGGAAGCCAGGGCGGACTTCAGACCATGTGGGCGGCAGCGCTGGATTCGGATGTCACACTCGCCCAGCCGAGCATCACCTGGTGCTGCGATCTTGCCGGAACTCAGAAAAAGCAGCGTCTTTCCGGCGGCTGGCGAATCCAGTATGTTCCCGCTCTGGATTACTATGATCCGGTGTTCATGGCAAAACGCATCAAGAATGCGCAGGTCGAGATCACGCGCGCCGGACTTGGGGATTACACCTGCCCGCCTTCCGGTCTTGCAATCAGCTATAAGAATATTGCTTCCCCGAAGAAGTCCATCCGCTGGGTGCAGGGCAGCGATCACGGTTTCGTGCCGAAGCAGTCCGAAGTGATTGTCTGGTCCACCATGAAAAAGCCGAATCAGAAATAACAGCTTTGTTTTCCTGTTTTCATGCCGCATCCGGAGAGATCCGGGTGCGGTTTTTCTTTTTCCGCACAGGCTTCAGATCGGGATCATTCCCGTGCGGAAGAATGAATATTGACTTCCCCGGGTTCTGTTGTTATATTAAAAACGGTTGTCTTTCCGGGGGAAACTTTTTGAATTCGAGGTGGCTTTTATGAAGGCGATGGAACGATTGATCCGATATGTGAAATATGAAACGACATCCGATGAATGCAGCGGAACGCATCCCTCCTCTCCGGGACAGATGCTTTTTGCGGAACATCTTGCGGAAGAGATGAGGCAGTGCGGAATCTCCAACGTGCGCCTGAGTCAAAACGGCTTCCTGTTCGGAACTCTTCCCGCAACAGCGGGTTGGGAAGAGCTCGCTCCTATGGGATTGCTGGCACATCTGGATACCAGCGATGAAGCGTCCGGAAAAAATGTCCGTCCGCAGGTGATCCGGAACTATAATGGCGGACCCGTTCCGCTCGGGAGTTCCGGAAAAGAACTTTCCCCCGAACGTTTTCCCGTCCTGAAACGCCTGACGGGGCGAACTCTGATTACCTCCGACGGCACCACGCTCCTCGGTGCGGATGACAAAAGCGGGATCGCGGAAATCATGACCGCCGCGGAACGGATCCTTGCGGAAAAGATCCCGCATCGGAAAATCTGCATCGGATTCACGCCCGACGAGGAGATCGGACAGGGAACCGATGGCTTCGATATCGCCGATTTCGGAGCCGCATTCGCTTATACGGTCGATGGCAGCAGCGCCGGAGAGATCGAATATCAGAATTTCAATGCCGCCTCCGCCGAAGTGACCATCATCGGCCGTTCCGTGCATCCCGGTTCGGCGAAAGGGGTTATGCTGAACGCTCAGAAAGTCGCCATGGAGTTCGACTCGATGCTTCCGCCGGAGGAGGTCCCGGAGAAAACCGAAGGCTTCGAAGGGTTTTATCATCTGATCCGGACGGAAGGCTCCACCGGGAAGGCCGTGCTTTCCTATCTCCTGCGTGATCACGACGCGGAACTGTTTCAGAAAAAGAAATGCCGGATGCAGCAGATCACCGACTCTCTGAACCGGAAATACGGAAGCGGCACCGTGACACTTGTCCTGCACGATTCCTACCGCAACATGGAGGAGATTCTCCGTCCGAACCGGATTCTGATCCGTCTGGCGGAGGATGCCGCCCGCCGCGCCGGACTGGTTCCCTCGACCCCTCCGATCCGCGGCGGAACCGATGGCGCCATGCTCTCCTTCCGCGGATTGCCATGTCCGAATCTGGGCACGGGCGGATACAATTTCCACGGAGAGTACGAATTCGCCTGCGCGGAGGAAATGGATGCCGTGGTCGATCAGCTGATCTGCCTTGCTTCCGATTCCTCCGCGGTGAATCTGATTCTGCCGGAACAGTCCTGAGTTCAGGGAAGTTCAAACATCAGCTTGCCGAGTTCGAGTCCGTATTTCAGTTTCAGAAGCTGAATAGGACGGCTGATGGGAAAGCGTTCTCCGGGAACTTCAAAATTGAAGAGGCCCTGATAGGATGTCGATTTGAGTTTTTTCATGAAGGCGGACCAGTTGACTGTGCCGCGTCCGCAGGGGAACATGTGATGATCCGCATTGCCCAGATTGTCCGCAATGTGGAGGGCGATCAGCTTGTTGCCGACTTCATCAAGGAAGTCGCAGGGATCTCCCTGGACAAGATTGAGATGGCCCGTGTCGAGACAGATTCCAATCTCCGGCCGGTTCACGTTCGCGATCATTCGCAGGAGATCGGAGGCAAACGGCTGCGTGCTTGGAATGTTTTCGATGGCGATCCGTATCTCCTGTCCTTCGATGGATTGACAGAGTTCCGTCAGGGATGCCGCTGAGATGGCTTCCACTTCCGCCATCGGCATGCCCTGATCCCTTGCGGCTTTTCCGCCGCAGTGGAGAACCGCCGCTTTGACGCCGAGACGATCATAGACTTGCAGTTCCCGTTTCAGAAAATCAAGATAGTTCCTGCGGATTTCCGGATCGGGATGGGAGATATCCGCGGTGAGATGGAGATGCCCCTGGGAAAGTGTGAGTCCGCGGTCATGGGCAAAGTCCGCGAGTTCGGCGGCGGCCTTCAGCGGATCGGGACGGTCCATGAGCACTTTGCCGTGTTCATCGGAAAATTCGGCATAGCGGTAGCCGCAGGATGCCAGGATTTCGATTGCGGATTCCGGGGAATCCTCCACTAAAAACGCTGTCCACATCGAGATTTTCATCGTCTTTTTCCTTGACTTTTTTGTCGCGCGAGAATCGTGTGACGGAGTTGTGGTTTTCCTGTCGTTCAGCAGGATTTTCAGATAACAATAGTGCCTGGTCCGGAATTTTCAAGTCCGGAAAACGGAATACGGCAATTCCGTTTTCCGACGATGGGATCAGCGGGGATGTTTGACCACTTCGCGGATCAGCGAACGGGTCTGTTCCATTCCGTTGTCCTTCAGGAAGGTGTCGATGACCGGTACCAGACGGATTACGAGCCAGCCGCCGAGCAGAAAGATGACTCCGGCCGCCGCAAAGTAGATCCGGAAGGTGTTTTCCGGAGGTGCCTCCGGTCCGGCAAACCGTTCTGCAAATTTCAGCAGGAAGCCCGCAAGGAGCATTCCGGTGACTCCGGCCGCCGCACCTGTCGCCACATTGATGAACATGGAGGACGCCACCTGCTTCGGTTTCGGAACCGACATCAGAAAATAATGGATCATGGCGTTCTGCATGGAAACCGTTGTCATACCGACAATAATGAACGGCAGGAGAAAGAGGATCCACCACCATCCCTCCGTCCGTGCGGAGGCTGGTGCCAGCATCCAGAAAATGCAGACAAGCAGATTTGTAAAGTATGCATAAATCGCCACTTTGCGCGGTCCGATCCGTTCCGTGACCTTCCCGCCGATCTGCGTTGCCGCGATCGCCGAGGCAAACTGGAGAATCGAAAACAGAATGGCTCTGGTATCGCTGACTCCATATCCGCGCTTGATCGCCAGAATCGAAATCGGCGCCAGCATGATGATGGAAAGATTGACCATGAAACCCGCGTAGATCTGCCGGGTCAGAGTCTGATCGAGAAGGGCATCCAGAAGCTGCGGCAGAAGCGGTTTCCGCGCGGACCGCTGGAGATCGGCCGTTTCATCAATTTTCCGGATGAATCCCGATGCGGTGATTCCGAGCAGGGCTCCCGTGACGATGATTCCAACCAGCATATAGATATGATCGAAAAAGTTCAGCAGCAGACTGATCGTAATCATGGCGAGTACCCCGGTCAGATAGAATAATCCGGTGGACTGTGCGATGATGCGTGCTCGGTCCGATTCCGTGGTGATGTCTCCGATCAGCGGCTGCGACATCACCACGCCTGCCGCACGGAATCCGTAGAATAGAAAACTGCCCAGGAGAAGCACCGCCATCGCCAGCGTCGGATACACCAGCACCAGAAACGCGCTTGCCGCCACAAGAAGGGCCGCAATGTTCCGGCAGACCCAGAAATCCGCCTGGCTTCGCGCCGCGCCGACCTGTCCTGTCCGAATCACGCCGAGGGGCAGAAGCAGAAATCCCAGATACATCATCGCTCCGATCACCGCGATCAGAATGTTCGGCGCATGCAGTTTCACCGCAAAGAGAATAATCACGGTTTCTCCCAGACACATGTAGGAGGCCCCGTTCACCGCACTGAAGAGGTTGTAGTTGATCTGAGAAGTTTTTTTCTCTTCCGGGGAGAGCGGGTGTTTTAAAATCATTTTCTGTCCTGTTGCTTGAAGTTCCGGTTCATTTGCAAGTAGATACTATACCCTTCCATTTCGGATTTGCAACGTTACCGGAGCATCTGCTGCTGTTGTTTCCGGCAGATTCTTTCGCTTTCCGCACCCGCGGCTCGGCGTCCGGAGAATCGCGGAGATCGGAATGTGACGTTTTTTCCGGAATCTCTGCGGAAAATCTTGCGAAAGAGACTTGACAAACCGCTATTCCTGAATTCTAATATAGCGATGTTGTCTAATTCAATGAAGATGAGGTGTGGAAAGTGGCTGAGAACAGTGATTATATCCTCGAACTGTTAAAGGAAAACGGTCTGGTGACTCCGGAGCAGATTGAAGCCGGCTGGCAGAAAGTTTCCGAGTCCGACGGCGCGGTCGATATCGTTGATGCTTTGAAGAACATCGGAGCGATAACCGATCAGCAGCTGCAGTCGATGCTCGCAGAACAGTACGGCCTTGAGGTCGTCGATCTGGAAGGCGTGCAGATCTCCGAAGATTTGGCGGCTCTTGTCCCGGAGGAGGTGGCCAAGCAATACCGGATCGTCCCCTACAAACTGCAGAACGGGACGCTGACAATCGTGATGAGCGATCCGACGAAAATGGAAACTCTGGATGCTCTCCGCTATCTCCTGCAGCGGGATGTCGATGCTGTCATCGCACCTGCAGAACAGATCGATAAGCTGATGATTCAGGCTTATGGAACCGAAGCGGAAAAGCTCGCTCAAATAACAGACGACCTCGCCAAGCCGGAAGATCTTCAGCAGATTACCAATGGAATGGAGGATGGAACCATCGGAACTTCCACGGTCGATGATGCTCCGATTATCAAACTGGTCTCTCAGATCATCATCAATGCGTTCAATATGAAGGCTTCCGATATTCACATGGAGCCGATGGAAAAACGCTACCGCATCCGTTACCGCATCGACGGAGCGCTTCGAGAACAGGAAGGTCCGCCGAAATATCTTCAGTCGAATATCACAAGCCGTCTGAAAATCATGGCGCACATGGATATTTCGGAAAAGCGCATCCCGCTGGACGGACGTATTCAGATCAAACTGAAGAACAAGGATATCGACCTGCGCGTTTCCTCCATTCCGACCACGCACGGCGAAAGTATCGTCATGCGTATTCTCGACAAGGCGAGCATTCAGCTCGATATTCCGAAACTCGGTTTCTATTCAGACGACCAGGAAAAGATCAACCGCATCATCAACTATCCTGACGGCATCTTCCTTGTGACCGGGCCGACCGGTTCCGGAAAGACCACTTCTCTGTACGCCTTTCTGAATACGATCAACAAGCCGACCCGTAAGATCATCACAGTTGAGGACCCTGTGGAGTATATGCTTCCCGGTATCAATCAGGTGCAGGTGAATCCGCTGGCGCACATGACCTTTGCCGCGGCACTGAAGGCGATGCTCCGTCAGGCGCCGAATATCATCATGGTCGGAGAGATCCGAGACCTGGAAACGGCGGAAATCGCAATCAACGCCTCCCTGACCGGACACCTTGTGTTTTCCACGCTTCATACCAACGATGCCCCCAGTGCCGTGACCCGACTTGTGGATATGGGAGTGAAACCGTTCCTGGTTGCATCGTCGGTGCGGGCGGTGATGGCGCAGCGTCTTCTGCGGCGCGTCTGCAAAAACTGTGCCGCGAGGGCAACCGCGACTCCGGATGAAATTCGTATGCTCGGACTCGACGACAAGTTCCTCTCTCAGGCAAAACTTATGAAGGGTACCGGATGCGAAGTCTGCGGCGGAACCGGTTACAAGGGCCGAGTCGGTATTTATGAGATCTTCATGATCGGCGAGGAAATTCAGGACCTGATCTATGAAAAGGTTGCTGCATCGACCATTCGCGAAGCCGCCCGAAAATCCGGAATGAGAACTCTGCGGGAAGATGCTCTGCGCAAAGCGGCGGCGGGAATTACAACATTGTCTGAAGTTATCGCCGCGACCGTCGGCGACGCGGATTAATATGGAGACTGAACATGCTGGATACTGAAAATCAGACCCTGAAGGATATTTTGATCGCCAACGAATGCTGCACGGAAGAACAGCTTGCCGAAGTGGTCGAGGAACATGAACGTACCGGGACTCCATTGCAGGAGCTGCTGGTCGATTTTGGAATTCTGACGAAAGAAGAGATTCTGGAGCAGATTGCCCATGGGCTCGGTACCGAGGTGATTGACCTCTCTTCCATGGAGATTCCGGAGGATGTGATTCAGCTGGTTTCGCCTGCGAATGCCAGAATGCTTGGAGTGGTGCCGGTCTCTTATGACGGAAACACGCTCTACGCGGCATTGCGTTCTCCCCTGAATTATCAGGTGGCTGATGAGATGCGCTTTATTTTCGGGCACGATGTGAATATTCTGGTGGCTCCGGAGGAACAGGTCGAGAAGGCGCTGGAGAAGTATTATCCGAACGACGATGCCTCCGCGGCCGATGTGCTCGCGGAAATGGATATGCAGGATGTCGTGGATGTGGATGAGAATGACGAGGATTCCATTACCAGCGCCGCAAACGATGCCCCGATTGTCCGTTTTGTGGATGCCGTCATGTATCAGGCGATCAAGGACAAGGCTTCGGATATTCACTTCGAGCCGTTTGAAAACGAGTTCAAGATCCGTTACCGTGTGGACGGTGCGCTCTATGAGATGGCGCCTCCGCCGAAAAACCTTGCGATTCCCGTCATCAGCCGTGTGAAGATTCTTTCCGGGCTGAACATTTCCGAGCGGCGCCGTCCGCAGGACGGTAAAATCCAGCTCAAGATCGCGGGAAAACCGATCGACCTGCGTGTTTCGACTCTGCCGACTCAGTTCGGCGAATCGGTCGTGCTTCGAATCCTCGACCGTTCTGTGGTGAACCTGGACCTGGACGTCCTTGGAATCAATGAAGATGTGCTGGAGAAGATCCGCGAAATGATCGCCCGGCCGAACGGCATCTTCATCGTGACCGGGCCGACTGGTTCCGGCAAGACGACCACTCTCTATTCCGCTTTGAAGGAGATCAACCGCGTGGAGGACAAGATCCTGACTGCCGAGGACCCCGTCGAGTATGACCTGGAAGGCATCATTCAGCTGCCGATCAATGAAGCGGTCGGAATGACCTTTGACCGTGCGCTTCGTGCCTTCCTCCGTCAGGACCCCGATATCATCATGCTTGGAGAGATTCGTGATATTGAGTCCGGACAGATGGCGGTTCAGGCGGCGCTGACCGGACACCTTGTGTTTTCCACGCTGCATACGAACGACGCCGCTGGTGCCGTGACCCGTTTTGTGGATATGGGCGTGGAACCGTTCCTGATTACCAGTGCGCTGATCGGAATTCTGGCGCAGCGTCTTCTGCGGCGCGTATGCCCGAAATGCAAGACGGCGTTCCGTCCCTCCGATCACGATTTGAAGATGCTGGAACTGGAACGTGCCGATGTCGGCGACAACATGTTCTATTACGGCAAAGGCTGCCCCTACTGCAACAACACCGGTTACAAGGGCAGAAAAGCGATTACGGAGCTTCTGGTGATGAACCCGAAGATCAACGATCTGATCCTTGCGAATGCTCCGACTATTGCCATCCGCGAAAAGGCGCGGGAACTGGGAATGGTCACCATGCGCGAGGACGGCGTGCGCGCGATTCTGAATGGCGAAACCACCATGGAAGAGGTGTTGAAGTATACCTGATGCAGAGTCTGCCGGAGACGGGGGAGGGAGGTTCCCCGTCCGGAGGTTTTTTTTCGACGGCGGCGGAGCGGAGAACTCCGTTGCCGGTTTTGTTTTTTTCGTTCGATGACTGAGAAGAAGGATTCGTCCATGTACAATACGATTATCTGCCGCTATCACGAGATTGCCACCAAAGGCGACAACCGTTCGATGTTTGAAGAGAAGCTCATTGATAATATGAAGTATCAGTGTGCCTCTCTGGAGAACATTTCATTTAAACGTGTCCGGGGGAGAATCTACATCCGGAAGAAGGACGAGTCCGCTTTTTCGGAGGAGGAGCTTAAGATGATTCAGGAGGGGCTTCACCGTTGTGCCGGTCTGGAATCCTTTTCTCCGGCGCTCGAATGTAAACCCGATATGACGGAGATCTGTTCGCTGGTGACGCAGAGCATTCACGAGCATTTCGATCCGATTCTTGCACTCCGGCCGCGTGTGGAGTTCCGGGTCCGCGCAAGAAGAAGCGACAAGTCCTTTCCTCTGCGTTCCAAAGACATCGAGATCGCCGTGGCAACGCACATTGAAGCGATGTTCGGTGAAGAGCACCTGAAAGTCAATCTGACCCATGCGGAAGTGACGGTGGGAGTCGAGGTTCGGGATGTCAATGCGCTTGTCTACTATACATCATTCAACGGCGCGGGCGGACTGCCGGTCGGGAGCAACAGTCCGGTGCTGGCGCTGCTGTCGGGCGGGATCGATTCGCCGGTTGCATGCAAACTGATTATGAACCGCGGCTGCCATGTGGATTATCTGACGTTCCACAGTTATCCGTACACGCCGATGGAGTCGCTGGACAAGGTGCGGAAACTGGCGGCGATTCTGAACCGGCATCAGAAGCCGGGGACTCTTTATGCCTGTAATTTTTCTGAGATTCAGAAGAAGATCCGCGATGTATGCAATCCGAAATTCCGCACGGTTCTGTACCGGCGCTACATGATGCGCATTGCGAACATGATTTGCCGCAGGAAACGGCTGTATGCGATCGTGACGGGGGAATCGGTCGGGCAGGTTGCCAGCCAGACGGTCATCAACCTCGGAACAATCGACAACGCTGCGGAGTATGTGGTGCTGCGGCCTCTCTGCGGACTGGACAAGATGGAGACGATCCGCAGGGCGGAGGAGCTCGGAACGTTTCAGACGTCGATTGAAGATTTTCCGGACAGCTGTACGGTATTTGCTCCGCCTTCGCCGTCCGTTGCCGCCAAGCTCTACCGGATTGAGGCGGAGGAGGCGCTGCTCGGCGATATGACGGAACTGCTGGAACGCGCCTACGAATCGCTCGAAATTACGGTGGACCGCTGAATTGTAGTAGATCTGCCGTGAGATTCTTCTGTCGATTGCTGTTGCAGGACGACAGAAGGAATCGAGGCTGGAGATGATCTCTGCCGAAGAGAAGAGTTATTTCTTGACGGAGGTTTCCAGCTTGCGGAACAAGGCGTCGAAGACCATGCCGCGTCTGAGGTAATTCACAAGACGGATCTTATGCCGGTTTCCTGTGGTGGTCCAGGAGCTGTCATCGTTCAGAATCGGGGCTGAGATGAGTTCCGACTGCACGGCTTCCGGGGCGGCGAAGCAGGCGACTGTGGCAATATCCCAGATCACTTTCTGAATACAGGGATCGCTGTGCAGATAATCGGAGGTGCGCTGATAGAGAAATGCGCCGAGTCTGCCGCATTTGTCGCAGCGTTGTTTCAGTTCGGGCAGGGAGATCATGAGCAGTTCCGCAACTCCGCAGCAGGGGATCAGGATCAGCGGCACGCCCGATTCAAACATCACCTGCGAGGCGGGGATATCCTGATGCAGATTGAATTCCGTGTTCGGAACCGTGTGAAATGCGTGGCCGCCCAGCCAGACAACAACAACGCTGTCGATGATATCCGGTGCCATCAGCAGAGCGGATGCCACATTGGTAATGGCGGCAATCGCAAGAATATACAGTACACGACCCTGCGCTTTGGCTTCGCGCGCCAGTTCGATGATTCGATGCGCGGCATCGCTTTCGACCGGCGTCAGCGCGTCTTTCAGATAGGATCTTGAACCGTGAAAAACAAAATCATCGGCGGGTTTGTCCAGGAGTTTCAGAACGTTTAAGATTTCGTCATAGCTTTTTTCCATGCCGTCGGCGGGGCCGCTGGAACGGCTGTTGTGAAACGGGGCGGCAAGAACCGCTTTCAGATTCAGAACTTCCGGAGAAAGGACGGCGAAGGCCAGAGCGAACTGGTCGTCGATTTCATTGAAGGTGTCGGTGTCGAGAACTGCGTCCGCTTTTCCGCGGCAGGGGAGGGTGAGGAGTTCACGGCGGCGGCCGCAGCTTACTTCAGGAAAGAGCTCGGAGATCTTTTTCATCTTGAAATTTCCTTTTTTTGTCTTGAATTTTCTTACATTATACGATATCCCGAGTGAAAAAGCAACCCCTTGACATCTGTACAATATTATGTTATAATAGCATAAAATGATGATTTGAGGAGTATGATTAAGCGTGAAACTTCCTGTATTATTTTCTTATGCTGGACATTATGAGAAAAACGCTCCGGTCCCTTTGCACTCGCATCGGGGAGCGGAGCTGGTCTATGTTTCACGGGGCGAGTGTGTGACGATATTCGGAGAGGGGATTGCTCTGCGGGCGAAATCCGGAACGGTGTATGTGACACCGCCGGAACTCGTGCATGTCCAGAAGAATCTGACGGAGGACTGCGAAACCTATTATTCGGTGATGGAGATTTCCGGCGGCGAACTGGATGTCTCGCTGAGGACAATAGATGCTTCCGGTGATCCTCTGCTTGGTCAGTGGTTCCGGAATCTCTATGAACTGAACAGCAGTTATGCCCCGGACGATGCATCGCTGCTTCTGACGCTGATCTGGAGGCGGCTCAATGCGATCGAGGCTGCCGGAGAGGTTCGATTCCGGCGCCATCCCGCACTGCTCCGTGCGCTGGATTATGTGGAGGAACACTATGCGGAACTCTTTTCCATTTCGGATCTGGCGGCAAGGGCGGGGATCAGTCAGAGCCATTTGAATGCGCTGTTCCGTCAGGAGATCGGCGCAGGGGCGGAAGAGTATCTGACCTCGCTGCGCATGAGACATGCCCGGCGTCTGCTTTTGAATCTCTATTACAGTGTCGCGGAAGTCGGCGAGCTGACGGGATATCCCGATGCAAATTATTTCAGCCGCCGCTTCCGTCTGTATCACGGGGTTCCTCCCGGCGTTTACAGGAAGAACCCGGAGAAGTATGCCGACCGGGCACGAGTTCTGAAAGTGTGAACTATTCTGTGGTTAGTTCGAAGAAGACAGCGGCTCCATCGCGTGCCGTGTCAACGGAGAAGAGCGCGTGATCCCCGTCCGTTTTTGTCGGAGCAAGCTGTTTCAGCCGGTTGCCTGCAAGATCCAGCGGATAGAGCTTCAGGCGGGAGGCGTTCCGGTTCCGTAGACGGATCTGGAATTTTCCGGCTTGCAGCAGAGCCGGTCCCCCTCCGGGATTCAGCAGTTTCAGCATTTCTGCTTCGGCAAATTCCATGTTGCTGCTCAGGGCGTTGGGAGCGAAGACCAGAACAAGGCGTTTTGCACTGCGGATCGGTTCGTACTTGTCAATGGAGACCAGCGCAAGGGTTCCGCGGACACTCATGGACCCAATCTCAAAATCGGGGAACTTGTATTTGGTTCCGGCCTCGGCGCTGATCCCTTGCAGACGCGGCGTGTTGACCGCCATAAAACGTTTGTCCGTATCCAGGAACAGCTCTCCGGTGGAGCTTTCGAAAAGATTGAGTCCGTTGCTTCGGTTCTCTTTCGGCAGGAAGCCCTTCTGCTTCATGAGTTTCAGGTACGGAACAAGATTGGCGGATTCATCAATGGACTGCGAATAAGCATCCGTCCCGGCGGTTCCGGCTCCGCCCTTGACGGAGATCAGAAGCGCATCCGGATCGTTTTCCTCTTCGAAATCCAGGGAAAATCCGGTCATCAGAGCCAGCGAACTCTGGGTCTTGGAGAGCGTGATGTTCGGATTCCGCATTCCTTTGAGATCTTTCTGAATCCGGATCCGGACGTTGTCGGGAACTGTTTTCACATCCCCGCGGCGGTAGAGGAAGAAGGTCAGGAACTCCGACGCCACTGCAATCGGATCGGTATACCCCGCGAAGGAACGGATACGCGAGTTACTGAACAGTTCCGGCTGTATCGAAACCGGATCCCCGTACATGGAGATCGCATCCAGTCCCTGAAACGCGGCATAGGCACCGAAGACAAACGGCTGTTCATACCGGTACTGATTCCAGTAGACACACTGATATTCCGTTACAACATGCGGCTTGCCGTGCAGACGCGCTGCGATGATATCCCGGAACAGATTGGCGGATTTGCCGATCGCGCTCTCCTGGGAAATGACCGAATTTTTCTGAATCCAGTTGCTCGGATGCGCGTGATAACTGTTCATGGCGACATAATCGCAGGTTTCCCGGCGGATCCGGTTGAAGTGATGCGTCTTGAAGACGTTGTAAGCTGTGACCAGTCCTTTGTAACCGAGCTCCCGAAGCTGCTGCCGATACCATTCTGCGGTATTGCGTTCGGTCTCGTAGAGAAATTCGCTGACATCGGAGTTGGCTCCTTCGCGTTTCTGAAATCCGGGGATTGCATCGAAGGAGGCATAACTGGTTTTCCATTTCCGGTTGTAGGCTCGGATGGTTCCGTATTTTTTCTGAAGGAACTTCCGATAGAACGGGGCCGTATATTCCCGGTCGAAATAGGTACGGCTGAACTCAAATTCCTGCTCGTTGAATCCCAGGACCATGATCAGAACCGGATCGTCGATCAGTCGCGTTTTTGTGTAGGGATTGACACGGCAGAGCATCTGTTCGACTCCCTTTCGCCAGTCAACCCGGAATTGCGGATCAAAGTGAATCGCCAGCCGAGCCCGTCGTTTTGAAGGATCGGGCTGCTGGGTACCCCAGTGATTGATTTTGAACGGGGTCCAGCCGTGATCCTGTGCACCGGCCATATCGCACATCATGTAGATGCCGCGTTTTTTCAGCGCTGAGACCAGATAGTCGAACAGATCCAGATAATGGGCGTTGAACTGAAGTTTCTGGCTGGAACCGAACATGAGTGTGTATTCCGGAATATGAATCCGGATCAGATTGTAGCCATTTTTCACGAGCTCGTCTGCAAGCGGATCGACTTCATAGCGGCTTTTCAACTTGAAGGATACGCAGGCGGAGAGGAAGCGTTGGATTTGATCAGGGCTCTTTTCAAAGGCAAGATGTCCATCCTTGCGGACGATGACGCGCCCGAACTTTCCGGCAGGACCCGGTTCGGCGAACGCGGAGAGATCCAGCGCGGAACCCTTGATTCGACGATTGTGTTCTTCGCGTGCAACAGGAAGCCATTCCCGTCCGGCGCGGATGGTTGTTTTGATTTTCGGTTTCGGGCGGGGAAGGATGTATTCCGTTTCCGAGAGTGTCGCCGCGCAGACGAGCCAGAGCATCTCCGGATTGCCCGCGTTGAAACGGATCGATTTCACCGGCGCATTGCCGTTCAGTTTGAATTTCGAAACGAAAAGGGAGCGCCAGTCCCCGCTTCCGCTTCTGGCACGGACTCCGACAGCTCCATTTTCGAGCGGTGTTCCCCGCCACCAGTCATCCACATCTATTTTGGAACGGACTGTCAGCGTTTCCGATTGTCCGTTTGTATAGAAGACCGTGACCGAACCGACCGTTTCCGGTTTCGACATACCCCAGCAGAGTGTATGCATCAGATAAAGAAAATCAGCCTTTTCCGGTTTTGCCAGCGGGAGATTCACTTGTTTCGGTCCGGCAGGAAAATGTCTGGAGTGCATGGTGAGAATGCATCTGTCCTTGACTGCGGGAGCAAAGGGGATGCCGGCGAATTTCTTTTCCATCAGATAAGGCCAGCGGAAAAACCGTCCGTCATTTTCCGGACCCTGATCCGACCATCCGCCTTTTCCGTCTCCGGCAATCTCATCCACGTAGCCCATGTTGGCGGATTGCGTCAGATTCAGCGGTGTTCCCGCAACGGAAATATCCAGATTACGGAGTCCGAATGTTCCGCTTCCGTTCTGTAAACCGAGAAACAGCTGGATTTTTTCCGCGTTTTCCGGAATCATGCAGAGAAAATCAAACGGTTCCCAGTCATAGGTTCCGAATTTTCCCGGGAGTCCCGGATAAAGAATTTGTCCGCCTTTGCAGTGGATGAGAAACATCAGTTTCGGTCCCAGATAATTCCGGAGGGGAGGTGGAAGATCTTTGCCGCGTCTTTCCCCCCGGATGCGGAGCAGTTTTCCCTTCAGTTTGTCTGCGGGAAAAGATTTGGAGATTCCCTGCATTCCGTTCAGGGGGGATGTCTGCGAAATCTGCAGTCCGCCATCGCTTACGGATGCATTTTTATGTGAGGTCCAGGACCGCAGCTCCTCCGCGTTCCGGAACGGAAATTTCCATTCCGATGCGCCAAACAGAGAAAGCGAACCAAGGAAACTCAGGAAAAAGAAAATAGAATATGTTTTCATTGCCAGGAGCTCCGTTCAATTTATTGCGGCCAGAGCGGAAAGGTGTTGTCAGCACATTTGTTGGCGAAAGCGTAGTAGTTCGCAAACTTGATCGGGACCAGATTCCGGGGATTGACTGCGAAGACATGGCCATCTGCGGCGAGATTGTTGTCCCGTCCGTTATGACGGTTCGGGGAGTAGGTGTTCGCATTGGCGCTGCTCCAGAAGTAGACGAAATTGCCGAATCCGGGTGTGACGGCATTTTTGTAATCGTAGTCGATTGCCATGACCGTCACGGAGGGCTGGCGGCAGCGGGTGAGCAGACGGGACGTGACTGTCAGAAAGCCTCCGACAAAACTGCCGGAAGGTACTCCGAGCAGCTGATTCCAGGCATAATTGGTTCGAACCGTGCTGGATGTAATCGTCCGGTAATGCGACGGATCGCCTGACGGACAGTGAAAGACTTTCGGAACATCCTTTTCGATCGATGCCAGTTTAATCGGTCTTCCTTTGATGTACGGAAACAGCTGCATCAGGAAGTTCTGATCCATCCCGAGCGAAGCGTTCCATCCCCCAGTGGAAGGAGTATAAAAGTTATAGTCTGTTGCGTAGCTTTGTGTGGCGATTCCGATCTGTTTCAAGTTGTTTGTACAGGTGATCGCCTGGGCGCTGTCTCTTGCCTTGTTCAGAGCCGGAAGAAGAAGTGCCACTAGAATCGCAATAATTGCAATTACGACTAAAAGTTCTATCAGTGTAAAATATTTCCCATCTGACTTATGTTTCTGTATCCATGGGCGATGGCGGTTCATAACTGTTCCTCCTTGTTTTGTTTCAGTTTATATTGATAATTACTATTGAAAACGATTTCTGCCGGGGATGAGCCGGGGTTTGCCAGCATTCGTTTCACAGTTTTCGCAACCTGAATTCCGTATTCTCTGAAAGGAAATTCGATCTGTATTACGGGTTCGGAAATGGATGGCGGAATGTACATAAAGGTATACAGGCGGCAGTCGTGATTCAGATCAATCCGGTATTTTCGGAGAAGTGCGGTGATTTCATCGGTTGTTTCGAGGGAGAGAACGGCTGCATTGGGCCGGTAACCTTTTTGCAGAGCGGCTTCCACTTTTTTGGATGCATTCTGGTTATTTGGGAAAAAGAGGGAATCAGACAGTTTGATTCCGGCATCGGCAAAGACATCCTTGCAGCCTTGAAAATTGGTTTTGAAATATCGTTCCCCCTGAGAGAAAAGGGGAAGAGTCCGTTTTTCCTGAAGAAGAAGCTTTCCGAGAAAACGTCCTTTTTCATAGCGGTCAATTTCTACACAAGTGATTCCTGGAATTGTTTTGTCAACCACCACCAGCGGCCGGAATGAAGAAAGTTTGCGCAGAATTTCATAGTATGATTTCGGCGGAGAGAGGCAGACAAATGCATCACAGCGGATACTCCTTAATTCTTCAAAAAGATCGTTTTCTCGTTCGGAGTAGAGCCGGATCTCCTGAACGGCCATGGAACGACAGCACAGTTCCATGCCAATGTGAGAACGCAGGGCATAACTGTAATATTGCTGATAAAAGATCTTTCCATCTCCATCCAGCAGAGCAATGAGAGGGGTTTTCGTGGAGGACAACGTAATCTGTGGAACCGTGAAAGTTCCGATTCCAAGCTTGGTTTCCAGATATCCTTCCTGAATCAGGGATTTTACTCCCAGCTGTACGGTGCTGCGGGCAATGCCGATTTCTCTTGCCAGGTCCTCATTCGACGGAAGACGTACTGCCTTGCCTGTTTCCCGGAAGATCAGATCCATGACATACTGCCGCACCCGCATCCGGGCACTGTCGTGTTTTTTGCCGTTCGCTGAAATCATTTTAGCCTTGTTTCTCTTTAGAAATCGGTTTACCGTTCGGTATACTACATTATACAATAAAACCGGAAAAAAGTCAAGAGGCGGAACCGAATTTTATTTCAAAAAGAAGATAGATTTCAGAAATGGACCATAGGTGGAGTCTTTGCGTAATGCAAAGTCGGTCAAAAGTTTAGGGAAAGAGGGGAGCGCGAGGGGAGAAGAACCGCTTTTCAAAGCGGTTTGCTCCTCTCGCATTTTTTATAAAAAGCGTTTCGTGCTATGCACGACCAGCGTCTCGCCGCTGGACCGCGACAAGGACACAGTCCTTGACCCGAGAAAAATGCTCACGCATTTTTCCGACACAAAGATTTTTCCCGCAACGTCTGTTCTGATATCTGCAAAGCAGGAGCCTTTGTGATTTGTGCAAAGGCGTCAGAAGTTTAGGGAAAGAGAGGAGTGCGAGGGGAGAAGAACCGCTTTTCAAAGCGGTTTTCTTCTCTCGCATCTTTTTAAAAAAGAGCGACGCACTTTTGGTGCGCCGCTCAATCTGTCGTTTTTCAACAGGGAATTAGCGATAGAGGGCTCCGAGAGCGGAGCAGGCTCTGTAATCCGCGCCTTCCTTGTCAAATGTTCCGAAGGAATTCCAGGTGGAGGGACGGAAGATCTTGTCCTCATCGACATTGTGCATGCTGACCGGAATCCGGAGCATGGATGCCAGAGTAATGAGATCCGCGCCGATGTGTCCGTAGGAGAATGCCCCGTGATTGGCACCCCAGTTTGCCATGACGCTGTAAACATCGGTGAACGCGCCTTTTCCGGTCAGGTTCGGAATGAACCATGTGGTAGGCCAGCCCGGATCGGTGCGGTTGTCGATTTTCGCATGGACATCTTTCGGCAGTTCCGCGGTGAATCCTTCCGCGATCTGGAGCACCGGACCGAGTCCCTTGACCAGATTCAGACGGGAGAGGGTGATCGGCATGCCGCCTTTTGTCAGGAAGTTGCTGGAGAATCCGCCTCCGCGGAAGTACCCGAGATTTGCGGGAACCCATCTGGTGGCATTAATGCATGCCTGAGCCTCTTTTTCGGTGATTTCCCAGAAGGGTTTCATAGCGGGTTTGCCCTTGACGGACTGCTGACCGGTGGCGTCCATTGTCGTGGCACCGGAGTTGATGAGATGGATGAGTCCGGGGATGCCGGGCAGTTTTTTACCGGCGATCTTTTTCAGGGCCTCGGGGCTCCAGTAGGTACGGACATCGGAGAAGCCGGATGCCGTATTTGTGAGCAGGTGCCCGAACAGCATGGCAACACCGTTGCACGCATCGTTTTCGGTGGCAAGAACGAGCGGCTTGCGGATTCCGTTCCAGTCGAAGGAGGAGTTCAGGAGGGTTTCCATGACGTCTCCGTTCGGTTTCCAGTCTGTCCACTGGCGCTGTCCCTGGAAGCCGCCGGCGATCGCGTTGTGTCCGCAGGACTCTTCCACAAATCCGAGCTCTGCGAGTCTAGGATTGCCGATCATCAGGTCGCGTCCGATCATCGTCATCTTTGTGACGAATTCCCAGATATCCTTCTGCTGAGCGGCGGTTTTGCCTTTCTTGCCGTTGTAGATATCGGCACTCTGATTTTTGGCAAGATTCTTCTTGACCCATGCATGAGCGCGTTCGAATTCTTCCGGATCATAGATGCCTTCGTCGATGCGGCGGAGGATTTCGGTTTCGTCTACGGATTCGCAGCGCATGCCGAGGTATTCTTCAAAGAAGTTGGGATCGACAATGGAGCCCGCGATTCCCATCGCAACGCTTCCGATGGAAAGATAGCTCTTTCCGCGCATCTGTGCTACGGCGAGTCCGGCACGGACAAAGCGGATGATTTTTTCTTTGACGTCTTCAGGAATTTCGGTGGTGTCTTTTTCCTGAACATCGTGACCGTAGATGCCGAACGCCGGGAGTCCTTTCTGAGAATGTGCCGCGAGCACTGCAGCCAGATAGACCGCTCCGGGACGTTCTGTACCATTGAATCCCCAGATGGCTTTCGGGGTATGCGGATCCATATCCATAGTTTCCGAACCATAGCACCAGCAGGGGGAGACGGTCAGCGAGACTCCGACGTTTTCGCGTTTGAATTTTTCCGCGCATGCGGCGGCTTCGGCGACTCCACCGATTGTGGTGTCGGCAATGACGCACTCAACAGGACATCCATCGGTATAACGGAGATTGTTGGAGATCAGTTCCGCAGCGGCTTTGGCCATCTGCATGGTCTGATCTTCGAGGGATTCGCGAATACCTTTTCTTCTTCCGTCGATGCAGGGGCGGATTCCAACTTTCGGATGGGCGCAGCAGCTGACTTGCGGAGCTGCCTTCGGCGACGCTTTCTTTGTGATTTTTGCTGCCATTTTCTACTTGATCCTTTCGTTGTTGGTTCTTGTTTGAAACCACTGAAAATGTTTCCTAGGTAAGATAACAGCTGCTCATTAACATGCAAATGATTATTGATGCAAAACAAAGATTTTCCGTGTTTTTTTCGTGTTTTTTTGTGGAAAAATCGTTTTTTTCGGCAAAACTGGCGATAAAAATGAAAAAAATAATTTCTTTGTGAAGAAAAAGGATCATAATTTTTGTTTCTTCCTCGTTTCTTTCGGATCCGGAACTTGGCAGACCATTCAGCAGACCATTCTGTTTTGCATGGAGTAATATGGCAGATCGTTCCGGTAGGCGCAGAGATGAGATAGAAACAGTTCAGATTACAATCGAAAAGACGCTTACCTTCAAACGATGACTATTACAGAGAAAAAGAATATGCAGAAAAAAACTTGATGCTTCGGAATGGTATCTTATGAAAGGATTTTGAAGACAAAAAAATGGCTCCGGCAGCTGGAACGTCCGAAGATTTTTTCGCGCCTCAAATTGTTTCCGATCAGGAAGATTTGAGCTCAAAAGTGGCGAATTTGGCCACTTTCACACAAGATAAAAAAGCTGGCTCAAATGGTAATTTTTGGTGTTTGCACCTTTAAAATGGCACCTTGTGGTACCAACGTCATTTTTCCTGTTTTCGCAGCTTTTTTATCTGGCTCCGTCTTCCTGATCCCCACTTGTCAATATGACAGAGGTACCACTTGTTACCGTTTCAAAGAACTTTCGTAGTTCCCAACGATGATATTTTACTATAATGTCTCCGTCAGTAAAAGTCAAACCTTGATTTGCAAATGTTTCCATGGATGATATATTTTACAAACTCAATGTTTTGAGAATATATCAATGAAAAAAGCTGCTGAACAGGGAAGATTGCAATGTTTGTCTACCACGGTGGATATTGTGAAATACAGACTCCGGAAATAAAGCCGAGCCGGAACAACAAAGACTTCGGTCCCGGTTTCTATTGCACGGAGTTATTATCACAAGCGGAACGCTGGTCACGACGGTTTGATACCCCTGTCGTCACTTCTTATGAATATACGCCCAATCCTGATTTGGACATTTTGAACTTCGATCAGATGACGGAGGAGTGGCTTGACTTCATCGTAGCCTGCCGGAACGGAACTCCGCATTCTCATGACATCGTAGTCGGAGCAATGGCAAACGATCAGATATGGAACTATGTTGCCGACTTCATCAGCGGAATTCTTACCAGAGAACAATTCTGGGTCCTGGCGAAATTCAAGCATCCGACTCACCAGATTACGTTCTGTACTCCGAGAGCCTTGTCCTGTTTGACTTTTCTGGAAAGCAAGGAGGTGGGACGATGACCGGACGTGAAGACCGTCGGGAAAACGATCTTTTCTTTGTCTGTTCGCTGATTGAAGCGATTGGGAGGAAAACAAAAAATCATCGGCGTGTAGTCGTAAACTCTTTCGGAATTGCTGAGATTCGTCATCTGCTGGAACTGGCTGATGTCTACCACAGTGAGAATATGGAAAAGCTGATCGACAATTTGACTGAGAAATACTATATCCCGCAGGGGACGTTCGACAATGTTTCGACCTGCCGTTACGCGGTTCCTTCCATTTTCGATATTGGCAAAGTCTATAAGCGGTTGATTGTCGCAGTCTCCCAGACAAAAGGGATTGATTTTCCCAATGCACTGATCGAAGTTTACAACTCCTGGATAACCGACCTGCTGGATGATTACAACAGCAGCATGTTTTTTGAAAATCCGGAGTATATCTATCAATCATATCTGATCGGAAAACCATTGGACGCCTGACCGGCGGCTGACGGCCTGTCAGGCGACAACAAATTTTTCACCGAAGATGTCAATGAATTGAGATTTTACTTTCAAAATCAGTCTTCATCCGTGATTGTCCAGATTTGTTTCAACGGCAAATCCGCTCTCAATTCAGCATCCAGCTTTTCATAAGTTCGGAAAAGTGCCCTTAGAAGTTCATTCTGCCCCCAGAGTCTGACACTGAAAAAGGAACTTTGCTCTTTGACGGAATTTTTGTATCCGCCCCAGGAAACGAACAAGCCCTGGGTTGCCTGTGAATCCTGCATGGCACCTTTCAGAGCTTTGATTTCCTTCAATTCTACGGGAGTATCCTGCGATTTCACCTGAACGCAAAGCCTCGGCTCGCCGAATCCCAATGTTCCGGTGCCGGCAAGAATGTCAACTCCGCCATCCGGTCCGGGAGGGCTCATGAAAGTATGATATCCCTCGGCAATCAGGATGCCATTGACCAGGCGGGCAAGTTCATGCCCCTTGAACTTGGAGCCTATCAGCCTTATGATCTGGTCGCGCGAGAGCTCTTCAATATCTCGAAATGTTTCATCATTATCACCCGCTGGAATATCCGCCGTAACGAATCCGTCGCTGTTGGCGGCCCAATTGTGCGTTTTCATATTGTTCAGACGGTCTTCCGCATTGTTGCGGGAGATCTGACAGATGGTCAAGAATGCGCCGAAGGAATAGAGCAGATCCTGCGCAAAGTTTTGCCGGGGAATATTTTCGCCGATCCATTTCACCGCGATTCTGTGATAATAGGGATTGAGTGCCGTCGGATCAAACTGATATGCTGCGGTCACTTCCCCGATATAAATGACGGGCTGGGTTTTCAGGGGAAGGACAATCCAGTCTCCTTTTTTGATTTCATGAGAGGCGTTCCAGAGCTGTGACGCCCAGGTTCGGATGGTATTGGTCTTATCATCCGGATAAAGTTCTTTCAGTTTATTTTTCAAATCATCCCGGGAACTGAAACAGGAAAGATCGCATTTCAAATCATTCCAGGTGATATAAAAGCACTTGTCATTGATGAACTTCTGTTCATACTCGCCACGCTGGCCCGCTCGAATCATCCAAAGTGACATATTGCGCTGCTCCTCTATTATAATACATCGATCAATATTCTCATGAGGTGATAAGCCCCTCGGTATACTTCATTTGTTCCTTGATTAGGAATAATTTCTCCATGTAATAGTGCATTCCTGAGGTTATACAGGATTTCAATTAAGCCTTTACTTATTGTATCTTCATTGTTAATAAATTTGAAACTACCGCATGAAAAATAATTTGGGTATGGCTCTTCATGGGGAGCATTCTGAAGGAGAGAGCATTTTGTCAATGGAGCAACCTCGCGATAGCATCCCATTATTTTTTCTCGTTTCTCCTGATTCAATGAAGCAATCTCGGATCGGCTTTCAATGACATGAAAATTATACTCATATTCTGGCAAGGTGAATGATATCAATGTGTTATTATTACGTCTTTTTATAGAAACAACTGTTTCTGTTGTCTTTCCATTACTATCGCCGCAGTGAACATGATATTTTATTCCTCGAAACTCACATTCTGATTTATAATTATGATTCCTTTCCAAGGTTATCTCTGTGAATGTTAGACGTCTGTCTTGATTATTTATATAATTTTCCTCCAGGGCGCTATGTAGTTCTCCAATAAGCCCCTTGAACTTAACGCCATCTTGAGATGTAGAACGCAATAAAGATTTGATTTTATCCCGAAATGGATTTGAATTTCTTTTTATCTCATTTATCTTCATTCGATCTGTGTTTAAACCAGAAAAACTTACGTTCATCCAAGCATTGAATGGAATATAAGCCTTGACAAACATGCTGAAATAATCAATATCAGCAAGTTGTTTCCACTCTGCTTTATGTGCAGTAAAATGATTAGGCATTCCCTTCATCCTCCAATAAATGCAATGCCATCTCCTCTCCTTGCTCAATCGCAACTTCAACAGCATGTTTTGCAAGTTCCAGCAGTCGTTTGCTTTCCTGACGAAGCGCGAATGATTCCTGCACTTTTTCTGCCAACTGTTCCTGGATCTGTTCTTCAATCAGAGGAAAAGATATTTGCTGAATGGCATTTGCAGAAATGGCTGTAAGAATTGTTCCGGAGCACCTTTGCTTAAGCAAAAGTTGAATGGGCCATGATTTGCAAAGCAACAATAATGTTTCAGAATTAATGACGTCTGATTTTAAAACGTGAAACCCTGTAGAACAGAGCGCGCCGTCATATTCTGGTGGAATTAATGCACAGCTGGACAGTGAACCTTCCACGGAAGAAACAATAACATCATTGGCTTGAACCCTCTGTCTAGCTCTTGAGGGAAGCTCCGAAAAAGCACCTTCAATGGCTCCAGTAATTTCTCCGGAAGTGCCAACGTCGGACAGTTCTATATATTTGCATAGGGAGTCTGCACTTTTTATCGCTGCGTTTCGGAACATGGATTGAACCAGAATAGAACCATTTTTATACGCATTGATTTTTTGTTGAATCTGTTCATATTTCGGCAGGTAATATTCCGCATCCAAACGTCCGCTTGACTGGAAAGCGGAAAAAGATTTGAAAGAAATAGTTTTTTGCAGTGGAGACCATTCCTGTAATCCCAATTCGTAAAGTAATATATAGCTTGCTTCAGAATAACATTCTAAAGACTCTTGTTTTATTTTATATGCTTCATCTATTACAGTTTTCAATTTCTTTTGAAAAATGATATCCAAAAGCGGCACAGGGAGTTTTTTTACTTTTTGTAGCGATAAGCCTTGCTGTACCATTCCTGTTTGATTTCGTAACATCCAATCTTGTCCAAATTGGGAATTTAGATAAGCAAGTAAAAATTCTGGTAAAATTTTATCTGTTAATAATTTTATTCGAGCAATGTCTTGATCTATATTAGCAGGCAAAATCTTTGGCTTTACTATAGCACAAAAACCAACAGATCCTCGTGTTGATAAAATAATATCATTTGTTTCCAATGAGGATCGTTTATTATTATCATCCACCCATTTTGCCAAAGGTACTGCATCAATTAAATCTGCAAACCAATATTTTGCATTCTTTGCTGTTAGCATATGAATCCTGGAAGATTCATCTACCTCGTGATATCCATGTTGTCCGTCTGTCACGAATGCAATTCTTCCAAGTAAAAAATTTTCAAATTTATTACGAACACTGTTTTCTGTTAAGAACCGTTTTCGAAAGAATTCAGCATCAAATCTAAAATCATCATTTTCTAAAAGAAAGATTTCCTTAGAGACTTCGCTTATTTCCAGCCCCTTCGACAAAGCTTTATATTTGGCTTCGTCAAAGGGGCGATTCAAAAAAAACTTAGTTTTTCTTTTTTGGCAAATTCTATAAATGCTTCTGCAATACCGTCCGGTGTCTGCTGAAGCGGTTCATTCAGTTTCCCATCCCGGCAATCGTAATCAATCGTAGCAAACAAGTCGTGATAGACAATCGGGTGCTTATAGAGATCAAGAAGCGCTGACTTGGGATCGGTAGTCGATCCTTTTTTATCCCGAGTCCAATACAGTTTGTCGCCGGAATTGTTTTTCCCTTCCAGTCTCTGCGTGGCAAAGAAAATATTATAATCATCAACCTTCGGACAGAGAACATCATCCCATTTCTGAACAAAAAGAACGCTGGTTTTTGTCCCTGTATGTGGTTTGAATGTGTTTCCATGCAGACCAACAACCGCCAGAATTCGGCAACGTTCTGCAATAAAATTCCGGATTTCCTTGTCGCTGCTGTTGTTGAACCGTCCTTGCGGAAGTACAATTGCCATGCGGCCACCCGGCCTCAAAAAATTCAAATTTCGTTCAATAAACAGAATATCCCGACTGACACTTGATTGCAGTTTCCCATTTTTATGGCCTAAATCATAACGGCTTAAAATCTGGCTTTCCTTGATTTCTCCTGCAAAAGGAGGATTGGCCATCAGAACCATAAAATCAAAATGTGCATAAGGCTTCTCCTTCTCCCGCCCGGCTTCAATTTCCACCTTCGGATCGCTGCAATGCGCCTTCAGCTTTTTGAATCCCTCGTGATAGGTATCATTCCATTCCTCACTTCTGGTTACAGTTGTCCACCTGCTGTAATCCAGCGTATTCAAATGCATGACATTCGTATGCCCATCTCCGGCGATCAAATTAAGCGTTCTTGCAACCCGGACGGCTTTTTCGTCAAAGTCAATTGCAAAGACATTGTTCTGCACATAACGAACTTCATCCGGTCCCTTGGAAGTAGCAGTGAACAAATGCTCTACCGGACGGCATGCCGCAAGCTGCATTTGTTTCCATACGTGAAAAATTGTATGGACGGGGAATCCGGAACTTCCCGCAGCAGTGTCAATCATGCATTCATCTGCTTTCGGATTTAACATTTTGACACACATGTCGATGACATACCGGGGCGTGAAATACTGTCCCTTCTCACCTTTACTGCTTTTGCTCATCAAATATTCAAACGCTTCATCCACAACCTCAAGATTGGAATTAAACAGCTTGACTGTTTCCAGTGATGAAACACAAATGGAAAGATGCGGTGGAGTCAGATTGATTCTTGCATCGTCAGCGAATACGCCAGGCCATTCATTGCAGGCATTTTTAAACAACTGTTCTATTTTGTTTTTCAACTGCATGTCGCTCTGACCGGAATTTCGAAACTCTAGATTTCTATCCGGGTAATTCGCTCCCAGCTTTTCATCATAAAGTTTTGCAAAAATCAGCTTGAAAACTTCTTCAAAGACATCCACTCCCGCATTGGCCAAGACCTCATCTTCCATTTCCAGAATCAGATCTTTCAAAGATTTTCCGGACTGGGTAAGCTTGTCCTGCTCCACAAGATCTTTCATGTGAAAAGGTTTCTGAAGAATATCCGCTAAAGTTTCCGAATCGGCTGGAATTCCCGGAATGTCCTCAAAATAATTTGGATTTTTCCTTTGATGATAAGTAATCATAGTGCCGTTGGTCCAGACTGCCATAGTAGCTCCTGTTCCATTGGCATAACTTCTCAATTGTTCTCTTCCATCCTTCGCCTTAGGCTTCTTTACTTCAACGATAATGTAGGCGACATTGAAATCATCCTTGTCACGAACCACAATATCTGCGCGCTTTATTTCCCGACCAAAATAAACAGGATATTCAAAGGAAATCCGACTTGCAGGATAGCCATACTTCGTGATCAGCAATTCAGTGTACAACTGACGCACAATTTCTTCCGGAGTCAGTTTTACATTTTTATTACGAATAATACAGGGAACAAAGGGTTCGGCAACCCCTTTTTTATTGATTTTCTCAGTAATTTTATTTTCAAGTTTATTAATAGATTCGGAGGGGAATAAATCCAAACTGTAAGTTGAACCGCGAAGAATGTCAAGAAGTTTCATTTTTTATACCTTACAATTGTAATTCAGAATCCATCACCGGATTCAGATCTGACTCTGATTTCGCCTTTTTTTAATTTCGTATATTCTTAAAGGCAACTGGATATCCCTGTCGCCCGGCTTGGAGACTGTTCTCCTTTGCCATATCCAGAAAATATCCGAAAAATCCTCTTTGAAAATCGGCAAATCAGTCAAGATTCCATTCCAAATCCAAAACTCTGGTAAAATACTGCCGTATTCATCGAAATACAACTTTAAACACGAATATTTTCTTATGATTTCAGAATGACTTCTCCACTCTGATTACAACGTTCATTGCCTGTAGTTCAAACGGATTTCACGTATATATAACCACATGACAGCAGGCTGAAGAGATCGGCCTGAATCATATCAACAGCCCTTCCGGTCTTTCGGGATCGGAGGGGCTTGTTATGTTCAACATCATGGAGGTTGTGTATGAAGATTGAAGTGAACAAAAATGAATTGGAAAGAGCGTTGAT
>CAJKAR010000002.1 GCA_905197955.1 uncultured Lentisphaeria bacterium | reverse complement strand
TCAGCTGGACCGAAGCAGGTCACGGACCTGCACCGAGCCTTGCGGCTCCTGATCTTTTTGTGGGGTACGGGAGGTCTTTTGAGGACGTTTTTGTTCTATTGTTCGGATTGCGTTTGAATTGCGTCAGATCTCTGGAAGGATGATTGCATTTCCCTTTTCCGGAATTACATTCCCGAAGACCCGAAACAATAGAAGGAAAAGGGAATGATCAACAAAAAACTCAAACGACTCGCTGTCTACTGCTCCTCCAAAAACGGACTCGATCCGGTTTTCGGGAAAGCGGCGGAAGAACTCGGACGGCTCATGGCTCTCCGGGGAATCGGACTTGTCTACGGCGGTTCAAACGTCGGACTCATGAAAAAAGTTGCCGACTCGGTTCTCCGCAATGGCGGAGAAGTTACAGGGGTCTATCCGGAAGGTCTCTTTCTGGAGGAACTTCAGACCAATCTTACCAACACTTATATTGTCCGATCCATGGCGGAGCGCAAAGCTATGATGCTCGAACTCTCCGACGCGTGGCTCGCAATGCCGGGCGGGTTCGGTACTCTGGACGAATTTTTCGACGCACTCTGTCTTCTCCAGATCCGCAATCACTCCAAACCTTGCGGAATGCTCAACATCCGCGGATTCTATGATCCTCTCCTTGCGTTCATCGAGAATGCACGAGTCTGCGGAATGCTCAAAACAAGGGATCGCGAACTCATCAACGTCCATGCGACACCGGAAGGACTGCTGGATCTTCTGGAAGAAAAAGTCGAATCTCCCGGACTCCATTTTCTGCACTCCGCCTCATGGAATGAACCGGAGATGTGCGCCGTCTGACACAAGTTCAATGGCTCATGCCGAGCGCATCCAGAATTCCTTTCAGATACGATGCGCCAAGAAGACGTCCCAGAATCGCGTACCCCGGAGAGGAATTGTCCTCACCTTCCATCGTCGGGGCGTGATCGGGACGGATCAGACAATCGATTCCGTTCTCCTTGTACAGCCGGAGAATTTCCGCCATATCAGTCGGCCCGTTATCATGGAACGTCTCACGAAAGCTCCCTTCAAACGGTTCCACATCACGCATGTGGGCGAAGATGATCTCATTTTTGAATTCGGGGATCAGATGTTCTATTTTCTCTCCCATGCAGCGGAAGGTCGCCTGGCAGAAAGTGATCCCCCACGCGGGGCTTGACGCCAGATTCTTTGCCTTCCGATACGCTTCCGCCGAAATGAAAATGCGCGGATACCCTTTCAATTCCGGAACCGGCGGATCATCCGGATGCAATCCCATCCGAACCCCCGCCTCCTCTGCTGCAGGCAAAACCGCACGGATGAAATAGCGATAGTTTTCCCAGAGCTGTTCATGCGTCAGATGCAGTTCTTCTTTCGGAATATCCTGCGGGAAATAGCCGTTTGTCAAAGCTCCTCCGCGCGCAGGAATTGCGGTCCTGCTGCGGAACCAGCCGACTCCTGCCATGAAGTTGTAGCAGAGAATGGGAATTTCCAGTTTTCCCATATTCGAAAGCATGAGCCGATAGCGTTCGATATCCTCATCGCGCCCCGGAAGTCCGAGCTTGATCCGAGTCATATCGAATTCATCCCCTTCGAGCGCCTGAAGTCGGAAGCCTGCTTCAGCAAACCGATCCCGGATCGCTTTCAGCGACTCGAACTCATACACCGGAGCCATTCCAGTCAGTTCCGGAGCAGCCTTTGTAATCGCATAATCAATTCCAGCCTGACGCGAAAGTTTCCATTTGATATCCGGCACCGCCGGAAGAAAAATCCCTAGTTTCATCTTTCATTCTCCCCTGTTCTTCAGCATCTGGAGTGGGAATCCGCAGGAGATTTTGTTTCCGCACACCACCGTTTCATCACATCCGCCGCAGGTTTTCCATCCATGGTAAATCCTTTGTTGCCGGCGGGATCATCCACAAACTGCGGACGGTAATTCTGTTCATCCCATTTCCACCAGAAAAGTCCGCCCCACCACTCTTCCGGAGAAAAGGCGCGAATCACGGCATCAAGATAATTAGCCTGTTCCTGACCATCGTATCCGCCGCCGTTGTTCCAGAAGTAGGGCAACTTGGACGCTCCAGCAGTAGCGCAGCAGCCGCATTCGCCAAAATAGAATGTTTTTCCATAAACTTCAGCGAACTCCCGGGTCCGTTTTACAACCGGTGCAAGAAATGCCGCCATCTCTTCGACCGTTCCTCCGCCATGCTCGGAAGCCGGAGAATACATGCTGCTCCCCAGCGAATCCAGCGCAAAAAACCAGTGATTCGGATTCCTCTGAATCAAAGGCAGGAACTGTTCCGCGGAGATCAGAGAGCTGGTCAGGTGGCCTTTATAGTTCTTCCGTACTACATCCACGATCCGGAGCCAATGTTCAGAGAAATCGGCAAATTGATTCAGCTCGCTGTCGAGACAATAGCCTTCACAGCCGCAGCGGTTCACAATACGCAGATAATGCCTGGTCAGCGCGGCATAGTTCTCAAACCAGTCCTCACGATAGTGAATCGGCTTGCCGGGAATGATTTCACGGGAGGGAGGAAGATTGAGATGACCACGCTGCGTACCATCCCAGCACTCCAGCATCGGACGAAACATCACTTTTACGCCCAGCTTATGAAAGAGATTCATAATATCGCAAAGTTCGTCGTCGCCCGGCGTGATTGTAAAATCACGGAACTGCCGCGTACTGCTGAATCGCTCCTGCATCACGGTTGCCACCAGACACACCCACTCGCATCCAAGCTCCGCGATTTTTTCCGCCTCCCTTGCCGCCTCTTTCGAAGAAAAGTAACCGTTTCTTGCGTAGAAGCCGAATGTCACGCCTTTGAACAATTCCCGTTTCATTTTACTTACATCCTTTCCGCGATCTTTTCCGGAAGTGCTGAAAGCAGTTCCAGAATCGCCTGTTTATGTTTATCGTGAAACCGGTATCCCGGAATAAAACTGCCGACTGCTGCAACAACCCGTCCCGATAGAAAAACCGGAACCGCCAGCGCCGTGATATCTTCGCGTTCCTCCACCAGAAACTCCTGATGCGCAATCCGGTCCAGAGTTTTTTTCAGCTGAGCCCCGGATCGGATCTCCTTCCATTCGTCCCCCGGCGGACCATTCCGCAGAAGGAACGCTTTCTGCTTTTCCGACGGCTGATGCGCCAGAAGCACGCGGCCCGAAACACTCCGGTAAGGTGTTTCGCGCTTCGGAAACGAACCGGTGATCACCTGGACCGGATGGGTCGACATGATATTGTACAAGATCACCCGTGAGTCTCCTTCCAGCACCGAAAGGCAGATATATTCCCCCGTCCGTTCCGAAAACTCCTTCATCGAAGGAAGAGCCGCTTCGATCAGCGCGGGAGAATAGCCGGGATTCTCCGTCAATTCATAAGCCTTTCGGCCCAGAGTATATCCCTGACGGCATCCCGACTGCTCCAGATATCCGAGATTCGCCAGAGTCCTGATAATGCGCGACGCAGTCGGAGTTTTCAAGCCGGAAGCGACCGCCAGTTCACGCAGAGGATGCGCCTCACGCGGATTCTCCCCTACAAGCTCCAGAAGCCGCAGAGCCCGTTCCACTACCTGAATATTGTCCATAACTTTTATCTTTCATATTATGAAATTTATTTTTCATTATAATTATAATAGTCCGACAAGAAAAAAAGTCAAACAGCTTTCTGGAAAATTCTCCTGAAAAGATTCTATAATCAGAAATAAATTTCTCTCCGGAAATTATTGAAAAAGCCTGGAAACGGTTATACCTTACCGGACACAATCGACAGGAGATGATTCTTATGGAACAGATTATTCAAAATAAGAAAACGCTGTTCGGAGCTCTGGTTCCGGAAGCGTGTGTCAATGGACAATGGCTTTCGGAAAGCGCCTCTTTCCGTATCGTCACGGCACGGAAAGAGGAGCATGGCGGAACCATCCTGCAGCTGGAATTTACAAATCTCTCCGGAAAAACGATCCGGCTTGATGACCTCCGTTTCATCCAGCGCGGCACACACGGGGATTTTCTTTCCACGCCTGGCCCCCGTCTGCGTCTCTACCGCGAGGGGTGGACCATGGCGAGTGCGGCAGCTTCCGTGCGCTATGGAGAAAAGGATTTCGAAGTCGATCCGGACTATAAACCGTTTGCGGTCTCGATGCCCGCCGAGTACACCAGTGAAACGCCGAATCGTTTTTCGGGCGAACATGTCGCTGTTCTGAACGACCGGGAAAGCGGCTTCTCCATGCTGACCGGATTTGTGACATCGGCAAATCAGATGACCCGTGTGGTAGTGGAACTCGGCGAGGAAGGAGTCAAGGAATACGCCATTTATGCGGATACGGATGGAATTGAGGTCGATCCCGGAGAAACCGTCCGTTCCGAAGAGCTCCTGATTCTCTCCGGCACGGATGCGTATGCGCTTCTGGAACAGTTCGCAACGGTCTGGGGAGAGAAAATGCACGCCCGGACCTGGGATCATCTCCCGAACGGCTGGTGCAGCTGGTACTACTATTTCAGCAATGTCACGGAAGCCGATATTCTCGAAAATGCCGCCTATCTGAACAAACACCGGGACGAGTATCCGCTGGAATACCTTCAGCTCGACGACGGCTATCAGTCGGCCCTGGGCGACTGGCTCCTCTGCAACGAGAAGTTCCCGCACGGACTCGAATTCCTTGCCTCCGAAATCAAAAAGGCCGGACTCAAACCCGGCATCTGGCTTGCACCGTTTCTTGTGGAAAAACGTTCCCGTCTTTTCGCGGAGCACCCCGACTGGATGGTCCGCGATCAGAATGGCGAGATCGCCTTCCCGATGAAATGGCGCACAGGAGAAGCCGCCATTCTGGATGGAACGCATCCTGAGGCACAGCGCTTCCTGACCGATCTTTTCCGCCGTCTGCGCGAAATGGGATGGGTCTATACGAAGCTCGACTTTCTCGTGTTTGAATGCGGTGTCCCCGGCGCGGTCTATTACGATAAAAAAGCCACGCGCGCTCAGGCTCTGCGCCGCGGACTGGAAGCCATCCGCAAAGGCTTCGGCGACGATCAGTTCATTCTGGGCTGCACGGTTCCATTCGGCCCGGTTGTGGGAATCGTGAACGCGGAACGGATCGGCACAGACATCACTCCGTACTGGGCTCCCGACCGGAAAGTCTTCAAAGAGGCGCCGACCGTACCGAATGTCTGCCGTAACCTCATCAATCACAGCTACATGAATCACCGGCTCTTCTTCAACGATCCAGACACCCACATTGCCCGGAGCGACAACAACGAACTCACCGAAAATGAAGTGATTCTCTGGACCTACGCGATCTGGCTCACCGGCGGACTTCTTCTTCTGAGCGACCGTTTCGAAACTCTCGCGCCGGAACGCACAAAATATCCGAAACTCCTGATCCGCGAACAGGATCTCTTCAAAACGCGGCCTCTGGATCTGTTCGACCGCGAATATCCGGCGGTCTGGTACGGCGTCCACAAGAAGACCGGACAGAAGGTTGTCGGACTCTTCAACTTTGAAAATGAGAACCGTCCTCTCGCGATCCCGCTGGATGAGATTTCCCGCGATACCGCCTTCCAGATCCGCGATCTTTTCTCCGGAAAAGACGAAGGCTCTCACACCAATCGTTTTGAAGCAGACGTTCCGGCTCATTCCTGCCGGCTGTTCGAACTGAAATAATCCCCGGAAACATCAGAACAAGGAGGCTATCATGCAGAACGATGTTCATTCCCAGGCGGAAGAGACCGGAAAAACGGTCATCTCCTCACCGTTCGCAGGTTCCTGGTATCCGGGAGATCCGGAAAAACTCCGGGAATTTTTCCGTGAGGTCTCCGCGGAAACCGAACCGGAGGAAGATACCATCGCTCTGATCATGCCTCACGCGGGCTATCTCTATTCGGGAACGGCGGCGGGACTCGCCGCGGCAAAAGTCAGGGGACTTGCCTTTGAACGGATCGTTCTGCTTGCGCCATCGCATCGGGCGTACCTGAAGGATCAGTTCTGTCTGCCGGGAGCCTCGCACTTCTCCACTCAGCTGGGCGAAGTGCCGGTTGATACGGATGCCGTGGAAACGCTGCTCCGGAACGGACTCTTTCTCCGCGACAACCGGATTCACCGGAACGAACACAGCACCCAGCTGGAAATTCCGTTTCTGCAAGCGATGCTCAAACCGGGATTCCGGCTGCTCCCGGTGATCGTCGGGATCTGCGGGAAGGAGGTTCTGGAGGAGGCGGCCCGCGTACTGAAACCGCTGATCGATGAAAAGACTCTCGTCGTTGCCAGTTCCGATTTCACCCATTATGGAAAAGACTATGACTATGTGCCATTTGTGCACGATATCCGGGAGAGTCTGAAAGCCCTCGACATGGGAGCCTTTCATTTCATCGAGAGGAAATCGCCGGACCACTTCCGGACCTATCTTGAAAAGACCGGTGCGACAATCTGCGGATCGTATCCGATCGAACTTCTTCTGCGTCTTCTGCCGGAGGATGCGGCGTGCGAACTGCAATCCTACTACGTCTCCGGCGACATCACCGGAGATTACAGCAATTCGGTCAGTTATGTCGGAGCCTCGTTCACCGGCTCGTGGGCATCCGCGAAGGAGCCGCAGAAAATGACGGAAGGAGAACTGACGGAAAACGATAAACGTCTTCTTCTATCACTGGCGCGGGCGACGATTGCCCGGAAGTTTGATCCGTCGCGACCGCTGCCGGACCTGTCGAGCCTCTCTCCTGCGGCGAAAAAGAAGATGGGCGCGTTCGTCACACTGAACATCGACGGACGGCTCCGCGGATGCATCGGAGAAATTCTTCCGATGCGCCCGCTGGTCAAAGCGGTTGCCGGACGAGCGCTGGATGCGGCGTTCCGCGATCCCCGGTTCTATCCTCTGCGGGAGGAGGAATTCGGCAAGGTCACGATCGAAATTTCCGCCATCACGCCGCCGCATCATGTGAACTCCTGGCAAGAGATCGAGATCGGAAAACACGGCATTCTTCTTCAGAAGGGGAACGCTGGCGCGGTCTTTCTGCCGCAGGTCGCCCCGGAACAGGGATGGGGACTGGAGGAAACGCTGGTGCATCTCTCCATGAAAGCCGGACTGGATCCGGATGCGTGGAAAAACGGAGCGGAATTCGACGTCTTTGAAGCGGTTGTCTTTCACGAATAACGATGCGCGGGAACCGGGGAACTCCGCAAAGTTCATTTGACGGGAAACGGAAGAGATATGCGGAAGATCATACACATCGACATGGATGCGTTCTACGCCTCCGTTGAGATCCGCGATAATCCGAGTCTGCGCGGCAAGCCCGTGATCGTCGGAGGAATGCCGGGCACACGTGGAGTGGTCTGCACGGCATCCTATGAGGCGCGGAAATTCGGAGTTCATTCCGCCATGTCCGCGGATGTTGCGGCACGTCTCTGTCCGCAGGGAATCTTTCTGCGTCCGAGACGCGCCGCCTACATGGAGGCTTCGGCTCTGATGCACGAGGTCTTTCATGAATACACGGACATCATCGAGCCGCTTTCTCTTGATGAAGCCTATCTGGACGTCACCGAAAACAAAAAAGGACTCCCTTACGCAAGCACCATCGCCCGGGAGATCAAGCAGAAAATTCTGAAGCGGACCGGAGGCCTGACCGCCTCCGCCGGTGTCTCCTACAATAAGTTCCTTGCGAAAATCGCATCCGATCTGAAAAAACCGAACGGCCTGACCGTGGTCCGTCCGGAGGATGCGGAGTCTCTTCTGGAAAAACTGCCGATTGAAAAGTTCCACGGAATCGGCAGGGCGACCGCGGAACACATGCACCGGATGGGAATCAAAACCGGTGCGGATCTGAAACAGAAAAGCAGACTGGAACTGGCGCTTGCTTTCGGAATTGTGGGAGAGTTCTATTACAACATCGTTCGCGGCATCGACGAACGGGAGGTCTGCACGGACCGGGAACGGAAATCGCTTGGAACCGAAGAAACGTTCGAGGAGGATATCGACGACCTCGTCTTTCTGGCGGATGTCATCCGCCGTCAGTCTGCAGAAGTCGGCGAAGAGATCCGCAAGCGGAATCTGTTTGCCAGAACGGTAACGCTGAAAATCAAATTTCACGACTTCCGCACCATCACGCGCAGCAAATCCCTGCCGGAATACTTCGATGACGACCGGACCATCTCCGGAACCGCCATGGAACTTCTGAAAAAAACCGAAGCCGGAAAGATCAAACTCCGCCTGATCGGCGTCACAGTATCCGGCTTCTACGGCGAAAAAAATTCCGGGGAACTCATCCAGATGGAGTTTGAATTCATGAAAAAACTCCCTGTCATACGCCGCAATGTGCAGTGGTAAAGTCAAAAAAAGCAGGAGAATCCCGCTTCCGGCGTTGCACTTTCCATTTCAGACGGTATATTATCCATAGATAAAGGAGTAGAGACAATCGTCCATCTGGCGATTTTGGTTTTTCAGCTTGGAATTGCCTGTGGAAAATCGTATCTTCAACTGGGGAAGGATATTTCATGACGGATCGAATCGTTATTTCCGGCCGCGGCCTGATTACGCCTCTCGGAGAGGGACTGGCTCAAAACATCGAAGCATTGAAACTCGGGAAAACCGGAACGGTTTTCATGCCGGAATGGCGCGAACTCGGTCTTGAAAGCCAGGTCGCAGGCAAGGCAAACACCGATCCGGAGTGTCCGGTTCTGAATCAGAAAAACAAACGGTTCATGTCCGCCAACTCCAAGATGGCTGTCGCCGCCGCGTATGAGGCCATTCTGGAAGCCGGATATACGCCGGAAACCCTTCCGCGGGAAATGGCGCTGATCAACGGATGTGCAGGAAGCGCCTATATTGAAGTGGTCACTAACTCGAACGCCTTCCTGGAAACCAGACGGGTACGCCGCTGTTCCCCGTTCGCAGTGCCCAGACTGATGCCATCTTCGGCGGTTGCCAATCTCTCGCTGGTGTTCGGTCTCACAGGCGAATCCTATGACATCAGTTCCGCGTGCACCAGCAGCGCACTTGCCATCATGGCGGGCGCACGGCTGATCGCCTCCGGAGAATACGACATCGTCATGGTCGGAGGATCGGAAGAGACAAGCTGGCCGCAGGCGCTCGGATTCAACAGCATGCGCGCACTTTCGCACAGTTTCAACGATGACGCCGCCCACGCAAGCCGTCCGTTCGATAAAAAACGCGACGGATTCGTTCTCGGAGAAGGCGCCGGCATCATGATTCTCGAACGCGAATCCCGCGCCCTCGCCCGCGGACATAAACCGAAAGCGGTCATCTCCGGTTTCTCCTCGAACAGCAACGCAACGGACATGGTGATCCCGAATGCGGAATCCAGCGCGGAACTCATGATGCGCGCGATCCGCATGGCAAAACTCCAGCCGTCCGATATCGGGTACATCAATACACACGGAACCGCAACCCCGGTCGGCGATCCGGTGGAACTGGAATCCATCCGGCAAGTCTTCCAGTCCTCCCGCGATGTGGCAATCAACAGCACTAAGTCGATGACCGGTCACATGATCGGCGCGGCGGGTGCCGTGGAAGCGATCTTCTCCACGCTGATGATGGAACACTCCTTTATCTGTCCGACGGCAAACCTCGACGAGCCCGGCGAGGAATTCGCCTGGGCGGATCTTGTCCGGGAAACGCGCAATGTGGAATTCGATCATGCATTGAGCAACAGTTTCGGCTTCGGCGGTTCCAACGCCTGTCTGGTGCTTTCCAAGTGGAAGGGATGATGCGACGGCACACCGCGACCGGAAACTCATCCGCAATCAAGACTCTGACAGGACAATTCTAAATCAATGGGCGCAATGATGCTCTATCCTGAGAACGCTGTAATTCAGGCGCCGCTGGCCGGACATACCGACATGCCGATGCGTCTTGCTTCTCAGCGCCACGGCTGTAAATACGCCTTCACGGAAATGATCGACGCCGGTTCTCTTGTTTTCGGGAATCTGAAAACCATGAAACTGGCGTATCGTTCTCCTCAGGAGAAATTCCTGGGGGTTCAACTTGTCGGATCCGATCCGGAAACTCTTGAAAAAGCGGTCGGAATCATCAACACCATGAACTATGATGTTCTTGATTTCAATCTGGGGTGTCCTGCTCCGAAGGTCGAAAAGAAATGCGAAGGGATCGCATTCGCCCTGCGCCGTCCGGACGAGGCGGTGAAAGCGCTGGAGCTGATCGTCCGTCATTCCCGGATCCCGGTCACGGTCAAAACCAGAATTCAGGATTTTGAAGACCCTGCTCCGACGGTTGCTTTTCTCAAACGTCTGGAGGATGCCGGAGCGCAGGCGGTCACACTCCACGGGCGTCTGATGAAAGCGTTTTATTCGGGTCCGGTTGCATTTCCGGTCATCCGGGCGGCAAGAGAGGCTCTCCGGATTCCCGTCATTGCGAACGGAGGAATCATGGATCGCGATTCCTGCGAGGAAATCCGTCGCGAAAGTGGCTGTTCCCGCGTGATGATCGCTCGCGGAGCGCTGGGCAATCCCTGGATCTTTTCTCAGGTGGAGCAGGAGAATTTCACTCCGCCGACCGTATCGGAATTCGCGGAGGAAATCGAACGGCACATCGGCGACATGATCGACTTTTACGGAGAAGAACTTGCGTTCCGGATCGGTAGAAAAACGATTCTGGAGTATCTGCGCGGACGCGGCTATCATGGTTCGTTGCGCGCCTCCGCCTCATATCTCTGCAATACAGCGGACTTCAAAGTCATGATGGAGGAGATCCGCCGGGGGCCGGCATCGACTCCGGATTCCCCGCGGCGACTGACTCCGCTCCGCTGACCGGATTGCTTCTCCTACTTGACGAAGTCTCATCCGGTACAGCGAGCCCTCCCTCATCGGGAAACCAGATAGGCCATGACGCCATGGTTCCGGAGGGCGGTATCGGCGGTAAAGCGCAACATGCCGTCGGCATAGGAGGTTGAAACCGGACCGGTCCGGCGGCCTTCGAAGTCGAGCGTCTCGACCTTCGCCTGGAACGGAAGACGCAGAGCAACCTTGATTTTCCGGCGCGCCAGCAGAAGCGGCGACTTTCCATATGTCTCAAGTATGGTACGGCGGGTGTTCCGGAAAGTCATATTGGTATTGGCCATATCGACCAGATGAAGCATCAGCATCATTCGGCTTTCGGCAAGAGGTTTGCCGTCAAGCGAGATCAGAGCGGCCGCCTGAGGAGAAGTCATGCCATCCACCTGAAGCACCTTGCCGCCGAAGGAACCGGAAGCACCGGCAAAGGCCTCTGTCCGGGGAGTGACGACTTCAAGACTCTTCCGGAACGGAGTGATCGTAATCTCTCCGGTTTCGCTGACAACCCGCTGCTGATTCAATGCGGTCTTGAACCTCGCCTTCATGTGTTCCGGCAAAGCCTCCTGCCATGATCCGGTCAGATCAATTTTCGGAATGCCGTCCAACGATCTGCCGTCCGGCAGGGAACCGACCCGCGTAAAGAGTCCGAGCAGCGACATGACCTGGAAATGATCCTGAATCCCCGCCAGTCTGATTGCATCCAGTTCCCGCAGTTTCCGATTCTGGAAATCCACGGCGATCCCGGAGGGAGCTGCGGAGACATCACCGCGAATAAAGAGCGCGTGGATCAGACGATCGGCAAGCTGGGCCGCAGGATCGTTCACAATATCAAAGACAGAGATCAATCCGTTCGGAAGAAGCGCCTCTTTCGCATACGCCCACTGGAAGCGGTAAAGGCCATCCCAGTCCTGAAGCGCAGCATAAGCGCCGGCCATCGGCCCGTACTCGGTCCGGAACTGATTCGGGAAGCAGTAGTTGATCTCGGAAACCAGGAAGGGAAGCCCGAAGATTCGCGCAGGCATCACTTTACGGACATGCGCGGCAGCCTGTCCAAGCGCGGAAAGCTGTGAAAATCCGAGCGGAGGCGACCAGCGGCCAGGCTTCAGCAGACGCATATGATCCCAGTAGGAGTGCATATCGACCACATCCAGATTTCCGGCAGCCCCCAGCAGGGAATAATCGGCAAAGTAGTTCAAATCGGTCACAAGAACTTTTGATTTGAGTTCGCTGCGCAGAAACGCAGTCTGTTCCCGAATCCGCGCGAGTTCCAGTCCGGCACGGAAATGATGATACATTCCGCTGGACTGCCCCGGAGGAGTCCCCTTTACACCGGACGCGGAAAGATACTCCATCCAGCGCTTCCGGAAACGCTCCGCAAGGAAGGAATCCTTGTTCAGCGGAAGCCAGAAGGAGATATTCGGTTCGTTGACCAGATTGACCACATACAGCGCGGGATCCTCGGCAAGAGAAAGTCCGGTGTAAGGATTCTTCACGGTCAGAAGGCGGCGGACAAATTTCTTCCAGCTCTCCATCGCACTCGGTTCGACATCGAACAGGAGTTTCGGATTCTGCGCCGCGGACCAGTTGCGGCCCCCATCTCCCTGCCGCAGCTTCCGGCTCGCATACAGGTCAAGAGTGTAATAGATTCCACGTTTTTTCAGGCACGACATCAAATACTGGAAGCGGTCCAGCATGACAGGATCAAAGGTCACCGAATCTTTCGCCTTCTTGTCCAGAAGATCATTCTCAAAATGATGGAACCGAACCGAGTTGTAGCCGACAGAGGCAAGATGCTCTACAAGCGCCTCGCTCTGCTGATGAGTCAGATAATTCGCAGTCGTACACAGATTGACTCCGAGAAAACGAATCCGCTTCTCCGGTTTCCGCTCAAAAACGAAGTGTCCCTTCTTATTCACAACCACTCTGCCGAATTTTCCGGCAGGAGCTTCCAAACTTCCGGAAAAATCCAGCGGAGATCCCGCCTCAATCCGGCGACTGAAACGAACCGGGAGCCACTCCTTGCCCGCTCGGAAAATCAATTTCTGATCCCCGGAGGAAAAACGTGCTCCGCGATTCGCAAACGATGCCGCACAGATCATCCACACGGATTTTCCTTCGGCAACGAACGTGATCGTCTCCGGCACACCATCAAGCGGAAATGCAGAGGCAGACAAACCGATCCGCGACTCAAAATTCATGGTTTCCCAGGCAATTCCCGCATTGGAAAATGAGTTTTCCAGCCACCAGTTTCCGCAGTCCCGTCCGGCGATCACAGGAATTTCCCCTTTTTTCCCGCCGCGATAGACAACCTTGATCGTCCCGATCCGCTCCTCTTTCAGCGGAACCCATGCCGCGGCATGCAGAAGATAAAGATAGCCGAGTCCGTTTTTTCCCTGAGCCCGCACCAGACATTCCCGGGGGAACTTCTTCTGCGACGCGGAAAGAACAATACAGCTTTTCCCGTTGTTCTTCTCCGGATCAAGAATCTGGAAGGAAACGCCGGCAGTCGTCAGAGTTCCCGGTTTGAGTTTACGCAGATCATTGTTCGGCCCCTGATCGGTCCATCCGCCG
The DNA here is from genome assembly GCA_905197955.1 of uncultured Lentisphaeria bacterium. GTDB lineage: Bacteria > Verrucomicrobiota > Lentisphaeria > Victivallales > UBA1829 > UBA1829. Next base: position 210,046 of record CAJKAR010000002.1, on the reverse strand, counting down.
ATGCCGTCGCCGGCCTTGTCATCCCGGAAGTTCCGGTTTGCCGCCTGAAGAAGCGAAACTGGAACGCTGACAACGGACTCCTTCCGCACCATCATGGAAATTCCAAGAGAACCGGAACGCAAACCGTTCCGACCGTTCATGCGAATGGAAATGGTCTCTTTCCACTTCCGGTCATCCTGAATGAACAGCGAAAAGTTCCCATCCAGGTGATAGGTACAATCGGCCATTTCAATAGTCAGCCGATGCGGTTTTCCCGGATACGCACCGACCCGCTGATTCATCACCGGCAGAACTTTCCCATCCAGAAGCAAACGGCGGAATTTGTCAAAAGAGAGAGTCAGCTGATAGGACGCATGCCCGATCTCCGGAAATGACTGGGAGGAAAGAGATGTGCTGAATTCAACCTTTCCATCCGCCAGTTTCTTCGTTTTCGTCTGAAATCGGATTGTTTTTCCATCCGCCGTCATATCTCCGGTGGTTGAGTTGATCTTTTTGAAATTTTTCGGTGTCACAGTATAATGACGATTCCATCCGGGAGCGGCAATCAACCAGCTGGCGGAAATTCCATCTTTCGTCCAGGCACCATCCGGTCCCGCCTCAAAACCGCAGAGCGAAACCATCATCACGGAGCAGACGAACAATACAAACAACTTCATCTTTGATCCTTCCAAATTCATCGTTTACAAATTAATCAGGGTACCTGTCGGAGAAAGCACGGAATTTCCTTTGCAGTCCTGCTTCAGCGCCCCGAGATTCAGAGAAGCCGCATGCCCATCCAGCATCAGCCCATTTGTCCGGTTCTGATGGCGCAGAACAAGATTGCATTCGCTACGGTGCAGCATCGACCACTGCACCTTATAACCAATATGGTAACTGTCTCCAAGAAGAAGAGTATTGGACGGCTGCTTGCGCGGAAGCCACACACTATTCTTATCGACCCCAATTTTTCCCCGCAAAATATAAGTGCTCTCCACCCAGCGACCGGTCAGCCAGAGACTGATTCCATATGTCTGCTGAAAATACGTTGTATAGCTCAGAGGCTCGAAGCGCTCCGCCGCCGGACAGGAAAATTTGGTATACGCGGCTTTCGACCATGGCCTTTTAGTGGAATGATTGCTCCGCTGCAGCGTCATCGCCCAGGTGTTGTTGTTGTCAAGTCCGGCACTGGCAGGCGGTTTGATCGGAATGTAATCACCAAAATTATTCGCGTAAAGCTCCACTTCCAAACCGGTCTGTTTCAGGGTGGAAAGACAATTCGCACTCAACGCTTTCGCCTTTGCCGAATTCAAGGCCGGAAGCAAAATGGCCGCAAGGATCGCAATAATTGCAATTACAACCAGCAACTCTATAAGTGTAAAATTCTTATACTGTTTTTTTCCGTTTTTCATCATTTGACTGCAACTCCTTCTTCTCTATTGAGATTCTTATTCTGTTTTTCAATTTGACCTTTCTCCATATTATAGTATATTTCATTAAAAAAAACAAGGGAGAAATCTTTCAAAAAAGAGGAACTTTCAACCAAAATGAGCAATCTGTACATTCCATATATAAAAGCGTTTCAAAACACAGAAGAAGCAGCCCCTTTCTACGTTATCAGCACAGGAATCGTCTTAACAAAAAAAGGAGAAATCACCCTTAAAAGTGGAATTTTAAACCAATTTTCCGGATTCTCCTGGATTCTTTCCGGCACACTGGAATTTTATGAAGGACCCAATCGGATTCTCGTCGGTCCGAACTATTTCCATTACAACTCCTATGGAGAAAACATCTGGTACAGAACCGTTTCCGATGAATGCATATTCCGATGGCTTTGCTTTACAGGGCCGCTTGCAGATGCCATTCTTCACTCCTATCATTATCCGAAATTCCAGCTTTCGCAGCATCCTTATCCGGCGGAACTGTTCGAGCGGCTGGAATCTCTTTCCGGGACCACTCCTCTTGAGATTCGAACCCGGGCAGCTATCGTCATGGAAATTCTCGCCAGAGCCGGCGGAACGGAATACGGAATCGAAAATCGGAAAGTCATTGAAAATGCGGTCTATCTCGTCCGTCACAACCTGTCGAATACCGAACTGGGGATTGAATTCCTCTGCGAACGCCTGAAAGTCTCTCCAACGACTCTGACTCGGATCTTCCGGGAAGAGCTCCAAATTTCTCCCGGGCGCTATATCCTGAATCAAAGACTTTTGGAGGGAATGTCACTCCTTTCCGGGAGCGATCTGGATATCGGAACCATCTCGGGAAAATGCGGATTCCGCGACCCGAAAACATTTTCCCGCTTCATCCGCAGAGCCACCGGTCTCAGTGCGCGCGAATACAGAAAACAGGAACGAATCAAACAAACCGAAAAACAGTGACCGTTTCTGTTCTGTCCTGAGAGAAAAACTCTACCCGTTCAACGGGAAATGACAGGCACAGAACATGGCTGGATCGTTTCCGCGGACCTTCAACTCGGGCTCCTCGGATTCACAGATCGGACGGCGGAACGGACAACGCGGATGAAAACGGCATCCCCGCGGCGGATTCAGCGGCGACGGCACATCTCCCGTCAGCACAATCCTCTGTCCGCTCTTCGGCGCAATGGAGGGCACTGCCGAAAGAAGCGCCCTTGTATAAGGATGTCCCGGATGCGCACAGAGCTTCTCCGCCGGAGCACACTCCACCGCCTTCCCCAGATACATCACCATGATCCGGGAACTGATATGCTCCACAACCGCAAGATCATGCGCAATGAACAGCATCGCAAAATGCGTTTTCTTCTGCAGAGTCTGAAGAAGATTCACAATCTGCGCCTGCACACTCACATCCAGCGCGGAAACAGGCTCATCCGCCACGATGAACTCAGGATTCACCGCCAGCGCACGCGCAATCCCGATTCTCTGCCGCTGACCGCCGCTGAACTGATGCGGGTGCCGACGCGCAAACTCCGGTTTCAAACCCACCATATCCAGCAGCTCCGCAACCCGCTCCAGACGCTGATCTGAATTCAAATCGGTATGCAGCCGGAGTGCTTCGTCCAATGCGGCGAAAATGGTCATTCTCGGATTCAGGGAACCATACGGATCCTGGAAAATCATCTGAAAAGATCCACGCATCCGGCGCAGTTTTTCACCGCGCAGGGAGCAGAGATCCCGTCCGCGCAGAAGAATCTCACCGGAAGTCGGCTCCTCCAGACGCACCAGCGCACGGCCGAGCGTACTCTTCCCGCAACCGGACTCTCCAACCAGTCCGAGCGTCTCGCCCGCATCCAGCTGAAACGACACCCCGTCCACAGCCTTCACGGAACGCTTCGGTCCAAACAGACGTTCCGCTGGCGCCGGATAATATTTCTTCAGATTTTTGACTTCGAGCAACGGCATTTCAAACGTTCATTCGTCAGTTCCAGAATCCGGGTAAACAGCGGATCCTCCGGCAGAAAACCACGGAGAATCCCGTAAAAATCATTCGAAAGCGCAAGCGATGCACTCGCAGAATAATTCAAATCAAGCGCCCAGGCAAACAGACAGGTCAGAAAATCATTCATATTGCGGATCATACCGTAGGAACACGCCCGACCGGCAAGAACCGCATCCAGGATCTCCTTTGAAACCTCCGTACCTTCACTCTGGCTCAGCGCAATCAGACTGTCGTCCTCTATTTTGATTTCGCCCTTAAGATAACGCCCCACAAGCTCCAGAATAGCGAGCTTGTCCGCGTCACGGGTCAGTTTTGCAAATTTCAACGCATACTCTCCGCAGATTCCTTCGGGGATCGCAATTTTATTGTGAAACTCCACCGCAGCCAGCACGCAGATCCGCTGGGCGGGAGAAAGATCCGCAAGAAAGTTCCGTTCCAGCAGAATTCTCGTTGCCTCGTAGCCGTGGTCAAAACCGGAGAGTTTGTCGTTGAAGGTATTGAAGCGTTTTACCTGCTCGAAGCGGGCAATGTCGTGAAATAGCCCGCAGAGAGCGGCGAGAAAAAGATCCTCCGCAGGAAAGTTCTCCCGGGAAGCGATGTCGCGCGCAAAACGCACGACATCAAAGGTATGCTCGTACTTGCACTGAATGGCATCGGGCATAGAGCCGTCTGCGACGCGATACGCATCCACATACGCAGCAAAACGGCTCACGAACTCCGGAAAGTTCATTTTGCGTACTCCACCGACCGGGTTTCACGAATGATGGAGACTTTGATCTGTCCAGGATAATTCATCTCTTTTTCGATCCGGTTGCAGATGTCGCGCGCCATGACCTGAGCCTGCGCCTCGGAAATCTTCTCGGGCTGAACCACAACACGGATCTCGCGTCCCGCCTGCAAAGCAAAACAGGATTCGACGCCGCTGAAGTCGTTGGCAATCGTCTCCAGCTGCTCCAGACGCTTGAGATACAGTTCCGTAGTCTCGCTTCTGGCTCCCGGACGGGATGCACTGAGAGCGTCACAGGCATTGGTCAGCGCCGCATAAACCGTCAATCCCTCGACCTCGCCATGATGCGCGGCCACCGCATTGATCACATCTTTAGCTTCATTGTATTTCCGGAGGATATCGGCGCCGATCGCGGCATGAGTTCCTTCAATCTCGTGGTCAACGGCTTTGCCGATATCGTGGAAAAGACCAATTCTCCGAGCTTTCTGCTCATCCAGTCCGAGTTCCGAGGCAATCGCCCCCATGAACGCGGCAGTCTCAATCGAGTGCTTCAGAACATTCTGGGAAAAGCTGAAACGGAAATGAAGTCTTCCAAGCAGCGGCAGAAGAGCCTTCGGCACCCCCTGAACGGAAGCATCAAGAACAGCTTTCTCGCCATATTCAAAGAGCTCCTCGTCAATTTCCTTGCGGATTTTCTTGACGAGTTCCTCAATGCGGGTCGGATGAATACGCCCATCGGAGATCAGCTTTTCGAGAAGGCGGCGCGCCGTCTCCTTGCGGATCGGATCAAAACAGGAGATCACGACCGCTTCCGGCGTATCATCAATAAGGATGTTGACTCCGGTTGCAGCTTCCAGAGCGCGGATGTTGCGTCCTTCCCGTCCGATAATTCGTCCCTTCATTTCGTCATTGGGCAGAGGAATCGTGGCAGTGGTCCGCTCGTATGTGCAGTCGCCGGCATAGCGCTGAATCGCGTGAATCATGAGCTTCTGGGATTCGCGTTCCGCACGCTGTTTTGCCTCATCGAGAGTATTGCGGATCAGAATGCCGCATTCGTTTTCGACTTCCCCCTTGAGCTTCTCAAGGATCAGGTTCTTGGCGGTTTCGCGATCCATTCCGGAGATCCGCTCCAGTTCCGTAACCTGATTGGCAAAGACCTTTTTCAGGTCCTCCTCCTTGCTGGAAAGACGCTCTTTCAGAGCTTCGATATCGTGTTCCTTCTTTTCAATGTTGCGGAATTTGGAATCGAGCGAATCCTCCTTCCGTTCGAGGTTCTCCTCTTTCTGCGCGAGACGTTTTTCCGCGGAAAGCTGTTCCCGTCTGCGATCCCGGATCTCTGCTTCGAACTCCTCCTTGAGCTTGACGACATCCGCCTTGGCAGTGACGCGCGCTTCACGCAGGATCTGATCCGCCTCTTTTTTCGCATCGGTTTTCATTTTTTCCGTTTCGGCTATGACACGCGAGCCGGTCGCTTTCGCGATGACAATGCTCAGGATATAGCCTATCACACAACCGCCGACCGCGGCGGCTGCAATCCATACTGCTGCTCCCATTCTATATCTCCTTAAAAAGTGTTACGATGCCTGAAAAAGCTCAGGCATCCCGTTTTTCGCAGCGTCTCACCGCGGATTCCGTTACCACGATGTCAAGCGGGACATCGTGCGCCTCCGTGGGCAGCGCAAGACACTGCTGGCATTCATAGAAGACGCCGAGTGCCGTCGCGCCTCCTCTGCCGTTCAAGATTCTGTCATAAATCCCGCCGCCGCGTCCGAGACGGTTGAGCGCCTCGTCAAATGCGACTCCGGGGACCAGATACAGTACGCCACCCGCCCGGAGCTCCTCATCCGCCGGACGCAGCGAAACCGGTTCCATCAAACCCCATTTGCCCGGGGCAAGTCTGGAAAGGTCTTCTTCATCCGTCAGAGACAGGAGATATTCCGTTCCGTTCCATTTCGGAAGGCAGGTCCTGATACCGCGTTTCAAGGCACTTCGGAGCAGAGGCATCACATCCGGTTCCGTTCCATCCGTCACGTATCCGGAGATCAGTGACGCATTCCGGAATTCCGGAAGTTTCTCCACAGCGGCCACAATGGCCTCATCCGCCCTGATGCGCATGAAACCGGGTATCCCGGCTCTGAGTCTCAAATATTCCTTGCGAAGCGATTTCTTGTCCATCACTCACTCCACAAAGAGTTCATTGAAGATGAATGTTTTCGGAAAGACAGGGAAAAAATGGACAGTTCATGGAAGATCGGAATCTGATCCGGATACGCGGAACGCCCGGACGCCATGCCTCCGGACTCCTTTTCCCCTGAACAGGGACCACCGCATAAAACAACCGCTCTGCATTCCGGGAGGCAATCCTCCATCGAAAAACAGACAGCTCCAGACAACTTCATCTGCTCCATAACCTCACACCCGAGGGCGTGCGGAGCCAATCGCCGGAATGCTCATCGCCCCCGGAATGAAACAAGCCGCAGCCGACGGATAATCCCCGCAGGGACATCCGCACCCGAACCGCGATCACGCCTCATATCCGTGACAGACATGAAAAAAAAGTCCTCATTTTTTTCCGGCGGCTGAACGGATTTCCGGAATCAAAAACCGATTTCTCAAATCAATCTGTTTCGCTTCCATTCCATTTTCCCGCCTGTTAAAATTATGACCTCTAAACCATCCCTGGACAACCTGAATCCGCACGTCGCTCCATTTCCCGACTCCAGAAAACTGGATTCAGGGTTATTTTACGACTATATCAACGGACGGCAAGACATTTTTTACCGTCCTTCTCTTAAATATCACACAATAACCTGATATTTCAAAAATAAAAGCGGTTTTTTATTTTTTTCTTAACTTTTTCCGATTTTTTTTTCTTCTTTTTTCCTCTCTCCCGCTTGCTTTTTTCCCGTTCCGGATTATTGTATATGCTACAATCGCACTTTATCATGCCAGCTTAGCTCAGGGGTAGAGCTACGCACTTGTAATGCGTAGGTCCTCGGTTCAAATCCGAGAGCTGGCTCCATTTTTTATTCCATCCGTTTTCCTGTTGTTTTTTCCGGATTCTTTTCTGTTTTTACATCATCCAGATGGCATTGTGGGATTTGGAAGAGACTGTTGCATAGGAACTTCCCGCGTCACGGGCGGAGAAATCCGCGGGGAAATGCAGATCGAACTCCTCAATCGGAGAGCCGGTCCGCAAATGGCGGCGAAGAGCCGTCCGCAAAGTCTCCAGACGCGCCATGACTCCGGCAAGACGGACATCCACAATTTCAAAACCGAACACTTTGCGCTCCTCCATCCAGAGTTTCCGGTACTCCCGACGGAACACTCCGAACGCTTTCTCAGCTTCTCCGCAGAAACAAACCGATTCCGTCAGAAGAGCCCGGTCTTGCGATTTGTATCCTTCACGGGCGCAGAGCGAGGCTCGAAGTTTTCTTCTCAAAGCATCCGCAAAGAGCATTCCGAGTTTCCGCAGGGAACGATCCTCGCCCGAAACGGGTGGAAGATCCCGGAGCATCCGAAATGCCTCCGCAAAATGCCGTTCGACGGACTTTGCATCGCAGGCATGGGTGAAAAAGGCATACATCGGATCATCGTAAAACAGCAGTTTGCCGGGACAGTTGTTTGGATTTTCGATTTTAAGCGCCAGTCCCTCCCCCGAATTCATCCGGTCAATCATCTCGAACCTCCGGGGAGCGAACCCGGCGATCCGCTCCAGGCGCAGACGAATGGAGCGAAGAGACATTCCGGGATCCCTCATCTGACAGAGCTGATGCATCAGAGCAGCCCAGTTTGTCAGGAAAAGCGCTTCGCTTCCGTCGTCGCCCCAGAGGGTCGTCATGGCGCTCCGCACGCCGTTCCGGAGCGCCGATCTCAGGAAGACCTCCCCCGTCAAAGCGGCTTTCGCCCTGTTCCCGAAAAGACGGTTCCAGCTCCGGAGCCCCGGCGAAACCATCCGCTCCGCTCCGGTTTTCCCGAGACGAGCCAGGTTCGCATCGTGTTCCGATTCCTCCTCCGCAACGTAATTCCAGTAATCCAGAACCAGACTGGAGGGAATCCGCGCGAGCTCTCCGTCATTCAACGCCTCGTTTCCAGAGTGCCCAAGAATGTAATCGCTCCAGATGATCCCGTGCAGACCGTTCCGCTCGCAGATCCCGGCAAGATTCGTCAGATGCCGCAGATAGATCTCCTTCGGCTTCACCGGAGCATCAAAATTCAGCGAACTCCCATGCCCCAGTCCCCACGGCTCATCGGCACCGAGATGAATCCGGTTTGACCGGTACGGCGACGACGCCTCCAGAATCAGTTTTTCCAGAAACTCCATCGCCCCCGGAGCATTTCCGTTCAAAATACGGGGGCCATCCGAAAACTTCTGATAGCGCGGATTCTTGAACACATGCTCCAGATGTCCCAATGTCTGAATGCAGGGGAAAAGTTCCACTCCGAGCGCCGCAGCAAAGGCATCCAGCTCCCGGATCTCCGCCTTGGAATATCCGCCGCGGGCGAATCCGATCCACGGCTCCCCTTCGATTTCGAATGTATCCTCCGTGTACAGAGCCAGATGCGAAAGACCGCTCAGCGCCAGTTTCGCAATACAGCGTTTCAGAAAGTCGATCTTCGGAACTCCGCCGCGGGAACAGTCGATCATCACTCCTCGGAACGAAAACGCATTCCTCCACGGAGCAGCAGGCAGATCGCCGCAGAGCAGATCCCCCAGCGACTCGGCCAGCTCACAGAGTTCTCCGTAAAAAACGGTATATCCGCCATCGGAATCCCGACGGATGAAATTGGAGGAATCGGGCGACTTCTCCGCACGAACCTTCCAGCCGCGATCCGGAGAAAAATATCGGGGAAGCACCGCATGCAGTGCGGCACCAAAACTCTCCGGCAGGAATCCGATACGGATCATAATGCTCACTCCAGATGATAGGTGTTGAGTTTCCGATGCAAAGTCCGGCGGCTGATGCCGAGCTTTTCGGCGGCGCGGGTCCGATTCCCACCGCACTCGTTCAAAGCGCGCTCGATCAGCAGTTTCTCATTGCACTCCAGATCGCAGCTGGGCGGAGCGAGAACCGTTTTGGAGATTCCGGGCGTCACCCCCTCGCGGATATCAATCGGCACATTGTCGATATCGATCTCCCTGCCGCGGCAGAGCACCACCATGCGTTCGACACAGTTGCGCAGTTCCCGGATGTTTCCCGGCCACGCATAGGCACAGAGTGATCCCATCGCGGCCTCGGTAATGCCGATATCCTTGCCGTTCTCCTGATTGTAATAGTCCAGAAAATGCTTGACAAGCAGAGGAATATCCTCCCGGCGCTCCCGCAAAGGCGGAAGATTGATCGACACAACATTCAGCCGGTAGAAAAGATCCTCCCGGAACTCGCCGCGCTCCACCATGGCTTTGAGATCGCGATTGGTCGCGGCAACCACCCGTGCGTCGGAAACGATCGTCTCGCTCCCGCCAATCCGCTCGAAACTGCGCGATTCCAGCACCCGCAGCAATTTCACCTGAATATGCAGAGGAATTTCACCGATCTCATCGAGAAAGATCGTTCCGTTTTCCGCCAGTTCGAACCGTCCTTTCCGCATCTCGACCGCGCCGGTGAAGGCGCCACGCTCGTGTCCGAACAGTTCGCTTTCCAGAAGAGTCTCCGGAAGGGCGGCGCAATGAACCGCCACAAATTTACCGGTCCGCCCGCTGCACTGGTGAATGGCCTGGGCGACCAGCTCTTTTCCGGTTCCGCTTTCGCCCGTGATCAGCACGGTGGTCCGCGTGGGCGCAACCTGTTCGACGGTATCAAGAATGTTCCGCATCTTCGCCGAATTGCCGATCATGCCCTTGATGCTGAATTTTTCATTGAGACGTTTTTTCAGTTCGGAATTCTCTTTTTTCAGCCGTCCCGCTTCCAGAGCGCGCCCGATGATCAGCTCCAGCCGATCAAAATTGACCGGTTTGGTCACAAAGTCGAACGCCCCCTTCTTCACCGCTTCCACAGCGGTTTCAATGGAGCCGTAGGCGGTGAAAAGAATGCAGGGCGGCGCAGGATCGCGCTTGAGAGCCGCCTCAAGAACATCCATGCCGCTGGGGCCGGGCTCCATGCAGATATCGCTGAGGATCAGATCGTAATCGTTCCGGTTGATAAGGTTGATGCCGATTTCACCGTCTTCGGCAAGAGTGACATCGTATTCGCCGCGCAGAAATTTCCCCATAGCCTCGCGGGTTGCGCGTTCATCGTCGATGATCAGAATGGAATATCTGTTGTTTTTCATTTTATCTCAAAGTCCTTCTTCCGAGGCGGGAGGGAGAATGCCCGCGTAATTGTTTGCCGGTCCGAGCACCCGGACGCGGCTCTCCATCACCGGGAAAACGACAATAAAGCGAGTTCCCTTCCCTTTCACGCTTTCGATCGAAAGACGCGCTCCGTGCTGGCGGATGATCCTCTCCACAATCATGAGTCCGAGGCCGTTTCCAGTGGCTTTTGTGGTATAGTACGCATTGAAGATCCGCGGCATATCCTCCGGCGAGATTCCTTTTCCCGTATCAGAGAACTCGATGACGGTCTCGCCCTCGTCGTTCCGTCCGCAGGCGATGTTCAACGTGCCTCCGTGCGGCATCGACTGAATCGCGTTTTTGATGATGTTGTAAAAAGCCTGTTTGAGCTGTCCTTCATCCGCCTGAACAGGAGGAATGTCGTTCCCCCAGAGGCACTTGACCTCCACAGACCGGTTTTCAATCTCATGCCGCATGAAATTCAGCGACTCGGTCAGAACATCTTTGAGATCGGTGGTCTTGAAGTAGAGCTTGACGGGACGCAGTGCCTTGAGGAACTGATTGATGATGGCATCCAGACGCTCCACTTCCTTCTTCGCCGTGTCGATGGTGTCCGCGGCCTCCGCCGGATCGACTTTTTCCCTGCGGAACATGCGCTCCAGAAGCTGAAGATTCAGATAAAGACTGTTCAACGGATTGCCGATCTCATGAGCGACTCCCGCAGCCAGCATGGAAATCAGTTTGGTTCGTTCCGATTCGGCCTTTGTTGCGGCGCGGACGTAATCCTCGGTAATATCGCTGAGAATAACCGTTGCGCAGTCCGCCTTTGCGTGAGGCACAATGTAGAAACGGAGAATCCGCCGTTCCGGATACAGCACCTCAAGCTCGTGACGCTCGGAACGGCCCGTTTCCTCCAGCAGCGCCTTCCAGTCCACCCCCTTGAGAAACGATGCCACGGAAAGACGCGACACATCGTCCGGAATTCCGAGCATCCGGGTCGCAGCACTGTTCCGGTATTTGATTTTCAGCCGCTTGTCTATCACCATGATCCCTTCACTGATGGTATTGAAGATGTTTTCCAGAAACCCCTTCTCTTCCGCCAGCTTGTTGATCCCGGTATAGAGATCGCGCGGATCCATATGATCCAGATGTTCCATGATCTTTTCCGTTGCAGACATCCTGACACACCTTTCCTTTTTCTTAAACAGTGACAATATGACACAAATCTAAAAAAAATCAACAAGAAAATCCCCGGAAAAATTTGAGATTTCCGGGAAATGCGTTACAGTATTACCGAATACAGAAACAGGAGCGCAGAAAACATGAAACGGAAAGCTACAGAACGCGGTCAGGCGATCACGGAGTTCGTCACCTGCCTGATCGGCATGGTCTTCGTTTTTCTGGGACTTCTTGTCATTGCGATTCTTTCCATGGAAAACGTCCGCTGCGTGCTGGATGCCCGTTCCGAAGTTGATGTAGCCTCCTCCCAGGGGACCTCCATCGGCGGGAAAGCGCCCGAACCGATCCTCGAATGGGACTGGGGAAAAGACGAAATTCCGTTCACGGCCGATGATTCCACCGTTTCAGGAGCCCTGCCACCAAGCTATGCACAGGAATTCAATACGCAGAAAAATTCCATCACCGACGCGACCGTCTCGGAATCCACTCCGGCGGATCCCAAAGACCGGCTCTACATCAATCCGCTGACCCTCTCCCTGCTGGAGGAACACGGTTATGCCGACGGGCGGGCGGCTTATTCCGACTTTCTGAGCGCGGCGAATTTGAACGGAGCCACCGTCACCGTCCGCGATCCGCTCTCCAAACGCGGACTGCCCGATCTGGAGAAACTTCTCCGCAGTTTCACCGGCAACGCCGCATTCACATTAGAGGACTCGGTTTACATGCCGGTCAGGGTGGACTGATGCAGTATCGCCATATCAACAAAACCATGACCCTGGCGGAAGCCGTGGAATGGCGGGAAAATCTGAGACGCAAAAATTGCAGACTGGCTTTGACCAACGGCTGTTTTGATCTTCTTCACCGGGGCCATGCGGAGTACCTCATCGCCGCCCGGCAGACTGCCGATGCGCTGCTGGTTCTGCTGAATTCCGATGCATCCATCCGGGAACTGAAAGGTCCCACCCGGCCGATCTGCAAAGAGAACGACCGGGCCTTTATGCTCTCCTGCTTCGATTTTATTGATGCAGTTGTGATCTTTCCCTCCCGCCGCTGCAACCGCGAAATCGCCGCGCTCTCGCCCGATGTCTATGTCAAAGGCGGCGACTACACGGTAGAGAAACTGGATCCGGAAGAACGGGGTGCCCTTTTCGGGTGCAAAGCGGAGATCCGCTTCATTCCGTTTGTCCCCGGATTCTCGACAACGACTTTGATCGAAAAAAGCAAACACGCGTAATTTTTTCATAAGAAGAGAAAGGCTATTTCTGAAAAATGAGTGAATCCTGTTCCGGCAACTGCGGCAGCTGTGCTTCCGGCTGCAATTCCGATGAAAAACTCAAAAACCGGCTTTCGGTCATCAAGAACAAACTTCTGGTGCTTTCGGGCAAAGGAGGAGTCGGGAAAAGCACGGTGGCGGCATCGCTGGCGCTGACGCTGGCGAAAAAGGGGGCAAAGGTCGGACTTCTCGACGTGGATTTCCACGGACCCTCGCAGCCGACTCTGTTCAGTCTCCAGACCGCAACGGTGGAAGGCAATGACAACGGCATGTTCCCGGTCGATGCAAACGGACTCAAAATCTTTTCGATCGGACTGGTCATGGAAGATGCCGACCGGGCGATTGTCTGGCGCGGACCTGCCAAGATCGGTGTGCTGAAACAGCTTCTTGAAGATGTCCAGTGGGGACCGCTCGACTATCTGATTCTCGACTTTCCGCCGGGAACCGGGGACGAGGCGCTTTCCGCCTGCCAGATGATTACGGGGAACAAAAAGGCGGTGATCGTCACCACTCCGCAGGAGGTCTCGCTTGCCGACTGCCGGAAATGTGTTGACTTCTGCAAACAGCTTGAAGTGCCCATCGCGGGAATCATTGAGAATATGAGCGGATTTGTCTGTCCAGACTGCAAGCACCGCCATGAAATCTTCTCCAGCGGCGGCGGCAGAAAACTTGCCGAACTGGCGGGAACCGATCTGCTTGCCCAGCTTCCACTGGATCCGGTATTTCTCCGGAAATGCGATGAAGGCGACATTGCGTCCGCGCTCGAAGGCTCCCCCGAAATCGCGGGAGAACTCGACAAAGCGGTTTCCCTGATTGTTGCGAAAGGCTGAACGTTTCATGAGTTCCGATCTTCTTCTCCGGACGGAGTCTGTCACCAAGAGTTTTGAAGGGACGCCCGTCCTTTCGGGCATCTCTCTGGAGCTCCGCGCGGGAGAAATTCTCGGACTTGTCGGAGAAAATGGAGCCGGGAAATCCACATTTGTCAAATGTCTTCTCGGACTGCATAAACCGGATTCCGGTTCCATCACATTTCTCGGACGCGATCTTCTCCGCACGGGATGCGACGGCATTGCCGGCATTCCGCAGGAGTTCAATCTGGTCAATGATCTGACCGTGGCGGAGAATATTTTTCTCGGACGCGAACCCCGCAGATTCGGACTGCTTCTGAACCGCGCGCTCATGCGTTCCGAATCGCGGAGACTTCTGCGGAAACTGGATGTCGAAATGGATCCGGACCGCATGATTGATTCTTTGAGTGTCGCGGAAAAACAGATGGTGGAAATTGCCAAGGCGCTCTCGGTCAACTGCCGTCTGCTGATTATGGATGAGCCGACCACGGTGCTGAATCAGAATGAGAGTGCGATTCTGTTCCGCATCATGAAGGAGCTGAAAGGAGCGGGGACCTCGATTATTTTCATATCCCACCGTCTGGAGGAGATCCGGACGATCTGCGACCGGGTTGCCGTGCTGCGGGACGGGGTGCTGGTGAGCTGTGATCCGGCAGATTCGCTGGATGCCATGGAGATTGCCCGGAGAATGGTCGGACGCGAACTCAAGCAGATGTTTCCGCCGACGGTGCCGCCCTCCGGAGACGCTCTCCTGACCGTGGAAAATCTGAGTTCCGGCAAAGAGGTGAAGCATGTTTCTTTCGAGCTCAAACCGGGTATCACCGGACTTGCCGGGCTTGCCGGTGCCGGACGGACCGAACTGGCGGAGACAATCGGTGCGCTGCGCAAGCGTTCCTCCGGAACGGTGAAACTTGCCGGAAAGACGCTCCATTTGAAAAAACCCTCCGATGCCTTGGCGCACGGGATTGTGTATCTTTCCGAAGACCGGCAGGGGTCGGGCATTCTGACGGAGTTTCCGCTCGACAAAAATACGACTCTGTCGAGTCTCCGCCGTTACTGTCACGCAGGCATCATTGACCGCGGAGCCGAACGGGCCTGTGCGGAATCGTATGTGGAAAAATTCCGTATCAAGACGGCATCGGTTGAAACGGAGTTGAAATATCTGAGCGGCGGCAACCAGCAGAAGGTGGCGCTGGCGAAATGTCTTGACAATCATCCGAAGGTGTTTCTGTTTGATGAACCGACTCGCGGAGTGGATATTGGTGCGCGCAGTGACATCTACCAGTTCATTCGTGAACTGGCGGCCTCCGGAGTTGCCTGTCTGCTGATCTCGTCGGATCTGGAAGAGGTCATCGGGATGTGCGACAGGGTCATGGTAATGCGGGCGGGAAAGCTGGCAGGAACCCTGGAAAATGAACATGTTACAGAAGAGGAGATCATGTATCTTGCAACTGGAGTCAAATAACTGGATGCGGCGTCTGACGGCGCTGCTGAAAAGCACGGGCGGGCCGTGGGCCGCGCTGGTCGTTCTGCTTCTGATCTGCTGTATTTCGAATGAGCATTTCCGCAGTGTTCAGAATCTGGTCAACATTACGCGGCAGGTTTCGTACAGCGGGCTGATTGCGCTCGGTATGACATTCGTCATAGCGGGCGGCGGGATTGACCTTTCGGTGGGATCACTGCTGGCGTTTTCCGGAGTGATTTCGATTCTGGGGATGAATGCTGTGCCGGGATCGGAAGGGCTTGCCGTGGCACTAGCCGCGGTGATTGCGATTGCGCTTGGTGCGGCCTGCGGAGCGGCGAACGGAGCGCTGGTGGCGCTGGGGAAGGTGCCGCCGTTTATTGCAACGCTTGGAACGCTGGTGATTTTCCGGTCGCTGGCGCTTTATTTCGGCAATTCGGGATTGGTGTCATCGGAAAACAATGTCTACCGGGAGTTCGGAGGAGCGGTGATCGGAGGGATTCCGCTGCCGGTCTGGATTCTGCTGATTCTGACGGTTCTGTTTTCGGTGATTCTGAAGCAGACCCGTCTGGGTCGTCACATCTGTGCGGTGGGCTCCAACGAGCGGGTGGCGCGCTATGCGGCGATTCGAACTGGGTTAGTCAAATTCTACACCTATCTGATTGCGGGAACCACGGCGGGAATCAGTGCGCTGCTGTTCGGCGGACGGCTGAATTCGGTCAGTTCCACCAGTGCGGGGCAGTCGTATGAACTGGATGCGATTGCCGCGGTCATCATCGGCGGGAGTTCGATGAATGGAGGGAAGGCGTCGATCTGGGGAACGCTCGCGGGAATCCTGATTCTTGGAATTGTTTCCAATGTGCTTGACATGTGGGGGATCTCGGTTACACTTCAGGGGACGGTGAAGGGACTTGTCATTATTATTGCGGTCATGATGCAGAGAAAAACTTTAAAATAAGAGGAAAGGAATCAGAGATTATGAAACTTCTGCTTTCGGCAATGGCAATCGCTGCGGCGGCGTTTTTCTGCGTATCGTGCGGAGAGAACGCGGCAAAGGATAAGGATTCGGTCACGGTCGGGGTCTCCATCCCGGCAGCGGACCACGGATGGACCGGCGGAATTGTCTGGTGGGCGGAACAGGCAAAAAAAGAGTGGGAACAGAAGGATCCCAAGGTTAAAATCATCATTTCCACGGCGAAAGATGCCGCGGAACAGGTTGACAAGATTGAGAATCTGCTGGTGCAGAACGTGGATGCGCTGGTGGTTCTGCCGCAGGAACCGGGACCGCTGACGAATGTCTGTTCCAACGCGGCGAAGCAGGGAAAGTATCTGGTGGTGGTGGACCGCGGACTGACGAAGGATGTGCAGAATCTGCTGGTCGCGGGTGACAACAGCGGATTCGGAAAAGCGGCGGCGGATGCGATTGTCCGGGAGCTCAAGGGAAAAGGAGATATTCTCATTATGGAAGGAATTCCCTGTCCGGTCAATTCGGATCGCGTCAATGCGTTCAAAGCGGAGATGAAAAAGCATCCCGGAATCCGGATTCTGGAATCGCAATCTGCTTACTGGGATACGGAAAAAGGGCTGAAGCTGATGGAAAATTATCTTCAGAAATATCCGAAGATTGATGCGGTGTGGGTTGGTGACGATGATGTGCTTGTCGGTGCGCTCAAAGCCTATCAGGAGTCCGGACGAAAGGATATCCGCCTGATTGTCGGAGGCGGTGGAAACAAGCTCGTGGTCAAGAAGATTCTGGATGGCGATCCTGTGATTCCGCTGACTGTGACGTATCCGCCGCGCATGATTGCGGTCGGAATTGAGCATGCGGTGGCAGGAGCGAAAAAACAGCCGAAAACCACGGAAAAACGAGTGATTATGCCTTCGGAAATCGTGGACAAGTCAAACGCAAAGCAGTTCTACTTCCCCGATTCCGCATACTGAGTCTTCGGACAAGGAGGAGGGGGGAAAAGAAAAAAGCATATTTTTCGGGAATGTCTTTTCATTCTCCGTCTGTTGTTACGGCAGGCGGAGAATGTTTTTTTTATGACAAGCCGAGCGGCGGATGGAGAAAATTGGTATTGGAGCTTCTGGTCACTTTTTGTGAAGTGAAGTTGATCTGGTAGACATCCCGGAAGGGGGTCTCATAATTACAGACATGGATTTCGAGGAGATCTTCTGCGGTCCACGCGGCGCTTGCGGCGGAACGGCGCGGAAGAGAATCGCGGAACTGGATCAGATTATCGCAGTTGAAGCCGAAGCCGGCATGAATTTTCTCCTCGCCTTTTTCGGTGGAAAAGAGAAGAGTGCAGTCGTCTTTTCCGAATGAGATGGAGACGGAGCGAATGCCGGCGTCGTTCCGGCCGCAGTTCCAGACGGCGGATTCCCCGCGACGAGTGGTATCGCCCTGCGCAAGGGGAATGGAGAGGGAAGCCAGTGCACTTCTCAGAGCTTGCAAAGCCTCCGGATCTTCCGGAAGGGTGTCGGTTTCCTTGCGGATACCGGGGATGAGGTGTTCCCAGAAGATGGTCATGACATTCTGCATGTTGGCGAGTCCGGCGGTCACAGCGATTGTCATATCGTACTCGGGAAGGACAAGTGCGTACTGACCGCAGGCGCCGTCGGCACGGAAGCCGTAACGGTTCTGCCAGAACTGATAGCCGTAGCCGAGTTTCCAGTCGGGCATGTCGTTCATGGAGTTGTCGATCTGTTTTGCAGTGGCGGCCTGGAGATACTCTGCGGGAATCAGCTGTTTTCCATTCCAGCGGCCGCCGTCCAGGAGAAGCTGGCCGAATTTGGCGATGTCCTCCGTTTTCAGGTTGAATCCCCA
Source organism: uncultured Lentisphaeria bacterium (assembly GCA_905197955.1). GTDB lineage: Bacteria > Verrucomicrobiota > Lentisphaeria > Victivallales > UBA1829 > UBA1829. The sequence continues at coordinate 192,060 of CAJKAR010000002.1, read as the reverse complement.
GCCGCCGAGATTGGTCCCGCGGGGGCAGCACTCCCAGATGCCCGGAACGATCCCCAGAGGATCAAACAGGCGGGGAATCAGGTACTCCCGGACATTTTCGCCCGTTAATTTCCGAACAACCGCCGCAAGCATGTAGGTTCCGCCCGAATTGTACACAAAACGCTCTCCCGGCAAATAGGTCAGTTTTGAGGAGAGAAAGGATTTTACATAATCGCCGTCCGGATCTTTTTCCATGAATGCCATCGCACAGCTTGCGTGTCCGGAAGACATCGTCAAAAGATGACGCAGCGTTACTGCACGCATCTTCGGATCCGTAATGGATTTCTCCGCTTCTGGAAAAAAGGTGTACAGGGGAGTCTGGAGATCAAGTCCTCGCTCCCCCTGAAGAATCCCGATCGCCGACGAGGTGAAACTCTTGCTCAGAGAAAACAGCATGTGCGGAATCTCCGGGGAATACGGCTTCCACCAGCCTTCCGCACATACGTGTCCGTGGCGAAGAACCATGAGGCTGTTTAAGGCTGTCAGTTTTTTCAGTTCCTCCAGGGTCTCTGTCAAAATCCGGGACGGAATCCCAACTGATTCCGGAGTCGACCGGGATAGAAATGTCATCATTTTTATACCTCGTTTTACGGTTTTGCCCTTTGGGCAATCAGGTTTTCAGCGTTGTCGTCGATCTTTATGATGTTCTGACTGTTTCGCCCTCCGGGCGACCAGCTTATTCAGCTGGACCGAAGCAGGTCACAGACCTGCACCGAGCCTTGCGGCTCCTGTAAATTTGTTTTCTGGAACATGAGGGAATATAGTATTGAAAATTTCGGTCTGTTCAAACGGCCCCTAATTTTTTATGGAGTCAAAAATGAAATCAACACAGATAAAGATTCAGGAAGAAAAAAGTGTTTCCAATATGACCACACCTGTCTCCATGGAACGGATTCTCATCATCGGCTGTGGCGGAGCAGGAAAAAGCACCTTGTCAAAACAACTGGGAGATGCCATGAATCTTCCCGTGTACCATCTTGATAAACTCTGGTGGAAACCGGGATGGGTGGAAGAATCGGTCGAACACTTCGATGCCGAACTGGCAAAAATCCTGAAACAGAAACAATGGATCATCGACGGCAATTATAATCGTACCCTTCCCGAGCGTCTGAAATATGCCGATGCAGTCATCTTTCTCGACTACTCCTCGTGGCTATGCCTCTTCCGGGCACTGAAACGGATTTTCCGCTGGCGTGGACAAGTCCGCCCCGATATGGGCACCGGCTGTCCGGAACGACTGGATCTGGAATTTCTTCGATATATCTGGACCTACAACCGCGATATGCGTCCCCGAACGGAAGCATCATTGAGCGCATTTTCCGGTCCGGTAATCCGCTTGACACATCCCTGTTCCCTGGAGGAAATACGGAATCTTTTGAATCTCCCCCATTGATTCCATCCTTTTCCGGCTCAGAATTCGATCCCCAGAATCAATGCGGCAACCGTGTTTGCTTCCAGCGCCGCGGCAAGACCCACTCTTGGAGATTCCGGCGGCAACTCGCCGACTCCTGCAGAAAGATCTCCAACCAGATAAAGATTTTTTCCGACCTTTCTCACCCGCATCTCATTGGATCTCCCCCAGCCGGCAAGTCCGCTTGCCGCAACAACCGGTTTTCCCCAGGAAACCGTTTCCCGAATGAACATGGCTTTGGAATCCGCATCGTCGAACGCTTCCACCAGAATGTCGCATTCTCCAAAGATGGATCGCACATTCGCCTCCGTGATCCGAACCGAATGCAGTTCCAGAGAAAGATCGGGATTGATCTTTCGAAGATTTTCCGCTACGGCCTCTGTTTTCAAAATTCCGATCTGATCCTGAAAAAAGAACTGCCGATTCAAATTCCCCGGAGACACCCGATCGAAATCAGCGATCACAAAACGTTCCAGTCCGCACCTCACCAGATGCATCAGCACGTTGGAACCGAGTCCCCCGGCACCGGCAACACCGATGGTTGTATTCCGGAAACATTCCTCCTCACGGGAGGTCAGAAAGGGATTCACCCGCATGTTCAGCCCCCGCCGACAAGAGAAAATACATTCAGGCGGTCGCCGTCGTTCAGCTCCGGAGAAGTGGAAGACAAGGCATCTTTCGCAAAAATCTCTCCGTTCAGCTCCAGAATCAAATGCGGATTTGTCAATCCTTTTTCTCTTAAAAACTCACAAAGAGTCATCTTTTCCGCAATCTGTTCCGGTTTTCCATTGAATTCGATTGTAATCATCATGCAACGTTTCCTGCGTTTTCCGTAATAGAGCACAAAAACAGGAAAAATCAAAATGTTTTCCTTCTACGCTCATCCCGAATCCGAAGGAAACGACAGAAAGAATCACTCTTCCGGATGCTCTGACTTGACATTGGAACTCACCGGTGTATTGTCTCCTGCAAGGCTCCATCCGAAACACCATCGGAGAACGTATGACAAAAGATTCCCTGTTTACAAGAAAATTCAAAGAAGAGATCTATCGGCTGGTCGAGGCAATCCCGAAGGGGAAAGTCGCCACTTATGGACAGCTTGCCTTCCTTGCGGGCTATCCTGCTCATGCACGCATGGTCGGAAGAGTCCTAAAGGAATCTCCGCGTTCTCTCCGCCTTCCCTGCCATCGCGTAGTCAATGCCTCCGGGCGCTGCGCTCCCGGATGGAAGGAACAGATGGAACTGCTTCTGACAGAACAGGTTCTTTTCCTTTCCAACGGCAATGTCGATCTGGAACATTTTCTCTGGAACAATTATGAAGAAAAGAATGCGAACATCTCTGAACAGAGAGCCCAAAAACAGAATCATCGCTTTCCGAAACAGAAAATCTGAAATTTTCTCCGGCTCAAATCTATGCACATAAATCCCTGAACAGGAAATCTCCGACTGATCTTTTTTTCGGAATCGAACACAAAGAACTTGATAAAAATGCAGGATGCATGTAATATAATAACACGAAATCAAAGGAGATTTGCCATGAAATCATTGCTTGCAGTATGCCTGGTGTTTCTGTCCTGCCTGATGTTTGCCGTGGATCTGCCGAGTTTGAAAAACGAAACCGACTGGTCACTGCGTTTTCCGGTCAAACGGCATCAGAGCTATAAAATTGTAGAGTATTCCAAGTCGGAAGGAACCGCTGCTGAATTGACCGTTCAACCGGAAATCTTCCAATATGCCGAACTGCTGCTGAAAACACCGGTTGCCGTAGCGGAAACGGCAGAGGAATTCCATGGAACAATCGGAATCCGGCTGAAAGCAGACAATGTTGGCGGTTTTGTTGCGGTATCCGCCCGTTTTGAAGATGAAGCAGGAGAAATCCGCCAGTTCCGGAAAGTGGTCAAGCTCCGTCCCGGACGCTTTGAAACCATTCTCATTCCGGCAGGAAAGGATGTTCGCCCGGATCGTATCTGGGGCAATCGGAATCGAACCATCACCGGACCGGTAAAATTCATCGGTTTGAAATTTGACTGCAATCCCCTCGTGAAGAATCTGAAACTCACGATGGACAACCTGAATTGGGAGACCACAAAACAATGAATGCCATAAAACTCTTTTTTCTCACCGGAAGCGCAATTCTTCTGACCTCCTGCGCCTCTGATTCCAGGACCGCTCTTTTCGATCCGCCGCCACAGACAGCCATTCCGGAAAATGCAGTTGTCTACCACTTCTCCGGGAAATCGGAAAAAAATATTTTTGCGCAAATGCATCCTTCCGGGAGTACACTTCCGGAAGTCAAAGTTTACGGACCGATCCGGATCGCCACCTGGCTCCGCCCTGCTTCGGAAGGAGGACAGGAACGGATCACGGCTGTCTGGACGGTCGGAAAAGCCGCCAAAGTCTCTCTGAAAACCAGTGGAAGCATCTCAGGATTCTATGATGCAAACGGAAAACAACTGCGTCAGGAACTTGCCGGACATTATATCCGAGTTGCTGTCAGCAACCATCTGCTTTATCTGGTAGGAAGCCTGGATCTGGAAGTGGAAATCCCTGAAAAATAAAAAAGAGTCCAGCTAAAACGAAACTGCCAGAAAGCCCTTCCGCAGCGGTATTGCAAATGCGGAAGGGTTTTCTTATGGAACTCATCCGTTCATGATTCAGCGGGCAAGTCCCCACTGAGTATTGGCATAAGGAACTGAGACACCGGCTCGGGTCAATCTGTTTTCCGCCTTGCGGATTGCTTCGGCGGGATCGCCATCGAGTTTGTCGCCAAGAGTATCAACGACAGAGCATTCCAGGACGAGTACCAGCTGAGAACGTTTTGTCGCTTGAGATTCCGTCGAGAAGAGATATCCCAGGAACGGAATTTTCTTGAGCCACGGAATTCCGCCATCGCTGGTCACCAGAGAACGTTTGGAGAGTCCGCCGACTACAAAAGTCTCACCGTTATTGCTCATCATGACCTTCGTTCTCAATCCGGTATCCCGGCTGATGCGCGGGGAGCCATCGGAGTTCCACCCGATCAGACTGTCATTTCGGATATCAATTTCCATGACGGTCGTCTTCTCCGCCACAACCGGAGTCAGAGAAAGGGAGAACCCGTAAGAGGACGGCACCGTTTCCACTTGGAACCCTTTTCCTGCCAGATATCCGGCATCGGTATTCCAAGGTACCTCAACAGTCACATCGTTTCCGGCGGCATCCTTCGCGGTAGTTGTCACAGAAACATTGGCAACCTTGATTGCGCTTCTGCCGTTATCAAAAATTCCATCACGCGATTTGATGGTATAAAACTCGGAGGAAGCATTCTTCAGTTTTGTAATCATCCAGGGATAGGCCGCTCCGGAAGGGACTTTTCCATTTGCCGTGTCAATCACCACAATTCCTTTAGAATCGGTTGCAGTAACGGTGTAGGAGCTGTCCGGTACATAGAGGAATCCCTCCACACCGGAGGACGGCTCCAGAGCCTCCCCGTTTTCAAACTGGAAAAGACGGGTTGCAGCAGTCACGGTTCCGGTTGCGGTCGTATCGATCCGGATCCGGCCCTTTGTCGCGATTTTAGCTTTGCCCTTGGATACAAGAAAATCCAAGTACCGAGTATTCCATTTCGGATTAAAATTCAGGAAACGGGTATTGCTGGTTCCGGAACGGTTCGGTCCATCCGCCCAGCTGGCGCTCCATCCATCGCGGAAACGTCCGCCGACACTGAAGAGATCCGCTCCGCCGTTATTCTTCCACGCCTGGAAATCCAGCCCGATCTTCGTATCGTTCTCCGCGTCGATTTCATACAGGAGGTATTTCACATCCACATCATACGTCGGGATATCGTAAAGTTTGATCAGACGTTCCAGATGCTTGGCGCTATACCGGGGAACATACATCAGCATGGCATTGAGACCGGTGTCATATCCCAGGCTGTCGCGTCCGTACTGAAGTTCGACATTGTCGCCTTCCACATTCGCTCCGACCTGCGACAGCAGCGTACAGAGAGCCTCCGCGGAAAAATATTTCGGGAAGTAGAGATACGTCAGCGATCCCGAAGAGGACGTCAGCCTGGGTTTGTCAAGCATGGCCACAATCGCATCAATACTCATTCCCGGCTTTGCCTCCTCCGTAAAGCGGTATTCCTCTGCGGAAACCAGGAGCACACCGGTTCCATCGGAATACTTGATGCATTCCACCGTGGTCGGAGAAGTGTTCACTCTCCGGGAGGAGACCGCATCCCGGACAAAGGGTCTGATCTCATACGGATCGGCATATTTGAGCACATAGGCTTTGGTCACAACATTCGGATCATTGTTGTTGCGGATGAAATGAACCTTTCCCACATCCTTGTCCAAGTTCAGGCGCAGCTGAGCCTGAACCGCCGTTTTTTCATACGGTCCCGTTGCGGACTGGCTTTCCGGCTGCTGTCCCTCATCCGGATACGGTGCATACTGCGCGTAAGCGCCCGAAAGGAATCCGATTCCAAGAATCGCCGTCATTATCCATTTTCTGCTGTTGTTCATGATATCACTCCCTATCGTTCTATTTTATTTTCCGGATGATTCACAGGTCGTTCTTTTTCCTATTTTCTGCTTCCGCGGCATCCACTTCGGCCTTTTCCGCACTGACCGGAGACGGTGCGGCGGCGGTCCGGATGATCTCATCTTCCGGCAGCAGTTTCCCTGCCCATGCGGCGAGTCCGGCATCGGGAGTGACCCAGTCCGCCCGGAGCGTCACAAAAACTTTCGCATGGGACCGGGAAGTCTTCTCCGTGCCGAAAAGATACTTCAGAACCGGAATGTCCGAAAGAAACGGTACTCCGATCTCCTGCTGGACATCATAACTCTGTTCCCATGTTCCAAGGAGCTGTTCCCTGCCGACATCAAAACAGAGTGCGGATGCCATTCCCGTCGAGTTCACCAGCTGAACGCCCAGATTGCTGCTTTCCACCGGAGAAGATACGCTGAAATCATAGCCGAACATAATCGTTCCCGAAACATCACCTGGAACCTCTTCATAATAGAGATAGCCATCGCCGCTTTCGGTTTTCCGGTATGTTCCGCCTTTGAAATTGATCGTGGCATTTCCGATCTTCAGAGTGTAAGTGGTCGCGCCGCCCTCCTCCACTGTGGTTTTGTCGTTATCGCTCTTCACGATGTTCTGAAAATCAGGCGAAAAAGTAATTGCGGCATCCGCACCGTTCACGAGCGTAATGGATCCGGAGGATGCAACAGTGGCAAGACCTTCCTGCTCCAGGATCTTGAGAAAACTGGCATCGAACTGCGGAGCAAAAAAGACTCCTCCGAAAGCGAATTGCGAACTTGTCAAATACTCAAATCCCTTCGTTCCGAGCAGTTCAACGATTTTCTCGACTCCCCAGGAATTGAACATCTCCGCTCCGGCACCGAACAGATCGAGTCCGGGCCCGTTTTTCCATGCGACATAATCCACGCCGAGATCTCGCAATACGCTTTCGCGAATCTCATAAACATTCAACGTCAACGCAACCTGCGGGACCGGACGATCCAGCGCCGTCAGCCACTTCTGAATCTGCGTTCCTTTGGAAACGGAACTTTTCCAATAAATCATGGCGCAGGCGATATCGGCATAGGCGCGACCATTGTCATCCAGGATATTCCGGTTGATGATCCGTTTCATATCCTCGCTTGTCCGATACTTTGTATAATAGACAAAGTTGCTGATTCCGGTTCCTTCGATGTTGGAGCCCATGGCATCGACTTTTCCGGAGGGACGATCCAGCGCCTTTATGATGTCATCCACATAAGGCAGCATAGCCGTTCCGGTGGAAACGATCAGAAACTCCTGACGCCCGGCACTGTAACTCAAGCGCTGAACCCTGGAATCCGTCCGGTAGCGCTTGACCGCGCCTTCAACAAAAGGGGTGATATCCGACGCCCGGACATGCCGAAGTTCATAGATCTTTGTCGACATATACTTCTGAGCATTATCCTGCAGCCATTCAATGCGCTTCACCTTTTCCTGTCCGCTGTTTTCCGCCCCTCCGCAGAACACTGCGGCGCAGAGAACAGGAATAAACCATGATAAATATCTTTTCATCTTCGTCTCCCTTTCGTTTTCTTTTGTGAATTTACCAAACCGATTGCAACGCTGCGTCACATGAGTTCAAGCATTTCACATGCCAGAAAGGAAGCACCAACATCTCACCGCCTCATTTTTCGGGAGAAGTAAAAAAAGAGTCCTTCAGATCAAATCACAAAAATGTCATTTCAGGAAAAACTTTTACATTTTCGTGATTTTCCCGCTACGGATCGCAGGAGGGAAATGAAGCAGAGAGAACGTTTCTCCGCACAAGATCACCTTCTGCTTCAGGAGCCGAAGTTGCAGTGAATCATGAAAATAGATCTGGAAAACGAAAACACCCCTTTTCCTTACTCAGGGAATCAGGGGAGAGTAATCCATCCGGGAATCCTGGAGTTTCTCCGGATGGATCAAAAGCAGAACCCGCCGATCTGTACAGGACATTTGCAGCGGCTGCGGAATCTCTCACATGCATTGCGCTCTGGAGAGAACTGATCATTATTTTCCGGTGATCTGCTCTTCCAGCCAGCGGGAAACGCGTTCGGAAACGAGCTCGAAATCGTCTTCGATATCTCCGACCCGCAGTTCGAGGTTTTCGATTTCCACCTCTTCCAGGACCGCATCGCGATCCAGAACGAACAACGTATCGAGCACATCCTTGTGGAGTTTGACCATCTGTTCCTTGAGGTCCTCCGGCAGTTTGGCGTTCCGGCGGGCGAGAACCGCAGCGGAAAGCTCAATTCTGGCATCGGTCAGTTCAAGCAGCCGGGCACGCAGGGGGGCTCGGAGCGAATCCATATTGTGACTGTAATGATCCAGAGTCAGTTCCCAGAGTTCTTCCACAAAGTTCAAATAGGCGGCCTCCTGAGCCTCGTCGGTAAAAATCAGTTTCAGGAAGTTCTCATGAATCCGTGCGAATTCCGCAAAAGATTCCGCTCCGTTGGCGATGGTATCCATCATGTAAGCCTGAAGCTCGATTTCCCGGATCGGAGCATGGATTTCCGCCAGAATTGCTTCAATGGATTCCATGGTACCCTGCGATGCGGAGAAATCTTCCGGAGAGAGATCCCCGAAATCGCCTTCGTTTTTCTTCTGCTCCGGTTCATGGGCATGATCGTGTCCGCATCCGCAGGAAGAGGAATGGGAATGATGGACGGAATGGGAATCGCGTCCTGCCGATTCTTCTGCAGGGGATGGAGCGGAGGAAGAAGGCTCATCCAGCATCTCATTGGAAATCAAGGTCCATTCCGATCCGTCGCGACGGAACGAGATCGTCTGCATCATATTCTGGAAGAGATCGACCGAAGGCCCCGGAATTCGGCGCACATCGTTTCCTGACGCAGCAGCATAGACATAGGCATATGTAAGCTGCTCATGAATTTCAAGAGAATCCTTGTAATCGCGGCAGACATCCGTAAGAGCCGATTCAAATTTATCGATCCAGGTATTCACCTCCCGTGGAGTCGGGCTGTCCACCCGCGGCACATGGGAAACAGTAATTCTCCCCTCACTCCAGGAATCGATTCTGCATCGGATCAGATCTCCGTTCCGGAAATTGACATCCCGGTAAAAAGCGGAACAATCGAATGCAGTCAGAATCACCGGCATACCATCCTTGAGTCCCCCCATTCTGCGGATATTATCATAATTCTCCTGCGATTCGGCGATCAGCATATCCATGGTTCCCGCGGGCCCCAGCATCAGGAAAAGATCAGAAATCTCCTTGTAGTTCAAACGAATCTCCGTCAAACCGAACGACTCTCCGGAAGGAGCTCCGGAAATTTCAAGTTCATCCGGATACACCTCCGCCGGATGAAACGGCTCGAAACGCGCCGCGGGAATCAGGATCCCTTTTGCGATCTCGATCTCGCGGGGTTTGCAGAGGAATTCCGTTCCGCGGAAGAAATTGTCCAGAATATAATAAAGATCCGAGGAATGTTTTCTTGCGACGAGTTCGCAGGAATCGAGAATTCCGCAGACACGGCGGAGCACCGTCTCCTTCTCCTCCCCTTCCGCGTTCGGATCCAGCTCAGCCGCCAGCTCCTCCGCATCGAAACATTCCAGTTTGGAATCGTCCAGGAACTTCAATACTCCTGCTTCGAGTTTGTCATAGCTCAGCATAGTGCGGCGGCCTCCTTTCAGAAGGAAGAAAACGTTGTCATTCTTGCCAGTTTTTTATGCAGGAAATCGGTCACAGCATTGTCAAGATCGGGCTGTTCCCAGGTTTTCATGGTTTCGATATCGTATGCGTCGTCGAGGCTGAACTCCCCGCTGCGGATGCGGTTCAGGCTGTAAAGACAGGCGCCGCAGCCGAGGTACTCTCCGATATCGGCGCAGAGCGTGCGGACATAGGTTCCTTTCGAACAGTGCACCACGAAATCAGCATAAGGCAGTTCAATATTTGTGATCTGAAGGGAAAAGATGTTGACAGGTTTTGCCTCCCGTTCCACTTCGATTCCCTTTCTGGCGAGATCATACAGCCGATCGCCGTCATGTTTTTTAGCGGAAACCATCGGCGGGACCTGGAGGATCTCTCCGGTAAAATTGGCGAAAGCGTCCCGGAGAGTCTCCGGAGTGATTCCGGAATAATCGGCGGTACGAATGACCTCTCCATCCATATCCTGCGAATCGGTCACGGTACCGAGGAGAATCCGTCCTTCATAAGTCTTGTCCTCCCCGCTGAACTTCTGGCTGAGCTTTGTAAATTTGCCGAGGACGACCACCAGCAGCCCGGTCGCCGCGGGATCCAGGGTTCCGCAGTGCCCCACTTTCGGCACATTGAACCGGGAGCGGATAAAACCGACCACGTCATGACTTGTCCACGTTGCCGGCTTGTTGACCAGAAGGATGCCGCTTTTTTCAAACGGCGGAAGACGATGCTTATTTGGATTGTTTCTCATTTCGTTTCAGTTCCGTTTCCACATGCTTCAGTAAAATTTCCTCGGCTTCCTTCGGGGAAGAAGCCGGAATAAATCCACCGGCGGCCATTTCATGTCCGCCCCCGTTCAGGGCGCGCGCGATTCTGCCCGCGGAATACGGCGGGTTCTTCGAGCGCAGGGAAAGTTTGAAACCGCCGTTCTCCGGACGGAGCGTTGCGGCAAATTCAACTCCGGCAATATTGCGCGGAATCTCGATCAGTGACTCTGTATTGCGGATCTCCACGCCGAAACGCTTCAGGAGATCACGATCCAGCAGCATCCATGCAAGACGCCCGTTGAATGCGGTCTTCAGATGATGCGTCACAAGCTCCGCCTCCAGACGAACCATGTTCTCCGGTTTGGAACAGTACGACGCCACAATGATACGATGGTGATCCGCTCCCAGTTCCATCAGCTCGGCTGCGGTGCGGAGCGCTTCCGCGGAAGTGTTGTCGAAACGGAAGCATCCGCTGTCGGTGATCACGCCGAGCAGGAGACGGGTCGCATTTTCCGGAGAAATATGAAAGCCGTTGTCACGGAACAGAGTATAGACGATTTGCGATGCCGAACACGCATCGGGATTCAGAATCGGAAGTGTCCCGAACCTCTCGCTATCCGGATGATGGTCAATGTTGATGAAATCTCCGCAGTCCTCGACAGGATACCCTCCCGCGGCAATCCGTTTCCGCGTGGAACAGTCGAGCGCGATGAACAGAGGAGCCTCCATTCCTTCCGCGGAAGCAACAACATGTTCGGGCAGGAACTCCGCATACCCGTCGGGCGCCGGATCCGGCAGAATCGCGGTTGCCTGAAAGCCGTTCTCTCTCAGGATCGAAACGGCGGCGCTGAGAGAAGCGATCGCATCGCCATCCGGACGCTCATGCGTCGCAAGCAGAATGGATCCGGATCCGACAGAACGCAGGACCGAAAGGAAATCGGAAGACATCAGTTTTTCTCCTCATTCTCTTCCAGCTCACGAAGGATCCCCAGCACGCGATCCCCCTCCTCCAGATTCCGGTCAATGGTGAAACGGAGAACCGGAGTATATTTCAGAATGACCGTTTTTGCGACACGTTTCTGGATCAGTGCCCGTTTTTCTTCCAGAAGAAAGATTGCCTTCTCCTCCGCCTCTTTCCCGCCGCCGTAGACACTGACGTAAACGGTGGCATTCTTCAAACAGGAGGAACACTGCACTTTGGTAATCGAAATCAGCACATTCGGAATCGTAATATTCTCTTTTTCGAGGACCTCTGCGATCTCGCGCTTGAGGATCTCGTTGACGCGGGCTATTCTGTCAGGCGCAAATGCCATATTGACTCTCCCTTCTGAACGATAATGTGGATGTGGAAAAACAAATATTCCGCAGAGAGTTCCATCCCTGCGGAAAAGTCCGGATTACAGAGTGGCCTTCCGGAGTTCGATGTCGTAAACCTGAATGATGTCGCCGACGTCAAAATCCGTAAAGTTGTCCAGTTTGATACCGCATTCCAGTCCCTGTTTGACCTCGCGGACATCATCCTGGAAGCGGCGGAGCGATCGAACCTCCCCATTGAAGATCAGTTCGTTTCTGCGGAATACGCGAGCCTTGGCTCCGACCTTCACCACGCCTTTCTCCACGACACAGCCGCAGACACGCGGTCCCTTGGAAAGTTCAAAGATCTGAAGAATCTTTGCAACGCCAAGTTCTCTGTCTCGTTTTTCAGGCTCCAGCCGTCCGGCGAGCGCATCCGTGATATCCTCAATGAGTTCGTAGATGATGCTGTAAAGACGGATCTCCACTTTTTCCTTCTTCGCCAGAGCATTCACCCCCGGATTGACCCGGACATGGAATCCGACCACAATTCCCTGCGACGACGCCGCAAGCAGCACATCATTTTCCGTAATCGCGCCCACTCCGGCATGAATCACATTGATGCTGATCTTATCCGAAGGCAGCTTCTTGAACGCCTCGGCGATTGCCTCGCAGGAGCCGTTGACATCCGCTTTCAGCACGACACAGAGCGAATTCTTCTTGTCGCTCTCCATCTTGCTGAACAGATCCTCAAGACTGGTTCCAGCGGATGCATTGCTCAGCAGATTCTTCTCGCGATTTGCCTCGGCCCGTTCCTCCGCCAGCTCTCTCGCCCGGTGTTCGCTGGAACAGACGATCAATTTTGTTCCCGCCTCGGGAACTCCGCTGAGTCCGGCAATCTTGACCGGAGTTCCAGGACCGGCGGATTTTACACGCTGTCCGCGGCTGTCGGTCAGATTCTTGACCTTGCCCCAGTATTCGCCACAGAGGACCGGATCTCCAATTTTAATGGTTCCGTTTTTAACAATGATACTTGCTGTCGGCCCGAATCCCTGTTCCAGCTGGGATTCCAGCACGTAGGCGGCACCCGGACGCTTCGGATTGGCTTTGAGCTCCAGCATTTCCGCTTCCAGCAGGATACGCTCCAGAAGATCCTGAATGCCCTGTCCAGTTTTGGCGGAAACGCGGATCGCGGCGGTTTCGCCGCCCCATTCCTCGGAAGTCAGTCCGTTCTGCTGCATATTCAGAAGAACCTTGTCCGGATTCGCATCCGGCAGGTCCATTTTGTTGATGGCCACGATAATCGGGACTCCGGCGGCCTTTGCATGATTCAGCGCCTCAATCGTCTGCGGCATGAATCCGTCATCCGCGGCGGCGACAAGCACCACGATATCGGTCACATTCGCTCCGCGGGCACGCATTGCGGTAAACGCCTCATGTCCCGGCGTATCCACGAACGTAATCGTCTTGCCGTTCACATTGACAACGGAAGCTCCGATATGCTGCGTAATTCCGCCGGCTTCCCCGCCTGCGATATTCGTCTTGCGGATGCGGTCCTGCAGAGAGGTCTTGCCGTGGTCGACGTGTCCCATAAAGGTCACGATCGGGCATCTGGGCACGACATCCTTCGGATCATCCTGATATTCGAAATCTTCGGGATGATCGGTATCTTCCGCCGTTTCGTGTTTTTTCTCCTGTTCCCGGGAGCCGACCGTCAGTTCGATGCCGCATTTTTTTGCGTATTCGATTGCGACTTCGGGCGTCACGGTCTGATTGATGCTCGCCAGGACATTCATCTGCATGAGTCCGCTGACGACTTCGTTCGGTTTTTTCCCAAGAGCCTCCGCGAGCGCCTTTACGACGATCGGCGGCGTCACCGTTGCGGATTTCAGGGAAGGCGCGGCGGAGGAATTACCTCCCTGATCCCGTCCTTTCCCCTTGCCTTTCGCTTTGCGCTTGGCAACGAAATCCTCAAAATAAAGTTCAACAATATCAACCGCATCGGCGGGGATGGAGGAGGAAGCGCTTTTGACGTCATCAAAACCCTGTTCATTCAGTTCCCGGATCACATCCTTGGGCGACATTCCGTATTTACCGGCAATATCCTTGACTTTCAAATTCTTAGCTGGTGACATAGTTCTTCATCCTCCGGTCCCGCTGTCAGTCTTCCTGGGAAGACTCCGCGCTGTTTTGTTTTGCAATTTTATCCACGATCACGCTCACGGTTTCCGGAGAGAGTCCTTCAATCGCTTCCAGATCGGAAACCTGAACGGCCTTCAGCCCGTCAATGGTAAGGAAACCGTTGTTGACAAGAACCGCCGCATCCTCAAGAGAAATTCCAAGAAGTCCGGAAAGGTGTTCCGTAATATGAGCCTTCTTCTCATCAAACGATTCGGTCTTTTCCTCTTCGGGCGCCTCCTCGACAGCCTTGATATCGATCTTCCAGCCGAGAAGTTTCTGCGCAAGTTTGACATTCTGCGCCTTTTTGCCGAAAGCAAGACGGGAATTCTCCGGAGAAACATAGAACGTCACAACCTTCGCATTCCTGTCCACTTCGATTTTTTCCGCCTTTGCCGGATGAAGCGCGTTTGCCGCATATTCCATGATATTGTCGGAATAGTTGATGACATCGACCCGTTCCCCGCCCAGCTCATTGGTGATGTTCTTCACGCGCATTCCGCGCATTCCGACACATGCACCCACAGGATCGATGCGGGGATCGCCGCTGCGCACGGCGATTTTGGTTCTCACACCCGGATCGCGGGCAATCGCCACGATCTCCACCACGCCGTCGTGAATCTCCGAAACCTCGCGCTCCAGCAGACGGCGGATGAACAGCGGAGACGTCCGGGAAAGAATCAGACTCGGTCCCGCCACATTGATATCCACTTTCAGCAGCACCGCATTGATTCTGTCACCGGGCATGTACTGTTCGGTCGGCACCTTGTCCCTGGGGGAAAGGATTCCCTCGGCCTTCTGCAGATCCACAATAATGGATCCCGCGTCGTACCGGCGGACCACGCCGTTGACAATCTGACCGACCTTGTCCTCGAATTCATCCTTGACGATCGCTTTTTCGGCCTTGCGGATCTGCTGAAGAATCGCCTGTTTCGCGGTCTGTGCGGCGATGCGGCCGAAATCCTTCGGAGTCACCTCCCATTTGACGGTTTCGCCGGGCTGCACCTCCGGATAACGGACGCGCGCAGCCGAAAGCAGAATCTGATCGTTGTTCGGATTTGCCTCGACCACCTCAAGATTTGCCCATGCACGGATATCACCGGTGGTTCTGTCGATTTTCACTTCAAGATCACTGGCCGGGTGTATGCTTTTGCGGGATGCCGTCAGCAGTGCTTTTTCCACTGCGTCGATCAGCTGATCCTTGCTCACTCCCCGATCTTGTTCCATATAGTCCAAAATGGCCAGAAGTTCGTGATTCATTGTCGTTTCCTCCACCCTGCATTCATAACTGCGTCATTTTCTGATAACCGTATCAAAAAATAAGGCGGGAAATCCCGCCATGGCGCAAACGCAGGGGCGTCCGCGCCGGACAAAAATATTGTATCACAATTTTTCCTGTTTTCAACAGGGAAAAATCATTTTCCGGAGAAAATTCCCCGGAGTGCCGGACCGATCCGTCGTCCAGAACCGCTTCTTACGCGGGCTTGATCTCGACAGGAGCCGTCTTCGCAACGAGCTGTCCGAGACGGGATTTCTTACGGTTGGCTTTGTTCTTGTGCATCGCACCGGATTTGACCGCCTTGTCGAGTGCGGCATACTGGCCCTTCAGCAGATCGGACGCTGCAGACTTGTCACCGGCTTCCACTGCGGCTCTGAGTTTCTTTTCGAGAGTCCACAGCATATTTCTGGTCGCTTTGTGTCTGAGACGCGCCTTCTCGCTCTGTGCGAATGTCTTTACGGCTGATTTTCTGACAACTTTTCCTGCCATTTTTTCTATCCCTTCATATTTGTCATTTTCGAACAAGTTGCATCAGAACGTGTAATATAGCACGGGAAAATTCATTTTGCAATTTTTTTTTCATTTTTTTTATCCTCCCTTAAAAATCCAAGGCGGATCGGAGCCTTTCGGACCCGATCCGCCAGAGGAAAAACAAGGAAGCTGCGACTTCCGTGAAACTTATCCGTTCACAATCTCGGTGCCGACTCCCTTGTCTGTAAAGATTTCCAGCAGAAGAGAATGAGGAACGCGCCCGTCGATCATGTGAACCTCGCTGGTTCCGGCCTCCAGGGCTTCCACGGAACTGCGGATCTTCGGAAGCATTCCGCCGGAAAGCACTCCCTCCTGAATCAATCCATCCACCTGAGAGGTCTTGATGGAGGAGATCAATGTGGATTCATCCTTCGGATCGCGCAGAATGCCGGGAACATCGCTCAGGAAGATCAGTTTGCGGGCCTTCAGGCTCTTGGCAATATCGCATGCCGCCATATCCGCGTTGATGTTGTACGCCTGACCATAGAAATCGGTGGCAAGAGGAGCAATCACCGGAATGAATCCGTATTTAATGCAGTCCATGATCGGGGCCGTATCGACCGCGACCACCTGACCGACGAATCCGATATCCAGTTCCTTTCCGGTCTCCTTATCCGTTGTGGTCAGCCGTTTTGCGCGCAGGATCTTCTTTCCCGAAATCTGCGCACCTTTTGCTCCGGATGCACGAATGCCGTCCACCAGAGCCTTGTTCGTGACATTGTGAAGGACATCGTCCACCACGGCGATCGTCCGATCGCAGGTGTAACGGAGTCCGTTGATGAATTTCGTCTCAATGTTCAGCTCTTTCAGACGGGCCGTGATGGCCTTGCCGCCGCCATGGACCACAACCGGCTTCATGCCGATGGCATCCAGCAGGACAATGTCGCGCATGGTCTTGCGGGTCAGCTCAGGATCCTCCATCGCACTGCCGCCGAATTTGATGACAACGATTGCATCGCTGAATTTCTGAATGTAGGGAAGTGCCTCGATCAGGACTTCCGCCTTTTCCATTGCTTGCATCATGATTTTCTATCTCCCGGTTTTTCAAATCCGGATTACCCGCCGGATCAGGTGTGGTAATCCGCGTTGATCTTTACATAGTCATAGGACACATCGGAGGTCCAGACCGTGAACGTTCCATGGCCTTCCCCCAGATTCAGCTTGATCGTGAATTCCCCGCGCTTCAGGACTCTGGCGAGTTCCGATTCGGGCACTCCCGCATCCATGCCGTTGCGGACAACGGGCATCTCGTCATAATCAAGCGAAACATTCTCCGCGGAAAAATTCGCTCCGGATCTGCCGGCCGCCGCAAGGACCCGTCCCCAGTTCGGATCGCAGCCGAACCACGCGGTTTTGCAGAGCAGGGAATTGGCAACGGTTCTCGCACAGAGTTCCGCCTCCGAATCGTTCGCCGCACCGGAAACCTCGACACTGACAAATTTTGTAGCCCCTTCTCCGTCCATCGCGATACTGCGGGCAAGATGCTGAGCCACCATCGTCAGAGCCGTCTTGAAATGCTGTTCATCGAGCGAACCTTCCCGGATCTCCGCGCCGGAAGCTCCGTTGGCCATAACGATCACCGTGTCGTTCGTGCTCATGTCGCCATCCACCGTGACCTTGTTGAAGGAGTCGTCCACAACCTCTCCGAGCATGGAGGAAAGCTGTTTGTTGGAAATCATGCAGTCCGTTGTAATGTAGCAGAGCATCGTGGCATGGGGAACCGCCATTTTCGGAGCGATCATGCCGGCGCCCTTGCAGATGCCGCCGACCGTGACAACCTTGTCTCCGACGGAAAAAGTCAGCGCAATCTCCTTGGGTTTGGTATCGGTGGTCATGATGGCTTTTGCCGCCTCCGCGCCGCCATCCGGACGGAGAGCCTTTGCCGCTGCTTTGATTCCTGCTTCAATTTTATCCATGGGAAGCTGGTTTCCAATCCGCCCGGTGGAAGAGACCATCACCATGCCGGGAGCAAGATTCAGTTCGGCGGCCGTAAGACGGGCCATGGCTTCCGCATTCCGATACCCTTCCAGCCCGGTGCAGGCATTGGCAACGCCGCTGTTGACGATCACCGCCTGAATTTTATTCTCTTTCAGGACCCGTTCCTTGCAGAGCTGAACCGGGGCGGCTGGAAACAGATTCGTCGTAAACGTTCCGGAAAACGAGCAAGGTTTTTCCGAATAGATCATCGCCATGTCGAGCGCGCCGTTCCGTTTGAGACCGGCACAGACTCCGGCAGCCTGGAACCCTTTCGGAGAAGTGATTCCACCATTTTCAATGAAATCCATATTCATATTGCAACCCTTTCTGTTAATGTTGAATCACCGATGCCGTTCTGGCAGCCAGCTCCGGACGGGATCCATCCTCGGCGACCACGGAAATCGCGATTCCGCCCCGGGGCCGGAAAACGCCCTCCACCCGCATCCAGCGCGGAGAGAGCACCTTCACAAGATCCGTCAGGATCCGGTTGACAGCCTCCTCATGAAATGTATTGGCATTCCGGAAAGAAAACAAGTAAAGTTTGAGAGATTTGCTTTCAATGCAACGCCGGTCGGCAACATAACGGATCTTGATATGCCCGAAATCGGGCTGTCCGGTCACGGGGCACAGACTGGTGAATTCCGGGCAGTCAAATTCGATCACATAATCGCGGTTCGGATAAGCATTTTCAAAAAATTCCAGTTTTGCATTTTCCGGAGAAACGGGGTACTCTTTATGGTTCCTGTTCAGGAGCGTCAGACCTTCATGTTTGAGATTTTTCGGCGTCTCGACCGCCTTTTTTCCTGTTTTCATAAAAAAAAATCCGTTTTTTATCGTTCAGTTGCTAAAAAAGTATGCAACTTTCGCTTGAACGCAACGAAAGCGGGAATATATTAGCTCATATTCTTCGGAATACCACTGTCTTTCATGACAGAAATGAAAAATTTTTAAAAATAATTAACAAAACAGGAGACAAAATGAAATTCTGGAAGACCATTCTGCTGGCAGCCGTCACCCTCTGTGTCGTCGGAACCACAACCAATCTCGCAGCGGCTGAGGATGAAAGCGCCTTCAGCACAGCCCTTCAGGGTATTACCCGCAAACTCGGACGCGGTGTAACCAATGTCGCGTTCGGTGCGCTGGAACTGCCGCTGAAGATGTATGAGGTCAATTTCGAAGAAGGCGGCTTTGCTGCATGCACCTATGGGGTCTTCTACGGACTCTGCTTTGTCGTGGAACGCGAAATCGTCGGTGTGGTTGACATCGCCACATTCCTCGTACCGCTCCCGGGCTGCCGCCAGGATCCGAACGAAGCCGGATGGGGATACGGACCGATCATGAGACCGGAATGGATCATTACGCCGGATAAGAACTATTACAACTTTGTCTATCCCTCCTCCGCCACGATGAACTGATAAAATCTGAGTCAGTCACTTCCGGGACCGGACGAGACAATCTCGTTTGGTCCCTTTTCTTATAACAGCTTCTATTGAGGATATCGCATCATGTTCGGAACAGCGCCCGAAAATAAAATCAAGGTCGGAGTCGTCGGAGTCGGCGTTCTCGGCAGATACCATACAAAAATTTACAGCGAATCGAAAAATGCCGATCTGGTCGGAGTTTACGATCTCAATCCGAAATGCGCCGAGGCAGTCGCAGCGGAATTCCACACAAAACCGTTTGCCACGATCCGGGAACTCGCCGAGCAGTGCGATGCTCTCAGCGTTGCCGTTCCCGCCACGGGACATCATGCCGCGGCAATGGAGCTGATGGGAATGAACAAGCATATCCTGATGGAAAAACCCATCGCCGTCACGGTTGCGGAGGCGGAAGAGATGGTAAAAACCGCCGAGGAGAAGAATCTGGTCTTCGCGGTCGGTCATGTCGAACGGTTCAATCCGGCGATGGATTATCTTGAAAAACATCATTCGAAAACGCTTTTCATTGAGGCGCACCGTCTTGCCAAGTATCCGCCGCCGCGCCCGGGGCAGCACAGACGCGGAACGGAGGTCAGCGTCGTGCTGGATCTCATGATCCACGATCTGGATCTGGTGCTGACGATGGTGGGGGCTCCGGTGGAACGGATCGATGCGGTCGGCATCCCCGTCCTCAGCAAGACGGAAGATATTGCAAATGTCCGCATCAAATTCACAAACGGAGCTGTCGCCAATGTGACCGCCAGCCGCATGAGTCCGGAACCGATGCGCAAATTCCGCGTCTTCCAGACCGATTCCTACATCTCCATGGACTACGCAAACCACTGCGGCAAGATTTACCGGCGCGGACTCATCGGGGTTTCGAAAAAACACATCGATCTTTGCGAAACCAATGCGCTTGCAGGAGAACTGGAAAACTTCATCGCCTGTGTCGCGGAAACGCGGAAAAACGGCGGGCATCCGGTCAAGCCGCGCGTCTCCGGACGGGACGGACTCAACGCCCTTGCCCTGGCGGTCCGCATTACAGACGAAATCTCTTCCTACAATACAAAGTACGGACTCTACAACCTTAAAAAATTCTGAACGATTCTGATCCTATGCAGTGCACAGCGCCATCCAAAATCAATCTGTTTCTGCGAATCTGCGGAACTCTGCCGAACGGATATCACGAGATCGAGACCCTCTTCGTCCCCCTCGCCGATCCCTGCGATGAACTCGATATCGAATTCACCGATGACGGAAAGGGAGAAATCCGGGTCTCCTCCGATGCACCGCTCCCGAAGGATGGCGACAATCTCTGCGGACGCGCCGCACGGGCCGTCTGTTCCGCCCTGGGAATTGCCCCTTCGGTCCGGATCTTCATCCGGAAACGGATTCCGGTCGCCGCAGGCATGGGCGGAGGAAGCTCCGATGCGGCAGCGGTCATCCTCGCACTGCAGAAACGGTATGGAGCGCTGCCGGATGGCGGTCATGCGGCGGCTCTCTCCTGCGGTGCGGATGTTCCGCTGTTTCTCAATCCGGTTCCCTCGATCGGACGCGGAATCGGCGACCGCCTGGAACCGGTCGAAAACCTGTGCATCCCGCCGGTTCTGATCTGTCCCATGCATTTTCCTGTCTCAACGCCATGGGGTTACAGGCACATCAAGGAGACCGGCGACCAACGGACTCTCGATGATCTTCTCCGCGCCCTGAAATCCGGAGATTTTGAAAAAACCGCAACGCTTCTGCGCAATGATCTGGCGCCTGCTCTCTGGGACAAATTTCCGCTCCTGCACATCCGAAAGGAACAGCTTCTGGCGGCGGGAGCCCTCGCAGTACAGATCACAGGAAGCGGTCCGACTCTCTACGCAATCTTCCCGGACGATGCGACAAAAGAAGCCGCACGACGAACCATCTTCCAGGAAACAGTCCAGTAAGCCGGATTCTTTGACTCGCGGATTTGATTCATCGCATCTTCGAGAAGAAGACGACTTCAACAGCGGCGCCGTTCCGCATCACTGATAGAGAATGCAGTCGAATCCCAGTTCGATGTTTTTTGCCCACGCATATCCGCCGGCAGGGGGAAAGCTGGCTTTGGAACGGTTTTCGACATGGCCATCCGCATAGCTGAAATTCGCGCGCATGCCATGGCGCCCGGTCAGTTCGATGGCGGCATTGGTCGTCAGATCATTATACACCGCATAGGGATAGGAGGTCCCCGCTTTATAATAGCCCTCGGCATGAACGACCTTGCGGGAGGCGTTTTTCAATTTGTTGAAGCGCTGGACAACACCGGTGGCGCCGTAGGCGTCATAACGACCGCCGATGTCATACTGGAGCAGTCCGTAATGGATGGCGGCAAAATTATCGACGATCCGCTTGCTGTCTCCGGGACAGCAGAAAAGACCGTTTCTCTTCTCCTTCGGCATCGGAGTGTAGAGAGGGTTGTCCGTCTTCAGCGGAGCGTTGATCCCCACATAAGAAGTAATATACCACGCCCAGCCGGGCTGATTGGTCGAATAATGGCTTTCAAACCCGCGATTGTCGAATTTTCCGGGAGTGCTTTTATCGGTGGTCATGGGAAGAATGAAATCGTCATGATCCAGTCCATATTGAAGAAATCCGGCGATGATCTGCTTCACGTTCGAACTGCAGGAGGCCTTCTGTCCCGACTGTCGCGCCGACTGCAAAGCCGGCAGCAGCAGGGCCGCCAGGATGGCGATGATGGCAATTACCACGAGGAGCTCTATGAGTGTGAAACCATATTTTCTCTTCATTTCAATCCTCCCGATTGATTCTTTTATTTTACTGTGATCGTCAAATCCATTACGCCGTTTTCCGGGAACGGAATGCGGAGGGCGTTGACGGGAATCTCTTTATGGGATGTCTCCAGTTTTCCGCTCAGGAACGCCTTGCGGTCCGCCGGCCATGTCACGGTCATCGAACTCTTTCCGCGCCGGTAGACGAACTCACCCGGCCGCTCGATGTTCATGGAAACCTCCTTCTCCATGCGGAAAGGAAGACTCAAAATCGCATCCCTGAGTTCCGGTGCATTCAGTTTCACCCGGATCTTCACGCCGTTTTCGCGGATCGTATAGGTCCATGCGAGTGTTCCCTTTACCGGACGGAGAGATGCCGTAATCTCAAATTCCGAACCGCGACGGATCCACTTGAAATCACTGTGTTCCTTGCCGCTGTACACGATTTTTCCGTTCGGAAGAGTTCCATACACTCCGCTCCAGGTGATATCCCGGTTGTCCAGCACCGCATTGATGCGGGAATTGCGCATGGAAGCCAGCGCATAGCCGAGCTCCCGGCTCCAGAGTCCGAGAGGGCCGCCGCTCATGATCCCGCGCGGTTCCCATTTCCGATTGGCACCATCCACGGCGTAGAAGATGATCCCGTAAAGTTCACCGCGTTTCCAGGCGATCTGTCCGGGAAGATCCCACATGCCGCTCTTCTTCTGATACGGAAGCTCAACGACTTTCGCTTTGAGCGGAAGTTTGTAGACATCATAAAGTTCGGGAGTCCATCCACCGAAGTAGTCATCCGCCTGAGATGCACGGGGCCCCTTCCTCAGATCTTCGCGGATCAGAGTCAAAGCCCACTCATCCGTGTTCGCCAGATGCGGAAACACCGAGGCAGGATATGCAACATCCGGACGCACCGGACGATTCATCATGAACCGGGTATAGCCGAGATCGAATTCACGTCCCGCCATATAATCGCCCGGATAACTCGGAATGGAAACAAGCGAATTGGTCCGGCAGTTCATCGCATTGGGCGTGAAAATGAAATCCGGATTGTTCCCCGCCGAGGGTAGCCAGTGAAAACTCTTGTAATACAGATTCCGCTGAATGCCGTCGCGCATCTGACGCACCAGTTCCGGGTCCGCATCCGGCAGAGCGCGATAGCGGTAGTAGGCGCTTGCAAGGGCATACATATTCAAATGATCGTAGTTGCCGTCGGGACCGTACTCTTCCAGGAAAAATCCGGTCGGATGAAGTCCGTGCTTCGAATCTTTGCCGAATGTGCAGTTGACGTATGCGCCCATCAGAATCTCAAAATAGCGTTTGAAACGAGCCTCGCCGGTCGCTTTGTAGGTGTTCAGGTGCCCCGAAATAACATGGCCCCACTGATTGGATTCATACGCTTGATAGGCGGCGATCTTGTCGCCGAGCTCGATCAGGGCGTCGCGATACGCCTCCCGCTGAGCCGGGGTCAGATCGTTTTTCAGAAGATCCAGCGTCTTTGCCAGATTGTCATAAACAAAGAAGGAATGGGTCATGGGATAGTCGTTCCGGCGCAGATCCCCTTCCCGCAGAATGCCGTCTCCCTGGAGCTGAACCAGATGATAAAACGCAGCAATCAGCGACCGGTTGATAATCGCCCGGTTCCGATACAGAGGATTCAGCGAAAGCGGCGTCTCCGCGGCTGCGGCAAGACTTTCCGCGGAAAATGGAGAAATAACTCCACCGTAAATGCCTTTGCGCCAGTCTTTCAGATTCTTGTTGTCCAGCTTCGTGTTGGCACCGAAAAACGGACTGGAGGAATCCAGAATCTGTTTTTCCGACGCGGAGACAAGCGTTCCCAGCGGACCGTATCTTCCAAACAGCAGGCACTCCAGCTGCGGATTTCTGATTTTCTGCGGTTCATAAGGCGGATACTTCAAAGTGAATTGGAAATCATCCGGCTTGAACTCGGCCATCACGTTCCGCACGTTCGCCTGAATCGGTCCGTTCAGAAGGAATCCGGAGGCTTTGACCTGTCCGCCCTTGAGCTTGAGAGCCGCTTCGGGAGTCGGACAGAGGAGTCCGGGAACCCCGTCGAACGCCAGCGCGGCGCCTTTCATATTATTGAGAACAACCTTGACGGCTTTCCCTTTCGGAATCCGGTCGAGAGTGATGAGCTTTCGATTTCCGGCCGGCTTCGGCGTACCGAGCAGTTTTGTTCCGTCAAAGAGTTCGATATTCGCCTCCTTTGCCCCCCATGCCATAGCGATCAGAAGTTCCGCCTGTTCCGGCACATAAAGAAACATCTCCTTCGGGAAAGCGTTTCGAATTCCAAGCGCCATCTCGCCGCGCACGCCCCACACAGGAGTCTCCGGGAATTCGATCTGATAGGAATCCGTTCCCAGACCATTTGCCACGGAAAAGCGCCAGACTCCCGGGTTCCCCGCAGGAAGCGAAAATTCATACCGTGCCTGCTCCGTCTTCTGCGCTCCAAGATCAAAAAACTGAACTACCTTTCCCTGCGGATCGTAAATCTTAAACGAACAGATCGAAGCAAATCCGCCATAATCCGGTTTGAATTCAAACGCGCCGGGCTTTGTCGTTCTGGTCAAAACAACCTTTCCGGGAGATGCCGCAGAATATTCCGCCAGCACGCCAAAGCCGCGGACATTGCCGCCCATCGTATGAATGTTCACATCCAGACGGATCGGGGAAGCCCCCTGCACTCCTGCCGAACACACCAGCAGAATCAAAGACAGAAGCGGTATTGCTTTTTTGAACAGAACGTCCATTTTTCCTCCAATACAACCCCAATGTTGAGTGGGTCAAGTTTTTATTTTCTTTGGAAACACACTTTTACATTATACTCGAAATATTGTTTTCTGTCAATATGCTTAACTTTTTTTTCTCAAAATAACTTGAATGGGTCAACATCTCCAGTTATAGTACCCTCGGAAAGCCGAAAAGGAGAGAGAGGTGATCCATTGGAAACTGGAAAAAACAAAACAGAAGCCATTGCGCATTGGCTCACAAGAGAAATTGCGGAAGGACGGTTCCGTCCCGGAGAGAAAATCCCGTCGGAATACGAGCTGGCGGAACGATTCTCCGTCAACAAGAAAACCGCAAACAAAGCAGTTTCAGAGCTGGTTGTCCGGAAACTGGTGGAACGGCGGCGCGGCGGAGGCGGCAGCATTGTCTGCGGAAATCCCGCGCTGCTGAAAGGAAAATTTGCCGTATTCATGAGCGGCAACGTCAGTTATTATTCGAATCTTCTGCATGGATTTCAGGAAGGAGCGTTCCGCCGGGGCTACAATCTGTATTTTTACAGCTCGCCCGATGTGACGGATTTCAGTCTGGCGCTGAACCGCCTGAAAGCGGAGGATCCTTCCGGAGTGATTGTCACGCACTTTCAGAATTTTCCATCCGAAGTACCGTTTCCGGTTCTGTGGGTGAACAATCTGCCGGCGGATATCCGCGGGTGCAATCTGATCCGGCACGACAACCGGACAGGAGGAAGAATGCTGGCGGAACATCTGATCCGGCTTGGACATCGCCGGATCGTCTATGTGGCGCAAAACAATGTGGAACAGCCCCTGCTGGAACGCTGCCGGGGATTCATGGAGGTTCTGAAGAAGGCGGGAATCGAAGCGCTTTCCGTGGAACTTTTCTCCAATGAAAGTGTCAGCGCCAGGGAATTCACGGAGAGGCTCCTCCGCCGCTTCCCGGAAATGACAGCGATCGCCTGCGACGGCGACCATATCGCAATGAGCATCCTTCTTGCGCTGCGGGAATCAGGACTCCGCATACCGGAGGATCTTTCCCTGACAGGATTCAGCTGTCTGCCGGAGATTCAGTCGCTGGTGAAAATCACCAGTGTAGACGAGCGTCCCAGGCGCCTGGGGGCCTATGCCGCGGAACTTCTCGCGGACCTCGTCGAAGGAAGAATCGCTAAACCGATCAATGAGATCTTCGGAGTGGAATTCTCCGCGGGCGGGACCACCGGTCCCGTCCGGGAACACCGCATGCGATCCCTCTGAATCAGGGCTCCACAGCGAGTTCGAAATAAAGGGAGGGGCCATCCTTGTACTCCGCGGTATTGATTCTGCCGCGGACCAAGGGTCCCTTCTTTTCAAGCGGCAGTTCAAACCGACGGGAGCCATCGGTGGCAAGCGCGTACAGTTTCAGTTTTTCCGCGTTGCGGTTGACAAGAGTGAACTGGAACGCGCCGGTTTCCACGAGGACCGGTGTTTTTCCCTGTTTTCTCAGGATCCGCATATCATCGGAAAGGAATTCCATGCCGGTATTCAAAGCGTTGGTCGCATACACCAGAACAATCCGCCGGGAATCGGCAAGGGGTTTGCCGTCGATGCTGACGACCGCAACGTTTCCGCGCGTGGTCAGATCCGATACCCCGAACTCAGCCAGCTGAACCGGAGCACTTCCCGCTTCAGCGCAGATTCCCTGCAAATTCGGCGTGTTGACCGAAAGAAAACGTTTCTCCGCATCCAGATAAAGCTCATTATTGGAATTTTCAAAAATACCTTTTGCGGCATCGGTCCGGTTTGTCCGGGGGACGAGGCCCTGTTTTTTGAATTCATTCATAATGGTGTTGATGTCAAACGGAGTTCCCGGCTTGTCAACCACCATGGTGTAACCGGGACGTGTCATGATGGTTGATCCACCCGCTGTGGAAAGGGCAAGTTCATTCTTCCGGACCGGGAAATCCGGATCGACCGCTGTGGAAACGCCAGTCAGAAGACACAAGCGGGACTGCCCCGTATGAATGCCGTCGAGGAAGGTGCGGTCGCGATACATCGCCTCCGTGTTCAGGTCGAGCCGGATATGCACCCGGGCGGGAGACACATCGCCGCGACGGAAGAGATACGCCGTCAGAAATTCCGATGCGTGAATCACCGGATCACTGGTGCAGCCGAACGGACGAATTGCCGTTTCCGGACGGATCGAAACCGTCTGCGAATGCACCGTCAGCGCGGAGTGCTCCTGAAACGCGGCATAGGCCCCGGCGGAAAACGCCTCTTCATAGCGGTACTTGTTCCAGAAGACGATTCCGTATTCCGTAACCAGCAGTGGTTTCCCGGTAAGACGGGTACTGTTGATGCCGCGGAACATGGCGTTGGCCTTCGAAAGAGAACTGGATTGATCTATTGTCTGCTCGAACTGCCCGTCTACCGAGGGATGACCGTGATAGGAGTGCATGCCGATTGCCTGGAACGGCTTCCGCAAGGCGATGTAACGGAGATTCTGTCCCATATCATAATTGATGACGATCCCTTTGTAGCCCATTTTCCGGAGTTCCGCGACATACCAGTCATACATTCCCGATTCCAGTTCCGACTTGTAGCGGGCGACATCCTCGCCGCGACGGTTGCGGGCCGTCGCATCCTGACGGGTAAAGACCGGAATCTCCTTCCAATCCTTCACCTTCATCCCCCAGGCACTGTTGAATGCCGAAATCGTTTGATAACGGCGCTTCAGAAATTCCCTCCAGGTGGGAAGCATGTACTGCGGATTCTCCGGATAGCGCCATGCCATCAGAGCGAATTCCTGTTCGTTTTTCCCGTTCACAATCGCAAGGACAGGATCTTCCGCAAGACGGGTTTTCGTATAAGGATTGACATGCGTCAGGAGCTTTCCGACCCCCTTCCTCCAGTTCTCCTTCACACTCTCCTTGAAATAGATGTCATACCCGAAATTGCGTCCGGATTTATCCGGATACCAGGTATTGCCGAGATCGTAACCGTAAAGACTGCACATGGCATCGAGATTCAGATAAATCCCGTTTTTCTTCATGCAGTAGACATAGTAATCGAATTTGTCGAGATTCTTCTGATTGAACTCCAGAGCCTTTTTCGATCCGCTCATCAGAATGGAGTCCAGATAGTGCAGTCTCGCCATATTGTATCCCTGAAGACGGAGCTGGCGGGCATACTCTTCGATATGTTTTTTAGACTGGAACATATTGAACGTCTCATACGAATCCGCGACCGTCAGGAAGCGGACCGGCACGTCGGGCGACTTCTCCAATGCAAGCTGTCCGGCGGAATTGATCATCACCCGCTCCGTCACAGCCGTTTTCTTCGTGAGTGCAGAACGGTCGAGTGCGGATCCCGCGATCACACCCGGTTTCGCCGGCGGCAGGGGGCGCCATTTCCGATCTTCTTTCGTAACAAACTTGCGCAGATCCGGGAACTTGTAGTCCACACCGGAAAGAGTCGCTCCGAGGATGATCCAGACAGGAACCTGACCGGCACTCCGGAACGTCACCGATTTCACCGGGGAAACCTCCGGCAGGAGCGGAAATCTGGAAACATATACACCAACCGTTCCCCCCTGCGAGTTGTTCCAAAGCACAGCGGGGTACGCATTCTCCAGACGTTTCGGATTCCACCAGTCGGCAATGTCTTTCCCGATCGCCACAGGAATTTTCTGCATTTTTCCGCTGGTTCCAACGATTTCCACCCATCCGACATTTCCTTTGGCATTATGGCACATCGTGTGCAGAAGATACAGCCAGGAGGCCTTTTCCGGATGTTTCAGCTCTGTTTTTGCAAACGCAGAACCTCCGGGAAAATGGAAGGATTTCATGGAAAGCACCGATTTTCCGCCGTTTTTCCCGGGCTCCATCACGCGGAAAGGGAATCCCGCATAGAGTCCGTCCGGACGAGGCCGGAAACTGGCGGCATCGTTATCGGGCCCCTGATCGGACCAGCCGCCGCGACCGTCATTGGCTTTCGGATCCGCAAATCCCATATTGGCGGAACCGCGCAGATCCAGCGCAGTACCCAGATCCTCCACCTTGAGGTTGCGGACAAGAAGAGTCCCGAAAGAATCCTGAAATCCCAGCACAATCGAAGCCTTCTTCACATCCCAGGGGATCTCCGCGACGAACGCTTTCTTTTCCCAGCCGAACGATCCGCTGGAAAGCTGAGCTCCCGGATAGAGTGTACCGGATGCACTCTCCACAGGCATCATGAACTTTCCTCCGTTGAAGCGCTCTTTTGCCGGAGCAATCTTTTCCCCCTTCACTTCCGCGGAAATGCGAAGCCGTTTCCCGGCGATTTCCTGCGGTTTCAGAGAAATACTGATCGTACCGATCGGCTTGTGTTCAGCAAGAAAGAGTTTCAATGCCCCGGAACCATCCTTTTCACGGATATATCCGGTTTTCACCACCCATGGATAATATTTCCTGACGGACTCCGGAGTGGAAAAGGATTCCTGAAACAGAAGCGGCTCCGCACAGAGAAGCGCGGCGGAAAAAAACGAAAGGAGTTGCAGAAGATGTTTCATCACTTTTCCCAGATAGAATTGTTACCATTGAATGTTGTCATACGGGAAATACTGATGCCAGATTCCATTGGAAAAAGTACCGTTTTTCCAGTTCATTCTGGAATGGTGAACATTGCTGACATGGCCATCGAACCAGGTTACATTGATCGTATTGCCGCCGCCGTGACGATAGGTCAGGTATTCGTCATCATTCGTACCATTTCCATCCTTCCACCAGCGATCGGGCGTGCTGCCGTAGAACTGAATTTTCGCACCGGCGGAAACTTCCGTAAAGACAATTTTCTGAGAAGCTCTTTTAATTTTCGTAAGTTTCCAGACATCGGTCTCCATACTGCCCGCCGGATGAATCGTATCTCCATCGTTCCAGACCATTCCATAGACATACCATACATTTTTATACTTGGTATCCGTCGTTGATGTGGAAGGCCTTGTATTGTTGCAGAGGAAAGCCGAATCCCAGTAGGAAACATCCCAGACATAGGACAGACTTTTCGCTTTGACACCGAGATATCTGACAAAATCCGGATTGTTCGCCCAGCGGCGGTTGATATTTGTCTCATCCCCGGGAAGCGCCATCGTAAAAGGCATCCACCAGTCATCGTAATCAGAGGCATAACTGTGGCCTGCAGTTCCCATCTGCTTCAAAGCGTTGCTGCATTTCATCTGGATACCGCTCTCTCTTGCCTTATTAAGGGCGGGCAGAAGAACTCCGGCAAGAATTGCGATGATCGCAATAACAACCAGAAGCTCTATTAATGTGAAATTTCTTCTTCTCATTTTTTCTCTTGTTCCTTTCTGTATATTGGAAACGGTGTCAGAACACCGAAACTCTGATTCTGTCTTGCTTCGATCTCTTTCCGGGAAAGGAAGAGGGAATGAACCCCAGTCTTTCCCGGAATCGCCTGAGAGGGATGCTCCAGACTGTTGATCAGCAGATCCACCGCTATTCGGATCTGTTCACAGGAATCCGTATAAATTCCACCGGAAATCCGGTCCAGAGAAGAGTACATGGTGTAATCATCGTAACCGACAATCAGATCCGGCCGGTAATCGGGATGCCGTTCCAACGCAGCCAGCAGCGGCGGAGCGCCGTTGACAATCAATGCAGTCTCCTTCTGACGGATAAACGATTTCACATATTGATCCGTTTCCGAATCATTCTGCGGAAGCAGTCTCGAATCGACATGGGCCTTTTTACAGGCTTCCACAAACGGTTCCGGCCATTCGGAATGCTCATAGAACACTCCGCAGATTCGAGAATGCCCCCGTTCTGCCAGAAAAGCAACAGCCTTTTCCATTGCCTCGTTCCCATCGGCACATACGGTTGGGAAATCCTTTGAAGGGCTCAGGCGGATGATCGGGATCCGGCTCTGGCGGAACATTGTATACGTCTTGGAATTTTCTTCCGGATGAATGCAGCAGATCAGACCGTCGATCTGACGGTTCAGGAGATTTTTTACCGTATTTTCCTCTTCTTCAGGAATCCAGCGGGTCAATCCGAGAATCAGCTGATATCCATGCTTGGCCGCCTCGTCAAGAGCATCCTCCACCAGATTGGCAAAATAAGGATTTTTAATTCCGCCGCAGACAATGCCGATCGTTCTGGTTTTTCCATTGGAAAGCGCACGCGCCGTAAATGATGGACGATAATCCAGTTCCTTGACGGCAACATCAATCCGGCTTTTCGTTTCAGCCGCAATCTTGCTGGAGAGCTTATGATTATTCAAATACATGGATACCAGGGATTTAGAAACCCCGACCCGTTTTGCAATATCATTTAATGTTGCTCTCATAACGATACTCCAGCCATCCGGTTGAACCGGTTCAATCAACAATAATTATACGACATTTTCCAGAAAAAGCAATAGGGTAAAAAGAAAAAAACAAAAAAAATTCTTCTCGAAAAAGACCAAATAAAAGGATTCCGCGCTTGCTTTTTAGCCCATTTTGCTGTAATTATAAAGGGTACTGAACTTTCATCGTAAGGAGCTGCTTATGCCGAATATCGACGTTTTTTTGAACTTCATGCTGGAACAGAAGGCCTCCGACGTACATCTTTCCAGCGGAGCTCCGGCCGTATACCGAATCGACGGAGAAATCATCTTCACGGAATCCGAGCCTTTGACCAGTGATTACATCGAAGCGCTTGCAAACGAAATTATGCCTCAGCGCAACATCGACCAGTTCGCCGAATGCAACGATACCGACCTTGCGTATTCTCTGCCGAACGGAGACCGTTTCCGTGTGAACGTATTCCGGGATCTGAACGGAGTAGGCATCGTCGCCCGAGTGATTCCCGCGAACATTCTGACATTCGAGCAGCTGAATCTGCCGCCGGTCATCGCCGATCTCTGCACCTTGAACAAGGGACTGGTTCTCGTCACCGGACCGACCGGAAGCGGAAAATCGACCACTCTGGCGGCGATGGTTGACTACATCAACCGAATCCGAACAGACCATATCATCACGATTGAAGACCCGGTTGAGTTCGTGCATCACAACAAGAAGTGCCTGATCAATCACCGCGAAGTGGGCCGTCACACCAGGAGCTTCTCTTCCGCACTGCGAGCGGCACTTCGTGAAGACCCGGATATCGTGCTCGTCGGAGAAATGCGAGACCTGGAAACCGTCGAAATCGCGCTGGAAACGGCGGAAACCGGTCACCTTGTGTTCGGAACGCTGCATACGACAACCGCCGCCAGTACTGCGGACCGTATCATTCAGCAGTTCCCGGCGAACCGTCAGGAACAGATCCGCGCGATGCTCGCGGGCTCCCTGAAAGGAATTGTCGCACAGACTCTCTGCAAACGAAAAGGACGCGGACGTATCGCCGCACTGGAAATCCTGCTTGTGACAAACGCGGTCAGCAACCTGATCCGTGAAAACAAGATCTACATGATTGAATCCGTCATTCAGACCAGTCATAAGCTCGGCATGCGCAGTTTGAACGGATCGCTGCTGGATCTTGTCCTGCGCGACATCATCACGCCGGAAGAGGCCTTCTTCAAAGCGATCGACCGTGGAGACCTCCGCAAGATGTTTGCCGACAACGGCATCGAATCGGAATCCCTCCAAGACGACTCCTTCTGATCCTCCGGAACCA
Organism: uncultured Lentisphaeria bacterium; assembly: GCA_905197955.1. GTDB lineage: Bacteria > Verrucomicrobiota > Lentisphaeria > Victivallales > UBA1829 > UBA1829. The sequence goes on along the minus strand of CAJKAR010000002.1, from coordinate 159,836 downwards.
CAAAACAACCGCCCGGTATGAACATTCCTGTTCCTGCCGGGCTTTTTTTGATCGTCATGGATGAGGATGCCGTTTCAATTCCAGTTCCAGTCTCCGGTAGCGTTCCGAAAGCCACGCAGGCACTCTATTTTCCGGAGGGGACTGACGCCGGAAATCGTATGGACAAATAAAAAGCCGGATATTTTGAATTCCTGTCCGTGCGGCAAGGGCGAAAATCTCTTCTATGGCCTCATTGGAAACGGCAATACAACCAGTGGATCCCCCCTTTCCGTGAAGCATGATCGCGGAACCTAATTGATCCGGATTCCGTTTTTCCGCGATTGCAATACGCTTGTCTTCTTCCGAGGGATAGGCAATCTTCAAAGCCAGATAAAAAGAACTGTTGGGATGCAGGGATTCTATCGAATAAAAACCTTCCGGGACTTGCCGGTCCCCCTCTTTCAGTTTCGGTCCGGCAGTCCCGCTGGCAGCAAGAACAGGATATGACTTAAGCAATTCCGGTTTTCCGGATCCTCTGCTGCCCCAGAGTTCCAGAATCCGTTCTTCCTTTAACGCGATGATGTCCAGTTTTTCAGGAATGAATCCGAGCTCCAGGCGTGCCAACGCAGCCGGGCCGAACTGGCGCAGACGAGATTCCACCGTATGCCGGAAAAAACGTCCGATGCTCCAATTCCAACCTCTGCGCAACCAGGATTCCGGAACAAACACAAACAACATTCCTGCAAGCAGCACCACGCCCCCGAGCAAGAAACTTCTTCTCCACGGGTTGCGCAAAATCCGTACAACAGGACGGTTTGTTACCGTTGTTTTATCTGGTGCAGAATTCTTGCGCACAGGAGAAGAGGATCTCCATCTCTTCGGGGGTTCCGATCGTGATGCGGACGAACTCTCCGGTCATTTCTCCGGGGAAATAACGAACCAGAATCTGCTTTGTCCGCAGGAACTCGAAAAACTCTTTTCCATTCTTCCGGGGAGGCGATGCAAAAAGGAAATTCGTCTGCGAAGGAATCACGCGGAATCCGAGCTCTCTGAACTTCTTCCAATACAACTCACGTGTCTCTTTCACTTTTGCCGTCGTCTCGGCAAGATAATCGAAATCGCGGAAAGAGGTCAGCGCCAGCAGCTGAGTCAGAGCGTTCACATTGTAGGAATCCTTTGCCTTCATCAGCTCCGTAATCAGATCGGGATGCGCAACCACGTAGCCGAAACGGATTCCCGCCAGCGCACGGCTTTTCGAGAAAGTACGCGAGAACATCACATTCGGATATTTCCGGACAAGAAAATCACAGTTGTCCGCGGAAAAATCAGCATAGGCTTCATCGATCAGCACAGCGCCGTCGAATTCAGAACAGATGCGTTCGATCTGCTCCAGCGGATACGCATTGCCGGTCGGAGCATTCGGACGAGCCAGAGTCAGAAGCGAAGCTCCGCGGATCCGTTCCCCGAAATCCGCCGGAAGCGCAAAGTCGTTTTCCTTCTCCAGCGGAACCGTTATCATCGGTGCGCACTGAAGCTCGGCCAGCGTCTTATACAGAGAATAGGTCGGGACCGGAAACGCGATCGGATGCGTCTCATCCAGGAAACAGCGGGAGACGATCGTCAGCACATCGTCGGATCCGTTTGCCGCAAGCACCTGCGATGCGGAAACCCCGTGAAACGCGGCGATCTCCTCCCGCAGCGTCTGCGCCACCGGATCGGGATACAGACGCAGGCGCGACAGATCGTATGACGCAAGCGCCTCCGCCAGTTTCGGACTCGGCGGATACGGATTTTCATTCGTGTTCAATTTGATGATTTTCGTCCACTTCGGCTGTTCCCCGGGGACGTAACCGGACATCGCGCGAATGGAATCGCGCACTCTGGGCACATTCATTTCCAATCCCTTCTTATGGAAGCGCTTCTGCCGTGGGCGGCGAGCCCTTCCAGCGAAGCAAAACATTCAATCGCGGAGACCTCTTTCATCAGAGCCTCCCTGGTATATTCCAGCACACTGCTGCGACGCATGAAATCAACGGTGGAAAGTCCGTGGAAGAACTTTGCCGTTCCCGCGGTCGGCAGAACGTGACTCGGACCGGCGGTGAAATCGCCGGCAGGTTCCGGAGTCCACTGTCCGAGGAAAATCGCACCGGCGGCCTTGATGTGCGGCAGAAGTTCCCGCGGATTCGAACACATGACTTCCAAATGTTCCGGAGCATATTTTCCGGCGATGTCGGCGGCGGCCAGCAGGTTTTCCGCTTCGATCAGATAGGTGCCGCGCGACAGCACTTTTTCCACCGTTGCCAGACGCGGCAGAGTCGCCGACTGACGATGCAGTTCCGCTTCCACCTTGTCCAGAAACTCTTTCGAATCGGCAACAATCACCGACTGCTCCAGTCCGCTGCCGTGTTCCGCCTGCGAGAGCATATCGGCGGCGGCAAACGCCGGATTAGTCGTGCCGTCGGCAATAATCATGATTTCGGAGGGGCCAGCGACCATGTCGATTGCGACGGATCCATACACAATCTTCTTTGCCGCGGCGACATACGCATTGCCGGGGCCGACAATTTTCTCGACCTTTTTCACCGTCTGAGTTCCGTAAGCCATTGCCGCGACAGCGTAAGCCCCGCCCATTTTCCAGACTTCGGTTGCACCGGCGCGTTTCAGCGCATAGAGAGTCGCGGGATTGACTTTTCCGTTTTTCATCGGAGGAGTTGCCGCGACAATTTCACGAACTCCGGCAGCCTTTGCAATCGCCACCGTATGGATCACGGTCGAGACCAGCGGAGCCGTCCCGCCCGGAATATAGCAGCCGACCCGTTCCATCGGAACAAAGCGCTCACCAAGAACAACCCCTTCCCGCGGAGAAAAGGAATGATCGTGAGGTTTCGCCTGCTCGGCAAACGCGGTGACATGTGCGATTGCCAGATCGATCGCCTGTCTGGCGTTTTCATCGACGGCACGTTCCGCCTCGGCGTACTCGTCGGCTTTCACAATAAAATCCTGAGGCTGGAGAGTCACTTTGTCGAACCGCGCAAGGAAATCCGCAATCGCAGCATCGCCCTCCGCTTTGACCTTCGCGACAATTTCCGACACTGCGTCTTCGATCTCCCGCGGACAAGCCGGTCTGTTGTACAGAGCCTCCAGTTCCGCGGACGCGCCCTGATCTTTCCATGAAATCCGTTTCATTCTTCTTTCTCCATAGTTTAAACCGAATATATAAATATAGCAGTCCATCTCGGGATTGCCAATCCGCAGACACGGTTTTTCCCGGAATCACGCAGGAAAGCGCATTCTCCGGTCTTGCCGTCCATGAATCGGAGAGTCGGGACTCCGTTTTCCGGAAATCTCCATCTCCTAATTTGACAACCCACGCTTTCCGCTCTATACTAAAACCAAAAAACGGAAAGGATGTCTGCCGCCCTATGCCTGAATATTATTCCGCCAGAAAATCCATCATGCGCATCCCGGTCAGCAGAGAGGCTCCGGAACTACCTCTTCTTCTCCGTTCCGGAAGCGAATTTCTGAAACTGAACATTCCAGCAGCTCTGAACAACCCTCCCGATTTCTACTCGGAATATCCCCTCCCGTTCCCTCCGGAGCAGACGGAAATCGAAACGGAGAATGCCCTGTATCAAAGCATCGTCTGGAGCGACCGCACTGAAGAAACCACCCCTCTTCCGGAAGAATCTCTCCGCCCGCAGTTTCACTTTGCCCCCCGCCGCGGCTGGCTCAACGATCCCAACGGACTCTTTTTCCTCAATGGCAAGTGGCATCTCTTTTTCCAGTATAACCCATTCAGCACAAAATGGGGCAATATGCACTGGAATCACGCGGTCAGCACCGATCTGATCCACTGGAAAGAGGAAGGAATCGCACTCTATCCGGATTCTTTCGGGACAATGTTCTCCGGTAGTGCAGTGGTCGATACGGAAAATGATGCGGGATTCGGAAAAAACGCCGTTCTGCTCTTCTATACGAACTCGTTCTATACAGAAGGTTCGTCTCAGAATATCGCATACAGCACGGATGGAGGGAGGACGTTCCGGAAATATGAAAAGAATCCTCTCCTGCCATCGTTCAGCGGCTGCTGCGACCGGGATCCCGCAGTGGTTTACGATCCGGACGAGGAATGCTGGAGAATGACTCTCTATTTCGGGGATGAAGCCCGGCAGGAATTCCTTCTTCTGGAATCCGGGAATCTGCTCGACTGGTCTGTCACGGACACCTGGAAAATCGCCGGCGGAAGAGAGTGTCCCCTTCTGAAACGAATGTTCGATGAAGACTCCGGAACATGGAAATGGGTCTTCGCCGAGGCCAACGGATTCTACCGCATCGGCAGGATCTCCCGCGGACGCATCACGTTTGAAAGCGAATCCCGCCGCTTTCTCTCCGGCGACGCCTATGCCGGACAATGCTTTGCAAATACTTCCGCCGATGAATCCATTTATCTTTCCTGGCTGCGAATGCCGGAACCTCTGGCGAAAACCTACAACGGCACCATGAGCACCCCGATGCGTCTCACCCTTCGGGACGGTCAGCTTCGCAGCGCTCCTTACCGGGAATGCGGAAGATCCGAACCGTTTGAAACCTCCACGACCGAAAGGATCGAGCTTCCCGACGGGGACCTGCTTTTTGATCTTCCGAATCATCAGATTTGCTTTCAGGATCGCTCCTGGCAGATTCCATCCGACATCTCCGTTCTGAAAGGGCATCTGATCCGGGATACCGTCTCTCTGGAATATTTCGATGAGACAGGACTCTTCACCTTCTGCCTCTCCTGCCGGACGACCTCCTCCTGACCGGAAGATTCCCTCCCCCCTCCTCTCGTTCCATCCGCTTCCGGAGTCTAAATCCCCAAAAATAACGGAGAAAACTTGAAAACTTCACATTATCAGAGTAATTTATTTATAATTTTATTCTGGAGGGTATATCGGATGGGAAAATTCTATTTTGGAATATTGTCCGCAGTCATGACAGGACTTCTGCTGCTGTCTGCGGTCCAGACCTTTGCTCAGGATGCGGAATGGGTGTACCGTCAGCAGATGGATAAAGCCCGCTCCGATCGCCAGAACGGGAAATATAAAGAGGCAGCCACCGCCGCCACACGCGCATTCCTTCTGGCGGATGAACTCGAAAATGTCAGCAGGGCTCGCAGTCTTGCGATTGAACTTTCCATCAGCGCCAATGCCGCGGCGAAGAATTCCGGAGTCCCGTTCAAGGGCCCCTGGAGCGTACAGATTCTGAAAGAGGAAGGCGTACTCCTCCTTTTTGAAAAGGGAACCATCTGCCGGAGATTTGAAATCTCGCTCGGAAAAGGTTTTTCCGTTCCGGCAGGCGATTTCAAGGTCGGAGCCAAACTGGGCTATCCGAATTATGAGCTGAACGGAACTCTCTACAAAGTGGGAGTGGCCGGAAATACGCTCGGAAGCCGCTGGATTGAACTGAAAAATGCCGAAGGCGTTCCAGTCTCCGGCATCTGCGGAGAATCCATGCAAAAACAGGAACAGGCGGAAAAACCGCTCTTCTTCCAGATGAAAAACGCCGATATCAATGAAATTTTCGGACTGCTTGCCGAAGGCAGTGAAATTAAAGTAAAATAACATGCCTGATCAAGCAGAGAAAAATCGGGTAAACAGGGAGTTTTGTAATAAATGCCAGTTGTAACACTTGAATTTGAAAAACCGATTGCGGAGCTCGAAGCCAAACTGACCGAATGGGAGTCGCTGACCAGCTCAAGTCATATCGATGCGTCCGAAGAAATTGCCGCTCTCAAAAATAAAATCGAGAAGATGAAAAAGGCTACCTACGGAGCGCTCACCCCCTGGCAGAGAGTTCAGCTTGCAAGACACCCGAACCGTCCATATACTCTGGATTACATCGAACGCATCTGCACCGATTTTCTGGAATTCCACGGCGACCGCAGATTCGCGGATGATCCCGCCATCGTCGGCGGATTCGCCAAAATCGACGGCCGCCCCGTCATGGTCATCGGTACGCAGAAGGGACGCAATACCAAGGAAAATGTTCTCCGCAATTTCGGCTGTCCGCATCCGGAAGGATACCGCAAGGCTCTCCGGCTGATGAAGCTGGCGGATATGGCAAAGGTCCCGATCGTGACATTCATTGACACTCCGGGAGCATTCCCCGGCGTGGCATCGGAAGAACGTCATATCGGCGAAGCCATCGCGGTCAATCTGCGCGACATGTTCTCCTTCGGAGTTCCGATCGTCTGTGTCGTCATCGGCGAAGGCGGATCGGGCGGCGCGCTTGCCATCGGAGTCGGCAACAAGGTCCTGATTATGGAAAACGCCTACTATTCCGTGATTACACCGGAAGGCTGTGCCGCCATTCTCTGGAAGGACCGCGCCTATTCCGCAAAAGCCGCGGAAGCTCTCAAACTGACCGCCGCGGATCTTTATAAACTGAAACTGGTGGACGGCGTTGTGGAAGAGCCTCTCGGCGGAGCTCACAAGGATTATGACGGAGCAGCGGAACATCTGAAAAAAGCGGTTCTTTCGGCTCTCAAGGAATTCGAGGGCTATACTCCGGAGGAACTGCGTGATCATCGTTATCAGCGTTTCCGCAATGTGAAATTCTACTCGGAACCATCGAAAACCAAAGAAAAGTCGGAATCTCCGGCGGAGAAATAACGGAAAATGTTTCAGGGCAAACTGGTCGTTCGACCCGCTGTCTACAATCCTGACAAGGGACTGCGGCACGCCGACAATTCCGATGTGCACAATGTCTGGGCCCTCCTCGGCGGCTATGCCAAAGAGAGTCTGCTTCTTCCGCGCACGGAAGAGGATATTCAGGAGAAGATCGGCAATTTCAGAATTGCGGAACTCGATGGAAAATTTGTCGGCTGCGTAGCGCTCCGTCACTATGGCAACTCCCTGTACGAGGTCCGTTCCTTTGCCGTTGCCAAACCCTATGTGGGACAGGGAATCGGGTCTGAAATGCTCTCCGGAATCATTGAGCACATGAAGAGTCTCGGACGGCCCGCCAAACTGTTTTCACTCACTTATCGGACTCACTTTTTTACCAGACTCGGCTTCCGGGTTGTCGATAAATCCATGTTCCCCGGAAAAATCTGGAGCGACTGCGTGATATGCAAGAAGAAAGACAACTGCGACGAGACGGCCGTGCTGATGGAATTCAACTGAATCACGAATCGACTTTCCTCTCCGCCGGAAGCCGGAAACGCAGATCCCGGGAGGAGCTGGAAGAGGCGTTTCATGTCATTCATCACGGAGAAACGGCGGATCTTTTTGTCTACGGGACCTTGATGAGCGACAATCATGTCCGTCTGATTCTGAACCGGACCGTTGCAAGCGAACCGGTCACGCTTTTCAATTACATGAAAGTTGTCCCGCCCGGAGCCTTCTACTTCATCGTCCGCCAGAGAGGATCCCAGGTGCGGGGGCGGCTGCTGAAAAATCTTACACTCGAAGAACTGGAACGTCTGGACGGATTCGAAGACGAGGGCAATCTGTACTATCGGAAAACGGTGGTGGTGCGGGATCAGAACGATCAGCGGCGAAGGTGCATGACCTATGTCGGCAATATTCCGGCGCTTCAGAAATCCTTCGGCAAGGAGATTCTTTTCGAAGACCGGTACAGTCTTTATCTGGAACGGAAAATCAATCAGGCTCTTCACGATCTCTCGCCGAATGAGCAGGGGATTGCGCGCCGCGCACTCCAGGAACTGATGGGATCGGCAATCGATCAGCTGATCCAGTCCCATTTTGACGGGGACTATGTCTGCAACTATCTGATGCTTCAGGCATTCAACGAAGCCAGACCGCCCGATCTGGAACATGTTTTTTCCAATGTTGCCATCCGGCCCTATGCGGATCATTACATGAAATTCGCCTGCAAGCACATCATCTTCAATCAGCTGGTGGAAAAAACCCGTCATCAGTTTCACGATGCGGTCCGGGTCTCGAAGAAATACTTCCGCCATGGGGTTGCCATTCTTCTGGCGTTTCTGTACTACAACTCAAACCGGAAGCGGATTGAAAAGGTGATGCGGGAAAAGGAACTGGACAAGGCCGTGCCGGGACGGTCCTACCGGGAATACGCGGCTTTGTGCATCCTGCTGGCGGATGAACTGTATGATCCGGCGAAAATGCGGGAAATCATTGATTTTGTCGCGATGAACTGGTACTCGACGCCGACTCCGCTCGGAGCGGAACTGGAGTTCAGCTTTCTGGGAGCCCGCGCAGTCTATGCGGAACCGGGAGAGGATGCGGTATTTGACGGGTTTAACTGGTTCAACGACTTCGATCTCCAGCGCCGGACATGGCGTCTTGGAGGGCATGTCGATGCGCACCGCAACATCACAGGAGGAGGACTCGCGCGCAACCGGGGATTCTTTGAATATGCTCTCGGAAGATTCAATATTGTGGGGGATCTCTCGCGTCCGCTGTTCGACTGCCCCTGGGCAATGTCGATGGTCATCAACGAAGCGGTCAAATTTCTGGAAATCCCGACGCACAGCCTGCATATTTCCATGGAACTGGCGAAAATCAACGGACGTCCTCCGATTACGGATCGTTCGCATCGGGAATCGGATCTGGTCTGTCTGCTTCTGCTGGGCGGCGACCTCCGGCGCGATGAAAACGGAATCCTGCGCGAATGGCGCATTTTCAACAATGAACTCGATACCAATATGTCGAAAAGCCTGAACTTTTCCGACCGGAAACATCACTACTCGCGCATGGGTGACGAGGAATCCGTTTCCGATGTGATGGAATATAAATTCCTCCGCCTGAAATCCACGGAGACAGACTACGCCAAAGTCATTGTCGCCCTGAAAGCCTATCAGCTGGAGACCTGCGCCCGGCCGATCTCCATTCCGCGGATGGGACGGCCGGAACTTCCGGAACAGACCTTTCTCCGCAGCTGGGCGAATCATCCGCAAAGCCTCTCCCTGAAGGAGATCGACGATTTCGCCGGCACGCTGGAACGCGGCATGTGCAAGGAACGAAATTCGGTGAAACTGGACAAACGAAGCAGATCCATGCTGGAGAATATTGTCTCCACGCTGGTAGAAAGGAACAGAAGTGTCGCACAAGGCTGACAACAGACCCATCGGAGTATTCGATTCGGGACTTGGCGGACTGACCGTGGTCGCCGCGCTCTCCCGTCTTCTCCCGGATGAGGATATCATTTATCTCGGAGACACCGCCCGTGTTCCCTATGGCGACAAATCTGTCGATTCCATCCGCAGTTTTGCATTGCAGGATGCGGAATTTCTGTTCTCCCGCGGAGTCAAAATGATCGTGGTCGCCTGCAACACCGTTTCCGCGGTCGCCATGAAGACGCTGCACCAGAACTATCCGACTTCCAGCATTCTCGGAGTCCTGGAAGCGGGAATCCGCGCGGCGGTACGGACCGGACGCAAAAAAATCACCGTTCTCGGAACCCGCGCAACCATCAACAGCGACGCCTACCGCAGAGGCATTCATGCAGTGGATCCTTCCATCATCGTGGAAAGCATCGCCTGTCCTCTGCTTGTTCCGATGGCCGAAGAGGGGATCGTGGACAATGATCTTGCCTGTGCGGTCCTCGATATTTATCTGAACAAAGTCAAAAACAATCCGCCCGACGCGATCCTCCTCGGCTGCACCCACTATCCGCTGTTTCAGAACGCGCTGAACCGTTATTTCGAAAACAGGGTCCAGATTATCGACAGCGCAACCGCCTGCGCCGATTACGTTTCGGATTTCATTCAGAAAAACGATCTTTGCGCCACCCCGGGAAAAGGCGCAAAAAACAGCTTTTTTGTCACGGATCTCCATTCCGAATTCGCGGTTCATGCGGCACGTTTTCTGAGTCATCCGCCGGAGCGGGTGCAGAAAATCGTTCTGACAGAGGATTAAATCTCCGGAACCACATTTCTCCTCCCCCCGAAGAAGCTTCTTTCAGAAAAATTTACATCCGGGACTTGCAAAATCAAAAAAGCGTAGTATCTTATATGCACACCAAAGATCATATTGCTCGGGTGGCGAAATGGCAGACGCGCTAGCTTGAGGTGCTAGTGGAGCGATCCATGGGAGTTCGAGTCTCCCCTCGAGCACCATTTTTTCTCTGATTCATCTCCGTATTCTTTTCCAAAGCAATCTGCTTCTGATGAAGTTTTTTCCGTTGCGTTCTATGGATCTTCAGGGAAGTTTATGGATTTTCCTCTTTCTGTTCTTTTTTTTTGCATTTTTTGGAAAAACTTCTCTTTCGCCCTATTGACAAATAAGAGGGTTTAGAGTATAATTAAAACCATACAAACATATTTGTATAACTTATTTTGTATGGAGTTTTTCAATGGCTGCGGAGCGTAAAATACGAAGAATTACATTAAGGGATGTGGCAAAGAGCTGTAATTTATCGGTGCCGACCGTCTCACAGATTCTGAACAACCGCGCCTCGAATTTCAGTTCGGAGGAGACGCGCCGTCTGGTACGCGAAACCGCGGAGCGGCTCGGCTATCAACCCAATCTCGGCTACAAGCTCATGCGTGGAATCAGCACGAAAACCGTGGCGCTGATTATCGGGCACGCAAATATGAAGGATTTTGAATACATCCGACAGTTCATTTTTCAGATTCTGGAACGACTGAGCAACGACGGTTATTCCGTCTATATTGAAACAATGCCGGATGACTGGTCCAAGCGGCATGATATCATGCTGAACCTGATCCAGCGCGGAGCCGAACATTTCATTTCCATCGGGAAACCGTGCGAATGGGAGGATCTTGACGATCTCGAACAGCGGACGGGTATCACCATGATGACATTCAGTTCAGAGTACAGGAATACCGTCAATGTCAATGTGGAAAAAGGGATTTCTCTTCTGCTGGAACACTGTCTGGAACGAAAATGCAGAAAAATCCGGGCGATTACTTCGCTGGACCTCAATAGATGCAACGCGCTTTCCAAGGTTCTGCAACTGAAAAAGGAAGATTTGCATACCATTATATATCCGATCCCGAATCTCGTAGCGGAATCCCCCGAAAGCCAACTCGCCGAACATATGACACTGGGATATGCCAAAACAAAGGAACTGTTCGAAAAAGAACCGGATACTGACGCTGTGCTTTATCTTTCCGACTATTTTGCGATCGGCGGGGCCAATTATCTTCAGCAGACCGGACGGATCATCGGAAAAGATGTCCGCCTGATCGCCTTCAACAATACACTCGCAGTACAGGCATATCCATACCCAATTTCCTCTGCTTCGCTCAATGTGGAGCTGGTGGTTAAATACATCATTGAGAATTTCACGAACAGAAATGCCGGGACCTTCCTGGTGGACCCGATTACATATATCAGAGATTGAATCCAACTTCTGCCATTCAAAGCATGAAAGGAAAACAAATGAAAGCATCCATTCAAAGAAAAATCAGGAAGAAAGTGTTCGTCCGTCCGCTTGAAAATTTCACATTGATAGAACTTCTGGTAGTAATTGCAATCATTGCAATTCTTGCTTCTCTGCTTCTTCCCGCGTTGAATAAAGCGCGCGACAAGGCACATGCGATCAGCTGCACCAGCAATCTGAAGCAGCAGGGACTGGCATTCATGCAATACGGGAACGATTTCAATGACTGGATCTGTCCGGCGATGACCTACTCTTTTCCGGGACATTTCTGGTGGAGAAAACTTCAGCTCCTCGGATATACCGGCAAACCCGCCAGCAGCAAACAGGAGGATGTAACTACAGGTACGAAAGGAATCTTCTACTGTCCGGCGGATACGAAACCGATCAAAATGAACGCGGCAAGTTCCTGGGGAGTGGAGGACATTATCAGCTATGTCATCAACTTGAACATTGCGACCGGACATTATGAACTCAATCCCGGTGACGCTCCCGGATCAAGATACAAAGAGAACCATTACCGATTTACCGATCTCCAGAAAATGGCAAAAAGAGCCTCCGACGCAGTTCTCGTTGCAGATGGTCTAGGCGGAAATGACGGATATTGTACTGCTCCGCACTATGCAAAAGAGATGGATCCGTTCTCTCTGAGTGCCCCGCAATACCGGATTCCGCTGCGCCATTTTCTGAGTGCGAACATGCTGTTTGCCGACGGACATGTCGGAATGGAAAAGGGACCGCTCGGCCCTGCCGGAACGGCAACTCCTCTGCTGGATGTCTCAAGTTATAAAAAACGTTAAAACAGAAAGGAATTCACTATGCTGAAATCTGTACTCTCCCTTGTTCTTGCATTTTCGATGATGCAAACGCTCTCCGCACTGGACCTGATGCAACAGGAAAAATGGATCTCCTGGCACAAGGCAAAAATCACCCGGGTCAAAGAGGCCGACGGTCAAACCGTCATCCGGATCACAGTACCCAAGTCTGAAAAGAAAAGCAACTATGCCGCAGTCGACTGCATTTTTCCCCGTCCGATGGATCTTTCCGACTTCCAGGAGCTGAAAATGACCATTCAGTCCTCGCAGAAAATCAAAGTTTCCATGCGCATCAACACCCGCGGCGGCGGAAACCTTTTTCCCGGATGGAGCAAGGAGAATGCCGATTCCCAGCCAAAGCAATTTGTCTTCACCCGCAAAGAGATGAAAGACAATAAAAATCCGGATCTGAAGAAAGCGGTCTCCGTCACCTTCGGGTTCGGACTCTGGCAGTATGATACGACAAAATTTCCGCTGGAAATTGAACTGCGCAAAGCCAAAGTTGTCGATCCCGCGGAACGGTTCCTGATCCCGCGTCCGACCGCCGGAACCATGATCGACGGCGCCTACAAAAAAGACTGGGGATATGAAAATGTCCTTTATCTCTGGACCCCTCCGGAATTCATCCATCTTTCCGGGAAGGAGTTTTCCGTTGGAAAGACAATTCCGGCGGCAGAGGATCTTTCCGGCAACTTCTCATTCATGGCGGATGCCAGCAATCTCTACTTTCTCGCACTCGTTGCCGATCGGACACCGGGCGAAGGAACCAATCCGGCAGCACCGTGGAAAAACGATTCCGTGGAACTTTTTCTCGCTTCCGGAATTCGACAGAAGGATCTGGAAACACAGAAGCCTCTGCACGGACACGGATTTCAGATCATATTCGACATCTCCGCCGGCGGGAAACCACTCCTCTTGAAAGATGGCACCAAAATCACAGACTCCGGTATCCGCTTCAAAACCCTGAAAGAAAATGTAAACGTAAACGGAAAACCGGTTCCCGGCTACGTTCTGGAAGCAGCCATCCCGCGGAAACTGCTTCCGGGAAAACCGGAACGCGGATCGCTGATCGCCTACTGCATCAATCTGAATGACAGCAGAAGCGGAGCATCACTGCGGACCAATCCGGCAAGCCTGCGTCCCGCGACAAACATCTTCGGTTATCGCAAGGCATTCCTGGAGTATCAGGGACGGGAAACGCTGCCGGTCTTCCAGTTCGGCGCCGTCGCACCGGATCTGCCGTGGCCGGAAATCTATCACGCCGGCGGCAAACGCATCTGGAACGACTCCCTCCTGACCCGTTCCGAAACACCCTCCGCGCGAAAGATCTATCTGAACGGATTCTGGGCGGTGCAGGGGTCCAAAGACGAAACCGCCTCCCCCGATCCGGCAAAGTGGTTTTATGCGCCTCTGCCAATGAGCATCGGATGGCACACGCCCGTTTACCGAATCCATCCGCAGACAAAAAACTCTCTCCAGCCGAGCAGCTACAGTCTTGTGACCGACAAGGCAAAAAATACCTTTTTCTGGTATGAACGAACCTTCATGGTTCCGGCGGAATGGAAAGGAAAACATGTCCGTCTCACGTTCGATCATGTGGAAAAGGAGGTCACGGTCTGCATCAACGGAAAAACTGCGGGAAGAGCATCCCTGATGACCCAGTCGGTCGATCTTTCGAACGTTCTGGAGTACGGCAAGAAAAACCGGATTGATCTGCATCTTTTCGGGAAACTGCCTCACGGACCATCTCTGCGACGGGAAGATGGAATCCTCGGAGACCTGTATCTGGAAGTCTCGGATCACGCCCCCGTCATCGAAGACATCTGGGTGCGGAAAGCCGACGGCACCGACGGGAAATTCCAGATTCAGGTCACCGCCCCTGCACTCGGCAACGGGAAAATCACTCTGGAACTTCTCTCGCCGGAAGGAAACTCTCTGTTCCGTGCGGAAAAGAAGATCGAAAATGAAAGCAACATCATTTTCAAAGGACAATGCCTTTCGTTTCCGCAATGGTCCATTGAGCATCCGCGTCTCTGCACTGCGCGGATCCGGGCGGAAAAAGCGGATGGAACTCTCATACAGGAAAAAACACAGCGCTTCGGCTTCCGCACATTCGAAACGAAAAACGGACATCTTCTGCTGAACGGCCGTATCGTCCGTCTTCGGACCGCGTTTCCGAAAACGCCCTCCAAGATCTATGACCCCGGACGAATGGAATATCTCCGGAAGCTGGGATTCAACGCCATCTATCTGCATGCAGTCGAAGGCGGATACAATACGCCGCTCTACGAACTGTGCGACAAGTTCGGATTCCTCGTCATGGCTCCGGTCGAGCAGACCTATTCCGATGACCAGACCATCGAAGCCATCCGGAAAATCCGGAACCATCCCTCAATCATCGGCTATCTGAGCGATCCCTACGGGCAGCTCACCTCCAACGGCTTCAATCTGAACCCGTTCGAAACCGACGATTCCTACATGCCCTCCTCCCGCGCCGCAAAAGATCAGGAGGCATTCATGGAAAAACGCGACGCGCTCTTCAAAAAAGCCGATCCCGAACGAGGCTACATCGCACAGGCAACCGGCAACTGGAAAAACTTCATGCGGATGCTCCATCACTATCCGACCAACGGACTCAATCTGCTGGACCGGATGATGTATTACACCCCCTGGGCGAACCGTCCGAAGAAAAAACTCCCGCTCTATCTTCTGGAAGCCGGAACCATCAATCTTTATAACATGGATACACAGCATCCGGAACATCAGTTTCCGGTCATGAAGGAACGGCGGATGGTTCCGCGCCTGCTCTTCTACGAAGCGGCCTCGCGCTATCTCGGAGATGCGGCATTCGAGAACTGGCTCGAGTGGAGCCGGATCTTCTTTCTCGCCGGACTCCGCGGATTCCGGCTCAACGGCGTGGACGGATTCTGCGCGTGGACCGATGAGCTCTATGCCCATCCTTTCAACACCGATCGCGCGGAAGGTATTAAAGACAACCGGAAACTCTCCTGGCACTACTTCACCGAGCCGCTTCTCGGAACGGAAAATCACGAGTGGATGCGCACCAACAGCTGGTATTTCAAACTCCGCGCTCTTGCGTACTATCCCTGGCCGGAGGAATTCGGACAGGGAAACGGTCCCGTAAAGAAAAGCATCTTCGCCCCCCTCTACAAAAATGAGATGCAGCCGCTTTATCTCACTCTGACCGGCGAAAAAAACGATCTCTTCACCCGCGATCACAATTTCTACGGCGGAGAAACGGTCCGGAAACAGGTTGCGGTCGTCAATGATACGGAAGAACCTGTAACAGTCAACGGCACCGTTGCCCTCCGGATCGGAGGAAAAACAACCGCATCCTTCCCGTTCCGGAAAACCGTTGCGCAGGGAGCCATCGACTTCATCCCGTTCGAATTCCGTCTTCCCGCAGTGAACATCAAAACGAAAGCAGAGCTCCTTCTGGAAGCCGAGGGGCGGAAAGAATCGTTCGCTCTGACTCTCTTCCCAAAACCCGACCGGAAAGCTCTGACCGATGCGGCAAAAAAAGTCTCCATCGGAATCGCGAAAGGAAAGGGTGGATCGGTCGCGGGAAAAGCTGGGCTGAAAGGCATTCAAGTCGATCTTGCCAAAGGAGTTCCAAAAGGAATCGACGTACTGATCGTGGAACGCGGAGCACTTGTGCGCAATACCGATGCGAAATCGCTTTCCGGATTTCTCCGGAACGGCGGACGAATCCTGATCTTTGAACAGGACGATACCTCGCTCTATTCCCACCGGGTGAACGAGCAGCGGCTCGAACACGCCTTCCTCGCAGACACAAAGCACGGAGCTGTGAAAGGACTCTCCAGCGAGGATCTGAGTTTCTGGTGCGGAAGAGCGGAAAGTGTTGTCAATGAAAAACGACCGTCCGAGGCATTCCGGCACAATCAGTCGGTCGCGCTGGAGACGCCGCATCTGACGAACCGCAATCTTGTCGCGGGATTCGCATTGGAAAATCCCTCCTACGGCTCCATCCGTCCGATCGTCACAGGCGGTTACGACCGGAATTACGCCGTGGTTCTGGAGGCCCGTTCCGGAAAAGGAACCATTCTCTTCTGTCAGGCAGATGTCTCCCCCCGCTATGGAACGGATCCCGCTGCCACTCTTCTTGCAGATAATCTTCTGGAAACCGTTCTCCAAAAACAGGAACCGCAGATTCCGGGAGTCCGCTACACCGGGGATGAAGCGGGAAAACAATTTCTGGCACGTCTCGGAATCCGGATCGTGAAGGACTCCCCGATCTGCGTGGCGGGGCGCGGAACCATCAGTCGGGAACTCCTGAAACAGAGCAGAACGATCGTCCGTCTTCCCGGATCGGACTATCTCCCGGAAAGCGTCACTCTCCGCAGACAGTATCTGACCAAAGAAACCTATCCGCATTTCTGGAACGGCGGCTTTTTCCAGTTCCAGATGATGAAAGGGACTCTGCCGGGAAGCGATTTCCCGGAAGAAGCAGGAAACTCATTCCGCGGACTCTCCGCGTCGGATTTCTACCTGTTTGAAAATCCGCAGACGGAATCGTTCGACTTCAAACTCCGAAACGACGATACTCGCAGTCCGCATGGAAGCATGGCGGAAGTGATCCGGAACGGCACGAGGAATATTCTCTGCGCACTGGATCCGGATTCCGTCAAACATGGAGAAGAACGCCGGAAAATCTATCGAATCTGGTCGGTTCTCTTCCATAATCTGAACGTGGAAAACCAGGCGGAGATCTCCTTTGAGCGTCCTGTCACGGATCTGACCGACAACAGCTGGACATTCCTCACCGATCCGGACGGCAAAGGGGAACAAAACGGATTCGCCGACGGAAAGTTCGGCTCCCGGTCCCCCCGTCCGATCAAAACCGGCATGATCTGGGAAGATCAGGGCGTCACGGAAAAGAACCCGTATCTCGAATCCGATCCATATTCGGCTTACGACGGCTACGGCTGGTATTTCACCGAACTGGAACTCGACCACGTTCCAGCAGGCCCCATCTATCTGCATGTGAACGGAATCCGCGATATCGCCACCTTCAAACGGACCGAACATCAGACCACGCTTTTCCTCAACGGGAAAAAGATGCCGGATGCCATCGGAATCTACAACGCCTATCTCGGCGGACGCGGCGCGCGGCTCTGGAAACTGGATGCCCGGTCCGTCCTGAAAAAAGGAAAAAACCGCATCGCCATCCGGATTTACAACGGCTCCGGTGCCGGAGGAATCCACAGGAATCCGGTCCGTTTTGAATTCGAAGGGAAAAACAGCGACCTGCTTTTCCCCTATGAATTCAATGACTCCAAGTACACCAACGATTTCTTCTGGTGCTGGTAAGCAGAATCCTCCCTGCGCAAAGATCAGAAACGGGCGGAGAGATAGAAAAAAGATCTTCTCTCCGCCCGCATTGTTTCCAAGCAAACGACCGAATCCGCAGAGTCAGCGGGCGGCTTCGGCGATTGCATAGGCAAGCACCTTGGCGTCGATCCGGATGCCTTCGGCAGACATGGCTTCCACCGATTTCAAAAGAGAGTGTTTCGGAATCAGCAGAGTCTCAATCTGTTCGGATTCATCGAAATCGGTCTTCAGTTCCCCCTGCGCGTCCTCCGCGACCTCCATCAGGACGGTATGGATGAATTCCCCAGTAAGTCCTGGCGAGTTGTAGGCAGGAGGATAGACTTTGCGGATCACGCCATGATATCCGGTCTCCTCGCGCAGTTCGCGGAGCGCGGCATCTTCCGGCGATTCGCCTTCGTCGATGAGTCCGGCGGGGAACTCCAGCACCACGCCATCGGCGGGAGGCCGGTACTGCCGGATCAGAACAAGCCGATGCGACGGCAGAAGTTCCGCAATCATCAGCACAGCTCCGGCACACCGCTTCCGCGAGACGCATTCCCATTTGCGTTCTTTCCCGTTCCGATCCACATAATCCAGAATTTCCAGCGCAAGCCATTTGCCGGAAGCAACTTCATTTTTTCCCAGAATTTTCATAAATTTCCTCCAAAAACGATTTTTTTACTTGACTTTTTATTCAAACATGGTACAATATAGCACTGTTTTCTGACAGTTTCTTTCGTGAATGATGCGAATTGCATCATTATTTTCACTTTATTCCAACCGTGAATCGTAACAGCTCTGCTTGTTTCAAATGGAGATTTTTTCTTGAAAGTCATCGGTCTGACCGGAGCCCCGGGCTGCGGGAAATCCACTGTTTTAAAAATCTTCGTCGAACTGGGCTGGAAAGCACTCGATGCAGATGCCGTCTGCGCGGAGCTTCATACGAATCCGCGGTCGGGAATTCACGAAAAACTGGCGGAGATCTGGGGAAAAGAAGTGGTAGCTCCCGATGGAACAACCAATAAAAAGGTGCTTGCGGAAATCGTCTTTGCCGACGAAACGGAGCGGAAACGTCTGGAAGCCGTCCTGCATCCATTCATCGACCGGCGAACACGGGAACTGTTCCAGTCGTTCGGAGAGGAGGCCAATGTGATGTTCGATGTCCCCCTGCTCTTCGAATGCGGATGGGACAAGAGGACCGATAAAACCATCGCGGTCTGGGCTCCTCCTGAAATTCAGATGGAACGCCTGCTCGCCCGCTCCTGGACCAGAGAACATGCTCTTTTCCGGATCCAGAGTCAGATCCCGGCAGAAAAAAAACTGGAACTGGCCGATTACGGATTAATCAACAATTCCACAATCGAACATCTGAAACAGCAGTGCATCCGATTGAACCAATGCCTGAATTCGTGAGCTGTTGACTGAGATCAAAAACAGTTCACGAATTCAGACAGAAACATCAATTCTATATTTTGGAGATTCTCCCGACATGGAAAACGAAAACGAAAATCCGATCATTCCCGAGGAAAAGTCCGAGGCTAAACCCGAAAAGAAGCCGCGTGCCCCCAGAACTCCCCGGGCAAAACGAAAAGAAGATACCGCTCCGGCGACCACCCCTTCCCTGATACCGGAGGAAGCCCCGGCTCCCGCCACCCCCTCCGCCGCCGAACCGCCTGCGGAAAAGGCGGCTGCTCCGGCTCCCGCTGCCCCGGCTCCCGCAGATCGGATGCCTTCTGCTCCGGAAGATGTCATTGTCCCCATGCCTCAGCCAAGAAAAATCACCCGGCGCGCCCCCACGAACGAGGAGACCGCTTCCGATATTGATCCGATCCCGGAAAATGTCCAGCCGGATCTGCTGGTTCCGCCGACCGTCGTCCCCGTCGAACCTTCGGAAACTTCCGCGCCCTATCAGAACGAAGACAAGAGCTCCTATCTTGAAGATGGCGAATATTCCGCCGCACCGCGCGAACCGGTACGATCCCCCGCACCTGTCCCCGTCCGCGATCCCATGGAGGAAGCCAGACCAAACGGCAATGAACAGCGCGAATTCTATCGGCGCGACAACAACCGGCAGAACAATTACAACGATCGGCAGAACAACTACAACGATCGCGGCAACGACAACCGTCAGCGCCACTTCAACAACAATAATAACAACGGTCAGCAGAACAATCGCTACAACAACCGGAACAATAACAACAATAACAACCGGCGGTTCATTCCGAACAACAACCGTTATCAGCAGCAGGGATACCAGCAGAACAACGGTCAGCAGAACGGAAACGGCGCACAGCAGAACGCACTTCAGCAGACGCCGCGCGATGAAAACGCACAGCTCCCGCAGAATCCCGAAATGCCTCAGCAGGTCCGGGAAAAAGCACCGGATCTCAACATCACCGAACTGCAGGAGAAATCCATGCAGGAACTGACCGTCATGGCGCGCGAACTGGGAATCGAAGGAGTGGGCGCTCTGGAAAAATCCAAGCTGGTCTTCGAAATTCTCCGCGTGACGACCGAACGCAGCGGAGCGGTCTACGGCAGCGGCTTCCTCGAAATTCTGCCCGACGGATTCGGTTTTCTGAGATCTCAGGCATACAGCTATCTCCCCTCCTCGGAAGACATCTATCTGAGCCCCTCGCAGATTCGCCGCTTCTCCGTGAAAACCGGAGACTTCATCGCCGGACAGATCCGTCCCCCGCGCGAAAAGGAACGCTTCTTCGCCATGCTCAAGGTGGACAGCATCAATCACGAGGCCCCGGAAAAGAAACGCGATATCATCCCGTTCAACAACCTGACCCCCTACTTCCCGACCCAGAGACTCATTCTGGAAAACGATCCGGAAAACCTCTCCACCCGCGTTGTAGATCTCGTCACGCCGATCGGCAAAGGACAGCGCGGACTCATCGTCGCACCTCCGAGAACCGGAAAAACCGTTCTCATGCAGAAAATTGCCAATGCGATCCGCAAGAACAATCCGGAAGTGGAACTCATCGTTCTGCTGATCGACGAGCGTCCGGAAGAGGTGACCGATATGAAGATGAGTGTCAACGCGGAAGTGGTCAGCTCCACCTTCGACGAGCCGCCCGAACGCCATGTCCAGGTTGCCGAAATGGTCATCGAAAAGGCAAAGCGCCTTGTGGAATACAAAAAAGATGTTGTCATTCTTCTCGACTCCATCACCCGTCTGGCACGCGCCTACAATACTCTCCAGCCGCACAGCGGAAAGATCCTCTCCGGCGGTGTCGATGCAAACGCGCTTCACAAGCCGAAACGCTTCTTCGGAGCGGCACGAAACATCGAAGGGCACGGCAGTCTCACCATCATCGCCACAGCCCTGATCGACACCGGAAGCAAAATGGATGAAGTCATCTTCGAAGAGTTCAAGGGAACCGGAAACATGGAACTGCATCTCGACCGCCACCTCGTGGACAAGCGAGTCTATCCGGCGATCAACATGGAACAGAGCGGAACTCGAAAGGAAGAGCTTCTTCTCCATCCGGATGAACTCCAGAGAGTCTGGACTCTGCGTAAAGCCATGAACGGAGTCCCGCCGGTCGAAGCCATGGAACTCATTCTCGGAAAGATGAAGAAAATCAAAACCAATGCGGAATTTCTCATGACCCTCCAGGTCTAGTATTCCGGAAACGGAAGGACGCCGAAAATGAAACTCAACGCCATCGTACTTGCCGCCGGTTATGGCTCCCGCCTGGCGCCGCTGACTCTGGAAGTGCCGAAACCGGCTCTGCCCGTCGCCGGAGTGCCGATGCTGGTCCGGATTCTGCGCAAGCTGAAAGCTGCGGGAGTGGACAGAATCGCTGTCAACACGCACCATCTGAAAGAACAGATTGAAGAATGCGTGGAGCGTTCCGGTGTAGCAGATTCCGTCCGGCTTTTTTACGAGCCCGAAATTCTCGGAACCGCCGGCCCGCTGGTCAATGCAAGGGAACTGCTGACAAACTGCGATTATTTTCTTCTTCATAACAGCGATATCGTCAGCGATTTTCCGCTGGAACAGATGGTGAAACAGCATATTGCATCCGGTGCATCCGTGACGCTGGCGGCAATCGACGGACCGGAAAATCGTCTGCATATCGAAAACGGGGAGGTCGTGGATATTCTCGACCGCCTCGGAATCCCCTGTTCCGAAAACGCCGAAACAAAAACCTATGCCTGTGTCGCGGTCTATTCCAAGGATTTTTTTGAGGTTCTGCCCGAACAGCCGGAGTATCTCTCCATGGTCGATATCTGGATCAAAGCGCTGAAAGCCGGCAAGAGAATTCAGATCTATCGCCCTCCGGAAGGAAGCTGCTGGAGCGACATCGGTTCTTTCGGACAATATTTCGAAGCAAACGAAAAACTGCTCACCGGAAAAGCCATGAAAGAGACGGCTCCGGATTCCCCTTTCGTTTTCGGCAAAAACTGTAAAATAGCTTCGGATGTAAAACTTTCGGGTTTTGTTTCCATCGGCGACAACGTGCGGGTGCCCTCCGGCACGGAGCTCCGCAACTGCGTCATTCTGGACGGAGCCCGGGTCAAACCGGGATTCCACGCATGGGAGATCATTACGCAGAAGCAGGAGATCCACCGGGATCACCGGGCCATCGCCACACTCGACATCATGAAACATCTGCCGGAAGGCTGGCACATCCGCTCTCTGCCGGAACAGGGGTCGGACCGCAAGTTCCTGCGGGTCGCCCTGCCCGACCGGACCACCAGGATCCTGATGCTCTCCGATGACAGAGACAAGGATTTCGGACGCTTTATTGAACTGGGAACATTTTTCAACCGCAACACGCTTTTCACCCCCCGTCTTCATGCGACCTCCCCGAAGGAGTTCGCCGTTCTGATGGAAGACCTCGGAGACGACACCCTTTACCGGCTCGTCAAGGGCCGGGAAGCCGATTCCTTCGATCTTTATCGGAAAGTCCTCCGCGCCCTTGCCGAATTCCAGGTGCGCGGCACGGAAGCGCTGGATGCGGATAATCAGGGAATCCGAGTCTTTTCCCGCCGCTACCTGCGCTGGGAAACCGATTATTTCCGGGAAAACTTTCTGCAGCGTCTCTGCGCTCTCACCCTCGATCCTGAAACGCTGCGGGATCTGACTCAGGAATTCGATGCACTTGCCTTCGCAGCGGAAAAAATACCGTATCTGCTGATCCACAGGGACTTCCAGTCGCAGAACATCCTGATTCAGAAAGGGAAGGTCCGTTTTGTGGATTATCAGGGAGCGCGGCTTGCTCCGTACACTTACGATGCAGTCTCGCTCATCCGCGACCCCTATGTTTCGATTCCGACGGAAATGCAGGGGAAACTGATGGAGGAATACCGTCTGGCACTGGCGGATTTCCATTACAATATCGAACCGGAATTGTTCCGGTATCACGGAATCCTCGCGGCTCTTCAGAGAAACATGCAGACCCTGGGAGCATACGGATTTCTTTCTCTTGCAAAAAGAAAGAGAAGATATCTCCGGTACGCCGGCCCCTCCCTGGAGCTGCTGCTGGCCGCACTGGGACAATTAAAGGAGATGACGGATTGCCCGATTTCCCTGAATTGTCTTGATCGGCTCTGTGTTACCGCGAAAAAATCGTTGAATGAACGACTTAAAGAACTGGGAGAACTGTCATGACCAAAAAAATTGCTGTGATCCTCGCCGATGGTTTCGAAGAGATCGAAGCCGTTGTCCCCTCCGATGTCCTCAAACGCCTGGGCTGTGAAGTCATCCATGCGGGCGCCGTTTCAAAAACGGTGACAGGCGCCCACGGGTTCCGGATCGAAGCCGCCTGCACACTGAAAGAGCTGGATCCGGATTTTCTCGACGCCGTGTTTCTCCCCGGCGGACTTCCCGGAGCCACCAATCTGCGGGACAATCCGGAGGTGATCGAACTGCTCCGCAAACTTCATGCGGAAGGCAAAATTCTGTCAGCGATCTGCGCCGCGCCGATCGTTCTGCACAAGGCGGGAGTCACCGCCGGACGGCGCATCACGGGATATCCCGGCTCGGAAAAAATGGCTCCCGGACTCGAATATACCGGAGCACGGGCGGAAAACGATCGCGGAATCGTCACCGGCAAAGGTCCCGGCGCCTCATTTGATTTTGCGTTTGCTCTCGCCGAAGCTCTCGGCATGGAGAAGGAAAAACTTCAACAACTGAAACTCCAAATGTTTGTACTCTGATGGATCACTTTGAACTGCTTTATCAGGACCCCTCCTCGGGGGCGCGGCTCGGAAGACTCACGACGGCGCACGGAATCGTGAACACGCCGGTCTTCATGCCGGTCGGAACCCGGGGAACGGTCAAGGCAATGTCGCCGCGTGAGCTGGAGGAACTCGAAGTCCAGATCATTCTCGGCAACACCTATCATCTTTTTCTGCGTCCGGGCCCGGAACTCATCGAAAAAGCGGGCGGACTCCACAAATTCGAAGACTGGCACCGGCCGATTCTGACCGACAGCGGCGGATTCCAGGTGTTCAGTCTCTCCAATCTGCGGAAAATGAAGCCGGACGGGGTCGAATTCGCCTCGCATATCGACGGAACCCGTTTCTTTCTCGGTCCGCGTGAATCCATGGCGATCCAGAGGGCGCTCGGTTCCGACATCGTCATGTCCTTCGATGAATGCACGCCCTTCCCATGCAAGTATGAGGATGCGGCAAAATCGCTGGAGGTCACACTCCGCTGGGAAACAATGTCACGGGAACAGAAATTGAAGGATCATCAGCTTCTGTTCGGCATTGTCCAGGGATCGGTCTACCGCGATCTGCGCGAACGCTCCGCCCGGGAGCTGGTCAAGCTCGGATTCGACGGCTACTCCATCGGAGGTCTGAGCGTCGGCGAACCGGAGGAAAAGATGTTTGAGTGCCTGGAATGGGTCACTCCGCTTCTGCCGAAAGACAAGCCGCGATATCTGATGGGAGTCGGAACCCCGAAACAGATCTACGAAGGCGTGCGGAGAGGAATCGATATGTTCGACTGCGTCATGCCGACTCGTCTGGCACGTCACGGTTCGGCATTCGTCCGGGGAGGAAAAACCATCCCCGTCAAAGCCGGCAAATACCGCGAAGACTTCTCCCCCGTGGATCCGACCTGTTCCTGTTACTGCTGCACTCATTTCACAAAGGCGTACATCCGTCATCTGCTGAATGTCAATGAGATTCTCGGAATCCGGCTGATCACGCTTCATAACATCCATTATTTCATGGATCTGACAAAACGCATCCGCGAGCACATCGCCAGCGGAACGCTCGACGAAATGGCGGCGGAATTCGATTGAGCAGGCGCAAGATTTGCGCATTCCGCTCCGGGACGAATCCCCCGTCCCGGAGCAGACCATTTTCCTCAAATAAACAGAGAGCTTCCGCTATGTTTCGCAAGCTCTACAAAGCTGGCAACTCCTGCAACTTCATCGACTTCGATCAGTTCTTCGCGGGAAATTCCCATCACGCCCATTGCCATCTCGCATGCGATGAACCGGACTCCGAGTGCTCTGGCTTGCGTCAGCAGCTCCGGCAGAGAGGTCACATTCTGCTTTGCCATCACCTGTTTCATCATCGCCGTTCCGAGTCCGCCCATGTTCATTTTGGAAAGAGTCAGATGTCCGGCGCCCTTCGGAAGCATCCATCCGAAGAGTCTGCCCATCAGACTTTTCCGAACCGCCGGAGCAGGATCGCGCCGCAGGACGCTCAGTCCCCAGAACGTGAAGAAGATCCCGACCTTTCTGCCGGCCGCCGCCATGCCGCAGGCAATAATCAGCGCCGCCATCGCCTTGTCCAGATCGTTGCTGAAAAGCACGATCGCCGCGGAATCCCCGTCAGCGGAACACGACGAGCGCCCCGTGGAAGCGGCATTCTCTCCGGAGCCTTTGCGCAGAACGGCTTTCAGGAAATCGCCCCCGCTGTCTTTTGAGAGCGCCTGATGCCCCGTGGATTTGAGCCAGTTGTCCAGATCGGGTTCAAACGAAAGCGGAGCAAGGAGTTCCAGAGTCTCGCCGTTCTGAAGGGAATCCATCTCCTGTTTGAGCCGGACCACAGGGCCCGGACACGCCAGAGCACGCACATCAACGGTCCGTTTGACCGGAAGAGCAGATGCGTTCCCCTGTTTCGTCGCAGATTTTCCGCCCTCCTCACGGGAAGAGGGAGAAGGTGCCGCCGGAACGGGCGCCGGATGAAACATCTTCCAGGTCAGATACCCGCCGGAAAGATTGGCGGCATCGAAACCGTGCTGCCGCAGGATGCGTTCCGCGACGTAGCCGCGGAGACCGGACTGGCAGGAAATGTAGATGGTTCTGTCTTTCGGCAGTTCGGCGAGACGCGCCCGGAGCTGTCCGAGCGGAATATGCTTCGCGCCGGGAATGGCTCCGTTTTCGACCTCCGCCGCTTCCCGCGTATCCAGCAGGAAGGCATCGGAAGGAAGAGAATCAAACTGAGCGGTCTTCGAAGTTCCGTTCAGAATGTTTTCCGCGATCATTCCGGCCAGGTTGACCGGATCTTTTGCGGATGCATACGGCGGAGCGTAAGCCAGTTCCAGTCCGGCGAGGCGATCGGCGGAAAGACCTGCACACATTGCAGTGGAAATCACATCGATCCGCTTGTCCGCGCCCTTCATCCCGATGATCTGGGCTCCGAGAATCTCCCCCTTCTCTCCGAACATCAGCTTCATGTGGAGGGGCGCTCCACCCGGATAGTACGAGGCGTTGGATGCCGGATGCAGATAAATCTTCTGATACTTCACTCCGGCCTCCACCAGACGGCGCTCCGTGTAACCGGTAGCGGCGGCAGTCAGGCGGCCGACCTTGATGACCGAAGTTCCGCGTGTTCCGGAGTATCTGCTGTGCCGTCCGGCGATGTTGTCAGCAGCGATGCGAGCCTGCTTGTTCGCAGGGCCGGCAAGGGCGATCGCGGTACTGCCGCCGAGAATCGGATCATGAACCTCGATTACATCGCCGACCGCATAAATATCCGGATCGCTGGTACGCAGTTCCTCATCAGTCACGATATGCCCCCGCTTTCCAAGCGTGAGCCCCGCCGCGGCGGCAAGTTCGGAATTCGGTTTGACACCGATGCTCAGGACGGCAAGATCCGCAGAGAGGGAACGGCCATCCTTCAATGTCAGCGACAACCCGTCCGCCCCCTGCGCAAACGCCGCAGTTTCCGCCTCCAGCTCCACTCGAATCCCAAGACGCCGCAGTTCCGCCGCAAGAAGATTGCTCATCTCGAAATCAAGCGTCGGCAGGAGCTGTTTTCCCCGCTGGATCACCGTCACCTCCAGTCCGCGTTCCCGGAGATTCTCCGCCAGCTCGACTCCGACAAATCCGCCGCCAATGACAACCGCACTCTTCACCCCCTCTTTCAAACGGGCCTCAAGACGATCCATATCCGCAATCGTCCAGAGATGGAATACGCCGGGCAGATCGGCTCCCGGAATCGCAGCAGGAACCGGCGATGCTCCCGTGGCAATTACAAGTTTATCATAGGATTCCACCACAAGCGCACCGGTTTTGCGGTCCCGGATGGAAACGGTCTTTTTCGCACGGTCGATCGCGAGTGCTTCCTGACCGACTCGCACATCCACCGCAAATCTTTCCCGGAACTTCTCCGGAGGCATCACCAGAAGCGCGGACCGTTCCGGAATCACTTTTCCAAGATGATACGGCAATCCGCAGTTGGCATACGAAATAAACTCTCCCCGTTCCAGCAGAACGATCTCCGCGGATTCCTCCAGACGGCGCAGTCTCGCCGCCGCCCCCGCTCCTCCGGCAACTCCACCGACAATAATCACTTTCATACTCAAACTCTCCCCTTTCTTTTCATTTTTGATAAGAAATATCGTTTTTTACACTATACATCTTCCGCAAGAGATATCAATCTGAAATTCCGGTAAAATTTCTTTCCGGATGAAAAAAGAACCAAAAAAGATCGGATTCTCCATTTTTATGCGATCTTTCTCCATACAAAAACGGAGGAAAAGGCACTATAATACCCCAGAAACTACCATTTCAACGCAAATAAAAAGAAAGGGCGGAAAAATGAAATTCGGAGTTGCGGATTACGGTATGAACGTCTGGTACGGCGGACTTTATGACATCGGAGCCCGTCTGGAAGACCTCCATGCACTTGGATTCAACGGGATCGAACGGGTGGAAGCGATGAACGCCGCGGATGCCCTCACCAAAGCGGCACTTTACCGCAGACTCGATATGGATTTTGCCACCTGCCGCGGCCCCAATCCGGCGGCCGGAATCGAATGGACCGCTGGACTCGGCAAGGAATATGTCTGGCTCACTCCCGGCGACGGAAGCCCGGAAGTCGATTTCAACGTCTACTGCCGCCGCTCCCATGACTTTGCCAAAGCATGTGCACGCGCCGGAATCAAAGCGGCGATCCATAACCATCTCGGATCCCGGATCGAAACGCAGGAGGAGCTGGATGCGTTTCTGACGGAATGTCCGGAAGTCGGACTGCTTCTCGATATCGGTCATCTCCACGCGGCCAAAGGCGGCGATGTGGTCGGGACCATCGAAAAATATCACGACCGCCTTGTTGCCGTCCACTTCAAGGACATCTATTACACGGATCGTGAAAATCCCGTCTGGCACAAGCGTCTGCGCTTCTGCGAACTCGGCGGAGGCAACGCAGGACTCGATTACAAAGCCGCCGGCAAAGCTCTCAAAAAGCACGGATTCGACAAATGGGCGTTCATCGAACACGACACCCATCTCAATGATCCTCTGAAAGACCTGAAAGTCAGTCTTGACATCATGAAAGCCATCCTGCTTTAATATCTCAATGCCCGCGGTCCGGAGAAAAGTGTTTTCCTCGGGCCGCGGACACGACTCCTCCCCATCCACCGGCTGATCCTCTTTTTCCCCCCTTCAAGCCGGATTTCCGGAAAAGTTTCACGGGAAAAATATTTGACAAAGTTGAATTTTATGAGATATTATTCTTGATTGCGGTTTTACTGTAATTGTTTTTCATACAAAACAAAAGAAAGGAATCCACCGTGCAGAATCGAATTTTGCCAACAGCAGCAGCCTTGTGCATGCTGGCCTTCCCGGCAGCGGCACAGCAATCCGGAATTGCAGAACTCTCCACCGCTCTGCAGAAACTTCATCCGCTCTCCAGCGGCATCACCGCGGCATGGTGGATCGCGCCGATCTGTGCACTGATCGCGCTTGCGGCGGCGTATATCTGCTATCACCTGATGATCAAAGCGCCCAAAGGGAACGCGCGCATGGAAGAGATCGCCGGCTATGTCCGAGAAGGAGCGATGGCGTATCTGAAGCAGCAGTATTCCCGTGTGGGACTGGTCTTCATTATTCTGTTTGTCATTTTTCTGATTCTTGCGATCTGCGGAGTTCAGAACCCGTTTGTACCGGTTGCGTTCCTGACGGGCGGATTTTTCTCCGGACTCTGCGGATTCCTCGGCATGAAGACTGCTACGGCGGCGTCCAGCAGAACCGCTCAGGGAGCCAGTGAAAGCCTCAACCGCGGACTGCAGGTTGCGTTCCGAAGCGGAGCGGTCATGGGACTCGTGGTGGTCGGATTCGGACTCCTTGACATCACCGCATGGTACCTGATTCTCGACAAACTGGTCTATACGCCGGAACACATGGCAAACGGACTCAATCTTTTCGGACTTAAACTGATTGCTCCGAATTTTGACGTCAGCCATAAGCTGACCGAAATCACGACCACGATGCTGACCTTCGGAATGGGAGCGTCCACTCAGGCGCTCTTCGCGCGTGTCGGCGGAGGAATCTACACGAAAGCGGCAGACGTCGGAGCCGACCTCGTCGGTAAAGTCGAAGCGGGAATTCCGGAAGACGATCCGAGAAATCCGGCAACCATCGCGGACAACGTCGGCGACAACGTCGGCGACGTCGCCGGAATGGGAGCCGACCTCTATGAATCCTACTGCGGCTCGATTCTTGCGACCTCCGCGCTCGGAGCAGCTCTCCCGGTTGTCGCAGGCAAACTCACCTATGCCGACATCGTCACCCGCGTGAATGCTCCGCTGATCGTCGCCGGTATCGGCATCATCCTTTCGATTATCGGAATCTTCTCGGTCCGCTGCAAAGAGGGATCGAGCATGATGACTCTTCTGAAAGCCCTCCGCACGGGAACCTGGGGCAGCTCCGCACTGATCCTGGTTGCCTGCGCGATTCTGGTTTTCTGCGGCATCCTCACCTGGGGAATTTTCGGTGCGGTGGTCTCCGGACTGATCGCGGGAGTTGTCATCGGCTACTCCACGGAATACTACACGTCCGATGAATACAAACCCACCAAAGAGCTCGCGGCACAGGCACAGATGGGCCCCGCCACAACAATTATCGATGGTCTTGCTCTCGGAATGCTTTCCGCCGGAATCCCCGTTCTGGCAACGGTCGCGGCGATCATCTGCTCTTACGGGTTCGCGGGCGGATTCAAGACGATCGCGGAAGGCGGAGGTACGATTCACGGACTCTATGGAATCGGCTTCGCGGCGGTCGGAATGCTGGCAACCCTCGGAATCACCCTTGCAACAGATGCCTATGGGCCGATCGCAGACAACGCGGGCGGAAATGCGGAAATGTCGCACCTGCCCCCGGAAGTCCGTGAACGTACCGATGCCCTCGACATGCTCGGCAACACCACCGCTGCAACCGGAAAAGGATTCGCCATCGGGTCCGCCGCGCTGACCGCCATGGCGCTTCTCGCCGCGGAGATCCAGGAAGTCGAAATCTGGGGCCGCAAGTTCCAGACCTTTGACAACCTCATGCTCGCCAAACTGAACAATCAGATGGTGGACAACATCTCCGCTCTCGTCGATTACTTCCATATCACGATCATGAATCCGTTCCTGCTCTGCGGACTCTTCATTGGAGCGATGATGGCGTTCGTCTTCTGCGCATTGACCATGAAGGCTGTCGGACGCGCCGCCGGAAGCATGGTGGAAGAGGTCCGCCGGCAGTTCCGCGAAATCACCGGCATCATGGAAGGCAAAGCCACTCCGGATTACGCCCGCTGCGTGGAGATCTCCACCAGAGGCGCCCAGCGTGAAATGATGTTCCCCGCTCTGCTGGCGATCATCGTTCCCGTCGTCACCGGACTGGTCCTCGGCGTGGCCGGACTCATGGGACTGCTCGCCGGCGGACTCGCCGCGGGATTCTCCCTCGCCTGCCTCCTGAACAACGCAGGCGGCGCATGGGATAATGCCAAGAAGCATATCGAAAAAGGAAACTACGGCGGCAAAAAACTCGCCGACGGCTCCAAAAATCCCGTCCACGGCGCGGCGGTCATCGGCGATACGGTCGGCGATCCCTGCAAGGACACCTCCGGCCCCTCGCTGAACATTCTGGTCAAACTCATGAGCATGGTGGCAATCGTCTTCACCCCCGTGATCGTGAAGTTCTCTCCCATGATTCAGGAGCTTCTCCACATCAACATGAAATAAAAGAATGCGCGGCGCTCCGCCGCATCGGAAAAACAGAAAGCCCGACGGATCATTTCAATCCGCCGGGCTTTTTTCACTCTGGTAAAATAACCGTTCTGCGACAGAGGAGTCTCACCAGTCGCGGGACTTCATGCCGATGGCTTCATAAATCTTATCGCGAGTGTGTTCTTCGCCATGAATGATATTCTTGGTATAGGCGACCACCAGATGGTTTTTCACATCGACGATGCCCTCGGCTCCGCCATAACCGCCATGTCCGAAAATCTGTCCGTAGTCGTGTTTCGGACCGTAAAGGACGTAGCCCAGACCAAAGAGCTCCCAGGTTCCCGGCTTCAGAGGAGCCGGATCGTTCGGGGATCGGTTCAGGGTCGACGCCAGACGAATCGTCTCCGGTTTCAGGAGCGCGTCGTGCCCTTCCAGATCGCCGATCAGCGCGGCATAATGTTTTGCAAGCGCACGGGCGCTCATCAGTCCATTGAACGCGGGCAGACACGCCTGATGGACGATCGGCTTATTCATATCCTGTTCCAGGGGAACATCTCCTTGTGCGGGGACAGGCAGATCGGCTCCCCGCGTAAGCCATGCGACGCGCTCTTCCGCCTCGGGCGGGATACCGAAAAACATGGAGTCTTCGACTCCGAGGGGTTTCATGACCTCTTCGCGAATGATCGTCTGGAAATCGCGTCCATCCGCCCGGCTCGCGGTTTCGCCGAGAAGCCAGGAGTAGGTTCTGGACTGATACTGTGTTTTGGAACCCGGTTCCCAGGCAGGTGTCATTTTCGCCATGCGGGAACACATCAACTTCCAGTCGGTCAGTTCCTCGTCGGAATGATAGGCGGGGACCTCGAAAAGTCCCGTGCGGTGCGTCATCACATGCCACAGACGGATCTCCTCCTTGCCGGCGCATCCGAATTCGGGCCAGACATCCGCAACACGGGTGTCATACCCGATCTTCCCCTGCTCGACAAGACGATGCACCGCGGTGGAGGCAATCGCCTTACCCGTCGAAAACACCGGGAACAGGGAGTCCCCGTTCACCTTGCGTCGTCCCTCCGCATCAAGAATCCCGGACCACGCATCGACAACCAGTTCTCCGTTCCAGTACACCGCGCACTGTGCGCCGCGTTCCGCTCCGGTTGCAACGGCCTCGTCCAGAATCGCCTGGACGACCTCCTGCATTCGATTCTTTTCCACGCTCATCTTAAAAAAATCCTATTGTTTTAAAGTGTCACAAACGTTTTTTCTCTCTTTTCCGTCTTCTCATCCGCCTCCGGGAAACGAATCCGATCCAGAAAATCCTCCGCCGCACTTAAATTCTGCGACGCATCCGGAACATCGGTCCGTTCTGAAACCACAGCGGAAAGCATTCGATTCTCCCCCGTCAGCACCACGAATCCGCGCATGAACAGTTTCATACGGGCCTTCGAGTGCCGGCTTCCCGTATCCACGCTTTCCGCTTTGTACTCCACGCTCCGGCAGCCGCAGCGCTCTCCGCTCCAGACATCGGACGATTCCATCTTCACCCGTCCGGAGCTCCGGGCAAGACTTTGCCGCATCGCCTGTTTCAAGGTGGAAATGGAAAAATGTTCCAGCGCCTCCCGCGGAAGCACATCCGAAATTTTGACTTCTGCAATAACCGTATGCAGACGATTCTTCGGATCCCCCAGTCCCCACACCGCTTTCCGCGCCCTCTGGAACCGCATGGGCGCCACCCATTCCGAATCCGGCATCGCCAGAATCCGGAATCCGGAATACAAGATTCCCTTCGGCGTTTTTTTTTGTTCCACGACTCCGGAATACCGGTTCCCGGAAGAAAGATCCAAAAATTCCATCTCCGACTCCATCTCCGGAGCAGACATACAGGAAGTTAAGCTGAGAATTCCCGGAATCAGAAACAAAATACCGAAACAGACTGCCGCTCTTCTCATTTTCATTCCTCCCTCTCCCTTCCCTCGGCAACGGTCCTGCCATCACATCCGGAACAGCACCGAATCCAGCCTGTCATACACCCCCAGATCCCGGAGGAGCGCCAGATGCGGATGGAAAAAGCCGACCTCATACAAATTGTGCGAATCACTTCCGAGCGAAATCTTCACACCTTCCCGAATGCAGAGCTCCAGAAACTCCGGATACGGTTCATTGCCATGAAAATTAATCTCCGCCGCCACACCATACTTCTTCAAGAGCGAAACCACAGGAAGAAACAAATCCTCCGGCGCACGCATGCCGCACCCCCAGCGGAAGATCCGGAACGGATGCGCCAGAATCGCAACCCCATAACGCAGAAGCGCCTCCGTCCGTTCCAGAAATTCGCGTTTGAGAAGCGGAAGATCCTCTTTATGGTCAAGACTGTGAACGGCACCCAGATTCACAGACCCCAAATGCCGATCCTTGTCATCCAGAGCAATCGTGCAGTTGCGATCCACATCCAGCTCAAATCCGTGGGAGAATCCGGAAAAAGTGCTGCAACGGCGGAAAAGCTCCTCATATTCCGGCATCCGTTTCTGCTCCGGACATCCGCCGGGAGTATTGCGTCCGTTCATGGTCCACTGAAACTTCCAGTAGTCTTCCGGCCGGAAATAGAGCTGACCGGAGTGCTCGCTGAAATGAATCGACTTCAAACCGGTCAGATGCGCCATGCGAAGCGCATCCGGCACCGTCATATTCTCACTGCAGTAGGCAAGATTCGTATGGATGTGAAAATCAGTCAGGCGGCCGATGACCTCTTCCGGAAGAGAAACGCGATGAATCATCCGATTGAAAATCCGCCCATCTTCGACCTCCACCGTCAGGAACTCGAACGGCGGCTTGTCAAATTCCGGAAACTCTCCGACAGCACAGCGAATCCTCCTCAGCCACTCCGCCACCGTCATTTTTCCCCCGCCCCCTTCAATCTCCTCCGAAGACGCATCAGGCACCCGGAAAGGAGCTTCCTCATCATTCACACAGAAGAACGGAGCCGTCATTTTCCGAAGCGCACGGGATTTCTCCACCGTTTCCACAAAACGAGCATCTTCAGGATGCGCACAAAATACCCCGGAAACAAGAAAGCAGTCCGCTTTCAGGAAACGGACCGCCAGATGAAAAGCTCTCAACAGCAGAAACTCATGAAGATCTCCAGCAGAATGCCGGAAGTGAAAAGCAACGGCTATTTTCATAATAAAACCGCCTCCAAAAGAAAAAGGGGTGCGACCGCCGCACCCCGTAAAATAATTCCGTTATTTCAGTTCATCAAGAGTCGCCTTGAGAACCGCTCTTGTTTTATCGGAAACCGGACAGAGCGGCAGGCGGTACTCCTCCTCGATCATGCCGAGCATTGCCATCGCCGCCTTGACCGGAATCGGATTCGATTCCAGGAAGAGATTCTTGAAGAGCTTATAGAATTTTCTGTGAATCTTCAACCCTTCCGCGAAGTTGCCTGCATTGCAGAAATCGACCATCTTCTTCAGTTCTGCGGGGAAGATGTTGGACGCAACGCTGATGACGCCTTTTGCACCCACCGACATCATCGGCAGAGTCAGACTGTCATCTCCCGACATCACCGTGATGTCACAGAGATTCAGCACCTCGGAAACTCTCTCCACCGATCCGCCCGCCTCCTTGAGAGCGATCACGTTCGGATTCGAAGCAAGCCGGGCCACGGTATCGGCGGCAATCGCCGTTCCGGTTCTGCCGGGAACATTGTAAAGGACAATGGGGAGTCCGCAGTCGTCGGCAATTTTGGAAAAATGACGATACAACCCCTCCTGAGTCGGCTTGTTGTAATACGGAGTCACCTGCAAGGAGGAATCCGCGCCCATCTTTTTTGCGCATGCCGTCAGTTTTACCGCCTCTTCCGTGGAATTTGCGCCGGTGCCCGCCATGATTCTGCATCTGCCGTTTGCAAATTCAATCACTTTTTCAATGACTTCAAGATGCTCCTCGACAGAGAGTGTGGGGGATTCCCCCGTTGTTCCGGTCGGGAGAATGCCGTCGACACCGCCGGCAATCTGCTGTTCCACGATCTCCTTCAGCCGTCCGTAATCGACCCGGCCGTTGGAAAACGGTGTGATGAGTGCTGTGTACAGTCCTTCAATCTTCATTTTTATCTCCAATCTCTGATGTTGTTCACTTCAAATCCATTTTTCCGGAGAAGGCGATCTCCGCAGGACCGGAAAGAAAAATTTCTTTCAAGTGATCGCCCTCCGCATTGATCTCCACGGTCAGCACATCCCCGCCCGCGCAAATCACGCGACGGCTCTTCTTCGCACCGCGATACAAATACGCATACGCCCCCGCCGCCGCCATTCCAGTTCCGCAGGCAAGCGTTTCCGCTTCCACCCCCCGTTCATAGGTCCGGATCCGAATCGTATCGGCATCGGGCATCTCTACAAAATCCACATTGGCGCCTCCGGGAGCGAACTCCTCCGCAAAACGAATCGCGCGTCCGAGGACATCCACTTCAATCTCATCCAGTTCCGTTTTCTGAAGCGGCACCACCACATGCGGCACTCCAGTCGAAGTCAGATAGCATGTATATCCGCAAACCGTCAGAATCCGGAACGGCGCAGCCAGAGGCATTCCAGTCCGGACGCGCCCCGGTGCCAGACGCCATGCTTCCAGCTCTCCGGCACCGGTCAGAAACACCGCATGCTCGCCGGAGACCAAACCCAGTTCCGAAGCGAATTCCATTGCACAGCGCAAACCATTCCCGCACATTTCCGCAGGGGAACCGTCGGCATTAAAATACTCCATCTTCAATTTATTTTCCGACAGAGGCTTCAGAATAATAAAGCCATCGGCTCCGATGCCGCGCTTGCGGTCGCAGAAAAAACGGATCGACTGAACGGATCGCAACACAGTGTTCCCGTCACAATCGGCCGCCACGACAAAATCATTTCCCGCGCCGTTCATTTTCAGGAACGCCATGCTTTTCATCTTGCCTCCTCCATTCTCCGCACCGATTCAAACAGAATCACGGTCGCCGCCTGCGCAACGTTCAGCGACTCCGCCGATCCCGGCATCGGAATATTCAGCGGCAGTGCGCCCGGAACAGGTCCGGCGCCGTTTGCCTCATTGCCCAGGACAATCGCGGAATCCTGAAACAGATTCTCCTCACGGAAAACGCTGTGTCCTTCCGCCGGTTCCGTCCGGAAAAAACGGGTCACGCCCAGCTTCTTCAGAGCCCCGGTCATCTCCTCCAGCGACTCCGCCAGACGGATCGATACCGCAAACTGAGCACTCGACGCAGACCGCAACGCCTTGTCACCAAACGGATCCACTCCGCCTTTTACAGTCCAGATCTCCTTCAATCCGACCGCCCGCGCCGTCCGGATGATCGTCCCGAAATTTCCCGGATCGGCAATGCGGTCCAGCACCAGCGCATAAGGATCTTTTCTCGGAGCATCCAGCGGTACATACCCGGGCTGTTTCGCAATCGCCAGAATCCCCTGGGAATTGACCGTTGCCGCAAGAGAATCGAATTTCCGGGCATCCAGAACTGTCGTTTTCTCCACGGGAAGACGATCCGCGCTGCACCCCTCACGGAGCAGACAGAAATCAATCAGATCAGGACGCAGTGCGATCAGTTCATTGACGCACCGCAATCCCTCCACCAGACAATATCCGCTGTTCTTACGTCCATGCCGGGTCGTCAGAGCGCGGAGCAGCGACTCACGCCGCTTGGACAGAGCCGTTTCCACTTTTACTTTTACTTCTTGACCGGAGCCTTGGCAGGAGCCTGAACCGGAGCCTTGACCGGCTGCTCCGCCGGAAGACGCTCCAGCGCAGCCTGCGCCTGATTCTTCCAGAACATCGACGCCATGCTGGTCGGATTCTGAATGTTCGCCTGACGGAACGCTGAACGCGCCTTCGCATAATTCTTATCAATCACCTGCATCCGGCCGGCGGCATAATATGCCTCGCAGCGAACCTCCTCGCCCAGAGAAATATCCGCAACCGCCTTCTCATACTGGGCAAGAGCTTCCTTGTACTTCTTTTCATTTTCATAGATGTAACCGGAATCCAGAATCGCACGACCCTTTGTGAAAACCGGTGCGGATTCATCGGCGGCAATCAGAGCAAACTGCTCCAGAGCGCCCTTGTTGTTCTTTGCATTCAGATAGATCCGTGCGAGTCTGGCACGCGCTTCACAGGCAGCGGCTCCGCCGGGATATTTTTTCAGAGCATCCTCAAGCTGAGCCTGCGTCGTTGCCGCGGCAAGAGTCGCCAGGCTTTCCGCTGCCATGTTCTTACGGATCTGGATCACAGTGAAAATAACCGCAACCGCAACAATGATCGCTACACAACCCCATGCGATCTGTTTGCCGTGCTGAATGAACCATACTTCAAAATCGTTGCAGTCTCTTGTGATATCGTCGGCCACAACCATGGATTCCATTTCTTTCTTTTTCTTCAAAGCCATCTCAAACTCCCATATTTTTTTCATCAGGTTCTGAAATATAGTCCGCGGAAAGAGTTTTTGCAATTTCCCGACCGCAGAAATAAAGAAAAATTCCGTTCCCTCAAAGCGGATTTCTCCGTCGGCATTCTCAAAGAGGAAGTTTTTCTCCCTTTCAAGTCGTTTTTTCCCGCTGAATCCTGAAATATCCTAAATTTTTCTCAAGATTGCCATTTTGCAATCCAGCCGCAATATTCCGGAAAATTCTGCAATGTAGAGTAATGCACAGAGAAAAGAAAAACGGGAAATCGGAAAGATCTCCGGATTCCCGAAGCAAAACTGTTTTTGAAGGAGGACCGATTATGAAAGACGTTATCGTTGAAATGTTTCTTGCTCTCGCAGCTGTCAATGTGACAACCAAACAATTCTCCTGCTACCCGTACTGAGAGTTCCGAGCCGGATCATCCGGCCCCCTCTCTTCTGCAAACGGGAAGAGAAAAACAAGAGCAGAATATAAAAAAAACGACCGTTTTCATCACGGTCGTTTTTTGTTTTCCGAATCCGGAAAGAAGAAATGTTAAAAAAATCGCTTTTTCCCCCTCGCGAACCATCTCTTTTCCGAACCGTTCTCCATACCTTTGCAGGAACGCAAAGGCACGCAACATTTCATTGAGCTTCCATGATCCGTTCCATGCCGCGCAGAGTGTTGCGCATCAGCATGGCGATGGTCATCGGGCCGACACCGCCCGGAACCGGCGTGATGGCGGAAGCCTTCGGAGCAACCTCCTCAAATGCCACGTCTCCAGTCAGACGATATCCTTTCGGCCGGCCAGCATCCGCGACCCGGTTGATTCCGACGTCGATCACAACCGCCCCCTCCTTGACCATGTCGCCACGCACAAACTCCGGTTTTCCGATCGCCGCCACAATCAAATCCGCACGCCTCAGTTCTTCCGCCAGATTCGCCGTCCGGGAATGACAGAGCGTAACGGTTGCATCCACTCCCTTGTTCGAGAGCATGCACATCATCGGCTTTCCGACAATGTTCGACCGTCCGAGCACCACCGCCCGTTTTCCGGACAACGCAATCTTGTAATATTCCAGCAGTTTCATGACTCCCCATGGAGTACATGGCAGGAATCCGGTCATATCCCCCTGGAGCATTTTTCCCGCGTTGAAGGGATGAAAACAATCGACATCCTTGCGCGGATCAATCGAAAGAATGATCTGCTCCTCATCGATCTGCGGCGGAGGCGGCGACTGCACCAGAATCCCGTGAATTTTGGGATCATGGTTGAACCGGTCAATGACATCCAGCACATCCTTCTGCGTGGAATTTCCCGGCAGAACGATCTTTTCCGATTCGATTCCAACCTCGGCGCACTTCTTCACCTTGGAAGAGACATACACCTGCGAAGCGGGATCATCCCCGACCAGCACGACTGCCAGACCAGGTTTGCAACCATATTTTTTTGTCAGTTCCGCACATTTTTCAGCATTTTCCGCATTGACCGCGGCAGCTACTGTTTTTCCGTCGATAAGCATGCCCGCCATTTTCACTTTCCTTTCCCGGACTCGTTTTTCGTTGCCGCACCCTTCGCATCCGCCGCCTGAATTCGGCCTTCGAGAGCGCTGATTTCGGATTCCAGTTTCAGAATTTTGTCATTCATTTCACGGATATCCGGTTTGGCATCGAGCGCAAGAGCAAGATTCCGGTGAAGCTCCATAATTCTGTCATGAGTGCGCTTCAGATTCCGGTCCGTCCGGATGTATTTCATCCTCAGATCCGACATTTTTTTCAGGGAAGCCTCCCGTTCCGCCTCCAGAATCGCGCGTCTAGCTTTGAGAACGCCCGCATCCTCCTGCGCCGGAAGCGAAAGAGGAACCAGAAACACCGCGGCAGCCGCCGCCAGCGGAAAAACTATCAATGATTTCATCTCAGACCACCTTCTTTTGTTTCGGGAAACATAACCGTATTTTCCTTTTTTTTCAAGTTCAAAACCGAGAAATCCGGCGGACAACGGAACAAAATGGCAAATTCCTTTTCTATATCTCTTCAAGGAGACCCCCTTTCGTTTCCCGGGAATTCTGTTTGTATTTGTAGAAAAACCATACTACATTGTTAAAAAACTCAACAGGAGCTGCAAAATGATACTACGTTCTGTTTTCTTTGCCGGACTCGCCGCGGGCACTCTGCTGGCGACTGGATGCGCATCCGTTTCCAATTCCGGAAAGCCCTCCGGTTTTCAGGAGATTGTTTCAGAAGCGGGAAACAAGGTTTTCCCAGCGGTCGTCTATATCAATGCGGTGGCGGGAGATATGAAACTCGGCAGGGAGCAGAGCAATGTCGTTGCCGGTTCCGGAGTCCTGATCTCGCCCGACGGGGAAATGCTGACGAACTGGCATGTGATCGACAAGGCTCAATCGATCCGCTGTCTTCTGAACGACGGCCGCGCTTTTCAGGCAAAAATCATCGGCAGCGACAAAGATCTTGATCTCGCTCTCCTGAAACTGACTCTCCCTCCCGGCACTCCGCCGCTCCCCTTTGCCGAACTTGCTCCGGAGACCCTCTCGGAAGGCGATTTCGTCATGGCCATGGGCGCACCATGGGGTTTGAACCGGTCCGTATCCATCGGCATCATCTCCTGCGCCTCGCGCTATCTCCCGGTCAACGGCATGTATTCCCTCTGGTATCAGACCGATGCATCCATTTCACCGGGAAATTCCGGCGGACCCCTGGTCAACACCTCCGGAAAAGTGGTCGGCATCAATACGCTCGGAGTCCGTTCCGGCGGAACGGTCGGCTTCTCGATCCCCTCCACCACGATCCGCGATGTTCTTCCCCGACTGCGCCAGTACGGGAAGGTCAACTGGGCATGGTTCGGATTCCTTCTCCAGCCGCTCCGCGACTTCAACCGGGATATCTATTTTAATTTCACCGATGGAGTCATCGTCTC
Source organism: uncultured Lentisphaeria bacterium (assembly GCA_905197955.1). Lineage (GTDB taxonomy): Bacteria > Verrucomicrobiota > Lentisphaeria > Victivallales > UBA1829 > UBA1829. The sequence goes on along the minus strand of CAJKAR010000002.1, from coordinate 119,555 downwards.
CGGCACCGAGCCCGGAAGCCCCGCAAGGAAAGCCGGATTTCTCCCGAATGACCGCATCATCGCCGCAGACGGCAGAAAAATCACAGTCGCCACCGGCGAGTCCATGCCCGGATTTCTCCGCATGCTCGGACTTATGCCATTCGGCAAAGCCGTCACGTTTACCGTCGTCCGCGACGGAAAAACCTTTGACATCGCGCTGGCACCCGTGGCAAAAGGCGAGGTCGAAGGCGATGAAAGCTCCTGCCCGCGCTGGGGCCTGACTGCCAAAGCAATCAACCGTTTCGACAGTCCCAATCTTTATTTCTACCGTACACGCGGCGTCTATCTCTTCGGTGTGGTCCCCTACGGCAATGCGGCCCAGGCACACCTCTACAAGGACGACATCATCCTTTCCGTCAACGGACAGCCGATCCGGACCCTTGCCGATTTGAACCTCGCATATCAGAATGCCATGAAAAACATCAACGAAACCACCAAAGCGGATTTCGTCGTTCTGCGCGGCGGCCAGCGCCGTCAGATCATCATGGATTTCTCCAACGACATTCAATAATCAAACAAACGGAGTCATACGATGAATCGAAAAAAACTGCTGACACTCTCCGTCCTTCTTTCCGCCGTCGCCCTTTCCGCCGTTCCGGAAACGGTCTCCGCCCCCCGGAGCAAAACACCGGCCGCCGAACAGGAGAAGTCGCCCTCCTCCGCCGATCTGAGCAAACTGAACCGGCAACTGCTGGACAAGTTTGCCTCCTCCCTGATCGACGTGGAATACTTCTTCCAGCCGGATGAAAACGCCGACCGTACAGAAATCGCCGTCGGCTACGCCTGCCCCGCCTGCAACCAGGTTCACAACGAGAATCCGGAAGCCATTCTTGCCGACCAGCGTCCGTTCCGGGTGCCGGGGTATGCGCTCTCCTCCACGGAATTTCTCTCCTCGGACATCACCGCCATGCCGGACTGGCTCAAATCCATCGACGTGGTCTTCAACGGGAAACGCTACCCCGCAAAAATCGCCGCTTACTACCCGGAACACCGGAGCGTGATGATCCGGACGGAACAACCCGTTCCCGGTATTGTCCCTCTGTCGTTCCGGAAAGAGGAGAAAGGAAAGAAGTTCTCGTTCTTCCGTGTGGAAGAAGGGGGCACTCGCATCGCATCCGTCCGTCCCTACACCCCCACGGGAATCGTCCGCAATCTGGCCTCCGGGAAGGAGTATGTCAACATGCCGCCGAACTCCCTGATCGTCAATGAAAAAGGCGAGCTGTTCGGAATTTCCATGAAAAACAGTCTGCCGCTCGGCACCGAACGCGATCTGAATCCACGCAAATGGAAACAGATTTCCGCAGCGGAATTCGAGAAAAAACTCGCGGATTTCAACCAGATGCTGAAACAGAACATTTATCCGGTGCGAATTCGTCTCAAGCCGGTCAAACAGGCCTCCGGCACGCTGCGCTACCGGCGCGGCAGCACCCGCAATGAGGTCGATGCATACGGAATCAGACTGGAAAACGGACACGTTCTCATTGCAGCGAACCTGACTCCGGCGGAAACGGCTCGTCTCTCCGGAATCCTCATTACGGTGAACGGCAAAACCATTCCGGCACGTTTCGAGGGAACTCTGCGGAATTTCGGAGGGCTGACCGCGATTCCGGAAAAAACGCTGCCGGGCAGAGGAATCCGAATCTATGACGGGCCTCTCGCCAAAGAATTCGGCTCGGATGTCTATATTGTTCAGCTGAAGAGCTTCGGCAGGGATCTCGACATGGATGTTCTCACCGATGAGATCCGTCTTCTGCTGACCGGATTCCGCGGTTTCCAGGTTCCTCCGTTCACAAGCCGCTCGAATATGCTGGTCTTCAAGACGGATGGCGAACTGCTCTCGCTGCTTCTTGACCGGCGCAGCATCCGGCAGGCAGGCGGAATCAAATATCCGGTCTCCGCGGATATGCTCCGGGAACAGCTGAAAGATTTCGATCTTTCGAACGTTCCCCGGAAAGGCGATGAACAGATTGCATGGCTCGGAATCGAATTCCAGAAGCTGGATCCTGCGCTCGCCCGGGCGAAAAATGCGGCCGAACTCACGGCGGACGGCAGATACGGACTTCTCATCATTTCCGTCTATCCGGATTCCCCGGCGGCAAAACTGGGACTCAAAGACGGAGACATCCTGATCTCGATCACTCCCGAGGGAGCCGTCAAACCGGAACGACTCGAAGGCGGTCTCTTCCGCGCAAACCGTCTCGACCGTTTCCCCTGGGCTCGATACGATGAAATCCCGCAGCAGTATTACAACGAAATTCCCACGCCGTGGGGAAGCACACGAAACGATTTCAACGAGATGCTCGGAAGAATCGGACTCGGAACCAAGGTCCGTCTGGGAGTGGTCCGCAACGGAGCGTTCCAGGAGTACAATCTTACCATTTCCGCGGCGCCGCCGAGTTTCGATACCACGGAAAAATTCACGGATGAGCCGCTCGGAATCACTGTCTGCGATCTGACCTACGAGGTTCGCAACTACTTCCAGATGGCCGCTCCGGAAGGTGGAATTCTTGTTGCCGGAGTGCGCCCCGGCGGACGCGCCGCCGTTGCGGGCATCAAGCCGTATGAGCTCATTATCAGCGTCAACGGGAAGGCGGTCTCCAGTCTGAACGAATTCAAAAAGCTGATCGCAGGACAGAAGGAACTGCGACTCGGAGTACGCCGTCTTGCGGTAACGCGCATCGTCACCGTCAAGCTCGACAACGGCAGATAATCCCTCTCAAATCCGCTTTCCCCGATAGAGCCGGAGATAGTAATAAACCCGGCTCTCATCTTCAAATGCGGGCAGTCCGCGCATCTGGCGCAGCAGAAGCATGTTCCGGTACATCAGCGGATACTTCCGGAAATCCGCCGAAGGATCCGCTAAAAGATGTTTCATCACCCGGACCTCCGGCCCGTATGAGACATCGTAGGTAAAATCCAGAAAGGCCGGAACATCTCCTCCCCACGGACAATACTCTTCCAGCTGGCACAGAAGGGAACAGGAAAGAAGAACAATCCACAGAATCCGCCAGCGGCACTTCCGGAAGGTCTGATTCATTCCGATCAGGAGGAAAACAATCATCAGAGCCGTCATGGGAGTCGCATAGGAGCCGTTCAGCAGATCTCTCTCCACCAGGATCGGCGGGCACTTCTCCGCCATGACATTTGCGCATGCGGTCAGAGCTGCGCCGGAATAGAGGAACACCAGCGGAACGCAAAGACGCATGTCGGTCAGCCAGCCATGTCCATCCACCCGCCGCCGGACACGGGACGCCAGCGCCGCCAGAAGAATCATCATCACCACAATTCCCGCCGCAATTCCGGGCCAGCCGCCGGAACCGCAGAAAAATCGGCCGAGATTCGAAAACACAAACTCCAATCCCCCATCAAACTGGAAGACTTCGCCCCCTTCCGTGTACTGATAATCAAAATCAGGCAGATAGCCGTTCAGACGATACACCAGATACGGTGAAAAAATGAGATTGTACAGCAACCCGAACAGGACGATTCCCCAGGAGAACAGAGCCGTCTTCAGCAGAATTCCGGGATGCCGGATGTAGCCGGAACGCGAAACTCCCATCAGAGCCAATCCGCACAGCGCCGCAAAAACCGCAGTAAAAAAGGCTCCCTGACGATCTGCCATCATCAGAAAAAAGAGAGAACAAAAGAGAAGGCACAACGTCATTCGGCATCTTCCTCCGTCATGCAGCCGCCGGAAGAGAATGAGGATCAGAAAACAGGATGCCGTCAGAAAAAATGCGGTCAGAGGTTTCGCGGACCGATAGTAGGTCACCGAGGTCACAGGAAACAGCGCATAGATCAGAGAAACCAGTGTGATGATCCGTCCATCCAGATCCGGAAAGCATTTCCGTGCGCCATACTGCTGAAGAAACACCGTCCCGCAGGCAAGCACCAGACCGCTCAACGGATAAAAATGAACCCATCCGGCATGAATGCACCAGGCGATCCACTGAGCATCAAGATAATCAACGCAATAGCTTAATTCGCGAGGCTGATACATGATCCAGTCGTTGAAGGCGGGGTTGTAGATGGTCGCCCAGAACGGACGGCCTTCCGTATATACGCGCAGAAAGGAAAATGCCTCCGGATGAATCGCTCCGCCATCGCAGTACAGCATGCGGAGGAGAAGAATCATCGCCGCTACGCATGTGACCAGCAGGGAATCGGTCAAAACGCCGGAGCGTCTACTCGTTCTGATCGCTGTCATCATCTCTGAACTCCTCCGCTTCCTCCCGGAGAAAACGGGCAAACGATTCCGGATGCGGAACACTCAGGACTCCGCGGGTCACCAGTTTCGCATACAGTTCCGCCAGAGCGGGATTGCGCCATTCGAACACGCCGTACCGGAGCCAGGTTTCCGCGGAGACTTTATTGTCACGGGAGAGGAACTCGCGAATCAGAAGAACCGAATATTCCGGATATTCCCCTCCCAGACGGGCGCGGTCGCAATAGACATCCACGGTCATCTGCAAATAGTGCCGGAGAATCTGCGGAGAACGCTTCGAATAGTACGAACGCCCCTTGTATTTCGACTGCAGCAGAAGAAACAGCGGAGCCGTCAGAAAGACTGCCAGACCAATGACAAAAAATTTTCTGGAACGTTTTCCATACATCTCCGCCCTCCCGGAATCAGAATTCGAACTTCCGGATCGCCGCGATCAACTCATCCTCTCCGATGGGCTTCAAAAGGCACTGATCCACGCCGGATTCCATGATTGCCGCCTGCTCCGCCTCCGTCAGACCCGAAGTCATGGCAATCAGCACCAGCGAATGCGTGATCTCCCGGCGGATGGTGGAAATCAGCGATGCGCAGAACGCCCGCTGAAGGTTCAAATCCAGCAGCAGAATGTCAAAATGCTTCTCCTTCAGAACGGCCAGACATTCTTCCGCGGATTTCACGCAGACAATCGAACATTTTTCGTTTTCCAGCATCATGGAAAGCATCGTTGCGCCCGATTCGGAGCGCTCGGCGATGAGCACCTCCAGAGAACGCCCCTCTGCACGATAGACTTTCCGGGCGGCCCCCGCCGTCTGCGGAGAATCGGAGAATGACGTTCTGGAACGATCCAGTTCCTCTCCATGCACCTCTCCTCCCGCTGCCGTTCCCGGCTCCAGCAGATCCAAATCATTTTTCCGGATGGTAATCTCAATAACCGTATCCGCCGACTCTTCCCGGCGCACATCCACCTGAGCTCCGATCAGAGCGGCCTCTGCCTCCAGAATCGTCAGGTTCAAAATGGCGGCGCCGAAGCCCGGATACGATCTCGAAGCCGTACCGGAAGCCGACCGATGTTCCCGATAGATATCGGCAACCGTGACCGGGGCATCCGTTTTTGCATCGCTGAACAGGAACGAAATGGTCTCTTCCTTCTTCTCGCAGACCCATTTGATCTTCGTCCGTGGACGGGCGGAAAGAAGCAGAGTCGATGCCGCCAGCTTCAGCATATGGAGCATGATCCGCCGATCGGAAATGATCCGTTCCGGCATCTCCGCACAATGCACCTCAAGAGAAACATGGCGTTCGGAAGAGAGTGCCATGCAGGAATCGCGTACCTCGGCCACCATCCCGGGAACCTCGAACTCGGAATACGACGGCTCCACATCCGCCTGATCCAGACAGGAGAGTTCCCCCATCGAATGGATCATCCGGTTCACCGACCGCGCCTCCTCATGAATCTTCTTCAATGGAATGGCAGATTCCTCCTGATTCTTCATCTTCCGCATCAGAAGTCCGGAAAAACCGATAATCAGATTCAGGGGCTCTTTCAACTCATACACCATATCGTTCAGAAGCGCCGATTTCAGACGATTGGAAGCCTCCGCATCCCTGCGTGCCAGCACCTCCCGTTCGTGACTTTTCTTCAGACGGATCTGCATGCCGCTGATTTTGTCGCGAAGATGATTCAGCGCCCCTGAAAGCTCCATGAACTCCACAGAGAATCCTTCCCGGAGGCTCTCAGCTCCCCCATCACCTTTTCCGGCGCTGTTCGCAAAATTCAGCGTTCCGCTCAGTGCCTCCGAAAGTTTCCGCACCAGCAGGATCAGCGGCGGGAAAAACACCATCAGCCCCGCCAGAATGATAAAGAAGAACGGAATCAGCTGTTTTCCGGAAAACTCCTCCGCTCCGGCGACCGTTTCCCCCTCCTCGCCCGTATAGTACGGAAAAGCCGAGACGAACCGCAGTCCGCGGGCTGGAATCGAATATGTTTTCAGCGTAATGGCAGCGGCCTCCCAGCGATGATCCGCAATCCCCTTTCCCGGATTCTCCAGAGTCTCCAGTTCGGACACTCGACTGTTCTGCAACGGCACCAGACGAGCAGCCAGATCCAGCATATTCTTCTTCATCAAATCCGAAATCTTCACGTTCATGGAAATGTTTTCAGACATCACCACAGGGGTATTTCCATGAACCAGCATGGAGAAGGAATCTCCTCCACGGTTTCCTGTTCTCTTCAGCAGTTTTTCTGCCCGGATCCGGAACGCCGCCAGAAAGCCGCTGTTCTTTTCCGTGAAATTCAGCGCAGCCCAAAGCGTGCCGTCCGCCTTGCGGGGAACGATGATCGCCCCGATGTTCTGACGCAGGTTCTTCCGAAAGTTCTGAAGCTCTTCCGGCAGAGTGAAATTCGCGGAAAGGCTCGAATCCGCGGCAAAAACCAGACAAATATTCTTCCCGTTCCGTTCTCCGAATGCAACCGCCAAATCCACTTCGGGCGGCAGAAGGAGCATGGAATCCTTTTCCGGAGTCACGTAAATTGTCCGTTTCAAAGAAGTCCGGAACTCATTGGCATCAAGTTCCGCCGAACCGCCCCGGCGATACAGTTCCAGGCAAAGCATGTACAGCCGAAGAAACATTCCATTGAAGAGCGAATCCAAATGAGCCCCCTCTGCAAAAACCGCAGATGTGGCCTCGCGTCTCATGGATTCGCTTCTCATTTTCCGGGAACTCTCCGCGAATCCGTCGGAAATGGAATTGATCCGGAATCCCGTCAGAATCAGAATCAGGAGCGCTGCCGCGACCGCCGCTCCGCCGATGACCAGCATTAACTTTGCCTGTAATTTCATAGCCAATCCTCCAGGAGTTATTGCATCAGAAGCAGCAGAAGCACTGCAAGACCAAGAAGAAGCAGGAGCGAAAAAATCAAAACAGCCCATTTTTTCCAGCCGTTTCCTGATCCGTCATTTCCGACGCTTGTCTTCGTCATTTTTCCGTCATATTGCAATTTTGTACTTATTTTATTCCGTCTCCGCTCCTTCTGACTGCTCTCCAGCGCAGCCATGGAAAGATCAAGAGTCTCAAGGATCTGCGAGAGATCCGGCCGCTCCTCCGGCAAACGGCTCACCATCCGGCGGACCAGATCCGACAGTTTCCGATTGATCTCCCGGCTCATTCCGGACAGCTGCGGCAGCTCACCGCGTTCCGGTCCCCCTTCCGCAGAAGGCTCCTTCCCTGTCATCAGACGGAAAAAAAGGATCCCGAGACTGTAAACATCCCCTTTTTCATCTATAATTCCCTCTGCTGTTTTTTCAGGAGCGGCATACATCTCATTCCCTCGGATTCCGGCTTCGCGCATCAGTTCGGAAAGCCCGAATCCCGTCAGCCGGACCCGTTTCTCGGAATCCACCAGAATGTTCGCCGGATTGATCTCCCCATGGGAAAGCCCCGAAGAAAAAGCCTTCCGGATACCGGATACCAAATCATGACCCCATTGGAGCACCATTTCCGTCGGCAGAGGACCGGTCTGAAGAGCCAGGAACTCCTTCAAAGTCCCATACTCCGCATACTGGGAAACAATATAGGCCAGTCCATTCCGCTCCCCGCAGTCATAAACGGGAATAATCGCAGGATGGTTGATCGCGGCAAGAAGACGTGCAATCTTGGTGAAACGGGAACGGGTGCCTTCGGAAGCGGAATACTCCGGATTCAGGATCTTGAGCGAAACATAGCGACCGAGCTTTCCGTCATAAGCACGGAAGACTGTTGTCATGGAATCCCGTTTCCGCCCCTGGTCCTCCAGCACATAGCTGCCGAAATAAACAGGACGGACAACCCGGCCGGCGCAACGGGGACAGCAGACAGCGGCAAACGGCGCAATTTCCGTCATATCCAGCTTCTGGCCGCACGCAGAACAGACAACTTTGACCTGATGTTTCCATCCAATCTGCGTCAGACACTCCGTCAGCGACGGAATTTCCTGCTCCATCTCTCTCTCCAGCTGCTCCGCCATCCTCCCTCCTCTCTCTCACACGACCCAGAATGTTTCAGCCGGCTCAGCCTGCGATGCAATCCGGAACTCGACATCCCGGCGCCGGAGAAAATCAAGCCGCTCCTCCGCCATTGCCTCGACAAGATTCGGATCATTGCATTCGGAACTCAGGTGTCCGAACAGCAGATAACGAGTTTTTTCGCACAGCAGATGATCCAGCGAACGCATGGCATCCTCATTGCTCAAATGACCGTGACGGCTCATGATCCGTCGTTTCAGATGCAGCGGCCGTGAGGAATTCGCAAGCATTTTCAAATCATGATTCGATTCCAGCAGAAGCGCATCGCAATCGGAGAGCTTGTTCACCGTCAGATTATTCACATGTCCCAGATCCGTGGCAATCGAAATCTTGCAACCGTTGCAAAGAAAATTGAACGCAACCGTGTCGCGGGCATCATGCGGTATCGCAAAGGGTTCCACCGTGATTCCTGCAAGAGGAAAGGGCGTGCCGGGAGAAAACAGGATCTTTTTCTCCCCGATCCGGTTTGCATCCGCAAGCGCTCTGCATGTGATGGAAGTGGAGCAGCAGGGAATCCCGTAGGTGTCGGAAAAGACCCGGCACCCCTTGGTATGGTCGCTGTGTTCATGGGTGATCAGGATCGCCTTGACGCTCTCCGGAGCAACCGAAATGGAAGCCAGTCTGGAAAGAAGTTCCCGGCAGGAAAAACCGGCGTCAACCAGAAGCGCGCCCTCGGGAGTATGAATCACCGTGGCGTTCCCCGAACTCCCGCTGCCCAGATTCGTTATTCCAAACAGATGCCGTTTCATAAAAAAACCTTCCCGATTCTCCCCTGTTATTATACAATCGTTCCTCCGGCTTTTAAAGCGGGGAACCAATTAAAATTTTTCATGGAAGAGGAGCTGTCGTCCTCTCCCGATAGAAAACGGGCCCCGTAATTGCGGAGCCCGTTTTTTCCTGTAATCCGAAAGATTCCGGATTTATGCGCTGAACTGGAACGCCTTGACTGCGCCAACCTGAGCACCCATCTTCGCAACCAGTTCATCGGAGACAGCCGAGCAGGTCTTGATGACCGCCAGAGAGTTGCCGCTTTCACGATTCTGCGGAGCACGGATATCAATGATGTTGATTCCCTGCGCGCTGAGCTCGCCGGAAAGCTTGGCGATGACACCCGGCACATCCTTGTACTCGAAGAAGAGCGTGGTGCCCTTCGGATCCAGATAAAGACGATCGAAATCGTTGAGTCTGGAAATCATCATATTTCCTTCCGTGATCGTTCCGCGGACGGAAACACGGTTTCCTTTGGCATCCACCAGGTCGATCGTGATGGATTCGCCGTACTTCTTGGCATCATCGACTTCGCGGTTGACAAGCTCAACTCCACGGCCTTTCAGGAACTCTTCAGCATCTTTCGCGTTCTGGTAGGGATCGAAATCCGGAGTGAGACCGGCACAGATCGGAGCGGTCATCCATTTGGCGAACTGATGAAGATTGCCATAGAAGCTGGTCTCAATCTTGCGCAGCGGAGTATCCGGGCCGATCGCAGCTCTTGCCAGTTTTGCAAGAATGGAAGCAAGATGCTGATATGCCGCATCAAGTCCATCGGGAACGCCCTTGTTGACCACGCAGGTGGTCACGCCGTTTTCAAAGTAGGCGACCGTCTGTTCCGCGGCGCGCTTGGCTGCCACAAAGTTTGCTTCCTTTGTGCTTGCGCCAAGGTGCGGAGCCATGACATCGGCGACATCGGCGATGGATTTCTCGCCTTCGGCATCCTTCTTGTAAACGTCGTTGCAGTAGATGATGCCCTTTTCCGCCTTGAACTTGCGCAGATCATCCTCGTTGACGATTCCGGCGCGGGCGCAGTTGACGATCATCACACCTTTTTTCACCAGCGAAAGAAGTTTTTCATTGACCATGCCGCGGGTGGCATCATTTTCCGGAACATGAAGACTGATGACATCGGCCTTGGAGAAAATATCCTCAACCGTGGTCAGTGTAACGCCGATCTCACTTGCCAGTTCCTTGGAAATGACGGGGTCAAAACCGAGAATCGTCACATCGAATCCGGATGCGCGTTTCGCGAGAAGACGGCCGATGTGTCCCAGACCGATGATTCCAAGGGTTTTCCCTGTGAATTCACGTCCCATAAACGATTTTTTCTCCCACTTTCCTGCACGGGTGGAAATATCCGCGGGAATGAGCTTGCGGTAAGCTGCAAGAATCATGGCGATCACTTCTTCCGCCACGGCATTGGAATTGGCGCCGGGGGTGTTCATCACATCGATATTTTTCCGGCGGGCATATTTGATATCCACGTTGTCATATCCGGCTCCCGCGCGCACCACGAGTTTGAGGGAAGGAAGAACATCCATGATCTCCGGAGTCACCTTTTCGCTCCGGATGATGAGCGCTTCCGTATCCGGATTCGCCTTTGCGAGATCCAGGAACGGTGTCTCCATATCCTGCACGACTGTGAAACCTTTCGCGGAAAGAATTTCGCTTACGACCTTGTCCAGTTTTGTCGGAATCAGAACTTTTTTCATTGCGGGGTCCCTTTCATTTTGTTGAAATCATCTATAAAGATACCCCGCAAAGTGGAATCTTACAAATAGAAGCGTGAAAAATGCCGCATTTTTCCTGAGATTTCCTCCGGAAACACCCCGTTTCCTGTGAAAACAATCACACTTCAAAGATCTTCCACTGGGGGCGGATTCACCGCAGGGGGGAAATCTCTCCACGGGAATTTACGGAATAATCCATGGAAGCATCATATTCCATGATGGTCTTTCCTGCGGAGTCCCCGTGACGACCGCCATGATAGAGAGGCGCTCCGATCAGCTGATTTCCCCGGACCAGGATGTTCTTTCCACATCCGATCCAGATCGCCCGCCGTTTCCCGGGGCCGTTGATAATCGTATTTCCGGCAATCGTAATATTCTCATGACCGGTATCATTCTGAAATGTTTTCTGATTCTGATAGGTCAGCCAGATTCCCGCCCGGACCCAGTATCCTTCCGCCTCCTTTGCATATATCCGGTTGTTATACACCGTATTTCCGGAAATGGTCACATTTCTGCAGGAGAAGAAAAGAGAAATTCCGCCGTGCTCCGTATCCCGGACCACATTGCCGGAAATGACGGCATCTTCACACCATTCCAGATCGAGTCCGACATCCTTTGCGCATTCCACAATATTGCCGGACATGACCACACCAATCACACCAACCCCCCAGATTCCGCCATCTCCGCTGGGTGCATTTTTCACATAGTTCTCACAGAACCACAAGTTCCGGGTCCGGAACTGGGGACGCCAGCGATCCTGACTCCAGAACTGAATCCCATGCTTCGTACTGTCAAGTACACGATTCCCCACCGTCCGGATATTGCTGCAGTAGGTCTGCATAATCCCCGTGTAGCAGGAGCGAATGCAGCATTCCCGGATCACAGCATCCTTCACATGATCGAAATTGATCCCGAACGCCCGGCTGCCGGAAACAAAAATTCGTTCGATCGTTACATTTTTCGTGCGCAGGAAAAAAAGTCCGTGAGCCTTTCTGCCGCGGACATCAATCGAAAAATCCGCAAACCGGCTGTTGCTCCCGCCCCGGATCACAAATTTCTGATCCTCCGAGAACGGAACCAGACAGGACTGTTCTCCGCATCCTGTCACACTGATATTATCCGGCAGAACGAGTTCCTTTACCGCGAACACGCCCTCCGGAATAAAAATCCGCGAAACGCCCGCTTCCACCGCTTTCTGAAATGCCGCACTGGAATCCGAGCTTCCATCGGGCTTTGCTCCGAACGCCAGAATGGATTGTTCCACCGGAGAGGAGGAAGAATTTTTTACAACCTTCTCCAGAACAACATCATCCAGCCAGATCGATTCCGCCTGATCCTCCACAAGAAAACGGAAAGGGATCCGGGACTCCTTCTTTGTTGTGAATTCAAAGACATATTCCTTCCAGTCGGCGCTTCCGGCTTTCGAACGAACCAGAGGACGATACTCTATCCCCGCCCAGAATGGCTTGCTGTTCTGCGTTTTTGCCTGAAAACGAAGACGATAGGTGGTCAACGGCTGCACTTTCAGCATTCGCCAGACGGTAATGTAAACATTGCTTCTGCGTTTTCCGTTGAATTTCACTCTCAACGACTGTTTCCCCTCAAAAGCGTTCTCTTTGTCCAGAACGGCCTCCGCATCGGGACTGCCGGCTTTATGAACTTTCCACTCTCCCAGCCCCAGCTCAAAAGAGCCGTTTTCCAGCAGATTCGGAGCTGCCGGAAGAGTAAAATTACAAAGACTCAAACAAAGGATTCCGATCCATCCACGGATTTTCATTTTCTATTTTCCTCCATAACGGGTTGTCTTTTTTCTGCGAGAGTGGTTTTATTTCGGCCAGACCGGATCACCGCTGATGCCGGGAATTTGAAAATTATACATGGCGCATGCATCCGGATTGGTAGAAACGGCACTGCCGGCACTTGTGAACACGCCTTCCCAGGTGAGCTGACGACTGAACTGGACGTGGCCGTCTGCCAGCAGAATATTCCAGCGTCCGGAATGACGGTTGTCCGGACGGCTGAAAGAACCGCCAAAGGCCATTGTGTAACGGGTCTTATTCTGACCGTCGAGCAGAATGGCGGCGATTGTCGGCTGTTTGCACTTGCCAAGCGTCCGGACAGGAGAAATCTCTGCGCTGCTGGAGCACCCGAATCTCCAGTTGGCTGTATAGTTGGTATGCCAGTTGTTGCCCAGAGATTCCAGTTCCGAGGATCCCGAAACACACTGGACGACCTTCAGTTTTCGATAATAGGGGGAAAGACGCTCCACAAAGGTCGGACGACGACTCGAAATGGTTCCATTCGGTTCCGTCAGAGAAAGATTCTTCCAGGACTGCGCATAAGGCACATAATCATTGGAGTCCATCGCATACATCTGGAGAGCGGTTCCGGCCTGCTTCAGATTCCCGAAGCAGGAAGCACTTCTTGCACGTTCCCGTCCCTTGTTCAGCGCAGGAAGAAGAAGTCCTGTCAGAATCGCAATGACGGCCACCACGACAAGGAGCTCTACAAGGGTAAATTTGTAAAATCTTCTATTCATTTTTGTTCTCCAGCTTCGTGTTTTTCCTGTTTGGCAACTTTGATCCAGTCGATCTGCAGTTTGTCGAACTTGCAGACATTTTTGATAATCAGATTGCATTTCCCATTCAACGGAGCAACAAACTCCATTTGAAAATTTCTATATTCGGAACAGGGGGAAAGTTTCAGAAATTTCTGATTTTTATTTCCCCAGAGATCCGCACAAATCCCAACCACTGATGTCGCCCCCAGCGGGACATGATTCATCCGGGCCGACAACTCATACCTCTTTCCCGGCTCAAGATGAAGCGCCGCAATCAGAATGGCGAATCGATGCGGGCGAACCCCAGTTGCGTTTCGCAGGACAAGCACCTTTCCGTCTTCCGCCCCCGCATCCTCTTCCACGACACAGGAGTCTGCCGGCATTCGACTCGTATGATAAAACCATCGCAGCGGCGCTTTCCCCTTTTCATCCATTCCGAAATTTTCCAAAAACACGCAATTACCCTGTTTCACTTCCGCAACCGCCTCTCCCAGAGAGACTTCTGCAAAAGCATCCACTTTTTTCCCATGCACAATACTTCCCTGAAACCGTTCCAGGAAACGACGGGGTGTAATCGCATCATCGTCGTTAATGGCGATTCCATACAGGAATCCCTTTTGCGAAACACTGTTTTTCAATCTTCCGGGAAAAACTCGCCATGGAACAGCCGCCTCATAATAGATGCATCCATTCCGATATTCGATTGCGAGACGGACCTCTTTCAGAAGCCGTTTTGCCCAGGCCTGAGGCCCCGCCGGAGTCAGAGCCAGTGTAATCTCAAAAGGAATGCGTTCTTTCGGATCGGCAAAAATGATCTGGATGCTGTCCTGCTGCCATGTGGAATCTCCTACCCGCTGCTGATGGAACGTCTGATCTCTGACTACCGCGGAAAAATAGAGATTTTCAGAATCCCACATCATGCTGGAAAGAGCACTGCAATCCTCTTCCGTCCAGTTGTCCCCATAGGATCCACGGGTATATTCCGCCTTGTTGATCCTCAAGGGAAGCGTATTGTTCCATTCCTCAAGTTTTGAATCAATCACAAGGGGCATCGTTCTTCTGGAAGCATGCAAGAAGTCGATATTAAACGGGACCTGGAACCGACGCTTGTCCGACAAAAGAAAGAGAGCGGTAAAATTCCAGTCTGTCCGTTTCCCGGAAACAGAGGTCCCCAACTCCACCGGAATCACACGGGACTGAAACGGCCCGAGATCATTCAGCTTCAGACGGGCGAGTTCCTGATTTCCATCCGCCCCCAGCAGAATTATATTTCCGGAAAGAGTCGCATTTTCCTGATTTCGGATTCTCAGTTTCAGAACCTTTTCCGCCAGAGTCCCGGAAACCGGTTCCGCCTCAAGAGTAACGGCCGGTACGATTTCCAGATCATTGAAGACCGTCACCCGCGGCGGACATTCCGGCACTTCCACAACCGCTTTCAAAAAATTCCGAGTTTCCGGATTCATCGGGCAGAAGACTCTGAAATTCACAGTCAGCGGTTCTTCCGGGTTCACATCCACCGCCTGTTTTTCCGGATCCGACTTCCAGCCTGCGGGGAGTTCCAGACGGACCGAAACTTTTCTTTTCTCCGGGGCATAACTGCTGATCTTTGCATTTACCATTTGCCAGCGTCCCGGCACGAAAGCCAGTCGTTCCCCGGAAGCGCCGCCCTGCTTCATGCCAAGATGCGCAAACACGGCATACTGAACTCTGGCTTCGTCTCTTGCAAAACGCTCCGCAAGGGAATAAACCAGACTGGTCATACCTCCGATCCCCTTTTTCCGATCCCCGCCGATTGCCGACTCCGCCTCCAGACGGGCCGCAAGATTCAGGAGATACCGGACTCCGGGAAGATCCCTGCATGCGGCATTTTCCCGTTTTACCAGAGTCTCAAGCCTCTTCCTGCGTTCGGAAAAATCCGATTTCTCCAGTTTCCGGGAGCAATCACCGTATCTTGCAGCGGCCAGGTAATAGTGGAGAAGAGAAGAAATCAGGGTCTGCTCCTCTTTGGAAAAAGTCCCTTTTTTCCGACACCATCTCTCCAGCGCGGAGCGAAGAGAAGACGGATCCGCTTTTTCAGCCTGAAATCCGGATATGCGATATCTGGCCAGATTCTTTTCATAGCGTTTTCCTGCCCGAACTGTCGTATTTTCCGCAGCTTTCCGCAGAACGGAAGAATGAACATTTCGAACATATACAGGACTTTGAGAAATCCGAACGTCATCCGCATTTAACGGATTGCCGAACAGATCAAAGTATTGAGTGCCGACCACCGGATTTTTCCATTTTCCGGCATTCGGAGTCCAGACGACCGCCGTTCCATTTCCCTCCTTCTCATACACCGCCACATAGAGCTCCTTCTCCCGGTAAAAGCCGACGAAACGCCGACCTTCCCTCATCCGTGCAAACGTCTGGATTGCAGCCCCGGCAGGACGTCCATAAATCCCATAATCTCTTCGCCAGGTATAGAGTCCATTGATCGTCAATCCCGCCATTTCCCCGATCAGCATCTCTCTGACATAAAGATCCGCCCGATCGTGTTCTCCCTTGCGCAGTTTGCTGTTCGGCCAGCCGTATTCCGTACTCCAGAGCTGTTTCATTCCGCCGACGCTGTCAACCAGATCATGAAGTCTGTCCAATTTCTCGAAAATACCGTTTTTTTCCGGGCTGACCTCCTGTGACGGAGTCGAATTGTTTGTATACGGATGAACACAGAAAGCATCCAGCACATCTCCCAGTCCTCGTTTCAACTGAAATTCCAGCCATGCATAATCCACATAGGCGGTTCCGCTGTTGGATAAAACAGCAAACGGCTGTGCGGAACGAATTCCGGCAGCGGCATGACGGCAGATTTCCGTATAGATGAATTTTGTGTGTCCATTATCTTCATTTCCCAATTCAAAATAGCGGGTCAGTCCATTCAAAGCCGCGGCAGCGCGCCTGAGATGTTTGCCATACCCGAGTGCAAAGGCTCCGGCATCCGCAGCCGGAACGAACCGGGGATAATGATAGAGAGTCTGAAGAACCACCGGACGAATGTTCGACTGGACATATTTCTTCATTTTCTCTCTCATTCCGGAAAAATCATATTTTCCGGGAGCCCGTTCATTATCCCGCCAGTTCGGATGTTCAAAACGAATCCAGCTTGCCCCGTAGACATTGGCCTGATCGCAGCTCAGCGTGCCGAACACTCCTCCGAGAGGAGAATATTCATATTCATACGCCCGTACCGCCGGATCGGAAGAAAGACTCTCCGGCATGAAATGAACCATTTCCTTCCGAAAACGGTACTTTATTTTCCCCTCGTCTGAACGAATCTCAAACTCAATCAGGAAAACGCCATACGGCAGATTCAGCGAAAATCCTTCCGGAGGGAGTTTCTGTTCGGATACGTTTCCCTGCTTTTTCAAGACGACTTTTTCCGTATAAAGATCCGTCGCTTTCAACTCCCAGCGCAGATGCTCTGCCTGAGACGGCTGTCTGATCCAGTTCACCTTCAGGACAGGAGTGCGTCCTCTGTCAAAAAACGCATCCATCGAAGCCGAAAGTTCCAGTTTCTCCTTTTGATCCGCACGATTCTGAATTTCAGCCTGGAGACACGCTGTCAGCAGGAAAGTCAGAAGGAACACATAAAAGCATCTTCTCATTGTCAGGAAAATCCTTTCTCCGATTAATTCTGCCTGGTCGGATCAAGCAAAATATTATACTTATTGCTCAGGAAAGTCCCGGCCATCCGGCTTCCTGTGTGACCATCTCCATACAGGATCCCGCTCATTCCCTGCATGGTATTCGGTTTGAAATGAGTGTTCTTCTTGATATATCCCATTGTATTATCATGATGGTTATGGAAAAAATAATATTCGCTGTCAATGATCATTCCTGACTCGGAAAGACGCTTGAATTTCATTGATTTCTGAGCACTGAAACGATGATTGTACGCATAGCTTCCCCATAAATCCGATCCGGTTTCAAAGATGCCTCTGCTGAGAGGGCAGGTCAGGAAAGCATACGCATCTCCAGTTCCCCCATCGGTATGAGGAATCCGTTTCAGCCCCTTGGTGACATAGGGGAGAACCACATCGTACCACTCAACCGTATAGGGAGAGGTACTGTCAATCTTATCAAGACTGGTTGGATTCGGGCTGTCCGCCTTTGTCGGGGCAAAAAAATCATCCGAATCGTTCTGATAGAGTACCATTCCCATTCCTGTCTGCTTCAAAACGTTCAAACAGCCCTGAGCGCGGGCTTTTTCTCTGGCTTTGTTCAGAGCAGGAAGGAGCATTCCCGCAAGGATCGCTATAATCGCAACAACCACAAGAAGTTCAATCAATGTAAAATTATCTTCCCGCCGACTCATTTTTCTCCCGCTCCTTTGTTCCATTTATATTTCATTCATGTTTTCCAATCGTCGATTCCCGCTCATGCATCTCCACAGGAAGACGCAGATTCACGGTTTTGCCGATTTTGCCGGAAATCAGTTTGCAAAGCAGATCGGCAGCTTCATAACCGATTCTGCGGCGTGGCTGCTCGATAGAGCTCAAGGGAGGAACCTGAAGACGAGCCAGAGGAAGATCATCGAATCCGCAGACCATGACATCAGATCCGATTGTCAGTCCCAGTTCTTCCGCAGCCCTGTAAACGGCAAGAGCCACATAATCGTTCATACAGAGAATACTGACCGGCAGAGCCGCTTCGCGCAGGAATGATTTGGCTTTCCGATAAGGCGGTTCCTGCATTTTTGTCTCATCCCAGTATTCGGGATCGTTGTCGGTTGCCGGATAGAGCAGGAGATAATCACTGATGCGGTCGGAGTATCCTGCCTCGCGCATCGCCATGCGGAATCCGTTCAGCCGGTTCTGCTGAGTCGAGTGATTCGGAACGGCCCCCAGATAATACACGGGCCTTGAAAAACGGGTTATCAGAGTGGATGCCGCCAGACAAATGGCTCCGGAGTTGTCCACCTCCACCGAATTCAGCTTCATTCCACCCAGTGGACGGTCAAGACATACGATCGGGAAATTCCGATCCAGCAGTCCGCATATGGCATTCCGGTAAGCCTCCGTCTCATACGGAAGCACAATCAGGCCATCGATTCCGAGTTCTGCCGCGTGGTTCAGCAGATCAATGACTTCATCATGTCCCTGCTCACTTGTAAAAAACTGGAGATCGCAACCGTGTTCGCGACAGAATTCTTTGGTTCCCTCGCTGGTTCCCACGACAAATCCATCCGGCACGCCTGCATAAACAAAAGCAAGGGAAAAGGGATGTCCGGAATCATGACTTGTCTCGGCAGCTTCCTCCTCCGGAGCGGAAGAGGACTCGATGATCCGGGCTGTTTTATTGGGCTCCTTGGCAAGAGCACCATTGGAAATCAAAATGGATATGACACGTCGGATTGTTGTCCGGGAGGCTCCATAAAAGCGTCCAAGCTCCTGCTCGCTGGGCAGATGTTCCCGATCCCGGAAACATCCGGACTGAATATCATGAAGCATCTTCTCGGATAATCTCAGCGCTTTGCTCTGATATATGCCATCCATCATCAACGCATCCTGCATGTTTTTTGAATTGTCTGTTTTATTTCCTACGTAATTATAGACGAAACGACCGATCTTGTCAAGGGTTCTTCTTAAAAAACAAACAAAATTTCATACATAAAAGTAAAATTCATACAATTTATAAATAAAGAAACACAGGATTGATTTCCTTGATGACGGCCTTGGCTTTTGTGTTTTTGCGAATAAATCTTGCTCCGGGACTTGAAAATACAGGAAAGAAAGTCTAAATTTTCCTTTACGATTTCAGGGAGATTCAGCAAATGCGCTCGGCAAAATTCGGAATAGTGCTTCGTGTCAGGGACCTGACGAAATGCAGGGCGTTTTACCGTGATGTCCTTGATCTCGGCAATCCGGTGATCGACAGCAATTTCCAGAGTGTTTTCGCTCTGGGCGGAGATTCGAGTCTCTGCCTGCAGACAGAGGATTCCGGAGATTCCATGCCGGCCGCAGCGGGAAGGATGGCTCTGGTACTGATTCCCGAAGATGCCGAAAGCATTGCAGAACGGCTGGAAAGCGGCGGCTGGACTGTCCGGACCCGTGAAAAAGGAGCTCCGGGGTCCGGAGTCCTCGAATGCCGGGATCCGGAAGGAAATCTTTTTTACATCCAATATCCTTAATCCCAAGCTACGGAACGGAACATGGCATATCAAGTCATAGCAAGAAAGTGGAGACCGCAGAAATTTTCCGATATGGTCGGACAGGAGCATATCGCGCAGACCCTCCGGAATGCAATCATGACCGGACGAATCGCGCAGGCATATCTGTTTGTGGGTCCGCGCGGCATCGGGAAAACCACCTCTGCCCGAATTTTCGCAAAGGCGCTGAACTGCAAGCATCCTGTCAACGGCGAACCCTGCTGCGAATGCGACTCCTGCATCTCGATCGCCAATGAAAGCAGTGTGGATGTCATTGAAATCGACGCCGCCACGCATACTCAGGTGGAAAAGGCCCGCGAAATCTGCGAGGAAGTGCTTCACCTTCCCATTGCCTCCAAATACAAAATTTATATCATCGACGAGGTCCACATGCTCTCCAAGAGCGCGTGGAACGCTCTGCTGAAGACCATCGAAGAGCCGCCCGAACATGCAAAATTCATTTTCGCGACCACGGAAGTGAACAAGGTTCTTCCCACGGTGATATCGCGCTGTCAAAGATTCGACCTCAAGCGCATTCCGACCAATCTGATTGCGGAACGTCTGTCGCTGATTGCAAAGACGGAAGGGGTGCAGATTTCGCCATCCGCAATCGACGTCATCGCACGCGCCGCCGACGGCGGTATGCGCGACGCCCAGTCCCTTCTGGATCAGATGATCTCCTTTTTCGGCTCTGCCAACGGCGAAAACAGCCGGATCTCCGAAGCGCAGGCTCTTTCCCTCTTCGGGCTCACCGCGCCCGCGGAAATGAGCGGACTGATTCAGGCGATCCTCTGCAATGACCGTCCGGCTGTCATTACGGCGATCCACAAGTTCGCAGCAGCCGGGAAAAATCTGGAACTGCTCTTCGATGAAATTCTCGTCTGGCTCCGCGGCATCATGATGTGCACCCTTCTCCCGAACCCCGAAACGGTTCTGGAGGAATCCCAGGAAAAAATCGCGATTTATGCGGAACTGGCAAAGCTGGTCCGTCCGGACAGCGTCCAGCGTCTTCTGGAACAGCTCTCCTCCACGGGATTCCTGCTCCGGGAAGCGATCAACAAACAGATTTTTATCGAGACCCTTCTGCTCAAGGCCATGCGGATGGCACATGCGGTTCAGGTGGATGACCTGATCGCCCGATTGAACTACATCCGGAAAAACGGCGAACTTGGCCCCCTCGATGCGGTTCCCGCGTATGTCACACTTCCCCCCCCGCAGGTAGTTCTCCGACAGACGGTCGAAGCCGCGCCTGCAACGGCACCGAAACCGGAGATTCCCTCTTCGCCCTCACCGACAGCGGGTGACGAAACATCCGGAGCGGTTCGCGCCATCTCTCACGCGGATGTTTCTGCAAAACCGGCTTCCCACCCGCTCTCCGAACTGGATGCTCATACGGAAAAACCGGCTTCCCACCCGGTCTCCGAACCGGTTGCATATCCGAAAACTCCTGCGGCCGTTCCCGTGCGCGCCATGTCGGAGACGGTTGCAGAGACTAGTGTTCCGGAGCCGATTGTAAAGACTAGTGTTCCGGAACCAATTGCAGAGACAAGCGTTCCGGAAAGAAAAGTCATGCCGCAAGAGCCGTCCGGAACTCCGGCCGCAGCAAAGACTGAAGAAGAATCCGTCAATAGGCAGCCGTCTACCCAGAAGCTCGAATTGCAGAACGAATCCACTCATTCATCCGTTCAGGAAAAAAACTCTGCCCGCTCTGCCGCCGAGGATTCCTCCGACGAAGAGTCTCCCGATGAATCGGACGACTCCATCTCCGACGAGCCCGAAAATCACATCGATATCAACCAGATTCTCGGCAAAAGGAAAAGCGTGGAGGAACTGATTTCCGAAGTACGGGAGATTCCCATCGTGAACGACATTGTCCGCAGTTTCGGCGGACGCCTTGTCGATGTTCATGAAATCGCGGAAGATCCGGATAAACGCTGACCGACTCGTAAACCGAACGCTGTCAACCGCATTCTGCGCTCCGGAATTCGACAAAGAAAAAGGCGATGTGCCATAACAACACATCGCCAGATATACAATACACATTCCTTCCGAAAAAGATGCAGAACACAAACCGGTGTTTCCGCATCTTCTCCGGGGTCTCCGTCCGGATCAGAGGAATCCGTTCAGAGTTTCACTTTCACCACGACCTTTTTGACTTTTCCAGCCTTTCCGGATGCCGGCAGAATTTTGCCGTAGTGACCATCTTCCGGATAAAAGACAGCGAAGAGCCCGGGAACGAGTTCGAGCTTGGAAACCCCTTCCGCGGGAGTTTTCCGGAACTCCACATCCTTTTCCAGATCGTATGGAGTGGCGACCTCAAGGCCGTCGATGTTCGCCCAGAACATGGCCTCCCGACCGGAGATGACCGCCTGAATATCCACATACTCCCGATGTGCCTCAAGAGTCTCGGCAGCGGGAAGCTCCGCATCATATTCCATCACATTTCCGTAGATCTCATCCCCCTCGATCTGGAACTTGCCGAGAGGCGAATCCGGTGTGAGTTTTGCGATTGCATCGAAAGCCTTCTGGAACTCGGAATTGAAGGATACCGTCACTTCGGGTGTCAACTTATCGAGAATCATGGCAGACTCCTTGCCGCGGCGTTATCTACCGCAGCATTTTTTGTATTTTTTACCACTGCCGCAGGGACAGGGGGCGTTTCGCTCAATTTTCGGAGTGGTTCTGACGTAAGGTTTCTGGCGGACGAGGTGACCGTCATAGAAGAACCATTCGCCGTTGTGTTTCCGGAATTCGGCGAGTTCATGGTGTTCCAGCGGCGTATTCTGATCGGTGTAGCGGGCGATGAATTCGACTTCGCCTTTTTCATCACCAGGCTCATTGCCGGTGGCGGAAATGATTTCGAGCCCAAGCCATTTGGAACGTTCGGCCCACTGTCTCATCTCATCGCGGTCAACGGTTTCACGCTGACTCGGATCGGTCGAGGTAAAGAGGTGATCGATTTCCGCCTTGGCATAAGCGCTGTAACGGGAACGCATCAGTTCCTCCGGATTCGCGGCCTTGCGCACGCCGCGGATCACGGGTTCACAACATTCCGAATAAAGTTTGCCTGAACAGCACGGACACTTTTCTGATTCCATTTTCACTCCTGAAAGATGTTGCTTCCACTCGTCAAGACCGACCGGCGGCATCACCGCCTGCCGACGGCTTTCTTAAAGACGCCGAGCTTGCCGTATTTCTTTTCGAGTTGTTGTTTCTCCTCCGCATTTGCGGATCTGTATTTTGCTCTTATGTATTCGGTTGCGGTATCGTTCAGCTCTTTTTTCTGATCGCCGCTTGCCGAAAGTTCTTTTGCAAATTCCTCTGCATCCTCGAAATCGCCCTTCATCATGAAGTAAAGGAACGCATCCTGCCTCTGATTGATCCGTTTGGCGATTCGGAGAATAAATGCATTGAACTGCGCTCTGGAAAGATCCTTCAAATTGACCGTGAAAGTCTTTCCTCCGCCTTCATCCGCTGTGACGACGCCGTTTTTGATCGAAACCACGGCACCGAATTTCCCCTTGTAAACCAGCTGCGGACGTTTCAACTCATCTCCGCCGTTGCGCAGAAGCTCGCGGAACTTTTCCGCCTGATTCAGCCAGTTCAGCATTTTCCGTCCCCAGTTTGCATAACGGTTTGCCTCATTCCGATAGGTCTGAGGTTTCCCGTTGCCCTGCTGCTGAACGGCGATCACCTCTTCCAGCACCTTTTTTGCACCGGCGTAATCGTTGTTCCGGAATTTCTCAATCATCTCGACCCGAGCGCGCGGAGTTCCGGAACGAATCTGATTCCGGAGTGCATTCAGCTCCTGAGCATCTTTTTTCCGCTGAATTTCCGCAAGACGCTTCTGCTCGCGTTCCCGTTCTTCGCGCTCCTTGCGCTCTCTGGCCAGACGGGCTGCCTCTTCAGCCCGTCTGCGGGCGGCCTCTTTTTCCGCCTCCAGTTTTGCCAGATACTCTTCGCGGGCAACCTGACGCTGCGGTGCGCAGAGTTTTTCATCGAATTCATTGAAAATACGTTCGATCTCCGCGTACTTTTCCCGCTCTTTCGTATACTGAGCCTCCGGGAAATTCCGGAAGAAGTCCTCGCATTTTGCCACAACGGATTCGGCAGAGGCATTTTCATTGCCGGCGAACGCAATAATCTCATCGGCCTTCATTGTCAGCGGAGTGCTTGCAGGTTCCTGCGCCTCCTCCACTTTTTTGGAGACGGTTTCATGGACCCGGCTGAACATACCTGTCAGCTTTTCTTTTCCGTCTCCAAACGCGACCCACGCGCCAATTCCGATCGCCGCAACAAGCACGACAGCGAGGATCACAGTACCAACGACTTTTTTCGTTGCCTGTTTTTCCCTCTGCTCCTTCATCTTCTTGACCTGCTTGGAAACCTTGGAGTCTTTGTTCTTGCCGAGAGCTCCGTTTTTTGTTTCCGTGGAGACCGGCGGCTGCTGTTCCTTGGGCGGTTCCGGCGGCTTGGGTTTCGAGGGCATTTTCAAAGACGGAGCGCCGGGCGGATTCGAAGGCGCCGGAGCGGAAGACTGTGCAGGAGACGACGGAGAGGGGGCCGATGCAGCTGCCGGTGCAGAAGCGGGAGCAGCTGATGAGGCTCCGGGCATTTTCAGCACAGGAGTCTTTGCAGCGGTTTCCTCGGGAGTCAATCCGGCAAGTTTCTGAAGAGAGACCGAACTGGTTGTCGGAATTTTCAGACGGGGAACTTTTCCGGACATCGCCCGGCTTTTCCGAATGTTGCGCAACTCCTCCACAAGAGTCTCGCCATCCTGATACCGTTTGTTCGGATCTTTCTCCATCATCTTGACGATGACATCGGAAACATTCTGCGGGATGGCAGGATTCACATTAATCGGCGGAACCAGAGGATCGGTAATGTGTTTTTTGGCGATCTCGGAAGCGGAATTCCCATTGAAGGGGAACTGGCCCGTGACAAACTGATAGAAGGTGGCGCCAAGGCTGTAAATATCGCTCCGGATATCCATCGGCTCGCCGAGCAGGGCCTCAGGACTGATATACTGCGGAGTACCCATCACCTCGTCGCTGTCCTCTTTTTCCTCCTTGTCGCCGGCAACGCGCGCCAGTCCGAGGTCGGCGAGTTTCGCCTTGCCGTTGTTGGTCAGCATGATATTGTCCGGCTTGATGTCGCGATGGACCAGACGTTGCTCTTTCCATGCATAATCCAGAGCTTCTGCAATCTGCTGGATGATCTGGGTAGCTTCTTCCACGGGAATGATCTTCTTTTCCGCAAGAACCTCTTTCATGGTCTTGCCATCGACATTCTCCATGGCGAAATAATACAGCCCTTCATCCTCCCCGACCGCATACGCCTGCACAATATGCGGATGGTTCAGCTTCGCCGCCGCACGTGCCTCCTTGATGAAGCCGACCACGAACTCCGTATTGTTGGCAAACGATTCCGCCAGGACTTTCAATGCCGCGGAACGGTCCAGCGAAATCTGATGGGAAAGATAGACAATTCCCATTCCGCCGCGTCCCAGCTCTCTGATAATGATAAAATCGGCAATCACAGCACCCGGGGCTGTACGGGAGGCAGGCACAGGCACAACCTTCTGACAGCGTCCGCACTGCACATTGCTCCCGGCCTCCGCCTGATCCACCGAAACAATCTCATGGCACTCCGGACATTGAAAACGCATTTGAATCTCAGCTCCCGTTTTGAAAAGATAACTCAATTACTCATCTCATATTATATAACGCGTGATGCCAAAAGTCAAGAGAAGGAATTCCCGGAAATGAAAAACGATGAAAAATCCTGAGAACCTCCAGTTCCGCTCTCTGTCGATCCCCGTACTCTCTTCCGAGACCTTCATACAGAATCCTTGCTGCTGTACGACATTCCAGAAAACCAGCGGCATGCCCGGAAAACTGAAATTAAAACACTTGCATTTTCCCGTTCCGGTTCTATTTTTTTCCAAAAGGGAAACGTATGAACGACAATAAGTATCAAGATATAGACTTCGGGCAAGTGCTTATCGGACTCATCAAACTTGCAATCTGTCTTCCGCTTCTCTGGTGGCTGATCCCGCGTCTTCCGATGGTCCGGGATTTTTATATTTTCTTTACGGAGACTCTGCCATCGCTGTTCCGGCTTTTTTTCTTCGGTCACTTTTGATTTTTTTTACCGGTTACGATTCCGGGAATCCGGCACTTTCCTTTCCGCTTTTCTCCTGCTGCCGGAGATATCGGAAAACGGAGGCAAGACCTCCCTGTTCTGCAATTCCAAGAAAGAGCTTGTAGCCGGAACCATAAATGAAATCCCGCCGTTCCAGCTTTGCCCGGTTCAGGTGCTCCTGCCGATAAGCACGATTCACCAGAGAGGAAACATATTCCGCAAAACCTTCCGGAATTTTTCTCGGTTCCGTTTTCAGATACGGAAACTTGTGGTACTGCCAGTGATGCGCCAGCTCATGGGCCGCAATCTCAATAAAGCGCCAGCGCGGAAGAGAATCCAGAAGATAAATGTCGCAACGGTAGCCGACAATTTCAGAGACATTTCCAGTTTTCCGTTCCAGCATATTGCATCGGCAGTATCCGAGTTCGATGGCGGTCTCATCCAGCTGAAGATTCGTGATCTTGCGCAGAGTCGGGTAATCGACCACATGAAGCCGGAACGGACAGCGGATTTGTTCTCCGAGAATCTTTTCCGTAACATCCCGAACCTCCTGAAACAGAGCTTCCGCCTCCTTCCGGTCCCGGATGGATTCCCTGGCACATGCGTTGCAGAGGTAACGGCCGTCCGGGAGACGGGTGCTCCTTCCCGGAAGTTCGCAGGCAAAACAGCGCGAAAGAAGAGAACAGCGATGACAGAGCATTCTTTTTTTTCCGTTCGGAGTCTCATAAATGCCGTATTTTCCGGCGATCGGCTGCCGGCAGCTGTCGCACTTCGGAAGGACCTGTTTCATGCAGTCGATGGAACAGTAATGCCGGTTCTTATATTGAAAGCTGTTGTCGCGGAGGACTTTTCCGCAAGTGGCGCATTTCGGCAGAGTTCTATCGAAACAGTTCTGCGAACAATACGCCTTCTCCTCCGAGACCAGATATTGACCGCGAAGGATCTTCCCGCAGACGGTACAGCGGAGACTTTGCGCAGAAAGCTGCGGAACAAGCGCAAACAACAAAACAAAAAGTATGAAGCCTCGCAAAGCGGTCATCACGGTATTCCTTTCCCTGATGGAGAAAACATAGCACGAGTTCTCCCGAAATCAAAGAAATTGGACCGTCTGTTCAGAGAAAAGTTCCTTCCGTTCCTCTCTCTGAACCTTATTTTTCGGCAGCTCTTTCAGTACGCGAACAGGTGAAGTTTGGATTTTGCATCATTGAATTTAAATGGATAAGAAGCAAGAGGATCCAGCGGAGTCAGGGATCTTACGCCCCCCGCGTGGCCATCAAGATAGAGAATGTTTACCCGCTGACTGTGGCGCGGCGAGGGGATCCCGAAATTTGCAGCGTATCCCGCGGACGCACGAAATCTCCAGTAACCCTTGTCCCGGACAATATTCTCAACGGAAGCTCCTGTGCAGAAATCTGTATCCGCGACCAGAAATTTGACAGATGCATTCCTGATCCTGGAAACACGTCCCGTTTCAAGCGGCAGCTCATGCGTAAAATCCTTGCTGTACTGAACCACATCCAGATTGATCCCAAACGAAATATGAAACAGAATATTTGTAATCGGAGGCAGAGACGGACACTGAAACACTTTCTGGCTAAGATACGCTCCCTGCGAGTCACATTTATCGTAGGCCGGCCCATTCAATCCGATCAGCCGGAAGTGCCAGTGCGGATAAAATCCCGTCGAGCTCTCGGTTCCCCGTGCGGGAATCAGATAGTCATCGTTGTCCGCAGTATACGCGGCGAGCCCGACACCGATCTGTTTCAGGTTGGAAACACAGTTGATTGCCTGTGCCGTTTCCCGCGCCTTGTTCAGCGCGGGAAGAAGAAGACCAACCAGAATAGCTATCACAGCAACAACGATCAGCAATTCAATCAGGGAAAATCTTTTTGCGTTCATTTGTCACCTCCAGCTTTTTACCGCTGCTCTTTGGAAAGCACACGGATATTCCGCAGTTCATAATTGACTTCTGTTACACCGACCGGCCCCAGTCCGATTCCAAAACCGATGATCTCTTCTTCCGGCGGGAGGGAACAGGGGACAAAGTTTTCCGTCCACTCTCCGCAGGAGACATTGAAATAATCCCTGCGCACCTGCCTCTGTTCGCCCGTAATTTTATTTCTGGTGTCAATCCAGACACAGTTATACTTGGATTTCCTCTTCTGTTCCGCACGGATTTCAAAATAGATTCCGATCGCATCGGAAAGCAGTTTTCTGTTTTTCTTTCCCGATGGAGTATACTTCGGATATACCCAGTTATCGGCATCCGGCGGAAAGACCGCTTCGAAACGGATGATCTCCTTCCCCGGCAGAATTCTGGTTTTTCCGCCGCGGACAATATTATCTTTCCACTCCTTCCGATTTCCAAGTCCCGTAAGCGGAGTGTATGTTCTGCTGTCCAGCAGCATGTACGGCATGACAAAATCTCCGACAGGAACATTGTTGAATTCTCCTTTCAAATTCACTTCGGAATTCAACTTTCTTTTTGCCGATGCGGAGAACTGAACCGGAATTTTTCTGCATTCCCACGGATTCAGCGTAATCGTTTCCGGCAGAGGGGAAAGAACGCCGTTCACATCCAGCAACCGCCCCGTCTGTTTTTTCTCTGAAAGGTTCCAGAGACGCAGTTCCATTTTCTGATTCTGCTGAGACGGCGGCACAAGAAGAGCCGTCGGGTTCACCAGACATCCCCGGTCCATCGGTTTCATGGAAATCACAACGGGGGAACATGCCCCGCGCTCCGACTCCTTTTCCTCCGCCTCCGCCTGACGTCTTCGAGTCACCTTCATTTCTCCGACTCCGTGAAGGTAAATTGGAAACCGAGAAATCTTCACAGCAACCGTTTTTCCGACCGGAGAGAGCTTCTTTTCCTCGCCGAAAATCTCCACCATCCGCAACGGAACGTCCGACTTTATTTTCAGTGTTCTGGAAAACGTGTTTTTCTTCTCCAGACTCTTCACCGGATCCCCCTGACGATCCAGCTCCGATTCGCTCCAGAGAACAAGACTCCGGCTCCGATCCGGCTGACGGAACAGGAATCCGCGAATTCCCTCCGGCATATCGACCTCGCCGATCAGTTCCGCTTCCCCCAGCTGATCCGTCAGCGTGGCGAACGCGGAAAATCCCGGTTTGGCAGAGAGATCCTGCCGAAGCAGTCCCCACGACCGCTTTCCCCCGTTCTCATCGCAGGGCCGCAGAATGAACGTGAAGTTACGCGCAACTCCCAGCTGCTGAAATATCAGATGCGATTTCACCACATATTCCGCAACCGTCAGCTCCTGTTCAAACGTCTGCGCCCGCACCCCTTTGATTCCGATGTCGATTGCCGCATCGCCATCCGCCTTTGTATTGCTCTCCGTGACCCAGATCTTTTTCCCGGCCAAGCCCGCATTCTTCAGAATCTTTCTGAAATCGGCAATTTTTTTCGGATACTCATTCAGCGCATCGTAAAAATGGATATTGAAAAGATCGAAATAATTTTCCACCCCGTTCCGGAATACCAGCCGCACATGCCCGTTTGTGGAATAACAGTACGATGCAATGGCGACCTCGGAATCAGGATTTCCCGCCTTCACCCCCAGATAAAACGCCTTCAGAGCAGAGGCATATTCCCAGCCGCTGAACTTGCTTTCGATCTCATTGTAAAATTCCCATACGGCAGTATCATTTCCGCAATGAGCCGCGATCGCTTTTCCGAACTCATACACGCCTTTCAAGTCCGAAGGGAACCCGTCTTTTCCCTCCGCCGCCCATCCCGGCGCCCGTTCCAGCAGATAAAGATAGCGGACTCCGCTTTTCCTGCACGCCGTCCTTTTCTGATCGACCGAACGAAAATCATACTCTCCGCGTTTCCGTTCCAATCCGCTCCAGGTGGCATAATCTCTTGCAATCTCAAGGCCGGCCAGCAGATACATCCGGCCGAAGAACGCCATCGCTTTCTCCGCCTGTCCCTTTCCCGGAAAAAAGCGGAACGCTCCCCCCGGACTGGTCACAAGCGAATAGTTCCGGTTTTTCTTCCGATCCGCAGGATCCGGAACTACTGCAAAACTTCGGGCGCCCTCGAAATTTCCATCCGGCAGAACGATCCGGTAATAATTTCTCGGCAGAGGAGAGAGTCTGATTCCGCCATCCTTCACTCGCCCCTCCGATACGATCTCTCCCTTCCAGTTCAAAACCCGGTAACGAGTACCGCTTGCAATTCGTTCTGCGCGAAACAAGGGCGACTGACGATCCGTAAAAACCATTGCCGGAGCGCTGGAGCGAATCAGTTTTTCCGTCTGTTCCGCCCCGGAAAGGAGTCCGCAGCAGAGGACTCCGAAAACCACTAACAACCATTTCATCCTATTGATCCCTTTCCTTTATTTGAGGTATTGAAAAACGCATGCGGCTCCAGCAGAATCCGATCCGCCCCCGGATTTTGCCTGGTCAGCTGTTCAAAACAGGTTTCCATAATATCCCGGGCACGGAAGACAAAATATTCAATTTTTGGCTGCGGCATCTTCTCAAACGGGAAATTGCCGTGGGTGGCGATCATTACATCTTCTCCGGGAATCAGGCCGAGTTCCGCCAGCGCGTCGCAGACAAACGGGAGCAGGTTCTCATTCAGAACGATCAGGGAATCCGGACGCTTCTCCGGCGGAGCGGAAAAGAGCAGTCGGATCAGATTCCGCTTCAATACGGAACGTCCCGTTTCATGGAAAAGTCCGAGAATCCATTCCGGCGGCGTAAACGCCCTGCCGTCGGAAGCGATCTCGGAAATCTTCGTAAGTCGCTCCATGGAAAGCATCTCGTGCACCAGCACAGCGATTCTTCTGCACCTGTGCTTCAAAAGAGTCTCGCGGCTCATCCGGAACAGCTCCACCGTGTCGAACGTTATCAGCGGATAATGGTGAAACGAATCTTCCGGACTTCTGGAAATCACCACACAGGGAAAGGCCCCCAGACTTGCCTGAAAATCCCGCGACGGAACAAAACAGAAGAAAATTCCCCCCGCAAGAAGCCCCAGCGATGCATCATTCCGCAAACGCTCCAGCTCCGACTGATCCGGATTCTCCGTCCCGCCCGTATAATAGAATTCAAAGGAAATTCCCGGATGCCGTTCCAAAAACTCCGGCAGCTCCAGCCGGATGGAGTGAAACAGCGCATCCCCCGCAAACTCTCCGTCAAAACGCCGATGCGGAAAAACCAGCGCAAAGTGCGACCGATGCGGCGGATTCGCCGTCACACAAATCCCCTTCATCCCGCGCGATTCCAGGAATCCCCACTCAATGAGCTGGTTGATGCATTTCTGGAACGCACTGACACTGACAGAGTATTCCGCCAGCAGCTCCGGACGCTTCGGCAGTTTGCTCCCCGGAGCAAACTCTCCTGAAACAATCCGCTTTCTCAAATGTTCAAGAATTTCCGGTGTTTTCATTATTTTTCTCTTTTTGATTAAATCTTTCGATATATTATAACACAAAACCGAAAAATTAACAAGAGGCATTTTGAAAAAAAATCATAAAATACTCCGGAAATTCTTCCCTTCCGTTCCCTTTTCTGACATTTTTTGTTATGGAGCCCAAAGGGATGTTACATTTTTGTAATATCTTTTTCCTTTATCTCTGAGGACTTCACCTTATTCCGAGTGTAAAGAAAGGGCACTTATCTCTTTATCTTGCCGATTGGCACGCCTTCTGCTTTGCATTATGCCAGAACGTGAATCAATCGGAAGGAGGTTCCAATGAAACTGATCACGGCATACATCAAACCGGAACGGCTGAATGCGGTCAAGCAGGAGCTGTTCAAGAGAGAAATCTTCAAAATGTCCGTTACCAACGCGCTTGGCTGCGGACAGCAGAAAGGGTACATGGAAGCCTATCGCGGAGTTGTTCAGGAGGTTCATCTTCTGAAAAAGGTCCGAATAGAAATCGCGGTCAACGACGAATTCGTGGATCCGACTCTGGAAGCGATCATCGCAGGCGCCCGCACGGGGACGATCGGCGATGGAAAAATCTTTGTAACAACTCTCGACGACTGCATACGAATCCGGACCGGCGAAACCGGAACCAAGGCAATCGGCTGACGGAAAGGAGACTGATCATGATGAAAATACTGACAACGATTCTGCTTGCAGCCGTCGGCACGGCCCTCTTTGCCGATACGGCACCAGCCGCAGCGGCGCTTCCGGGAAATACCGCAGCAAACGGTCCGACACCATCCTACGTTCTGTTTACAGTCAACAATCTCTGGATGCTCATCGGGACTTTTCTTGTGTTTGTCATGCACCTCGGCTTCGCGCTGGTGGAGACGGGACTTACGAGAGCCAAGAACTGCGTGAACATTCTCTGCAAAAACTTTGTCACCCCGGCGATCGGCATTCTGACCTTTCTGCTGATCGGCTTCGGTCTGATGTATCCGGGCGGAGATTGGGTTGCGGGAAAAGTACTCGGCTTTGCGGGATTCGGCTTGAACTGCCCTCCGGGCGACGCGGGCCTGATCGGGTACAACGGAGGAAACTACACCTACTGGACCGACTTCATCTTTCAGGCGATGTTTGCGGCAACCTGTGTGACGATCGTCTCCGGAGCGGTCGCGGGACGCATCAAACTGAGTGCCTATCTGATCTTTGCCGTTGTCTATGCAGCGCTCGTCTATCCGATCGTGGGATCGTGGGGATGGGGCGGCGGATGGCTTGCGGATCTCAAGTTCCATGACCTTGCCGGTTCCACCTTTGTCCACTCGGTCGGCGGCTGGGCGGCGCTTGCAGGCGTGATTGTCCTCGGTCCGCGCTACGGGAAATACGCAGGCGGCATCTCCAGACCGATTCTTGCGCACAGCATGCCGCTGGCAACGATCGGAGTCTTCCTGCTCTGGCTTGGATGGTTCGGGTTCAACGGAGCATCTGCATTCAATGCGGATCCGTATCTGGTCTCCTACATCTTTGTCACGACGACCCTTGCCTCCTGCGCCGGAATCGTCACCTCGATGATGACCTCCTGGATGATCCAGAAAAAACCCGATCTCTCCATGATGCTCAACGGTGCGCTGGCGGGACTGGTTGCCATCACAGCCGGAGCCGATTGCGTCAGTGTCACAGACTCGCTGGTGATCGGGGGAATTGCAGGTGTGATTGTCGTGCTTGCGGTCATGCTGTTCGATCGCCTCTTCCTTGACGATCCGGTGGGAGCGCTTTCGGTTCATCTGGTCAACGGAGTGTTCGGGACGCTCGCGGTCGGCATCTTCAGTCCGGATTTCCGGCTGCTGCCCCAGATCATCGGAGTCCTTGCGGTTGGAGCCACGGCATTCCTGAGCTCGCTGATTCTCTTCCTGCTCCTCAAGAAATTCTGGGGTCTGAGAGCGACGGATGAAGAACAGATCCGCGGACTTGATCTCAGCGAACACGGCATGGAAGCCTACGGCGGATTCCAGATCTTCCAGAACGAATAAGCCGTATTCACCAGAAACCTCCCGAAGTCTCCCGGAACCCAGCCCCATCGGTTCCGGGGGACTTTTTTACGGCTCCGTTTTACCGGAACCACTCTGCGGGAAGATGATCTTTTTCCGCCTCGAGCAGTTCATTCATGATGTGCTTTGCATCACCGAGGTTGTTGACGAGGGGATCGGTTGCGAGAGCGCGGTAGAGAATTGCACGGTCGCAGGTAACGGCGGCCTCCGCGGTCAGCTCGTGCGTGTCAAGGACCTGCTGGGTGAGTCCGAGAAGACCGCGCGGCATCGGCACGCAGGGACGCGGCTTCGGACCGTTCATGTCGAGATCGCAGCGCAGTTCCAGGAATGCGTCATCGGGCAGATTCGGAACAGCGCCACGGTTCGGACTGTTGATATAGAATGTCTTGCCGAGTCCGCCCCACATGGATTCGATGATGTCGGTTGCGTGATCGCCGCGTCCGTGCCGGAAGAGCTCTTCGATCGGGGTTTCGCCGTTCGCGAGTTTTTCGGTGGCGTTCCATGCTTCGGCCATCTCATCGGCACGATGGTAACCGTCAAAGCAGATGATCGGTTCCGGAGTCGCGGGCGAGACGCCGTAGCCCTGAAAGAACGGCACATACTCCTTCGTATGGCTGACCGCGGTCGGGAACGCTCCGTAAAGATCCATGAACTGGAGGGCATAGTTCATATTCAAACGCGGTTTTGCCTTGTCGCTCGGTCGCGTGTCATACTCCCGTACAGCGGCCTTCTCGACAAATTTGTAAAGGTTCGGCATCAGATCTTTTCCATCGTAGGCGCATTTGAGAACCCAGGTGCAGTGATTGACTCCGGCGATCTGGAGATCGAACTTCGCATCCATTTCGGGATCAATCGGGAGGATCTCTTTTTCGGTGACACCGGTCTGGCGGAGAAACATGGCGCGGACGTAAGGAGAGTGATTGCCGTCGCAGAGAGCAAAACTTTTCACATCGGAGGCGTAGCGCATCAGACCGATTCCGAGCGTGGCGGTCGGATTGACAAAATTGATCAGCCAGGCATTCGGGCAGAGATGACGGAGATCGTCGGCAATGCGCAGCACCTCCGGCAGTTCCCGGAGCGCACGGAAAATTCCTCCGGGACCGATCGTATCGCTCGAACACATCGTCACACCATACTTTTTCGAAATCCGCGTATCCAGCTCTCGATAGTATGCATTGCGGAAAGAAAACGAAAGCACAACGAAATCGGCGTCTTTCATCACCTCTTTCCGATCGGTCGATCCAATGATTTCCAGTTCCACGCCCGCGTATTCCCGTGCGCGTCTGGCGAGTTTCATCATGGTGTCCAGCACTTCCGGCTTCGTATCCACCAGCGCCAGAGTTCCCGTCCGCAGGACAGGACTGCTCACCATGTTGTAGATAACCGGCTTGCCGAAAAAGTAGCTGCCGGCTCCGATAACCACGACTTTCGGTCCTTTTTTCATTTTCCAAAATCCTTTCTGCTGATTGGAAGATTCTGAAAACATTTTAGCATATCCCATTTGAAATCACAAGAGGAATCCTGTATTATAACAGGTAATTTTGTTGCACAATTCTGTAAAACAGGAGATTCCGGAAAATGATGCGTTCCATTTACCGCCCCTATCGTTCCGGCTCGATTCCTGCGCTGATTCACGCACGCTCAATGGGACACTACATTGTCCCGGCAGGATGGAAGGATAATCCGATGAAGAAAAACTTTCTGGAGCTCTTCTGGTGCGTTTCCGGAACAGGGGAATTCCGTTGCATGAAAGAGGAGTTTTTTCTGAATGCCGGAGAGGTCTGTTTCTACTTTCCCGGCGACTGCCATCACATCCGGGCGGAATCCCCCTGGGAATACTACTGGCTCACAATCGACGGGCCCGATCCGGATCTGCTGATCCATCGATTCCGCTTGCTCCGGTCCCCACGGCACGCGGGAAGCTGTCCTGCCGAGCTGTTCAACCGTCTCTCCGCGGAACTGCGGGACACCTCTGCACGAGGAGAATTCCGCGCCGGAGCCACCGCCTACGCAATCCTCTCTCTGGCAATGGGCGGCGCCGAACCGGAGGAAAACAGCAGACTCCGGCGATTCCGGAAGCTTCTGGAGGATTCCTTCCACGATCCGGATCTGCAGATCGAAACCATCGCGGAAAAAATGGGGATCCATCGTTCCAGTCTGACCCGTCTGATCAAACGCTCCTGCGGCATGTCCCCGATGGAATATCTCCTCTCGTTCCGAGTTCAGGAAGCTCTGCGTCTGCTGAACGATACCGAATACAGCATCAAGGAAATTGCATCCTGCACCGGATTCCGCGATCCGAACTATTTCACAAAAGTCATCACACGGAGACTCGGAAAACCGCCATCCGCGCTCCGGCGAAACTGAATCGGAAAAAATTGTCCGGAAAAAAAATAAAAACTCCTCGCCGCGCCCTCTTCCTCCGCACAGTTCCATGATCCGATTCTGCGGATCATCACAAAATGGATCCCATGCGATTTTTCCTGTTTTTCTTTCATGAAACCTCTTGACAAACATGGAAAAATATCGTATAATTATTTTACCGCAAATAATTGCGGTGATAATTGCGGAACCATTTCAATCAAAAAAACAAGACAGGAAAAGAGCGATGTCGATTGATGTCATGGCGAGTTTGAAAGACATAGCGGAAACGGCCGGGTGTTCCGTCTCCACGGTATCGCGCGTTCTGAAAAACAAGGGGGAGATCGCACCCGCCACCAGAAAAAAGATTCTTGCCATCGCGGACCGGTTCGGATATCACGACAACCGGCTCATTTATGGCATACGGACCGGACGGACCCAGACGATCGGACTGGTCTGTGATTTCGGGAATCCTTTTTTCCAGAGACTCGCCCATGGAATTGAACTGGAACTGAAAAAGAAAGACTATCTGGTCATTTTCTCCTCCAACGCGGAAAACGATCAGCAGACTTTGAAACGTCTTGTGGAACAGCGTGTGGATGGAGTGATCCTTGTTCCCAGAAACGATTTCGCCGATACGGAATATTTCCGGGATGTGATCTCGCGGGGACTTCCGATCATCACGATCGACCGGAAAACTCCGGCGAACGTCGATTATGTCGGAAGCGACGATTTGTACTGCGGGCGCATCATGGCGGAACATTTTTATTCTCTCGGCCACAGAAAAATCGCCTACTATGCGGGCCCCTCCTATGCGAGTCCGGCGCAGCTTCGCCTTCAGGGATTTTCGGAGTTCTGCAGGGAACATTCCGACA
Source organism: uncultured Lentisphaeria bacterium (assembly GCA_905197955.1). Lineage (GTDB taxonomy): Bacteria > Verrucomicrobiota > Lentisphaeria > Victivallales > UBA1829 > UBA1829. The sequence goes on along the minus strand of CAJKAR010000002.1, from coordinate 83,159 downwards.
TTTCCCTGTCAATCCTCCACTCGGGGAAAAACGGGAATGGCTGTGCGCCCGAAGAGAAAAAACTGCTTGATTTCCTGAAAAAACATAAAGAGATAACCGCATTCGGCACATTTTACGACTATTTTGCCTACGATGTCTGCCGAGCGGCATGGAAACTCGGTCGAAAAATCCCGGAGGATCTTGCGGTTGCAGGAGTCGGCGACATGATTCCTCCGCGGGCCCGCCTCTTCGAACTGACAACTATCGACCAGATGCCCGAAAAAATCGCGGAAGCCGCTGTCAAGCGCATGATGAAACGACTCTCTCTTCCCAAAAACGAAACACTTCCCATTGCGGAAATCCGCATTAAACCAAATTTGATCGTTCGAAATTCAACCCTGAAAGAAAGGTGCAGAAAGGAATGAAACAGCGCAGAATTTTTACATTAATAGAGCTCCTTGTCGTGATTGCAATCATTGCAATTCTAGCCTCCATTCTTCTTCCGGCCTTGAACTCGGCGCGGGAAAAAGCGAACTCGGCGCGCTGTTTATCCAGACTGAAACAGGTGGGAGTGTACGCCACACAGTATATCAATGATCAGAACGGCTATTTTGTGGCTCCGGACAGTCGCTATATTGTGGGAAAAACCGGCGAAGAGGTCCCCTGGGTGAATGTCATCGGCGACTACTTCCGGATTGCCACCACATACGAATACAGAGACCGGAAAGCCGCTTACCCTCTGCGCTGTCCGGACCCGCGTTCCATGACGGAAGCAGGAAACGGAACCGGCTGGGCATACGGTCTGCGCTCCTGCAGCATTACCCCGAGCGCGGCATTCAAATTCGGCAATCCGATCCGAACGGTCGCATTCAATCCCGGAGATGCCACGAGAGAGTGGAGATCTCCATCCACCATGAAATTCATCGGCGACTCGGTCGCTTCACCAAAGGGAAGAACCGCTCAGAACGGAGCCCTGGATGACAATCATACCAACTCAAACGCCAAAGGAATTTTCATCGAACGTCATGCAGGAACCGGCAATATGCTGTTCGGAGATATGCATGCGTCGGGAATCCGGGGATCGCAGCTGGAGGATGAAGCTAGAGCCCTCAGCGGCTGGACCTGGAGGGATCAGTACGGCATTGCGGTCGGAGCATATGCGGCATCCCTGAACTGAACAAAAGGAGAAAAAGAAATATGGTACATGTGTTGAAAAGACTCTTTCTGCTGACGGCAGGGATGTTCACGGCTGCGCTTTTCGCAGAGGGGAGAACGGAGACGAAACCGGTCTACAACATGCCGGTCGAACAATCGGTTCTGAAGGAATGGAAAAGCACGAATCCCGCCGCGGTTTCGGTCGGGTATCTGCCGCAGGGCGGACAGGAGGGAAAGGGCGCTCTGAGTATCCGGATTCTAAAGCCGGGAAACGGAATTGTCGAAGTAAACGGACCGGAATTCAAACTGCCGGAACGTCCGGTCTTCGTCTCCATCCGCCGTCTGGAACTGACCGTCCAGGCGCGGCAGGATGAGTGCGACAACGGAGCCGTTCAATTCCGCATCCGCCAGAACAACGGCCGCTGGGCGGGCGCCGTCAAACCGCGCCGCGACTGGGATACCGTCCTCGACATGGTCGAAGCGTGGAAATGGAAAAAATGGGGCCTCTGGACCGAATACGGAAACATCGGCAACGGAACCACCTCCGGCCGAATCGTTCTGATGGTCGATACCAGAGGAGGAAAAGGGAATCTCCTGATCGAAAAACTGGCAGTCAAAGAGATCACGATCATCAACCACAACATCACAACCGGAACGGAATGGAACACCTTTTTCGGAGATTCCGGAAAATTCGCCGTGCGCTGGTTCCAGCCGGATAAGATCAAAGAGGCAAAACTGAATGTCCTCGACGAGGAGAACAAGACCGTCAAATCCCTCACCATCGGCTCCGGCGTGCAGCAGACGGAAGTGCGACTCCCCGAACGAGGATTCTATGAGGTGCATGCGTCGGCGCTCTATCAGGACGGGAAAACGCTGGATTCCTCCTGCACAATCGGTATCGTCGGCAAACAGATCCCGGAGGAGATCCGCAGACAGTCCCGCTACGGTCTTATGCGGGTTCATGCGGCAGGAAACTGGGCAAAACGGATCGGTTCCAATTACGACTGGGGCTTCTGGACACTCGATAACGTCGCTCCGGGACCGGATGGGAAAATCATCAGCCACTTTCCGAAACAGGCGCAGAACGCGAAAAAACGCGATTTCATCTATCACGCCGGAATGCATGGAGTTCTGCCAAAATGGCTTCAGCAGCAGAAAGCGAAGAATCAGTATCTTTTTGCTCCGAACGACTGGAAACGGTATGCCGAAGCGGTCGAAGTCTGGGCCCGCGACAATCCGGATCTGCCCGACGTGGTCAGCATCTACAATGAACCGAACGCCCACTGGCGCGGCACGGAGGAGGAGTTCATCAAATTCCACAACGTCACGACCGATGCGATCAAAAAGGGACGTCCCGATGCCAAGGTCGGCGGCCCCGTGCTCTACCGGATTCTGATGAAGGATTTCAAACGCTTTGTCGAAAAGGGAATCCTGAAAAACATGGATTATGTCGTCATGCACGCCTATGTGCACTCGACTCCGCCGGAACGGGAATTCATCGAAAACGTCATCGCCATGCAGGACTACCTGAAAACCACGGAGTACGCAAAACTCCCGATCGCCCTGACGGAATTCGGATGGACCGGATATCCAGGCGACTGGCAGAAACCGGTCACAGAACTTGAAAAAGCGCGTTACTGCGTCCGCTCCCTTCTGCTCTGCACCGCCCGCGACATCCATACACTGATCTATTTCAACGCCCGCTACGCCCAGGCCGCAAACCATTACAATTATTCGATTGTAAAACCGGATTACACGCCGCTGCCGGCCTTCGTCTCCTTCTCGACTTTCCTGAGGGAAATGGCGACCGTAAAGGGTGGCGGACAGTACTTCAAACTCGCACCGGATGTCTTCTGGACCGGGTTTAAACGCGAAGGAAAAGCCCTTGCCGCTGTCTGGACCATGGACAGGAAACTGAAAGTGACTCTCCCAGGAATGCCGGTGTCGCTCCGTTCCATGATGGGAAAAACCATCGTGCCGACCCGCACACTGGAAATTTCGCCGAGTCCCGTTTACGCAGAATTCGCGGACCTCGGCATCGCGGAGATGAAGGTGGAGCCCATGCGCAGTCTTCTGCCCGGAAGCGCACTCTCTCTCGATGCGGAAGAGATTCTCGTTCCGCCGTTCCTGACACTGGAAAAATCAAACACGATCCGCTTCCCCGTCACCGCTCCACTGGGAGAATACACGATTCTCTTCCGGAAGAACGGAACATTTCATGCGCAGCCGGTCACTCTGCTCCGTCCGTTCACGCTGGAATTCGGCGACTGGAAGTGGAACGGAACAGCTCCGGAAGGAACTCTGACGTTCCAGGCGATCTCCCATCTGCCCGGAAAAACGGAAGTCGAACTCGAACTGAAGCTCTCCGGAAAACGCATCGCAACCAGGAAAACCGTTCTGGAAAACGGCAGAAAAACAGAACTCTCCTTCCCCCTGCCCTTCACCAACGGAAAACGCATGGAAGGAGAACTGATCCTGCAATGCGCCAAGCCGATCCGCTGGACCGCCACGCAGTCGTTCGACACCACTCCGATGGCAATCCCGTTCCTGGAAAAACCGAACGCAAAGGCATGGGACTCCGTCGCCCCGATCGACATCACAAAATGGGGACGAGCCGACGAATATAAACCCGGTGAGCTCTCTCCGGCTTCCGCCGAACTGAAGCTGTTTGCCGCCCCCGATGGGATCCATCTGCTACTCAAGGTCCGCGACAAGGATCATGTTCAGAGCGATCTCTGGCAGGATATGTGGAAGGAGGATTCCATTCAGATCGGATTCGATCTTGATACGGACAGGGAGTGGCAGCCGAACAACGTCGGGCATGGCCTCAACGGACACCGCGTCGTGGAATACGGACTGGCGACCCGTTCGAAAGGCCGTCCGCAGGGCTGGTGCTTCATGGGCTACGCCGAGGGTGTGAAAAGCGGGCCCGCATTCGAACTGATGGATACAATCAAAGCCAGTCACGACAAAGCCTCCGGAATCACAACCTATGAAGCGCTCTTCCCGTGGAAACTTCTGGGCAATCCCGGAGCCCCCGATCTGAATGACCGCATCGGCATGGCTCTGCTGATCAACGATGCAGGAGCACGGCACGGCAGAAAACAGCTCCGCTTCTTTGACGGAGTCTCTTCGAAAAATCCTGAAAAATATGGCAAAGTTAAAATCTATCGGAAAACAAAATAAGGAGCACACAAATGAAACGGATTGTTCTCACCGGACTTATGCTGGCATCCGCGCTCTCCGCTTTCGCAGCGGAGTGGTCGCTGAAACCCGTGGAAGGCGACGCCGCACACAAGTGGAAACAGGGAATCCCGAACTGGACCTGGGATCTGAAGAATCCCTGTACCGACAACGGAGTCGTCTGGACCCTTTTCCATCAGGACAAACTGGATTCGGAAAAAAGCGGTCCCTTCCTCCCCATGAAGCCGGGCGTTGCCTACAACTACACCTGGGTCTGGGTCGGACAGACCGACGGGAAAAATCCAACCGCCTTCTACACCTCCGGGAAAAAACTCATCGCCCCGCCCCGGACCAGTCAGGAAAAGAACGGTGTCGGAAAAGCGGTCGGCATTCTCTTCAAACCAAATGCCGAGGGAAAATATGAAATCGATATCTCCGGCAAAGTCAGTGTCAGCGCACCGACCGCCGGACATGCCAGAGTTCAGATTTACACTCTCGACACATCGGATCAGACCGTCTCCCTGCTGAAAGAAGCTAATCTGAACAGCCCGAACGGGTTCCGCAATTATCCATCGGACCTGAAATGGAAGGGGGAAGTCGTCTTCGGGAAAAACACCGTGTTCGTCCTGCGCATCCAGAGCGTGAATCCGGGATACGCCAGTTGCGGCGGCAGTACTCTCGCATTCGAATACTTCCGGGTTAAAAGCAAATAATCCTCGGAATCGGACAGAAAAAACATACAACAAAAGAGCCCGGAACAATCCGGGCTCTTTTTCTACTCTCTAGCGTAAAAAATCAGGCGGCTTTGCGCTTCATGATCCGCTTGTGCACCCAGAAGTACGCAAGCGTAAAGACAACCAGACCGATCAGAATCCAGATATAGTTGTCGGCAATCAGATCCTTGCCTTTGCGAACCATGTCCACATAGCTCATATCTCCGGCGAGATGACCGAAATAAACGCCGATCAAAGTCAGAATAATAACCCAGATGCCGGCACCAAGTCCGGTAAACAGCGTGAAACGTCCGAGATTCATCTTGGAAAGTCCCGCAGGAATGGAGATCAGCTGACGGATCGCGGGAAGAAGACGGCAGACAAATGTTGCCAGGTCCCCGTACTCCCGGAACACCTCTTCCGCCCGGTCGAGCGTCTCCTCCTTGAGAAAGAAATATTTGCCGTATTTATGCAGCGCGGTCCGCCCCAGATAGAGGGAAAGATAGTAGTTGATAAACGCACCGGCGAGAGATCCGGCGACTCCGGCCAGAATAGCGATCGGACAGTCGATCCAGACATTTCCAAACGTCAGCTCCCCGCGATACGCCAGAAATCCTGCCGGAATCATCACGACCTCGCTGGGAAACGGAATAAAGGAACTTTCCACCGTCATAAAGAAAAAGATCAGGAAAAATCCCCAGAAATGGGCATATTGGGCGGCGTTTGCGATGTGTTCAGCGATCAGCTCTGTCATAAACTCTCCATTTGGTTGCATTACTGGGTCAGCGGTTCGGATCGGATTTCCGGTCCGGCGGAGGAAAAAGCACACCTTTTGCCTGTTCCGCCTTGCGCTGACGGATTATGTGATGTAAAGTACAGCATAATTTGTTTTTTTCCATTGCACTTAACCAAAAAATAATGAAAGTCTTGAAAGATGCATGAAATCGCCCTGACAATCGGCAGTCTGAAGATACACTGGTACGGGATCATGGTGGCAATCGGCTTTGTCCTTGCCATTCTGGTGCTGCTGAAGGAGCGCAAACGCGCGGATATTACGGCGGACAACGTGTTTGATCTCGGTCTGATTGCCGTCTTCGGCGGAGTTCTGGGAGCACGTCTGTTCTATGTGATTCAGTTTCATCACCAGTTTGTGGGAAAGCCTCTGGATGTGTTCCGCATCGACAAGGGGGGACTGGTGTTTTACGGAGGTTTTCTGCTTGCATTCCTCGGGGTCTGGGCGTACTGCCGCTGGAAAAAGCTCTCGTTCATGCGCGTGGTGGATATTTATGCACCGGCAGTCGCCATGGGGCACGCTTCCGGACGGATCGGATGTTTTCTCCAGGGATGCTGTTTCGGCAAACCGGTACATTCCTCCTGGCCCTCGGTTGTTTTCCCGGCGGGATCGGCTCCGGCACAGCGGTATCCGGCGAATCCGGCGGACCTCTATGCAAACGTGCAGACGGCAACTCACTCGATGCCGCTGATCCCTGTCCAGCTTTATGAAGCGGCATGCAATTTTCTGATCGCGCTTCTTCTGCTTTATCTGCTGAAAAAGATCAAACGCCCCGGCGGAGTGGCGGCAATTTATCTGGCGGCGTATGCCGTCATGCGCTTTTGCATGGAGCTGATGCGGGGGGATCATACGGATCACATCGGAGTATTCACGCCGTCGCAGGCAATCGCCCTGTTCGTGATGCTGCCGGTGGCGGCAATCGTTTTTTATTTTGCGGGAAGGAACACAAAGAATGACCTCAGTTCCGGACAACAGCAGTAAACTGGCATTCACGGTTCCGCCGGAACTCGACGGAGAACGGCTGGATGTCTGTCTGGCGCGTCTTGCGACGGACTTTTCCAGAGTGCAGATTCAGAAAGCCATCGCCTCCGGAAACGTCCTGCGGAACGGGAAAGTCCAGACGGCAAAACGGCAGACCGTCTCCCGTGACGACCGGATCGAATTCCAGGTCCCGGAAGAGCCTTCCATGGACCACGTTGCCGCAGAACACATTCCTCTGGATATTCTCTATGAAGATGATGCCCTTCTGGTCATCAACAAACCCGCGGGAATGGTCGTGCACCCCGCGGCAGGAAACTATACGGGAACCGTGGTGAATGCGCTGCTCGGACGCGATCAGGAGATTCTGGAGGAATTCGACGAGGCGGATTCCATGCGGCCCGGCATCGTCCATCGACTCGACAAGGATACCTCCGGCTGTCTGGTCATAGCCAAAAACGGAAACGCAATGCACAAACTCTCCAGATCGTTTGCTGATCGGGAGGTCTCCAAAACCTACATGGCGATCGTGGCGCCCGCGCCCAAGGTCATGGCGGCGGAGATCAGGACGCAGATCGGACGGAATCCGGGAAACCGGAAGAAAATGGCGGTTGTCCGAAGCGGCGGCCGTGATGCTGTAACGATTTTCAATGTCGTCCGGCGCGGAAAGATCGGACCGAACTCCGCCGCGCTCCTCAAAGTGAGAATCCTCACGGGGCGGACGCATCAGATCCGGGTGCACATGTCGCATTACGGCTCCCCGATCATCGGAGACGCCCTCTACGGAGGCAACAGCCGCATCGCCGCGCCAAGACAGATGCTTCACGCATGGAAACTCTCTTTTCCGCACCCGGTCACAAAGGAAATGCTCTCGTTCGAATCCCCGTTTCCGGCGGATTTTCAGGAATATATGGATCAGATCACGGAACAATGAGGTGACACAATGTCTGTGAATGTCATAGCGATCGACGGCCCGGCGGCTTCCGGGAAAAGCACCGCCGCCAGACGGCTCGCCGCGGCAATTCCCGGTGCAGTCTATGTCAATACCGGCTCCATGTACCGCGCAGTGGCATGGAAAGCCATTCAGAACGGAATCGATCCGGCGCATCCGGATATGGAACGCCTCAAACAGCTGCTGGAAGACATGCAGATGCGTTTTCTCTCCACTCCGGCAGGACCGGTGCTCGAAGTGGACGGCGAACAGCCCGGCGAACAGCTCCGCACTCAGACGATCTCCGCAGGAGCCTCCGCGATTGCCACAATCCCGGAAGTGCGCCGGAAACTGGTCGAACTCCAGCGGGGAATGGCGGCGGAACAGATGATCGTCATGGAAGGACGCGACATCGGAACGGTCGTCTTCCCCGATGCGAAATACAAATTTTTCCTGACCGCCTCCCCCGAGGTCCGCGCCCGCCGGAGACTGCTTCAGGACGGCGGAACCCCCGATCCGGCGGAAATCGCCCGAGTCGCCGCAGAAATCGCCGCCCGCGATCAGACGGATTCCACCCGCGCCGACTCCCCGCTCCGACAGGCGGCAGACGCCGTCTTCATCGACAACAGTGATTTCTCCCAGGAAGAAACCATACAGCGAATGCTGGAAAGGATCCAACGTAAAATGACCGTCATGCCCTACCGCGTACCCTACGCCGACACCGACCAGATGGGCGTTGTGTACTATGCCAATTATCTGGTATACTTTGAACGCTTCCGCAACGAACTTCTCCGCGATGCCGGATACACCTATCTGCGTCTGGAGGAGGAGGGAATTGCCATGCCCGTCATCGAGGCGGTCTGCCATTACAAGGCGTCCGCGAAATACGACGATCTGCTCGAAGTCACCGGACGCTTCGCAGAAGCAAAAGGAGTCAAAGTAAAAATCGAATGCGAAGTCCGCCGGAACGGAAAAATCCTCGTGGAAGGATACACCGTGCACGCCTGCATGGATATGAAAACCGGACGCCCCACCCGTCCGCCGGAATTCATCAAGGCCCTTCTGACACCCAAACAATAACAACGTCTTTTCAGACATTCATCAAACAACAAGGAGAAGCAGATGAACCGATTTCTGACACTGGGAGCCGTACTCGCGGTTTCCGCAATGTGCACCGCGGATCTCGCGGCGCAGGCAAAACCGGCAGATCCGACCAAAGCCGTCATCCGCGCAAACAAGGAATTCACCGTCCGCGGAGGACTCCCGAATTTCTACAAGAAACTCGCTGACGGAAAACATGTGAAAATCGCCTACTTCGGCGGCAGCATCACTGCGCAGAACGGATGGAGACCGCAGAGTCTCGATTATTTCCGCAAACTCTATCCGAAAGCCAAAGTCGATCAGATCAATGCGGCCATCGGCGGAACGGGTTCCGCGCTCGGAGCGTTCCGGATCGAACATGACGTGCTCCGTCACAAGCCGGATCTGGTCTTTGTGGAGTTTGCCGTCAACGATGCCGGAACAGGACCGGTCGGAATCCGCAGAGCCATGGAAGGAATCGTCCGTCACATCTGGCGTGCACTGCCGGAAACGGATATCTGTTTTGTCTACACCTTCACCGCAAACGATCTGCAGAACCTGCTGAAAGGAAAGATGAAACGGTCCACCAGCGTCATGGAAGATGTCGCCGATTACTACAACATTCCCTCCATCCACATGGGACTCGGCGCAGTGGAACTCGCCCGTCAGGGCAAGCTCATCATGAAGGCAGATTCCAAGGGCATGACCAAGGTCTCCGGAAAGGATCTGAACATCAGCGCCGATGTGCCGATCACCAAGGACGGCAAGATTCCCTTCTCCAAAGACGGCGTCCATCCGTATGAAAACACAGGACATGTCCTCTACACCAATGCGCTCAAAAAAGCACTGCCGGAAATTGCCAAAGCCGGAAAACCCGGTACTCATCTGCCCCTGCCCGCACCGGTCATGAAGGACAACTACGAATTTTCGAAAGTCGTCTCTCTGGATGCTCCCGGAATCAAGCTCAGCGGCCCCGTCGTGAAGCAGACAGACAAGGACATTCCCGCCCGCTCCTTCATGAACCGCATGCCCGGCATCTGGAAGCTGGCGCCCGGCGCAACCATTGAATTCAAATTCAAAGGCACCATGGCATCGCTCTACAATCTGATCGGCCCCGGATGCGGACTGATGGAAATCACGGTCGATGGCCAGAAACCGCGCAACGCACGCCTCTTCGACCCGTACTGCACCTACTACCGGATCGCCAACATGGGACTCCTCGGACTCTCTGCGGACAAGGTTCACACGGTCAAAATCAAAATCCTCGACCAGACCTTCGACAAACGCAAGATTCTCTTCAAGCACAATCAGCCCGATTTCGACAAGAATCCGCAGAAATACGCCGGAAAAGACGCCTACATCGGTGCGATCTTCATCCTTGGCGACATCGTAAAATAACAACCGGAACGGAGCCTTTCATCATGGATCTGGCTTCCATGCTTCCGGCATCGTGGAGGGCGGAACTCGATTCCGCTCTCCGCGCCGAATCGTTCCGGAAACTTCAGGCGTTTCTGGAGGAAGAGTATGCCGCCGGACCGGTCTTTCCCCCCGCGGAGGATCTGTTCAGCGCCTTCCGCCTGACGCCGCCGGATAAAGTCCGCGTCCTGATCCTCGGACAGGACCCCTATCACGATGACGGACAGGCTCACGGACTAGCCTTTTCCGTCCGGCCCGGGGTCCGCTTTCCCCCCTCTCTGCGGAACATCTTCCAGGAGCTGCGGGATGATCTCGGCATCCCCGTTCCCGCTCATGGTTCTCTCGAATCCTGGGCAAAACAGGGGGTCCTGCTCCTGAACACCGTCCTTACGGTGCGCGCCCATGCGCCGGCATCGCACCAGAAGCACGGATGGGAGGAGTTTACCGATGCCGTCATCCGGACCATCGGCAGCCGGGAAACGCCGGTCATCTTTGTTCTCTGGGGAGCGCCCGCCCAGAAAAAAAAGCGCCTGATCGATACGACCAGGCATCTAGTTCTTGAATCGGCGCATCCATCTCCGCTTTCGGCGTACCGTGGATTCTTCGGAAGCCGTCCGTTCTCCCGCATCAATGAGGAGCTCCGGAAGCACGGATTCGCGGAAATCGACTGGAGAACAGAAACTTCTCTTCTCTGATCTTCCGGATTTTTCCCCCTCCCGCCGGAGAAATCACGCGCGGGAAGGCTTCCATTTGCGCTGACGCGCAGCTTCGTAAAGAAGAATCGTGGCGGCGGTGGCAACGTTCAGGGAATCCATGCGTCCGAGCATCGGGATCTGGACGTTGATATCGGCGCCTTTCATCCAGTAATCGGTCAGTCCGTACTGTTCGGCGCCGACGACCAGAGCGATCCCCTGGGTCATATCCAGATCGGTATAGACATCGGTGGAATGGGGGCTTGCGGCGACCGTTCTGATGTTGTGCGCGCGGAACCACTCCACAGCCTCTTCGCTGCTTGTCTCGGCAAGCGGCACGGAAAAGATCGCGCCGGTGCTCGCACGGATCACGTTGGGATTGAACACATCGGTCCGGCGGTTGCAGATGATGACGCCGGTGGCGCCGACCGCATCGGCACTGCGGAGCATCGAACCGAGATTCCCCGGCTTCTCAATCGTCTCCGCGACAAGATAAAGACCGTTGGAAAGAGCAGGCATTTCATCCAGTCCCTTGTGGCGCATCCTCGCGAGAGCGATCAACCCCTCCGGACGATCCCGGTAGGCCATTTTCACGAGAGCATCGGCGGTTGTCTCATAGATCTCCGCCCCCTGCGCGGCGGCGCGCGCAATCAGTTCCCCCTCATGCTCTCCGAGATACAGCTCCGGACAGTGATAGCACTCCGTCAGCTGGACTCCGGCATCCATGGAACGGGAAAGTTCGCGATAGCCCTCCAGGACCGTCACACCCTCCCGGTCGCGCTCCCGGCGCTCCCGCAGGGCACAGACCCGCTTGATCTTCGGATTCTTCACACTTGTTATCAGCATATTGACCAACTCTCCTGTTCTGTTATTCAAAAGGAACCGTGAAGGTTCTGGATTATTCGACGATCAGCTCTTCAAGAGGCGCATAGTCGTTGCCGTAAACCGCCCGGCGGATCTTCGATGCGTGTACACACTCTTTTCCCGTGAAGTGACAGTTCCCGGAAGGCTCCGTTTCACAGCAGGGACCGTTCACCATGTGCTTGGGACAATTCATCGGACAGACATAAAGATTCTGCGGCAGACGACAGCTTTCGCATCCGCCCCGGCAGGATGCCAGCAGTTTTTTCGTAATCCGCTTTTCCCGAGGCGGCATCCGGTCCGCGTGAGAGAGCAGCAGCTTGCCAAGACGGTACTTCATACGTTCGGAAGTCGAACATTTCGGCAGCGGCTCGTTTGTCACCTTTGCATTGTCGCAGGTGACGCCCGCCGCCAGCATCGACTCAAACATGTAATACCGGTACGGGTACGGAGCCATCTCGATCCGCGAATAGTAATCATTATGGGCGATGCGCCAGTCCTCGTAGGTCTGGAACTCCTTCATCGCCTCTTCAATGCGGACAAAGATCCGCTGCGCCGTCTCGGGACGGTCCACGCCGGCGATCTGCACTCCGCTGTATCCGAGGAACTTCGCTCCCGCGGCATGAATCTGGAGTCTGCGCCACTGGGCGGCCTCGAACTGCGCCAGAGAGTGCATCATCTCTTTGCGGATCGCCTGTTTGAAATCTTCGGAAATATGAATGCCCGGACACTTGCCGGAACAGATATCCTCCGCCTTGTCGGGAGTCAGGAACAGAATCCGCGCAATCGAAGGAATATTCTGCATCCGACGGAACATGCACCAGCGCATCTCCAGCAGTTTCCGCATATCCCATCCGCCCTGTGTGACAACAAACGAGGCGCCTGCCGCAATCTTCTTGGTCAGTTTGAACATCTGCGCCATGCAGTCCGTCCGGGTATATTTGAACGGATTCGCCACGCAGCCGGCAAACAGAGGATGCTCCGAGGAAGCATTCCGGCGAAGAATATTGACACTTTCAAAATACTTGTGCTTCAGCGTCTCCGCAAGATCCTCTCCGGGAGCCCCCGAAACCGCTGCAATGTTGCGGAATCCCTCGAAATGATAAAGACCGAGCTCATAGGCAATCTCCTCGGCATTCTTGTCGCGTCCGTGAACATAAAGCAGGTGCCTGTCGCGTCCGGTTTTGCAGAGCGCCGCGGCAAACTCCCCTAAATTCAGAGAGGGAAACGCCGGAGAATCATCCAGAAACGCCAGTCCGCAGGGAATCCATTTCTGTGCGGCGACCACAGATTCCAGTTCGGAATATTTGGAAACAACCGCATCAATCCGGGAGTCCCGTCCGGGGACCCGGAGCTCGATCAGAACATTGAAGACCGCGTTGTCGAGCTCATCCTTGAACTGATTTCCATGAGTGCCTTCGAAATTCATCTCCAGCTGACGTGTCGGAAGCGGATCCTGCTTTTTCATTGTCCGTCAACTCCCAGAAAGCCCGACATGATCGCAATCAGCTCCTCCGGCGCATCCTCCGCGATGAAACGCCCCGCATTCCGGACCCGATGCACTTTCGCATCCGGACAGTAGTGCATCCACTTATGCAGATACTTCTCCGGATAGAGCCAGTCCCTGACCGCCCAGATGATGCACATTTTGTGCTCCCGGAGCATCCAGAGCCCATGTTCCACTTCGATCACGGATTCGTAGGAAAGATCATCCGGTTTGCAGGGAATATCGTTGATAAACCGCACAATGGCGACCCGGTCCTCCGGTTTCATATAGGGAAACATGTAGCCGAGCTTGATCTCTTCGGAATATTTGTTGAGTCCGTAGAACATCAGATTGAAGTCGATCAGCAGTTTCCTGCCGATCCACGGAAAGAGCTTGCAGAGCGCAAGACGCAACGGCAGTTTATAGCCCGAAAACGCCATCGAATTCATCAAAATGATCTTGTCCACCATCTGCGAATGACGCACGGTGAATCCGGTGCCAATCGTGCCGCCCCACCCGTGAAGAATAAAGGAAACTTTTTCGAGCTTCAGATGATTCACCAGACGTTCCAGATTGTCGATATGCGTTTCCAGACGGTAGTCGTAATCCTTCGGCTTGTCGGAAAGCCCGTAGCCGACCTCATCCGGAACGATAACCCGGAAATGCTTTGAAAACACCTTTATAAACCGCCGGTAGAAGAACGACCACATCGGACAGGCATGAAGCATGATCAACGCCGGCCCCTCTCCCTCGTCGATATAATGAATCCGGTGCTTTCCCGCATACATGTAGTTCTGCTTGAACGGGTATTCGTACCTGATATCCTCAATGGACGGCAGCTTTTTCATAACGGTTCATCCGGATTAATCTGCTTTTACATGGCGGAAGGCACACCGATCGTCAGCGTATGGAGCCCATCGGTCAGAAGATCGCGGACCGCGTAACAGAGCGCCAGACGCGCGGAACGCAGCGTCTCGTTCTCAGCACCGAGCACCGGACACTCCCGATAAAAACGGTTGAATCCTTTCGCAACCTCCAGCAGATGATTCACCAGAACGGAACAATCCATCTTTTCCGCCGCCGATTTCAGCACATCCGGATAGGCCGCGCAGAGCAGAGCCAGTCTCCGTTCCTCCTCTTTTCCGAGCAGGGACCAGTCCGGAGACGCCGCGCAGAATCCCTGATCCGCCGCCTTGCGCTCAATGGAGTTGATTCGCGCACACGCATACTGGACATACGGTCCCGTGTCGCCTTCAAATTTCAGAGACGCCTGAGGATCAAACATGATCGTGGTCTTCGGATTAAACTTCAGAAGCATGAATTTGAGCGCACCCATGCCGATGATCTCCGCACGATCCTCCAGATCCGCAGGAGGTTCGGCTCCGTTCAGGCGCTCCAGAGTCGCGGTACGCGCAAGGGAGTGCATCTCGTCGAACAGGTCGTCGGCATCGACCACGGTTCCTTCGCGGCTCTTCATCTTGCCGGTCGGCAGATTGACCATGCCGTAGGCAAGGTGCTGCAGTTTCGCCGCCCATTCAAATCCGAGCTTCGAAAGGATCGCAAACAGCATCTTGAAGTGCAGAATCTGTTCATCGCCTACGACCCAGATCTGGACATCCGGATGATGCTCTTTGTATTTGAGCATGGTGGTTCCGATATCCTGCGTGATGTAAACGCTGGTTCCATCGGAACGGAGGACGACTTTCGTACCGAGTTTGCCGAGATCCGCCACGACGGCGCCATCGGCTCGTTTCTGAAACACTCCCTCTTCCAGTCCCTTCGCCACCAGATCCTTGCCAAGCAGATAGGTCTGACTTTCCAGATACGTCTTGGCGAACCGGATTCCCATCCGCTCATAGGTTTCGGCGAATCCGGCGAAGACCCACGAGTTCATCAGCTTCCAGAGGGCGCGGACCGATTCATCGCCGGCCTCCCAGTCCTGAAGCATCTTCTGCGCGGCCTGACCGATCTCGGTCCGGAGGAAGAGATCCTCATCCGACTGATCCGCAAGAGAGGGATCGGCATCCCGCAGTTTCCGAATCTCGTCGGAGAGCATGGAGTTGAACTTCACATAATAGTCGCCGACAAAATGATCTCCCTTGATTCCGGTCGATTCCGGAGTTGTCCCTCCGCCGCAGCGCTGATACGCCAGCATCGACTTGCAGATATGAATTCCCCGGTCGTTGACCAGATTCACCGGAATCACCGTATGTCCCACCCGCGAGAGAAGCGAACTCAGAGACATGCCGATCGTATTGTTCCGCACATGCCCAAGATGCTGCGGCTTGTTCGTATTCGGCGCGGAATATTCGATCAGAATCCGTTTTTTCTCTGCCTCGGGCAGTTTTCCCTCCTCGAAGAGCGCCTGCATATCGGCGACCGTGTCGCGGAAGAGCGCTCCGGGTTTCAGGGAGATATTGACAAAGGCCTTGACAGCTTCCGCGGAAGCGACATCGGAATGGTTCCGGAAAAACGACACGGCTTCCGCGGCAAGGGCATCCGGACGCATTCCAAACTGTCCGGCAAAACGGAAACAGTTGACCGTCACATCACCTGTCATACCCTGGGGACAGAGTTCGGGAAGCACCGTCCAGCCGGGACGCGTTTTGTTTTCCGGATATTTCTGAAGCAGAAACGAACAGAAATCGGAGATGCAGCGCAGTTTCATCGTATTGAGAATCCTTCCATTAAAGAGTGGTCTTGATGACCGTTGTGTTTTTTCCGGGTTCCACATGAATGGAGTAATTTCCGAATGCCGCCGGAATCAGGCAGGAACATCCGGCTTTGACTTCCGTCATGAGATCGTCGCGACCGACCGTAACCGGATTATTGATGGCAGTCAGAATGTGAAAACTTCCGGAAGAAGCTGTCGAATCGCGCCAGTTCTCCACCAGACGGAGGTCCTCCACCTTGAAAAACGGACATGTTTTGACAATCGGATATTTCCGGTTGCGATCCGTCGAATCGCATGCTCCCGTGATGCGCGGAACCGTGCGGTCCATGAAATCAATGCATTCACGGGCGGCATCGAGGTGCAGTTCGCGGGATTTTCCATTGGCGTCAACGCGTCCCCAGTCGCTGATGCGGAAGGTGGTGTTGCTGTTCTGCTGGATCTCCAGAAGGACATTTCCGGCGCCGATCGCATGGACCTTTCCGGCCTTGATGAAGTAAGCGTCCCCGGGAACCGAATCGAAGATCTGAAGTGTACGCTCCACCTCCTGAGTGGAAATATTCTGGAGGAACTGCACTTTTGTCGTATCCTGCCGGAGACCGGCAATGATCTTGGCTCCGCGATCGGCATGAATGATATACCACATTTCCGTTTTGGGTTCGATTCCCGGAGTGCGCGCACAGGCGGCCTCGTCGGGATGGACCTGGAGAGAAAGACGTTTTCCTGCGTCAATGATCTTCACCAGCAGGGGGAATGGTCCGCCGCTGTACGCGGAACCGATCAGATCCTGACCGTAATACCGGACCAGTTCCGTCAGCGTGGTTCCCGCCAGAGGACCGTTTTCCACCACGGAGGACGCATCCGCCCGATCGACAATTTCCCAGGATTCGCCCACGGGCCCCTTCAGATCCGCCGGAAGCGTTCTGTGCATGACCTTCTCCCAGTTGTTCCCGCCCCACATGACCTCCTGATAGACCGGCGTGAAAAGCAATGGATACAGTGCGTCTCTTTCAATCATTTTCGACTCCTTGAATTAGATAATTTCAACGGTACAATATACACGGAAAATCCGCTTTTTAAAGGCTCTTTTTCCGAAAAATCGCATTCCTCCGGCGAATCCCCGGACCGGGGTTGATTATTCACCACTTTCATGATATATTATCGTTCGAGTTAAATGGAGAATGCAAATGCTTCTTGAAATGATCAAAGGGAAAATACATCGCGCCAGACTGACCCACTGCGATATCGATTACGAAGGCAGTCTTGAAATTGACATCGATTTTCTGAAAAAAGCGGAAATCCTTCCTTATGAAAAGATTCTGGTCGTAAACGCCACGAACGGCGAACGGCTCGAAACCTACGCGATTCCGGGAGAAGCCGGATCGAAAGTGTTCCGTCTCAACGGAGCCGCCGCACGCAGAGGACAGGTCGGAGACATCGTCACGATCATGGCTTTCTCTCTCTTCACGAAAGAAGAGGCGGAAACCATGCTCCCAAAAGTCATCGTCCTGAATGAAAAGAACGAAATCATCGCTGTCCGCAGAGGACGTCAGGACATCAAAGAGTAACTCCCGGCAGAGAAAGGCGTTCCTATGTGGAAATGTTACGCTCTGCTCGCTGCTTTCTTTGCCGCGCTGACCGCAATTCTTGCAAAAATCGGCGTTACCGGGATCAATTCCAATCTGGCAACCGCCATCCGGACGACGGTTGTCCTGTTTCTCGCCTGGGGAATCGTTCTGTTCGGGGGATCGTATCGGACCATTCCGGAACTGAGCGGGAAAAATCTGCTGTTTCTTTCACTCTCCGGCGCGGCGACAGGACTCTCCTGGCTCTGCTATTTCAAAGCGCTGGATCTGGGGGAGGTTTCCAAAGTGGCGCCGATCGACAAACTCAGCGTCGTATTCACGATTCTTCTCTCCATTCTTTTTCTGCATGAGACCGCCGATATCAAAGTTCTCGCCGGCGGAGCGCTGATCCTGCTCGGATCACTTGTGATTCTCTGGTGAGTTTTTTCTCTGCGGGAGAGCAAGGTTCCCGTGTCCCAGGGAGGTGAACAGTCTGCCGTCGGCTCCCAGATAAATCATCCGATAGCCGGAAACATACATCTTTTTGGCAAGAGACGAATCCCGGAACGAAAGATAGAAGATCGGCGTTCCGATCAGATTTGCCAGCTCCTCCGGAGACAAATCTATTTTCTGTTTGCAGAATGCCTGAAGTTTTGTCGTAATTTCCGTTTTATACACATATCCGAATGTCGGATCCAGCCCGCAGAGATACCGCATCTGCGGCATCGCGTAATACAGCTGGGGGAAATCCGACCAGTTCAGATTCCCAAGGACCAGTCCACGGGGAACGCTGTCCCCGAAAGAGGCGAACCATTTCGCCAGATGCGTGGCCGGACGTCTTGTAAAATATTCCATTCCTTCATAATGATGCATCCAGACCCCAAAAGCACAGAGACTCAGCGCCAGAACAGAAAGCAAAGCTCCCACCCTCCGTTTCTCCTTTGGAATCCTCACCACCCGGCTGAACAGGACTCCAAACAGCAACAGATTGAACGGCATTGCATATTCAATGAAACGCAAAGCTCCGCAAAAACCGATCATTGTCATAAATCCCAGCATCATCACCGCCAGAATTTCCGGCTGGAAAAAGACCCGTCTCCGCCGGAAAAACAAAGAGATGCTCAGTCCGATGTTCCCCAGAAAAAGAATTATCAGCGGCAGACAGAACAAAAAGGAGGTTTTCATAATATGAAAGCCGGAATACATCAGCTCATCCGCCAGAAAAGACTCCTGCTTTCCGGTAAACAGCATCAGCGGAACGTCAATGCACTGAATCTTCCAGTTGATGAATGTGTTCGGGTTCTGCGGATGCAGCAGAAAGCCGAACAGAAGTCCGACCAGAGTACTGCCCAGAAGCAGAATTCCTCTCTTTCTGTCCTTCAGAAAATAGGCAACGGAAAACGCCCCCGCACTGAACAGAAGAAAATGCGGATTGGAATACCCCCAGACAAACACAATTCCCAGCAGTACCGCTATCCACGCATCCCGCAAAGTCCGGATCGATGGATACACCGCACAGCTCAGCAGCATCAGAGCTATCGAGAGCAGATGCGGTCGCAGCATCATCGCCCTGAACGTGAAAACTCCGCACAGACAGAACAGAAACGGAATCAGAACCCACAATCCGCGCACCCGGTATCGAATTCCCGCACAGGCAAAAGCCAGAAGAATCAGAAACAGAAAGAAAAGATTCGGCATATGAAACGGGAAATCGGGAAGTCCGAGAGCCAGAACCGCATTTTGAACTCCGCTCAGCAGAATATGAAACAGCAGTTCCTTATCCGCAAAACACTCGGACCAGGTGGAAAGCGTCATGGTCGGAAATGTCTGCGCCGTATAGACGCTCCACCCTTCCATGGCAATGCGGACATGATAAAATGGATCGACATCATTCTCTCCGTTTACCGTGAACACCAGCCGCAGAATCACCATAAAACAGAACGCGATCAGCACTCCGACCGCGGCGGATTGTTTGATTCTGCAAGGAATTTCTCTGTTCATCTTCCTTCCTCCTTCCGGCTCCACGGGGAAACGGGTCCGCCGGGACCATTACAAATTCAGTTCCTCCAGAGCCGCACCGATGTTTCCCAGCGGAACATGAGGCTCCTTCCTTCTCTCTTCCCGGGGAGAGAGAACGGCACGCTGGCAGGCAAACAAACGCTCCAGTCCAGCTCCCGCGACATCCAGCATCCGATCCAGCTCCTGCCTCGAAAACGGAACCTCCTCCGCAGTGCCCTGCACCTCAATGATTTTTCCGGATTCCGTCATCACCACATTCATATCGACATCGGCATTGGAATCCTCTTCATAACAGAGATCCAGCAGCACTTCGCCATCCTTCATTCCGACACTCACCGCCGCCACATTCTCCTTCATCGGGAATTTATGCAGCATATTCTTCTCCACCAGTTTCCGGAAAGCCAGCTGAAGCGCGACAGATGCTCCGGTAATGCTGGCGCACCGAGTTCCTCCATCGGCATCAATCACATCACAGTCGATATAAACAGTATTCGGTCCCAGAGATTTCAAATCGATCACGGTCCGGAAACTTCTTCCGATCAAACGCTGAATTTCCATGGTTCTTCCGCTCTGTTTTCCTTTTGTCGCCTCGCGCTGGTTTCTCGCGTTTGTGGAAGCGGGCAGGAGACCATATTCGGAAGTCACCCAGCCTCCCGGCACCCCCTGAGCACGCATCCATCCGGGGACTCCCGGCTCCACCGTAACCGCGCAGATCACCTTCGTTCCCCCCATTTCCACAAGAACGGACCCGGCCGGATGAGAGAGATAATTCGGTGTGATCTTGACTTTGCGAAGATAATTGAACGGTCTGCCATCAATTCTTTTCATGATTCAAAATCCTGTTCTGGTTCAAAAAAAAAGCCGCCGCCGCACCAGATCCCCCGCAGCACCTGAACTCGTCGTTTATGGCTGCTCGGTTCCCCGTCTGACCCGTTCACGGGACTTCAGCGCACGGGGTCCAATACGGCGACAGCAAAAAAATCCGTCAATCAGGCTTTCCGCCTGCTCTTACTTGGAACTATACTCGCATCTTTCAAATATTCAAGGCAAAGAGACAATTCTGCACGTAAATTTTTTCGATCAATAATTTTATCAATCAATCCCTTCTTCAGAAGGAACTCGGATGTCTGGAACCCTTCCGGCAGCTGCGCCTGGGTCGTATCCTTGATCACGCGCGGGCCGGCGAACCCGATCAGGGCCTCCGGTTCGGCGATAATCAGATCCCCGAGAGAAGCATAGCTTGCCGTGACTCCGGCGGTGGTCGGATGCGTCATAATGACAATATACGGCAGTCCGGCTTCGGCATGTTTCTGAAGCGCGCCGCTGGTTTTCGCCATCTGCATGAGGCTGACCATTCCCTCATACATGCGGGCTCCTCCGGAAGCGGTGACGATCACGAGCGGAAGACCTTTTGCCGTTGCGTATTCCACAAGCCGCGTCACTTTTTCTCCGACGACCGCGCCCATGCTGGCTCCGAGAAAACGGAAATCCATAACGCCGAGTGCATACGCCCGTCCGTCAAGGGTTGCCTCTCCGCAGACGATCGCATCTTTCAGCCCGGTTTTCTTCTTGTTTGCCGCAAGTTTATCCGTATAGGAGGAGACTCCTTCGAATTTCAGGGTATCCACGGACTCCAGATCGGCATCGATTTCCACAAATGAACCTTTATCGGTCAGCAGCTCGATTCTCTGCGGAGCGGGCATCGGATTGTGGTATCCGCAGTGCGGACAGATGAACAGATTGCTTTCTTTCTGTTTTGTGAAGATCGTCGAATCGCACTTTTTGCATTTTTCCCAGAGGCCCTCGGGAATATCCTTGCGTTTCTGCGGTCCCTCAAGTTTGGCATCGGCATTCAATGTCGAATATTTTGATTTTTTGAAAAAAGCCATTTTCAATTCCTTTGTCTTCTGGCAATAACCAGCACATCCACCCGTTCGGCACCGTGACTGAGCAGTACGCCGGCGGCTTCCCGGAGTGTCGCGCCGGTCGTCATGACATCGTCCACAAGTAATATACCACACTTTTCCGCAACTGTCGAATCAGAAATGGAAAAAGCGCCCGCAATATTTGAATTTCTTTGTTTTTTTGTTAAAAAAGCCTGCTGTTTCGTATACTGTTCCCGCCGGAGAAGGGAGCGGACCGGAATATGGAGATACTTTCCCAGCTGCTCTGCAAACAGACTCGACTGGTTGTATCCCCGCATCAGAAACCTCCTCCAGTGAAGCGGTATCGGGACAATACAGTCGTAAGGGAGCGAACCCTCAGAGTTCAGAAGCAGTCCCGCGGCAAGCCGTCCCAGCGGCCTTGCCAGCTCCGTCCGTCCCTGATACTTGAACAGATGCACACAGTCCAGCACCTCATCGGTGTATTTGAAAAGAGCATACGCCCGATTCCACGGCGGCTTCGGACTGTTCATGCATTCGGTGCAGGAATCAAAGATGCCATCC
Organism: uncultured Lentisphaeria bacterium; assembly: GCA_905197955.1. GTDB lineage: Bacteria > Verrucomicrobiota > Lentisphaeria > Victivallales > UBA1829 > UBA1829. Next base: position 61,190 of record CAJKAR010000002.1, on the reverse strand, counting down.
ACTTCCGCACCGCAGGTCCGGCAGACCTTCCCGCGAATCATCGGCATCTTCTCCATGCACTCCCGGCAGAACATGTTCGGGGTTCCGTCGAACGGAACCCCCTTTCCGCAGAGAGGGCACGGCAGCGGCAGCAGCGTTTCCAGCAGCGCCGTCAGCCGGGAGCCCCGAAAACTGCACGGCACCGCCGTCATAAACACCGGTTACCGGTTGAGAACTTCCGCGATCTGAACGGCATTCAGAGCCGCGCCCTTGAGAAGCTGATCGCCGGAGACAAACATCTCGATTCCGCGCTTGTCGCTGCGGGAAATATCCTGACGGATGCGGCCGACAATGACATCATATTTTCCAGTGGCATCCACCGGCATCGGATAGACCTTGTTTTCCGGATCGTCGCGCACGATCACACCGGGAGCTTTCGAAAGAATTTCACGCGCCTCTTCCGGCGTAATATCCTGTTCAAACTCAAGGTTCAGCGATTCCGAATGCGCTCTCATCACCGGCACACGGACACTGGTGCATGTCAGCATCAGTCCCGGAATGTGCATGATCTTGCGGGTCTCGTTCACCATCTTGAGCTCCTCCTTGGTGTAGCCGTTGGGCTGGAAGGAATCAATGTGCGGGAACAGGTTGAACGCAAGACGCTGCGCCATTACTTTGGCTTCAATGTTATTTTCGCCGTTCAGCACTGCGCGGGTCTGGTCGATCAGCTCCTGCATCGCCGGAGCTCCGCCGCCGGATGCCGCCTGATAGGTCGAAGCAATGAGGCGCTTGAGGCCTTTGGCCTTGTGCAGAGGATAAACGGCAACCGCCATGATCGCCGTGGTGCAGTTCGGATTGGCAATGACGCCATGATGCTTGAACGCATCCTCCGGATTGATTTCGGGAATCACCAGCGGGACATCCTCATCCATACGGAATGCACTGGAATTGTCGATCATGACGCATCCCGCGTCCACACAAGCCTTACGGAACTTTTTGGAAATATCGGATCCGGCGCTGAACAACGCAATATCAACCCCTTTGAAGGAGTCTTCCGTCATTTCCTCAATGGTGATCTCTTCGCCTTTGAACTTCATTTTTTTGCCGGCGGAACGGGCGGAGGCAAGCAGTTTCAGAGAGGCGATCGGGAAATTCCTCTTTTCCAGGGTTTCGATCATCTCGACGCCGACGGCTCCGGTGGCCCCGGCGACAGCTACATTCATTGGTCTTCCCATTTTGGCTTTATACTCCCTAAATTGTAGTTTGGGTTGCTGACAACAAATCCGGATAATTTACATGCGGAATGATATTTTTTCAACTTCTCTTCTCAAAAAAACAGCTTCCCATCCCTCTTGGCAACCTCCTTTCCCCCTCTTCCTCCCCCCGCTTCCGATCCGCAGATTCCCCGGAAAGAGACCGAAATACAAAAAAATTCCCTTGTATTTTCCATTTGCAACGATATTGTTACTCCCGGATAATTATTTTGCGCAAAATAATCAATTAAAAGATCGAAGGAGAGGAAAATGATACAGTCTCTGAACGGGGAATGGCAGCTGAGCTGGAAAGATCCATCGGATGGAAACGGGAAGACGATTCCGGCAAAAGTACCCGGAAATGTCATAGGAGATCTGACTCGTGCCGGGATTGTCCCGGATCCGTATGCGGGAACAAATTCCAATCTGCTGCGTCCATATGAATTTGTTGACTGGGAATACCGGACCGGATTTTCCACTCCGGAACCGGCGGAAGGGGAACGCCTGGAACTGGTGTTTGAAGGAATTGATACGGCGGCGGAAATTCTGGTGAATGGAAAAATCGCCGGACATGCCTGCAACATGGTCATTCCGCACCGTTTCGATGTCACGGATCTGGTGCATCATAAAGAGAAAAATGAACTTGTTGTGAAAATCAGAAGTTCAATCAATGAGGCTAGAAAATTCCGCCGTCCCCCTTCGGCGGTGGCATCGACCTATAACTATGAGGGGCTGTATCTGCGGAGGCCGATGCATACTTACGGATGGGACATCGCACCGCGTCTGGTCGGAGCGGGCCTCTGGCGGAATGTGTCGCTGGAGATCGTCAAACCGGAACGGTGGACATCGCTTTATCTATTCACATCGAAGGTCTCGCCGGAAAAGGCGGAACTCGTGCTGGACTGGTCGTTCACGACTCCTGCGGAGACTCTGGAGAATCTGGAGGCGCATCTGAGCATGCGGTGCGGCGATTCGGTATTGGAACAGCACTTTCCGCTCCGGTTTGTAACGGGAGTATTTGAGTTCGATGTTCCGCACCCGCGGTTATGGAATCCTCTCGGAAGCGGAGAGCAGAATCTGTATACGGTGGAGCTGAAACTGATCCATTGCGGGAAAACGGTTGATGTGCGTGTCTGGGAGACGGGAATCCGCACCATCCGTCTGGAACGGACGGAAGAGATGGAAAACGGAAAAGGAAAATTCGAATTCATTGTCAACAACCGTCCGGTATTCATCAAGGGATCGAACTGGGTCCCGTCGGACGCCCTGCACGGGGAGAATCCGGAACGGGTGGGGAAAGCGCTCGAACTTTTCCGGGATCTGGGCTGCAACATGGTCCGCTGCTGGGGCGGAAACGTCTATGAAGATGAGGAATTCTTCTCGCTCTGCGACCGCTTCGGACTGCTGGTCTGGCAGGATTTCATGTTTGCCTGCGAAGTCCCGCCGCATGATACGGCATTCTGCGAAACGATCCGGCAGGAGGCGGAAGCAGTCGTCATGCGCCTGAGGAATCACCCTTCGCTGGCGCTCTGGTGCGGAGACAACGAATGCGACGAGTTCTTCTTTTATAAGAAATCGACAAAACGTCTTCCTCCCTCCTTCAACCGGATCTCCCGAGAAATTCTTCCGGATGCGGTCGGCACCTTCGACCCGGCCCGCGATTACCTGCCAAGCTCTCCGTATCTTTCCGACTCCCTCTGGCGCGGGAACCGCCGCTACGATTCGCCGGAACAGCACCTCTGGGGCCCGCGCGACAACTGGAAGAGCTCTTTCTATAAGGACAATACCGCCATTTTCGCCAGCGAAATCGGCTATCACGGAATGCCGAATCTGGAAAGCATACGGAAATTCATCCCGGAAGAATCCCTGAACGGACGTATCGGCAATCCGGACTGGCTCTGCCATGCTTCCCAGCCGTTCCACGATCCGGACGGCCCCTACGCCTACCGGATCCAGCTGATGGAGGATCAGGTGGCGGGCTGTTTCGGATCGGTTCCGGAGACGCTGGAAAAATTCATTCTCTGCTCTCAGATTGTTCAGGCGGAAGCATTCAAATTCTTCATCGAGAGCTTCCGGATGCGGAAATGGCGGAAAACCGGACTGATCTGGTGGAACGTGATCGACTGCTGGCCGCAGTTCTCCGATGCGGTGGTCGATTACTATTACAGCAGGAAACTGGCGTACTGGTACATCCGGACGGCACAGAAACCGCTTTCGCTGATGTTCGGCGAACCGGAATCATGGTGCATCCGTCTGTATGCGGTGAATGATCTTTCCCGTCCGCAGTCGGGCGACTACAAAGTCAGCGATATCCTGACCGGGGAAGAGCTCTGCCGCGGATCATTTGAAATCGCACCGGATACCGCGGCGGAAATTGACTCTCTCCGCATCTGTCAGGGATGCCGCCGGATGCTCCTGATCGAATGGAGCGCGAATGGGGAAACGTGTTTCAATCACTATTATCAGGGTTCCGCGCCTTACGATTTCGAGCAGTACACCGCCGGACTTGCCATCCTCCGGGAAAAGCTGAAGTTCTGACGGAACACTCGAAAAACCGCCGGGGAAGAGGAGACGGAATCCCTCTTCCATTTTTCCGTTCCGCAACTTTTGAAAACATTCGATTGCGTGTTATATTAATCTGTTTTCACAGCCACAACATCGAAAGGGGCATTCGAATGGATATTCTTCTGATCGGAAGCGGCGGACGCGAACACGCCATCTGCTACGGACTGAAAAAAAGCAAACTCGTCGATAAAATCTACTGTGCGCCCGGCAACCCGGGAATGGCGGAGATCGCGGAATGCGTCGCGATTCCCTCCGACAACGCTTCGATTGCGGATTTCGCCGCGGAAAAGAAAGTCGGCCTTGTGGTAATCGGCCCGGAAGCCCCGCTCTGCCAGGGAGTCGCAGATGCCGTCCGGGCAAAGGGGATTCCGGTCTTCGGGCCCTCCGGAGCCGCAGCTCGTCTCGAAGGAAGCAAGGATTTCTCCAAGGCGTTCATGGTGAAATACAACATCCCGACCGCCGCGTATGCAACGTTTACCGATAAAACCGCCGCAATCGACTACATCCGCCGGGAATATGCCGCCGGACGCGGAGTCGTTGTCAAGGCGGACGGACTCGCCGCCGGCAAAGGCGTGATCGTCGCTTCAAACGAAGCCGAAGCCGTCGCCGGAGTCGAAGAGTGTTTCGCGGGAGCGTTCGGAAACGCCGGATACCGCGTGGTCATCGAAGAACTGCTGGAAGGCGAAGAAGCATCGATTCTCGCTCTGACCGACGGACGCACCATCATTCCGCTGGTCAGCTCTCAGGACCACAAGCGCCAGCTCGACGGCGACAAAGGCCCGAACACCGGCGGAATGGGCGCCTATTCTCCCGCCCCCGTCGTGACCGATGCGCTTCTGGAGGAGGTGCGCCGTTCCGTGCTCGACAACTTCCTGCGCGGCATTCAGGCGGAAAAACTGGACTACCGCGGCATCATCTACGCAGGAATCATGGTGACAAAGAACGGTCCGAAAGTTCTGGAATTCAATGTCCGCTTCGGCGATCCCGAAACGCAGGCGGTGCTGACCCGTTTCGACGGTGATCTTGCCGATACGCTCCTGAAAACCGCAAACTGTGAACTCGACAAAGCGGAACTGATCTGGTCGCCCGATCCGGCGGTCTGCATCGTTCTTGCCTCCGGCGGATATCCCGGATCGGTGCAGAAGGGATTCGAAATCCACGGAATCAAAGAGGCGGAAGCCGATGGAGCCATCGTCTACCATGCCGGAACCGCGGTCAAAGAGGGAAAACTCGTCAACGCGGGCGGACGCGTACTTGGGGTCACTGCACGGGGAAAGACCATTGAGGAAGCTGTGCGGAAAGCCTATGATGCCGTCGGAAAAATCGGCTGGGAAGGAATGCAGTACCGCAAAGACATCGCGCGTCGCGCGTTCAACAGATAACATATCATGAAGATCTGTCATGTCATCACCCGGATGATCGTGGGCGGAGCGCAGGAGAACACTCTGCTCTCCGCACGCGGGGCTGTGGAGGCGGGGCACGATGTAACGCTGGTGACCGGTCCCTCGCCAGGACCGGAAGGCGAACTGCTGAAAAAGGTCTCGTGTCCGGGACTCAAGATTGTGGAATGTCCATGGCTGGTTCGCGAAATCTCCCCCGTCAAGGATTTCAAGGCGTACCGATTCCTGAAAAAGCTCTTCCGGGAAGAACGTTACGATGTGGTTCATACACACAGTTCCAAGGCGGGAGTTGTAGGTCGTTTTGCTGGAAAAGCGGCAAAGATCCCTCTCGTCGTCCATACGATTCACGGCCTTGCGTTCCACCGGTATGAGAAACCCTGGAAGAATTTCCTCTATATTCTGAGCGAACGCGCGGCGGCCCGCTGCGGCAGACGCATCTATGCGGTCGCACAGGCAATGATCGACCAGTCGCTGGCCGCCGGGATCGGGAAACCGGAAATGTACAAGGTCGTTTACAGCGGAATGGAGCTGGAGCCGTTCCTGACCTCCAGCCCGGATCCCGAACTGCGGAAATCACTCGGCATCCCCGAAAACGCATTTGTCTTTGCAACGCTTGCCCGGCTCTTTCCCCTGAAAGGATATGAAGACTTCATTCCGCTGGCAATGGAACTGGCAAAGGAACGGCCCGAGGTGCACTATCTTATCATCGGCGACGGAATCATGACCGAAGAGATCAAACGGAACATCGCTGAAAAAAATCTGACAGACCGTTTCTCTTTCGCCGGACTCGTTCCGCCGGGAGAAGTCTATCGTTATCTGGCGCTCTCCAATACGCTGGTTCATTTTTCCCTGCGGGAAGGACTGCCGCGTGCAGCGGTTCAGTCGCTGGCATCCGGCAAACCGGTGATCGCGTATGCGCTGGACGGAACTCCTGAAGTTGTCATCTCGGGCAAAACCGGATGGCTCCTGACACCGTCCAGTCCTGCGGATGCGAAAAATGCGATGACAGACGCCGTGGATCATCCGGAAAAAACCGGAAAACTGGGGAAAGCCGGACGCGAACTGGTGGCCTCCCGATTCGGCTGGAAACAGATGTCGGATACGCTTCTGGAGGACTATGCCAAATGGCTTCCGGCAGAACACTGAAGCCGCTGCCGGAAGAAGTGGCGCTCTCCGCGTTCCTGAAACGGAACGGACGCGTTGCCATTGCGTTTTCCGGCGGATGCGACAGCACACTTCTGACGGCGTTTGCCGTGCGGGAACTCGGAGCGGAAAATGTCCTGCCGGTCCATGTCTCAACCCCGATGACGATTGCAAACGAAACTCAAACGGCCCGTCGGATTGCCGCCCGTCTCGGAGTCCGCTGTCTGGAACTGGAAACGGATGTCCTGCGTCTGCCCGAAGTTGTCCGAAATGACAAGTGGCGCTGTTATCACTGCAAAAAACAGATCTTTTCCCAAATCCTTCATGCGGCATCCGGCGAAGGATTCCGCACTCTGCTGGACGGAGCCAATACGGATGATTCCGGAGACTGGCGTCCGGGAGCAAAAGCAGCCGATGAACTCGGTGTTCTGCATCCCTTTGTGGAATGCGGATTCGGGAAGCGCCTGATCCGGCTCGTATCGCGCAGAATGGGACTGCCCAGCTGGACAATGCCGGCAGCGGCATGTCTGGCATCGCGCATTCCCACGGGAATTGCTCTGACAAAAGAACTCCTGCAGCGTTGCGGCAATGCGGAAAACATTCTTGCCGAACTGGGGTTCTCCGGATGTCGCGTTCGCTGTCTGGAAGGCAACAGAGCTTCTCTGGAATTCAGAGGGCCCGCACTCTCCCGCGCCCTGCGGATGCGGCAGGAGATCGAAAAGGCTCTTTCCGTCTGCGGCTTTGCAGAGATCCGGATTGATCCGGAAGGGTACCGGCGGGGCGCCATGAACAAACTCTGATCCGGAAAGCCGGTACCGCGCCGCTTGAAAATTTGCAAATCCAGATTATAGTTCTGACAGGATCCGCGTCAGACAAGGATGGATCCTTCTTGAAAAAAATGTAAAAAATGAGGTGAACTGTGCAGGAACCGGATATGCTGTGGGTGCAAATTCTGATTTTGCTGATTCTGATCGGCATGAACGCCTTTTTTGCCTCATCGGAAGTGGCCCTGATTTCCTTGAAGCAATCGTCGATCCGCAAGCTGATTCAGCGGGGAGGACTGCGCGGGAAGGCGCTTGCCGCACTGACCGGAAATACAGGACGGTTCCTTGCCACGGTTCAGGTCGGCGTGACCCTTGCCGGATTTCTTGCAAGCGCCTTTGCCGCGGAATCGTTTTCCGATCCGCTCACCGAATTCCTGGAACGGATCGGATTCGATATTTTCAGTCACGGCGTACTGGATATGGTAGTTGTGGTGTTCATTACCGTGATTCTTTCCTACCTTTCACTGGTATTCGGGGAACTGGTACCGAAACAGATCGGACTGCGCTATTCGGAGTTCATGGCGTTCAATGTGGCGCTGCCCATTCATTTTCTGGCAAATGTGGCAAAACCGTTCGTCTTCATTCTGAATGCATCGGTGGATCTGTGTCTGAAAGCGATGTTCGGGAAAGGAACGGAGCAGGAACAGGGGGTGACCGAGGAGGAAATCCGGACTCTGGTCGATATCGGAGGAGAACAGGGGATCATCTCGCCGGAGAAAAAGGAGATGCTGGAAAACGTCTTTGAATTCAGCTCACGGGAGGCCTCCGAAATCATGACCCACCGCACGGAAATCACGGCGGTAAACAGGGATGCTCCGCCGGAAGAGATCGAACGCATCTTCATTCATGCGAACTATTCGCGCTTTCCGGTTTATCATGAGGACATCGACGAAATCGTCGGCATTGTCCACATCCGCGATTACTTTACCGAAAAATACAGGCGCGGCGCTTCTCCCGATCTGGCTTCCGTCATGAAGCCCGCCTATCTCGTTCCCGAAACCATTCGCGCCGATCGTCTGTTCACGGATATGAAACGGGAAAAAATCGGCATGGCGGTTCTTCTCGATGAATTCGGCGGAACCGCCGGAATCATTACCAATGCGGATCTGGTCTCCGAAATCGTAGGATCGTTCGCCGACGAGCACTCGAATGAACACGAATCGCTGGAAACGCTCGGAGAAAATATCTGGCGGGTGGATGCCTCCATCCGTCTGGAACAGATCAAACGCGCCATCGGCATCGTCTTTCCCGGAGATTCCAGATACGACACTCTCGGAGGACTGATCCTGGCCAGAGCAGGAAACGTCCCGGCCAACGGAAGCGTCATTGAGCTTTCCGATCTGCGGATCTCTTTGCAGGTGGAGAGCGTGAAGGGACAGCACATCGGCAAAGTCATCCTGCGAAAAGAACGGGAACCCGCCGCATAAACACACGGACCGAATTCCCGTTCCGCCGATTTCCCCCTCTCCCGTCAAAACCCGACGGACAAAATGCCGCAGATTTCTCAGGCGCTCTTCCGCATCAGCACCAGTTTCCGGATCATATCAATCGGAATCACCAGAAACGCCAGAAGCGCACAGATTCCCCATGTCTTCCACGCAAGGGGCTCCACGCTGAGCACCTTGCCGCCGAACGTGACAAAGAGATACTGCAGAACAAGAATGGAACACATGACAAGGATAAAGTTTCTGTTGCGTCCCAACCCCTCGAACGGATTCAGATGGGCGGTTCTTGCGTTGAACCCGTTAAATGTGATCGCCATCATGAATGTGGCGAATACGGCGGATTTCAGATAGGTGGCATCCACATCGCCGAACAAATCGCGGAGCGGTTTGACAAAAAGGATCGCCAGACAGAGCGCCGTGATGTACAGTGCTCCGATGAGAATCTGCACAAACATGCTCTTCGTCACAATGCTTTCGGAACGCGGAATAGGCTTATCCTTCATATATTCCTTCAGAGCAGGCTCGCTGCCGAATGCGATTGCCGCAAGCGTATCCATCGCAAGATTGACCAGAAGAAGCTGAATGACGGTCAGAACCACATTCTCCCCGAACATCGGACCAAGAAAGCAGGAGAGAACCGCAGCGACATTCACGGTCAGCTGAAAAATCAGGAACTTCCGAATACTTTTGAACATGGTCCTGCCATAAAGGATCGCCTTTTCAATGGAGGAGAAATTGTCGTCCAGAATCGTGATGTCTCCGGCCTCTTTGGCGACTTCCGTGCCGCTGCCCATGGCGAAACCGACATCGGCTTTCTTCAGAGCGGGAGAATCATTGACCCCGTCTCCGGTCATGCCGACCACCAGATTCAGTTCCTGCGCGATCCGGACCAGTCTGCTCTTATCGGTCGGCAGCGCGCGTGCAACGACTCGCAGATCCGGAAGAAGTTTTTTCAGTTCCTCATCGCTCTTTTCCGCCATCTCCGCGGACGTCAGAGCGAGATCTTCCGAACGGACAAGAAGTCCGGCTTCTCTTGCAATCGCAGCAGCGGTTTCCTTGCGGTCGCCTGTGACCATCACGACCTGAATACCGGCATTCTGCACTTCGCGAATGGCGTCAACCGCCTCCGCACGGACATTGTCGCGGATGCTGATCAGGCAGATCAGGGTCAGATCGGAATCATCTTTTTCCCCCTCCGCCTTCGCCACGGCAAGCAGACGCATGGAACGACCGGCCTGAGTGTCAAGGTACGCCGTCAGAAAATTCTTCTCCTCCAGCGGTTTCTCCATTCCGTTTTCATCGAGATAGCGGGTACAGTTCTCCAAGATCTTTTCCGGAGCGCCTTTGATGTAGGTAAGCGTATTGCCCTGACGGGAAATCGTGACACTGGAACACTTTTTACTGGAATCAAATGCATTGAAGGAACGGACATCTTCCTTGTTCATTCCTGCGGCATCGGAATCGACGAGAAACGCCATCAGCGCCCGGTCCGTGCTGTTGCCCCCGATGATGGACCCTCCGCTGACAACCGCACTGTTGTTCACCCCGATACCGGTTATGACATCCAGAGCCAGTTCCGGCGGCATTTTTTTCAGGGAACAAAACGGCCGCACATTGCCGGTGACCAGTTCGACCACGGAAAGCCGGCCCTCGGTAATCGTCCCGGTCTTGTCACTGAAAAGAATGCTGAGGCTCCCCGCGGTTTCCAGTCCGTTGATCTTGCGGACCAGAACATTGTCTTTCGCCATTTTCAGGCTCTGAAGCGAAAGCAGAATCGAGGTAAGCATGGGAAGACCTTCCGGAACCGCGCAGACGATAATGGTAACAGCAACCGTAACAGCATCCATAATCAGCCGGATCCACTGGTAAAAGCCTTCCGGCATGGCACCGGTCAGGAGCGTCTTGCCGAGAATACCAAGCATAATCGCGATTGCTCCGATATAGCCGAATGTGGAAATATGACCGGCCAGTTTTCCGAGTTTCACCTGAAGCGGAGTTCTGCGGGTATCCTCCTGAACCTCCAGAGCAAGTTCGCCGAAGAGGGTTTTATCGCCCACGACCTTGACCTCCATGGTTCCTTCACCGCCGCACACCACCGTTCCGCGATACGCATAATGCGTATTCAGAAGATCTTTAATCTCGTAATGCGCAGAATCTTCCCGGCAGGGCTCTTTGACGGCTTCCTCGGTTTCTCCGTTCAGCGCGGCCTGCGAAACTTTGAGAGCGCCTTCGATGATTTCGCCGTCCGCGGGGATCTTATCGCCTGCCTGCAAAAAGACAAGATCGCCTACGACAATTTCACTGACATGAATTTCCATCAGACTGCCGTTCCGGATCACCTTTGCCATCTCCTTGGCCTCTTCCTCGGCTTTCAGCGCGGAAGCCTTGCTCTCCTGACTGCATTCACTGAGCGATGACACCCCGTTGGCTATCAGAATGGCTATCAGAATCCCGATCGGTTCAAACCATTCCGCCTGCTTCAAAAAGAAAAGAATCAGCTGGACAAGCAGTGCAACCAGCAGAATCATAATCATCGGATCCTTGAACCCTTCCAGAATCTTTTTCCAGAGGGGATCACGCGGGATTTGCGTCAATGCATTGGTCCCGTGCTCCCTGCGACTTATTTCGACTTCCTCCGAAGTCAGGCCTCTCTTCCCTTCCATCTTCCAACTCCTCTTATGATCTATCTCTTTTGCGTGAACAGGTTTCCATGTGTGATGTGTCCATCTGAAAAATCCGGGACGCATCGGCATTCTCCATTCCGCCGTGTTCCGCCATCCGATACACATCTCTGCGGAACAGGAAACTCATAAAAAAGCGAACCGTTCTTCGGCAATCGGAAAACTTTTCCGCATGTTCCGTTTCTCCCGGAATTCTCTCAGATACTGAAAACGTACAATAGCACACAAAAAACATGTTTGCAAATCAAAACAAAAAGGATTGGACCATACAACAGAACACATCGAAATGCCAGAGAGACTTCTCCGCAACATCCGAACAAATTATACTTTCCGAAAGTTTCTCCGGAAATCACTTTTTTTTTCTTTTCCCCCTCTTGCATTTTCTGGAAAATATATTATAATTACAGATAAGTACAGAAAAAGACAGAAAATTGCAGGAAGGATTCCGACATGCCGATTGCAGTGAAAAAAGAAAAGAAGACCCGAAAACGGCGCCTCACTGCGCCGGAAGTGGTACGACTTCAGAAGATGTGCCGCGACAGACTCGTATCGGATCTCTACGCACAAAAGGCGTATCCCGGCATGCCGATTTCCGGAGCCAGAACACTCAGCGATCTGTATGAAATTCCATTGAGCGTTGTCCGATCCACTCTGGATTCACTGCGGACCGAAGGCGTCCTGGAAGGACTCCCGCGGGAAGGAATGAAAGTGGTTTCGCTTCCGACCCGTCCGCAGAGTCTGAAAGGAATCCGGATCGCCATGATTGCAGAACTGGAAGAATCCAATCCGGACTATGTTTACAACCGTTCCGCAGAGATTGCTACCGGAATGGATCGTATTCTGAATGAACAGGGCGGACATCTCGATTTCTTCAATCTCTGGCAAAAAAAAGACAGGGAACCGTTTCTCCACCAGTTGCTTCACTCCGGATATGATGCCCTGATCGTGGCAATCAGCCGCTATCAGACTACGGAATTTCATCGGGAATATCAGTCTTTTTCCATTCCCTGCATCTGCATCGACTGCAATGTGGACGGAATCGACTGCGTGGATTTTGATGATGAACAGATCGGCCGTCTCATTGCCCGTCACGCGCTGGATCTCGGACATCGGCGAACGGCATTCTACCATTTTCCCTCTCACGCCTGGTCCGCCATGCGTCTGAACGGGATTCGAAAGGAGTTCGCCGAACGGGGAGTTCCACCTCCGGATGTTCTGGAATATCCTTTTGTCCGGGAAGACCGCGAAGATTTCGTTTTCCGCAATTTTGAACGGATCACAGAAGGAAAATATACGTTTGTCATGGCGGCAAATGACCGTCTTGCCAAGGAGATTTTCCTGGCGGCCCGCCGGAAACATCTCCGGATCCCTGAAGACTTCTCGTTAAGCGGAATCGATGATTCTCCCTTCTTCCGGGAACTGAATCTGACAACAGTATCTCTCCATTCCATGGATCTCGGACTTGCTGCACTGGAACTTCTGAAACGCAAAATATTCATGCGGGAATCTCATGCGAAACCGGAAAAAGTACTTGTTCCATGTCCGCTGATTATTCGAAATACAACAAGGGAAATAACGTGGGAGAATCAAAATGAAAAGCGCAGGACCGAATAAAAAAACGAGTCAGTATTTCACATTGATAGAACTTCTGGTTGTAATTGCAATTATAGCAATTCTTGCAGCACTCCTGCTTCCCGCTCTGAATTCCGCCAGAGGCAAGGCCAACACCGTCCGATGCGCCAACAATCTGAAACAGATCTATTCCGGCGGAGTGGCGGCCTATTGCAATGATTATGATGATTATCTCTGTCCCTGCAACCAGAATTCCTACAGTTTTACCCATTATCTGGCCAAGGATTATTTTCGTCTCCGGTCGAATTACGGGACTTCCGGCGATTTGGAACAGGCCTACAAAACGATTTTTGCCTGTCCCGCCGATTTGAATCTGACCATTCCTGCAACGGGCCTCTCCTGGCTGCCCTCCACTTACACCATCAACCGCAGAAACGGATATACCGGAAGCAGCGAGGCGGTCCCCCGGTTCAAAATTCAGAAAGTCAAAAATCCGACGCAATCCTCCTACATGATCGAGGCAAAAGGAGATTCCGGATATGGCGACATGAGCAACGATTACTGGTACAAACAACATAAAAACAACCATTCCAACGGAATGAATATTCTGTTTGTTGACGGACATGTCGCGTATTACACCGGCTCATTTCTCCGTTCCGTCACACCGCAGAAACCTCCGATTCAATGGTGGAACTGAGATGACAAACCCGCATTTTTTCTCTCCAGACAACACAAACAACAGGAAAACAGTGATGAACATTCAGAAAACATGGTTTACAGCCGCTCTCTCTGCCGGGCTTCTGCTTCCGGCTCTGGCTCTCTCCGGAGAACGTGTCGAAACATTTGATTTCTCCCGCGCTGGCGATGGTGTGATCGGAGGTAGAAATCCCGCCGTCATCCGGACCCTCTCTCCATATGGACGATTCCGGGGTTCTTCCGCTCTCACCATTCCGGGAAAAACCTATCCGGCAAACGCCCTCGACCGAAACGGCGAATGGAAAGCCCTTCGTTTCGGCAGCGCAAAAGAATATTTCACCATTCCCGGCTTCCATCTTGAACCCGGGAAGCCGTTCACCATCGAAACATGGATGCGGATCTATTCGCAGAAACCGCCCCTCGACGGATTCCTCATGGATGCCGGATTCGGCTATAAAACCGGCTTCCGTCTGGTCGCAGTCCGCTCCAAACGATGGGCTCAGGAGGGATGGATCAATCTGATCTGCGGAGACGGAAAAACAAGCAGAATGCTTCTCGGAAAAAATGGAAGCGTCAACACATGGCACCACGTTGTCATCACCACCGCAGGGAACGCTCCGGCGCTCTACATCGACGGAATTCCGGCTCGGTCGGAACGGCCGGAACTCTCTCCGCTTCAGTTTCATTTTGCAAAAAATACTCCCGTTCTTGTCGGCGGCTCCCCGCGCGGAGGATGCGATGTAAAAATCGATTTTCTCTCTGTCTACGACCGTGCCATGAGCGCAGATGAGGTCAAAAAACGCTATGAGGCAGGAAAATCCGTTTCGGATGAAGCCCGGGAGAAGCTCCTTGCCTCCATCAAGCTGGAAATTCCCCGGAATACACAGGGCTATTTCAGAACCGGCGCCTCCATTCCAGTCACCGTCTCCGCTCCGGCGGAGCTCAAGGCGGATTCCGTTTCAATCAACGGAAAGCAATACAAACCAGGCGAACCGGTCTCTCTCCGTTTCGAGAAACCCGGCGTTTATGAAATTGCAATCGCTCTCTCTTCCGGAGGAAAGGTGCTGCGCTCGGCACTCTATCCGATCGCAGTTATCCCGGCACCGAAGGACAGCGCTCGGACAGGCAATACGGCAATCGCCTCGAAAACTCCGGCATCCCACGCTCTCGGTTCCCGCCTGAGCCGCGAAGTCTTCCGCTGGAATGAGCTCGAACCGAAAAAAGGCGAATACAACTGGGAACTCGCCGACCGGATCATGAAATGGAATCAGGAGAACGGCGTGGAAACGATTTTCTGTCTGACCGGAATCCCCGGATGGGCGAAAATTCCGCGCGATCTGGAACAGTACCGGAAACTCTGGCGACTGATTTTCGCCCGCTACGATCTGAAGTATGCGGAGGTCTGGAACGCCACCGCCGCACGCTGGACCCACTGCGACCCGGCTGTATACAAACAGCTTCTCACCGCGGCAAAGTCTGCCGCGAAAGAGGAGGATGAAAGCATCCGCATTCTCGCGGGCCGGTTCCGTCCCGGAAACAGCGCCTCCCAGCAGCTTCTGAAAGAGTTCCCCGATTCCTGCGACATCATTTCCGCAGATTTCACTTCGGACAATCCAGGAAACCGGACCATCGAACAGCTCTGCCGGACCGCTGGAAAAAAACCGGTCTGGATCACCTCCGGCGGCTGTTCCCAGCAGATTCCGGGAGTTCCTCCGGTCAAATGGCTGAAAGAGGAAAAAAGTTCCGCGGCAACGGAAATCCGATCGGCCGTTCTGGCTCTCGCCGACGGAGCGGAAGAGTGGATCGCTTCCATGGGACCCGATGAGTATCTCCCGGCACCGAACACGGCGGACGGAAGACCGGGATGGAAAGGAGTCGCATGGGGAGTCTTTCACTCCCTGATCGGGAAAAATGCGAAATTCCAGCGTCTGCCCTCGAAGCCGGATGTGACACTCATCCGCTATGAGAATCCCGACAAGACATCCGGACTCATCGTCTTTGCCCCGCGTGGAAAGGCACTCATCCAGTCGCCGGCGGAAGGAATCGGACTCTTCGGCACAAAAATCGGCAAGGGGGCAGTCGAAGCGGGATATGAACCGCTCTATCTGCCCGGTATTTCCAATCTGTAAATCACCTCAGGGAGTTTCACTATATGAAGATCAAAACCATTCTGTCCTGCGCCGCATTTGCCGTGCTCACGTTTTCCGGCTCTGCGGCGACCTTTGAAACGCACAAGAAAGAGATGCTGAAGGATTCCTCGCTGATCCGCTACTACACGTTCGAGGAGGGATACGGCGAAGAGGTTGCCAACCATGTGATTCTGGAGCCCGGACGCATTGCGCAGTCGGGCGGACCGCTCGGTTCGCTGACGATCAATCTTGCCACGCCGTATTCCGTAATCAAGTACGGACAGACCTACTCGGAACGGCTCTCCGCCGACCGGAATCCCCGATGGACCCGCGGCCGCTTCCCCGGCAAAGCGGCTCTCCGCAGCGGAGGACTCCCCCTCGGCTTTTTCCGCTCCGGCATCACCGGAAGGGAATTTCAGAACGGCATGACCCTCTCCGGCTGGATCCGTACCGGCGACGAAATCGGACGCTCCTCTCTCCTCCAGCTGGCGGATGCCTGGAGCCGCGGCTTCCGACTCTCCCACACCAGGAACGCTCCGGAACAAAAAGGATCCTTCGAATTCCGGATCGGCAACAAAGGAAAAACCATTCTTTCCGCGCCATCCGCTCTGCCGGGAGTGTGGATGCATTTTGCTGTCACGGTCGGGAACGGAAAAGCAAAACTCTTTGTCAACGGGCATCTTGAAGCAGAAAAGGAGTTCTCCGGTGCGATTCCGCCGGGAATCGTGAATGATCTGCCCTCTCTGAGACCGTTTTTCGAAAACTTCTCCGGACACGGCACATCGCTCGAACCGCTGCTGATCTCCGCGAATCCGCGTCCTGAAAATCAGCGTCCGGCACCGCGCATTGACTGGGACGAACTGGCGATCTGCAACCGGCCTCTTTCGGAACAGGAGATCCTCGCGCTCTACACCTCCGGGAAACCTTCGGAAAACGAGCTCTCCCAGAGAAACGCATATGCGACTCTGCGCAAAGCGGAACTCCTGGAGGATCAGATTCAAATGACAATTCCGGCCGATACCGACGGCTATTTCCGGTTCGGCAAACCCATTCCTGCCACCGTTTCCGTCCCGGAAGCCGTCAGGAACGCCTCCAAAGCGGTTTTCGAGCTCGAAACCCTTTCCGGGAAAAAAATCTGGACAAAAGAACAGAACGTTTCCGCCGGGCAGACCGTGACCGTTCCGCTGAATTTCCCGGAATGCAATGTCTACTGGCTGGACATGAAGCTGCTTGCATCCGACGGTTCCGTTCTGAAACAGATCCCGTATAAATACTGCATCGCGATCGCGCCGCCCGCTCCCGCGAAACTCTCGGACCGCAACCCGATCGCCTACTGGGCCGACTGGTATGACCATTTCCATTTTGACTCCCCTCTCCGTCGAATGCAGTATCACGGAAACGGCAAACATTTTGAATCCCTTTACGCGGAATATGCAAAACGGATTCCCGATTTCCGCTCCTATCTCTGGTTTTATTCCGTCTGCACCAAGCCCCCGAAAGAGGGATGGGAAGCCGGACGCGAACGGAACCGGAAACTCTTTACAGAAGCGGCAAAACGCTTCCAGGGAAAAAAGATCATCGCGTTTGAAATGACAAGCGAGCCACACAATATTGATCCGAAATGGTACGTTCAGCATCTTGCCGACGCTCGGAAAATCTTTTCGGAATCCGGACTCCGTCAGCCGATGATTCCACCGGGAGGCGCCCCGCCCTCCATCCCGATGATCTCCGACATTCTCAAGGCCGGAGGCGACAAGTACATGGACGGCATCTCCTACCATCCCTATACAGTCAAACCGATCGACGCACTGAATTCCGATGACTCGCTGAACCGGCTTCATGCGGTCATGGCGGAGTATCCCGGAAAGAAATTCATTCTCTGGAACACGGAGAGCGGAATCAATGCACTGCCCCGGATCAAATACCGTCCGATGACCGCATCCGACGCCCACGCCGCACGGATGCCAGGACGCGACGGCGCCTTCCTCGGCTTCATCACCATGCTGGAAGAGAGCGAAGCCGCCGCAAGACAGGTTCAGCATGCACTGGTCTGTCTTGCACAGGGCTATCGGATCTACACGATCTGCCAGTCGCCGAACCTGAACGGGGATCCCAGTCTGCGCGGACTCGCGATGACGGTCCTTGCAGGGCAGATTCTGAACAATCAGACCGGTGTCCGACGTCTGCCGCTTGCCAGACTCGACAATGTCTGTCTCCTCATCAAACAGGCCGACGGCTCCTCCACCGCCGCCATCTTCAGCCGGAATCCGGATCGTCTCCTTCTGCGTCTCGCCCCCGATACCGAATACCGCATCATGGACATGCTCGGCAATCTTTCCCGGCGCAGAACCGACAAGGAAGGCATTCTCTCCATCCGGAGTTCCTCGCATCCGCAATACATCTTTTCCGTTCCCGACACCCTCTCCGAGATCACTCCTCTGACCATGAATCTCCCGGCGGTCATGCCCGAACGGGGCCCTCTCAAAGGAACTCTCACTCTCTCGAACCCCTTCCGCAGCGGCACGCTCAAAGGAACTCTGGAAGCAATCCCCGTGCGCGGTGCGGAGATCGCTCTTTCGGAAACCAGGATCAATCTTCCGCCCGGAGCGTCCAGAACACTGGAAATCACCATCACCGGAAAAAATCTGAAACGGCAGATGTACACTTTTTCCGTTCAACTGAAAAACGAAGAGGGCAAACTTCTTGCCTCCGCCTCAAGACAGGCACAGTCGCCTGGCGTGATCCGCATGATCCCGCGCGTCCGCGGCGCCATGCCGCTGGACGGGAAGCTCGAAAAATGGAAAAACGTACCCGCGATAGTCTGCGATTCGGTGGACAGCGTGGTCCACGGGAAACCGAACTATGCCGAAATCTGGATTCCGCAATGGCTCGGAAAACAGGATCTCTCATTCTCGCTCAAATGCGTCTGGCGGAAAAACGATGCGGTCTACTTTCTCCTGAACGTCACCGACGACGTGCTCCTGCCGGCGCCGGAGGACAAGGTGGGACTGGCGTTCCGTTATGACTGTCTGGAACTCTTTTTCGACAGCCGCCCCGTAAAACAGCAGGGAACCGTTCTCAGCGACGGCGCGGATCAGGCGATCATCATTCCGCGCAGCACCCGGGAAATCACTCCTTGCGAACTCTGGTTCGCACGGAAGGAACGGGCGCATGTGAAAATCGAATGCGTCGGAAGGAAGACCGCGGACGGCTGGATGCTTGAAGGAAAAATCATCCCGACTGCGCAAAGTGCGTTTCAGGTCCGGGCCGGTTCGCAGTTCCGCATGGACTTCCTGGTTGACGATACCGACAAGGATGATCCGAAATGGCTGCGCAAATCCGCTATGGCTCTCGATGGAATTTTCAGCAACTCCCAGAATTCCAACGTCTGGGGCCGTTATGAACTCTCCCTCGACACCGTGAAATAAACAAACAAAAAATCCGGGGTTCCGCCCCGGAACAGGATAATGGAAATGTTCGAACAAAATGCCCGGATTCTCTTTCAGGGGGATTCGATCACAGACTACGGAAGAGAACGCAATGTGAATGCGGATTCGCCCGCAAACCGGGGACTCGGATCGAGTCATGCGATGCTGATTGCAGCCCGTCTTCTTGCGGAATATCCGGAGAGGAATCTGCAGTTCTACAACCGGGGATTCTGCGGAGACACGATCCTGCATCTCGCCGCACGGTGGAAAACCGACACCCTCGATCTGCACCCGGATTATCTCAGCATCCTCATCGGAGCAAATGATGTCTGGGGGCACTTCCGAAAGGATGGCGGAGTCGATCTGCCCCGCTATGAATCCATCTACCGGGAACTGCTCGACCGGACGCTGGAATGCAATCCAGAGGTCCGATTCATTCTCTGCGAACCCTTTCTGAGCTTTTTCGAAGGTGCCGTTACCTCAGAAGCGTGGCGGAACGACATGGATGCTTTCCGGGCCGCGGTCCGGAAAATTGCGAAAGAGTATCACGCAATCTTCGTTCCGTTCCAGTCGGCTTTCGAGAAAGCAAACCGGAAAGCTCCTCCGCAAGTCTGGTCCTTTGACGGAGTGCACCCCCTTCATGCCGGATACGGAATCATGACGCGGACCTGGATTGAAACCGTCCGCCGCGCTCTCAGAAAAAACAAGGAGAATAAACCATGAATTTTCTTACGGATCCGCCTGTTGCAGAACAGGGAGTCCCTTTCCCGCTGACGGTATTCAGCGGTGGCAGACTCTCCGTTGATCTCGCAGCCCATGGAGGCATTACGGAAATCCGTTTTTTCGGAAAACAGAAAATCTCCGATATTGCGCTCTTCCGCGCCGATCCGCTTTCCGCCTTCTGCCAGCTGTTCCGTCCCTATGCGGATTTCGGACATCATGACCAATACTTTCTCGAATTTGAAAATACCGCGTTTTATCCGTTCGGATACGACAGCGAGTGTGTTTTCCACGGAATCCGCTTTCGTCATCGTTTCACCGTTCTGAACGATGCTCTCCTCTTTGAGCTGGAAACCGATGCTGCTGAAACTCCGTTTGCTCTCAAACTCGGACTTACCGGCGCAGCCGCTCCGGTCCGCAAACCGACACGGGAATGGAAACGCTTTGCCCCGGATCCAGATGAATCCTTTGCCTTCGCCTCATTCACCGATACTCACGACGGAAACTCCAGGCAGACCTGGCTGGTCGCCGGCTCCGCCGGCAAACTGAATTTTTCCGCAACACATCACGATATTCAGAAAGATTATCTTTCCACTCCCGCATCCCATGGATACGCGGCACTTGCCATCGTATTCGGTTCGGAAAAAGAGTCCGCCGTATCCCGTTTCCGCGAACTCGCCGGAAACATTGCGGAATCCGCTGAAGCGGAACGGAAAACCTATCGGGAAACTCTTTCGCGCTCCACCAGACTGCAAAGCGGATTTCCCATTCTGGATTCCTTTGTTTCCAATCAGCCGGAAATCCTGCGCTCACTGGCCGTGAAGGATCTCCCCGGGGCATACTGCGCCTCAAACACCGGCTACTGGGTCTGGGGATGGGATGGAATGGTTCATGCGGATGCGGTCATGCTCTCCGGAGACTGGGAAAACATCCGCAGTCGTCTCGCCTTCTACCGGAATACAGCCGATCCCGTACACGGCATTTTCCATGCGATTGATCCCCAAGGCGGAATTCTGGCCACCATGGCTCCGCCCGCACAGACCATCTACTGCATCATGCTGTTTCAGTACTGGCTGTTCAGCCGGGATCTGGAGGCAATCCGCGAATTCTACCCGTTTGCGGCCTCTCTGCTGAAGCGGGTCGAACCGGAGGTGGTCGGAGAAACCGGACTCTATCGCGGGCACGGACTCTACCCGGACTTCCCGGAGGATCTCGGACAGGACGGCAATGACATCAGCAGTCTCAACAACTCCATTCTGTATCAGGCCTTCCGGTGCATGGCGGAACTGGCGCCGCGGATCGGTCTCTCCGACGAAGCCCTTCGCTGGAGCTCCCGCGCCGATGCCCTCCGCAGAGGATTCCGCACCCATCTGTATGATCCAGAGAAACACGCATTCTACGATTCCATCTCCGCAGGAACTCTGGAACCACGGAAATTCTATCCGGTCTACGCGGTTCTTGCAATGACGCCCTACGCATCGGAGCTGGCAGAGGGTATCGAAATGGAACTGGCACAGTATTTGTACGAAAATCTGAGGCAGCGCCGCGGCGTGTCCATGTTCGACCGGAAAGATGATATCTTCTATTCAGATGGCAACCAACTCGGCTTCTACTGTCCAGCCACGGAACGCTTCTATCGGCGGCTGATCCGGCTCCTTCCCCATGAGGACACCCTTCTTCCGCTGATCGAACAGGAGTGGGGAACCCTCCAGATCTCCGAGGCCACCAGCTGCGAAGCAGTCAACATGGGAATCACTCCGGACCGTCCCGGTAAAAAACAGATGTATTCCGTTACCGCCTATTATGCCATGATCGCAGAAATTCTTTGCGGAATTGATTTCATGCCGTCAGGAATCGTCTTCCACGATCCGGCGCGAGCAATCGGAGGCTGGAAACTGAAGCAGTTGCGATTCGGCAGAGGAACTCTGCATCTCGAATTCCGGGGAGAGGGACGGAAAATCGTTGCCATTGAACTCGACGGCAGGACGTGCCGGGAAACACGAATCCTCCCCGCCGACCTTCTCGAAAACGGCACTCATACCATTCTCATCCATTTGAAGCAATCATAAGAAGACCCCAAACCTGTCTTCTGTGGACAGCCGCTCCACAGAAGACAGGCTCTTTTTTTCCGCCGTCCTGACCCGATGGTGACATGAGCATTTTCCTTTTTCCATTCCGTTCTGCCCGTTTTTCTGTTCGACTTTCCCATTTGTTTTCCGATTCCGATCCGGGGAGTTTTTCCGGAGGAAAAGCTGCGCTCCTCTGCGAACGAAATCTTTCCCAAAAAAGAACGCCCCTCCCCCGGACCGGAATCCGAGGAAAGGGCGTGGAGGGGTTAAGGTTTTTCTGCTGACAATCAGACGATGGCAAGTCCGAGGCTGTAATCCGCCTTGTACTTCTTCTCGTTGCTGATCGAAAGCGTAACGGTATATTCACTTCCGGCGATCAGCGCCTTCTTGCTGTTGTACTGGAAGCCGGTGTCGATCGAGCTGCCTTTGACCTTGCTCATTGCAACAGTCTTGCCGTTGGCATCCTGCACTTTGAGTTTGATCTTGTCCAGATCGATGTCTTCGCCGAACTTGGAGATATCCAGCGAGAGGATTCCATTGCTGTCCGCAGTGAACTTGAAGACATCCTGAGCATCGCCATAACCGAGCCAGTCGGTCATAGTGGTCTCGCCTCCGCCGACCGCGCCGAAGTCTCTGACCGCGCCGTTGTCTCCCTTGCTGAAGACATTTTCCGTAACGGTAAGGGTATAGCTGCCGTTCTGCTTGCCTTTTCCCTTGTCGCCGGATTCCACGGCAATGTAGCTGACATTCTGACCGTTGATCGGGTTCTTGCTGTAGTACAGCACGTTCGCGATCTCACCGGCCTTGCCGGCGGCAATGGTCTTGGACTTGATCGTCTTGCCGGATTCATTCAGGAAGTAGACCTTCACCTTGCCGGTTGTCGCCTGGAGGTTGATGGTGTAGCTTCCCGCATGATCGGAAGTGATCTTGTAATAGTCTTTCGCATCGCCATAGCCGACCCAGTCGGTGGTGGTGTTGGTTCTGCTTTCGTCGCCGGTAGCGAAGAACTCGGTATTGGCACTGTCCGGAGTGTTGTACTTGGATTCGCCGAAGAATGTGGTGTTCACATTGATCTCGTAATCCGCGACATTCATCTTCTTGTTGAGGCTTTCGATGGTGATTGTCGAAGTACCTGCCGCCATGAGCACATCGTTGATGACCCATGTCTTGTTCTTTTCCGTGACCGTGTAGGATTTCTTCTTTCCATCGGCGTTGACGATCGTGATCTTCGCCTTTTCTCCAGCGCCGACTCCGGAAATCGTCAGAGTGTTGATTCCGGCAATATCGGTTGTCAGCTTGAAGTTGTCCGAATCCTTGTAGGCGCCAAGGTATCCCGAAAGAACCGTTGTGGCCTGCGAGAACTCCTGCGCTCCGGTGAAGACCTTCTCCGGATTGCTGGCATCGCCCATCTCTCCAGCCGCGGTAAAGGCGACAAAATCAGTTGTCGAGCTGTTGCCTTCGCCGTCGATTGCGGAGATTGTGTACCAGAACTGCGTATCATACGAAACCTTCGGCAGTTCAATCTTCACTCCGCCGATCGCGGTATCATACTTCAGACCTTCGAACGTATACATCGCGGCCTCGTTCGCACCGTTCTGGCTGTAAACCTTGACCGTGAATGTCATGTTCTCCAGAGCGGTAAGATTATCCGTTGCCGCAATGGCGATTTCGAATCCGAAGCCGCTTTCCGTCGCATCGGCCTTCTTCTGAACGATGGAGGTCGAGAGGATCACCGGAGAGGTGGTATCGGCTATTGGCAGCTTATCCATATCCATATCCATATACGTTTTCGTCAAGCTGTTGCCGGCCTTGTCGAATGCAACGATCGTGTATTCGATATCCTTTCCAGCCATGGAAGCATCGCCGGTGAACTTGAAGACTGCCTGATTATTTGTCGCAGACTGTGTATAGGTCTGTCCGTTAACTGTAAGAACGAACTCGTCAATCGCGACATTATCATAACCGCGGACAACCATGGTGAACACATAGCCATTTTCCTGGACAAAGCTGTCAACCGTAATCGGACCCGGATCTGTGACATCCGCAAACGTTACCGTTGCACTCTGTTTTGTCACATTGCCAGCGGCATCCTTGGCCGTTTCCACAACCGTGAGGGTCTTGCCGACATACGCGCTGAAGTCCGCTGCAAGATCCGTTCCGACAAGGGTATTGCCGTCATAGATCTCATAGCTCTTCGTCACATCGCTGTTGTCCTTGTATTCACCTGCTGTCACATCCAGACCGTAGGTACCGGCCTTCTGTGCCACGGCGAAGGCGCCTGTCACTTCCGGTGCGGTGTAATCCGCAATATACAGCTCTTTCGATACAGAGAAGTCGTTACCGGCCTTGTCATACGCCGTAACCTTATAATCAACTGTCGTATTGGCTTTGTCCGCTCCGACGCTGAACTCGAAGATCGCTTTGTTGCCCGATGCAAGCTGCGTGTGTTCCTCGCCATCGAATAGCAGCACGAACTTCTCAATCGCGACATTGTCACGGCCGCTGACGACAACCTTGAAGTCATAACCGTTCGACTGAACAATGCTGTCAACAAAAACCTCTTTCGGTGCTGTAACATCCTTGACCGCGAGATCCGCGGAAACGGAACTGCTGTTTCCAGTCTTATCATACGCCGTGATCCGGACGGTCATCGTTCTGCCAATATAGGCGTTAAGATTGCTGACCGTCGTCGGCAGGGTCGTGCTCTCAACGGAACTGACCGTATTGCCGTTTTCATCCACGAGTTCGAGCAGATACTTGACCACACCGCTGTTATCCGTTGCAGAGACTCCCTTGAGAGATGCGCTGTAATCGACATCCTGATCCTGAACCTGATCCTGAACCGCGCTCAGGGTTCCCTCGAAGACCGGAGCATCCTTATCCACGACCGTGAGGGACGTGACAGGGCTTTCCATCACGTTGACACCATCGCTTGCGGTGACTTTGAAGAGGACCTGCTTGTCGGCAGCCGCAGCGGTCAGGGCGACATTGATTGTCGCAACGCCGTTGACTGCGGCAACGCCATCCGTTATCGTCCAGGTTGCACCGTTGTCCAGCGAGTAGGAAACCGTGAAGGACTTGACTCCGACATTGTCCTTGCCGCTGACCACCAGAGTGAAGCCGTATCCATCGGCATCCTGTCTGATTTCCGCGATCACCGGAAGTTCCGGCGCGGTCTTGTCCGCAACCGAGATATCGGTGGAGATCACGGAGGATTTGCCGGCAGCGTCGAAGGCTGTCAGTTTCACCGTCAGATTCTGTCCTGCATATTTGGCAAGATCCATCGTTGCCTGCGGCATGGTGGCGGATTCCAGACTTTCCAGAACTTTTCCGTCGCTGCCGACGATCTCAAGCAGGTATTTCACCACGCCGACATCATCCGATGCAGCAGCACCTTCCAGATGGAAGACATATCCGTCATTCTGAACAGCGGCAAGCGAACCGCTCCAGACCGGATCGGCACTGTCGGCAACTGTAACAGACTTGAGAACCTCCACCGAATGTCCGGCGGCATCCGTTCCCGTGACCTTGAAGGTCAGTCTCTTGCCGGCGTACTCTTTTCCGTCGAAGGCAGCCGCGGCGGCAAACGCCTCATCCGCAGTTGCACCGCTGTATGTTCCGATCACTTCGCCTGCGGCGTTGATGACCTCGACCTTGACATTGGCAATTCCGAAATTGTCGCTGAAGGCAAGTCCGGAAAGCGCGAAGGTATAGGCGCCATCGGCCTGAACTGCGGAAAGAACGCCGTCCACAACCGGAGCCGTGTAATCCTTGACCGCGACCTCGCTGGCAGGATCGGAAACGATCTTGTTGCCATAGATGTCTTCGGCTGTAACCGTGTAGGAGAAGTTCTTCAGCGTGTTGTCCGTCAGACGGTACACGAATGTGCCGTTGTCGCTCCGGACAAATTCGAACTTGTCGCTGTAGGCGCCGAAATCAATCGTGATGCCGTTCTCTTTCACTCCGAAGAGGCTGGAGACTCCGGCATTGATCGTGAACAGATAGCTGTCGGCACTCTGTGTCTCGGTCGGTTTGACGGTCAGAACCTCATCCGCGGAGCTGTAGACATTCAAGGTGATCTTGCTGCCGTCGTTCATGAGAACCGCGTAATTTCCATTGAGATCCGCATTGAATCCGAGATTCAGAGCCGTTCCGTTGACCGTGATTGCCGTTCCGTTCGTGGCACCGGTTGCGAGAACATAGGAACCGACTTCGTTGTAAATGTCGTTCGTGATCGTGATCGATCCGACCTTGCTGATTGTCGCACCGAGAACACCACCTTCCTCAATCGTGATGCTTCTGACATTGGAAACGAAACCATTGACATACCCTTTCACGATCGAAAGTTCCGTACTTCCATCTCCGATCAGAGCAGTGCCGATACCACAGCCATCAACCGTAATTACAGCATTCGCAACATTGCTGAAGTCAACTGTTCCGACGGTCGCATCGTTCTTCAGGATCAGATCAGCTCCGTCCAGAGCCGCATTCGAATAGAGTTTTCCAACCGTGGAATTCTCCGAAAGTGTAATCGTCGTGCTTCCGGAAACGCTTCCGGCGACATCGGCGATCAGGACCTCGCTGATTCCGACATTGTTCAAAGTAAGAGCAATACTGCCATCCAGAGCCGCCGTCGTTCCGATGTACTTGCCGTTGATGAATCTGGCGTTCTCGATCGTGTGGTCGAGATCTCCGGCAACTGCGGAGGAGGCTCCGGTAATGGAACCGTCGATATTGAAGAATCTCGTGGCATCGTCGGAAGTGATCGTCAGAGCATTGACGCCTGTCAGATCGACATTGCCGACAAATGTCTGCGTCGCTCCCGCGCTCTGCACTTCCAGAACCTTGACATCCTTGAAATACTGGGAGTTCGCCGCAAGTGCCTGCTCATACATGGAAGCGTCTTTTGCGGTATAGGCATCCGCAGTGATCTGATCGACCGCCGCCTGAATGGCACTGTGGGCATTGATGCCGTTGAAGTACGCTTCGCCGTCTTTGACAACCGGAACGGTTTCATTGGTGTATGCGGTGTTCAGGATCATCTTGTCGGTGGAAATAGCGGCCTTGGTCACATAGACCATGTCGCCTACCGCCGCGATCTTCTGCTCATCAGCAAATCCGACAGCCACTTCCTTGCCGCCGTTCGTCACTTTCAGGAGGTTCGCCTTGAGGTTTGCTCCCTGCGTCAGGCTGTACACATTGGTGTCGCCCGCCGCGATGACGTCCACCTTGACTTCGATCCGGTTTCCAATCTTGACCGGGTCTTCGGAATAGTCATCGGCGGAGAGGCCGTCAACCGAGCCCTGAATGGTGAACATGAATTTCAGCGGATCGGTGGAGCCTGTGACCGGCGCAAGAGAAATTCTGCCGCCTGTCTTGACATCCAGAGCCGCCGCTTCGACCGATCCCTTCTCGGTGATCCGGAGATCGCCTGTTGCCGTGATGGTCAGCTTGTTCTCAAACACCAGATTCTTTTCATCGACGATATAGAGTCCGTTGATCGTGGAAGATGCCTTGAAGATCACTGTGGCATCGTTCGTGATGTTGACCATATCGACCGTCACGTTCGGGTTGGTAACCGTGACCACCGTATCCGGACCGCTGACGTTGATCTTCGTTCCGGCTTCAAAGGTGTAGTGATCGTCAATGGTGATGCTGGTATTGAGATTCAGTTCAGCACCGGCCTTGAAGTTCAGCAGAATCGAAGAATCGTCGCGGAAGTCGATCAGCGAGTTGCTGTTGACAGTAATCGATCCGCCGTTGACGTCTGTCGAAGCGTTGAGTTCCAGCTGGGACGCATCGTTCAGCGTGATCACCGCATTGTTCAGTGTTCCGGCTCCGGTGAACTTGATCCAGGAGCTGGTCTTCGCGGTAAGCGTGCCGCCTTCGACCGTGAACGCCTGCTGGAATTCCAGTGTCGATTCGCCATCCACAGTAATCGTTCCGCCGGCAACAAGAGCATTCGCCGCAGAGAAGATCACGGTGGAGTTGTTGAATCCGTCAATCGTTCCGGAAACCGTAGCGGAATCGCCGGAGAAGAGGATTGCGGAGTCGTTCGCGTCAATCTTGCCCGCCATGGAGGCATTGGCTCCGGCAAACGTGATCTTCGCGCCTGCATCGGCATCGATCAAACCGGTATCGGAGACATTCGTGAATGCTCCGTTGAAGTTCACGGAAGAATCGGATGCTGCGGTAATGGTTCCGGTGAGCAGAGCGCCCGGATGATCGGCATCGGAGCCGTCGGCATTGAAGTTCACGACGGAATCCGCGCCCGAAACATTGAAGTCGGTAGACGCAACTGTCGTAACGCCGTTGAAGTTCATCGTTCCGGCTGTCATCTCGACCGCATCGCCGGCATCCACCAGTTCGGTTCCCGTTGTGGTGACAGCCGCGGTGGCGGCATTGAGAACCATCTTGTTGCCGTTGAGGATGAATTTGTCGAGATTGGCTACGCCGTTTTCGCCGAAGGCAACAGTCTCTCCGGCTGCCGGATTCGTCATTTCAAGCGTTGTGATATAGTTCGGATCCGCGGCAGTCATGCCGATCGTTCCGTTCGTATAAGTCAGGCTGCTCTGGAGCATGACCTTTTCGAAATCGGTGATATCGGTTCCGTCAAGCGCATTGACGTCCGCTCCGCCGATATTCTTGAGGTTCAAAGTACCCGTTGCAGGAGCACCAGCCGCTGTCATGCCGGAAGAGATGTCTTTGATCTCATTCTCACCGGTGAAGGCAGTGCCTTCGATGGAGAGAAGCGCATCTTTATCGACATTTCCGGCTGTAATGATTCCGCCGTTGAACGAACCATCCACGAGCTTGTCGCCGTTGGCACTGAAGGAACCGAAGTCGATGTTTCCGGTCACAGCAGTCGCCTGGATCAGGTCGTCCTCATCGCTGAGCACGGAGTTGCCCTTGATCGCAGCCGCAGGATCGGTACCGACGATTGTAACGGCTTTTCCGCCTTCCAGCACGGTATCGGTACTTCCTTCCGCGCCGATGGTCCCGGTCAGGCTGCCGACATTGATTCCGCCGTTCACCGCCAGAAGCGCATCCGCATCCTTGAGATTGTCGATCGCAATGGCATCCGCATCCGCAGAGCCCGCGGTAACCGTACCGACCTTGTTGATGTTTCCTGCGGTCACTTTGCCGAGCGCGGAAACATCCGCCATCGTTCCGGAAGCATCCGTAATCAGGACATCTCCGGTAGCGGAAACAGTTCCGCCGATCGATCCGGCGACATTGTTCAGAACAATATCCGCATCGCTGCCGGTCGTTGTCACGGTTCCCGTAATTCCGGAACCGGCAAAGATGTTCTCAATGGCAATGCCTTCCACCGCTTCCACGGAGGCAACTGTGCCGACAACTGCCGGATCAGACTCACTGCCGATATTGGTAATTGCAACGGTGGTGCCAGCTTTGACCGCACCAACTGTGCCGTTTACATTTTCGATCACAACCGTCTTATCGGTTGCCGTGACATTGCCGGCCTTTTCCAGATTGGTGATTGCAACACTGTTCTTCGCAATGACATCACCATCGGACGCCAGAGAGTAGCTCTTCAGATCTTTTCCGGAAGTGACACCGCCAGCTCCGGCGACCACATTTCTGACAAAGAGGTCGGCACCGGCTTTCAGACTTCCCGCTTCCACGGTTCCGGCCATCAGGTCATGAGCCGCAGAAACTTCATTGTTCGCATAAACATTTCCGCTGTAGTAGCCGTCCGCCTCTTCCATGCCGACTTCGATATCGCCGGGAACTCCGGAGACATTTCCGGTAGCGACAACCGAATTGACTCTTTCATCGGCACTTCCGATATGATCCGCAACCTTGATCGTTTCCGCAACGACATTGACTCCGGCTCCGGAAATGAATCCGGCCTCGATCGTACCGTTCACTGCGGAGACATCGTAGTTCACATCTTCGCCGTTGAGGTTCGCCTGAATGGACTCGGCCTTCAAATCGCCGGTGGTGGCAACGACTTCGGCGGTCGAAGTAACAGCTCCGGAGGCGCCATCGCCTTTGACATTTCCGATGCTTCCGGCTGTCACGCCCGCACCGTTGATGGTACCATCCACATTCAACGAATCGGCAACATTCAGAGCGCCGTCTTTTGCATCCACATAGCCTGTGGCCGTAACGCTGCCGGAGGAGGTGATGCCCATCGCGGCTTCCACATTCTGAGCGATGATGCTTCCAGCTTCCATTTCCGCAGCGGAAACAACATCCTGGCCCTCGGCAAAAATATCACCGGCTTTGAGAGCGCCGGAAATGGTTTCAACCCGACCGGTGGACTCGATCATTCCGGCGGCGCCGTCGCCTGCAACATTGCCGATGCTTGCGGCAGAAACGCCATCGCCCTTGATATTGCCATCGACCTTCAAATCGCCACCGACCTTCAACGGTCCGCCCAGTGCAGAGACATCGCCGGTCGCAGTAACCGTTCCGGATGCCGTAATGCTTGTCTTGGCCTTTACGTTGCCGGCAGTGATATCAGCAGCTTCCATTTCCGCGGCGGAAACAACATCCTGCCCTTCGGCATTGATATTGCCAGCTTTGAGAGCGCCGACTGTGGTTTCCACTTTGCCGGTCGAGGTAATATTTCCGGTGGGTCCATCGCCTGCGACATTGCCGATGCTTGCGGCAGAAACTCCGTCTCCGCTGATATCGCCATCGACTTTCAAATCCCCTGTCACATTCACGGCACCGGCGGCAGCGGCAACACTGCCCGTTGCGGTAACGGTTCCGGATGCCGTAATGCTTGTTGCGGCGTTCACATTCTGAGCTGTGATATCGCCGGCTTCCAGTTCCGCAGCGGAGATGACATCCTGGCCTTCGGCATTGATATTGCCAGCTTTGAGAGCGCCGACTGTGGTTTCCACTTTACCGGTCGAAGTGATATTTCCGGCGGCTCCATCGCCCGCGACATTTCCGATGGACTCAGCAGTCACACCGGCGCCGGTGATATCGCCATCCGCCTTCAAATCGCCGGCGACTTCCACGGCACCTTCGCTCGCCACGACATTGCCTGTCGCGACCAGATCTCCGGCGGTGGTTTTAATCGCTGTCGCAGAAACATTTGCTCCGCTGACAGAACCGGCTTCGATATCCGCTCCGGCAGTTACATCACCAGTTGCGGAAACAGCATTTTCCACATCAATCCGTCCGGCAACTGCGGTGACGGAGGATGCTCCGGAAATGCTCTTTGCAAAAATATCCGTACCAGCAGAAACAGCCTTGTCCGCATCCGTATCCGCGTTAATCTTAATATCGGCATTTGCCGCGTTGATTGCACCATTCTGCGCTTTGACCGCACCGGCAGAGACCGAAGCACCGCTGATGTTGACATCTGTACCGGCAGAGACCTCGTTGCGGACATCCGTAACAACCGATGTCGTAATGGAACCTTCCACAGCGACAACCGCCTTGGCCTGAACGACCTGACCATCACTTCCGTCACCGGAGACGCCCTTGATGTCGATATTCTTCTGCGCCTTGATCGTACCGGCGGTACCGGCCTTGATATTTCCAGCCGTTGTTGTAATGGAGCCTGTTTCGGACGTAATATCCGCGCCGTCTCCAGCCTGAACCGTGTTGATCGCAGAAGCGGTCAGATCGCCATAGGCATAAACCGCGCCGGATTCCGTACGGATCGCGCCATCAGCGGTAATTGATCCGGCAGATGCCGTCACACCGCCCTTTGCATACACATCGCCGGCAACAGCAATATCTCCCGCATTCGCAAGGACCGACGCGACTTTCTTTGCACTTGTTCCAATCGACCCGGCTTTGATGCCGTTTCCGCTGACAACCGCGCCGCCGGCAAGAAGAGCTCCACCGAGATCAATCGCATATTCGCCCTCGGCAACACCGGCACCATTTGCCGTCATATCGCCCGTGATGACCGCGCCGCCGGTCAGTTTGATGGCTCCATCGGCCATAACATTGTTGGCAGAGGCAATCGATTCCGCGACAAGATGATTGCTGCCGAGAACCGTTTTGTTCACTGTAATATCAGCAGTGCCAGCCGTAATGACTCCGGCTTCAATCGCACCGGCGGAAATACTTTCCTGCGTACCGGTAAGAGTAATATCTCCTGCAGTGAGCTTGCCGCTGACAAGGATTTTGCCATCCGCAGTCAGATTGTTGTCGCCGAGCACCAGAGCAGATGCGGCAACTCCTGTTGTAAAGACAATATCCTGAACAAATCCGGCACCGGTTTCAATCCCGATCAGTCCTTCGCCGCTCTGAGCAAATGAACCGACAGAACCGCCGTTCAGGGCAATATTGGAAGAAATTCCTTTGGCGACATCGAATGTAAGAGAACCTTTGACAGCCCCGTCCGCCAGTTCAAAACTGACAACATCCTTGACAACGGCATTGAGTTCCGTATTCAGAGTAATGCCGGAGAAGACACCGTTCTGGAGAAGAGTGATGTTGTCTGCATCATCAACGGAGTTGGTATTGGTCAGTTTCACATCCTTGACCGTCGCGGTAGCGTCTTCGTTGATGATCTGAATAGACTGGGATGCGAGAATTTCCTGCGGCCCCCAGACCTGTCCCGTGGGATTCAGGTAGTAGAAGGAATCAGCTACCTGGAAAGGTGCTCCGTCAACAGTAAAGGTGTCTTCGATAGTAATGTCGCCGAGATCCACTCCGGAAGCGGCGGAGATCACTTCGCTCACGTTAGTCAGCGCCGTGTTTTCGAGTGTAATATCGGCAGGACGGGCAATATAGATGCCGCGCCCGCTGTCAACGACAGTATTGGCATCTGCACCGTCTTCACCGATCTGGATTACGGAATCCGGATTGGTCACTTCAATCATAATTGCGGCATCATCGGAGTCTCTTGTCACGATATTGCTGACATCATTTCCGGTAACAGTCGCCTGGATCAAACCGCCATTCACCTTGATTCCGTTACGAGTGCAATCGGACACGGTATTGCCAGTAACATCAAAATTGCCTGTCGAGAACTGGATATTAATGCCGTGAGCAAATTTAGAAACATCATTATCACTCACTACGGCATCCGTAAATGTGCTGTAAAGATAGATACCACGCCCATTGGAGCCGTCACCGGTCAAAACATTGCCCGTAAAGGCCGCGTTGGTAATGGAATATGCGGACTGGAGTCCAATGCCGTATCCATTCGTAGCATTGATTTCGCAATTTGTAATTGAAAAGTTCTCCGCTCGGATATAACCATTGGTGGTAATAGCGGAATTTCCGGCATCATCCGCTCCGGTTCCCGTATAAGAGATTTTCAAATCTTCAATCGAAAAATCTGTCAAATCCCATGCGGGCTGAGCCGCTCCACCGCTTCGGACATCTCCGAAAATAATCTGACCCACCAATTCAGCTTTATTGGCGGGATCCGCGCTTTTCAGGGTAATATAGGATGAATTGGTTTCCGAAATCCGGAGTTCCTCCACATATTGTCCGGAGGAAATAACGATCTCAATCGGATTCGTCTCATCGGCCCCCATTGCTTCCGCAGCCTCCAAAGCCGCGCTGATGGTCTGATACGTTTTATCCGCACCGACTTCCAATACTGTCGCCATAATTTTTCTCCTTAATTGATTATGGTCTTGTTAGGATTCGAATCCCGGAACAGCAGAAAATCCCGGAAGAGAGCCGCTCCCGGAATTCCTGTATGCCTCAGTTCTCGAATCATAATTCTTCTTTCTCACAGCCTGAAACAGCAAATAAAAAAACGATTCAAAATTGAAAAATGCCGAGCCAATGAATCGGCACAGGCATTTACAGATGCAAGAATCGCTTTCAAAAAGCATGTCACTGTGATATTCACCTTCTCCATCTGCCGGACTGAAAGAGCAAACAGATACACGACGGCGTCCCGAACATGTTCCACGCTCACCGACTTCTCCAGAGAATTCATTCCCTCCAAAGAGATGGATTCTTCCACCGGACCCGTTCCAACGCATACGGAAACGCATTCCGCTTCAGAGCCTGCAGTGACTCCAGCAGAAAACATATCAGACGCATACACCGGGGGTGTCCGAAGAGTTAAAAACATTATTTTTTCTTCTCCTTCCCCTTTTTGGATTCATTTTTTGTCAACACTCCGGCATCAATCAGTTTATCAATCAGCTGCTGCATGGAATTGAACGTATTCAAAAATCCCTGCGGCGGCATGATGACACGTACCGATGCCTTGACTTCCGGATTCTTTCCGTTTTCGATCGGATTCAGAGTGATGAAATCATAACGCACCATTCCTCCGACAAAATGGATTTGTCCGATCCCATCCGCAAAAATTTCTTTTCTTTCAACCATCCACATCCTCCTTTGTTCTGTTAAGCCCAAAATCAAAATCATTTCAAATCATAAATATTAAAAAACGAGCACAAAATATGAGTCAAAAAATATCTAATAAAAATACGTAGTCGCATAATATATAATATGTCTATCGGATACACTCAAAATTCAGAAAAAGAAGCAAGAGGAGCAAAATATAAAATTTGTAAAAACAGGATTAAAAGAAAAAAAATGAGCAGAAAAAATTTACACAGAAAAAAATCAATTATGAAACGGATTGGAAAATGACGCAACGTATTATATATTATGCGACCGGATATTTCAGTATTGATGATACTATAATCGCAAACAAAAACATTGTCAATCATTTTTTATTACTTTTTTCAATTTTTTTAAAAAATAAAATTAAAAAATCACTCTTTTACATTAAATAAGCCAACAAAAATCAATACAAGAAATATATATATTCAAAAATATACGACTATAAAAAAATATTTTTTATTTTACAAAAGAAAAAATAGATTTCTTTTTTAAAAATATTCTACAAAATAATACATTCATAGCATTACGCAAAAATAATTTATTTTATTTTAACCTTTTTATTCCATAGAAAAAATATAAAAATAACAAGCACTTATTATTTATTTCATTCACTTAAATTACATTATTATAAGCATAGCTTCTTTCTTCTCCTTCATTTTAAAGATTTCATAAATATCAGGGCAAATATCCTTACGAACTAATACCGTTCAGCCTCCGGGGAATATGATCCTCTATTCTGAATCTGACTTTCTTAAGCTCGTATTGTATATCAGCGGCAAAAATCGAAAATGAATGAAGAGTATTTTTGCAAGAACATCGAAACGCGCATGGAATCTCAGTTTTCCTCAATGTCAATTTAAGGGCCATGCATCTTTCGTACTTCACTTTGGCATCTGCAAGGAACCATTGTTCAACATTACGGTCCAAAACCGACCGTAAAAATATGATTCACTTTCAAATCAGACAACAGGAAACGATTGCCAGTCAGAGAGAGAGCAGACAGCAAACAATAAAATTATATAGCTTCGATTTTAAACGGAGTGCGTTTGATTTTGCCGGAAATTTCCATAATCCCGCAGTGGTATCCCGGTTCTTCAATAATTCGATGGATAACCGAAGCCGCGACCTGGAGAAATTCGCTGTAATCGGAACGGATCATAACCAAGCCCGGAGTAAAATCGCTGTCGCCCAGGACCTGCACATCTTTACCCGGAGAAAAACCAAGCTCTTTCAAGGCCCGGAGAAACAGTTCCATATGTCCAAAACCATCCGCAATGAAAGCATCCGGCCTAAAGACCTTCAGAACATCCTGAATATGATGCTTCCAGTTTCTCACAATCACATCATCCGTATGTTCAATCGGGAGACCTGCGGAAACATGCACTTCAATTCCATATTGATTTCCCAGATTCTTCACGGCATCCAGGAGACGGCGCACATATTCAAAATTCGGATTCCCTCCGAAAATGCAAACCTTTTTACATCCGATCCGATGAAGAGCCTCAATGTAGGCTGCACCGCGTTCCTCGGTTCGTTCCCGGATCAGATCGTACTGTAACCCGGGAATATCGCCCCGCATGAAATCTCCGAAAAACAGAACCGGATACTCTCTGTTTTTAATCTGCTCGATATCCTCCGGCGAAATGGGACAGGCATTGATAATCAGGCAGTCAGGGCGCTCCATATCAATTTGATGGAGCTCGTAACGCAGAGCGGTCATCAGAAGCGGACCATTTGGAATGGAACGCATCTGGACATGAAATCCCTGATGGGTCATCATACTTTCGGAAAGGCCGAAAACACGTCCGAGATAATTCATATCATAGGGACCGCGAGTCTCGTTTAACAGAATCAGCTTTTTCATTCCCGGCAGGACTTCATCGACATTGACAAAAACTCCGATCCGGGAACGGGAAACCAGCAGTTTCCGTTCCATCAGCAGTTTGAACGCCGATTTTATCACCTGTGTACTCACCTGGAACACATCTGCAAGCTCTCGAATGCTGGGCAGACGCGATCCGGGCGGAAAAGTTCCCGTCCGGATCCCCCGCTCAATTTCCGCAGCAACCACACCTGACTGCGTTTCATATTTGATATTCATACAATCCTGTTTTCGCTTTTCCAAGTAAAAATATTCCGCAGCAATCGTTCAATCGCCAGCCACCCAGGTCCACATGCCATTGGGCCAGCCGGGTCCGCCACGAACTTTGCTGATAGTACGCAGAGGTTCATAAGCAGACACATGCCCATCCACAAACAGATATCCGAACTGCCCCCGATGGGAACGGGAATAGATGATGGGGTCCATCTGCTGTTCGGCATATTCAATCGTGCAGCCGGATCCATTTCCCAGATAGTTGACATCGCCAGGACGTTCCGTATACATGAATGTTGCAGACGGCTGCGAAACCTTCGTCACTTTCAAAGACCAGTCGGTATAGGAGATTCCATTGACCTGCGACGGGCTCCCCGGCGGCTGCGCTCCGGGATTGCCGTATGCCGCACTGACAATCGAATAGGAACGCTTATCCGCATTCGGCAGCGGATGTGAGGGACAAAGATAGATCTTGGAACGCTTATCCGCCGGACATCCCTCTTTTTCCGCATCCTCCCAGGTCAGACTGCGTCCGTCATACCGTCCCACCCCCAGCAGATCGTCCCAGGAGATCTGACGTGCGCCAGCACCGGACATCGAATAAGGGAAATGATCCGAATTGTCACCGATGTAATTAATCGTTGCCGTTCCAATCTGCTTCAAATTGGCGGTACAGGAGATCTGACGACCTTTTTCCCGCGCGCTGTTCAGCGCCGGCAGAAGAAGACCTGCCAGAATGGCAATGATGGCAATGACCACAAGGAGCTCTATCAATGTGAAATGACGCGCTCCTCCGGTAACGGACGTCGGGCAAAAGAGCTCTCCCGATACTGACGAATGCTTCATGATGCAAAATCTCCAATTTTATGATTGTTTAACCCGGAGAGACGAAAATGTCTCCGCCTCTCCGGAAAATTTCTTATTTTTATTTTCCTGCTGTCACCGAACGAGCGAGCTCATCTGCGGAGACAGGAGCCTCCAGATAGATCAGCGTCCCATTGTAAACCGTCGGAAGAGAAAGCGGATTACCATACAGATCAACCGCTTTTCCATTTTTCAAAGAGCAGTTGACACTGGTATTCTTGGCACTGTAACGACCTGAGATCACTGCCACGGATTTCTTCCCGTCGGAGAAGAGATAGGCCCAGAGACCTTTCCGCAGTTCTTTCGTCCGAATAAACTTCAGCGTTTCCAGATGCCGCGCCATGACAGAATGCGCAACAAGCATCGGATGCGGAGAGCCATCCGCGCAGAAGAGCACAAGGAAATTCGGTGCCGTGGAGAAGTCCGTATAGCAGTGCGCGGAATAGAGGAAGATTTTCTTTACATCATGACTGAGCATGGAAAGAAGATAACGCACATTGCGGTCCGCAATGGAAGTGTAATCCTCCTTGTTGTCCCACGGGAGAGTGTGCTTGTAGAGGCCGGCATAACGCATGCTGTTGTCGCCGCTGACACCGCCTCCGCTTGCGCCCTGTCCCTCGGACATATAAACCGGTTTTCCCACCGATCCATTCTGTTTGAGAATGTAGCCGATTGCCTCGTCATACGCGATCTCGCAGGCATCTTCCGGATATCCGGTCGTGCGCGGCGTGTAGAAGTGGAAATCGATCGTGTCGCAGAATCCGAGTCCACCCGCGTCGTAGACACCTTTTGTCCAGCGTTCTCCGGTTCCTCCTCCGGTGGTGTTGAATCCCGATACTTTGACATTCGGATTCACTTTTTTCGCAGCCGAATACGCAACTTTTGTCATTGCGGCGAAGTCCGCCTGCGGATTTTTGCTTGTAATATATCCATTGTTCTCACTGGAATTTTTATTGAAATCGACTGCCCACCAGGCAACGATCCAGGGTTCATTCCAGACAAACCAGTCATCGATCACGCCTTTATAGCGGGCGGTGACTTTCGAAACATAGTTTTCAAAGTCTTTCATATCCACCGGACGGAAATAGCGGTCGTGATAGGTAATATACGGTCTGCCCGTATCAACCTTGGAGAGCCAGCTAGCCCATTTCGGCGCGGTTCCGAACTGACCGAACACTTTGATATGATTTTTCCGGTAGGCCTTGATATCATCATCCCGGAAACTCCATTTTCCTTTTTCGGGTTCAAGCCAGTACCAGCCGATATAATCAGCTCCGGCGTCGTGCAGACGCGCCCAGTTGACTCCGGCAGCCTTGACCGCCTTCAGCGAACCATCCGCGGAAAGGACATGCACACCGAACGGAGAATCCGGCGCATCCTTGCCCCAGTAAACCGGACGTTCCAGACGCGTAACCACAATTTCATTTACCGGAGATACGGCTTTTCCTCCGCGGAACGCCTGAACTTCAACTCGGAACTGACCGTATGGCTTGTCCGGGAAAACAAGGTAGTTCAGCATACCGGTACGTTTTCCATTGGAGACGGTCTGCTCAGGAAGCTCTCGGCTTTCTCCGTACAGATTGGTCACTTTGGACTTCAACGTTACGCCGTCGGCCTTTCCGGAAACATAATACTGAACCGCGGATTTCTCATCCGCGAACTGAATCCGGGATGCACTGGTTTCCGATTTCGGAACAGCAAGAGCCACTTCACACTCTCCATCCACTTCATATCCCTTCCGGTTTTCCGGTGCGGCGCGGAAGGAATCCAGATAGAGCGTTCCCGTTCCAGTCAATCTCAGCGTGAACGCCCAGGAATCCACAGGTGCCGTAAACGGAACCGAGATCCGTTTCCAGTTTTTGGATGGCGGAAGCGGAATGGCGAAAATCTGACGGTTTTCCGTCCAGATGCCGGCAATGAATTTTCCATCGCCGCGATACGCAAACGAAGCAGCGTTCTTTACCTTCGGATCCGCCACATTGAACGGTTCGCTGCAAAGACCGATCTGTTTTCCCGGAAGTGACTCCAGTTTCAGAGCTGCTTCTCCGGAAGGACCTTTCACAGAAGGATCTGCTGCAATTACTCCATAACTGGCATCCCGGTGAATCGTCCAGCCGCTCTGCAGTCCGAGCGGGAAGCGCGTATTCCGGAAGTAGTTCCGCAAAGCAATCGACGGACGACGCACGATTTCCGAAGCGCCTTCACACTCCTCCAGTTTCATGCTGACAACATCGAAAATTCCGTTTTCCTCAAAATTCATCATCAGAGCCACCGGGAGATCAGGCTTATCCTCCGGCACCTTGAAATGCAGAGTCTGCCGACTCCAGGTCTGTCCCGGCAGCAGAGATCCGGCAGCCAGAGTCGTATAGGGCGCAGGAAGAATCCGCAGACTCATTTTCACCGGTCCGCCGGTCTGATTGCGGACATACGCCGTCAGACGATAGTTCTTCCCCGCCTCGATTCCCTGAACCGGAACCGAAAACTGCGGAGCTCCTTTCTGAACATCAAAACGCATGAAATGCTCCGGCCCGAGATTCACAATTTTTGTCGAGGCCTCCGCTTTCATGAAATGCGCAAAATCCTGATTCCACGGTGCAGGCAGAACACCCTGAAATGTTCCTGTGCCGCGTTTGGAGCAGTTCCGCGGAGTCTCCACAAAGCTGGTTTCGAGCAGAACTTTCTGCACAGGGGCATCTGCACTCAATTCTTCCAGAGAGATTCTGCGGAAATCAATGTTTCCCTCGCCGTCAAGAATCAGAAACAGTCCGAGCGGAACCGGAGATTTCTTTTCCAGAGTGAAAACCTGTGATACCGTCTTCCACTGCGGAGAAACGCCAATCTTCACAGTCCGCAGCGTATTGTACGGCGGCGGAACCATCCGCAGCAGGAGTGTCGCATCGCTTTCCGACTGATTGCGCACGACCACGCTCAAACGGTATCTCTTCCCCGGAAGCAGTTCCGGGACATCCAGATAAAACTGCGGAGTACCGGATGCAACCTTCTGCACATCAAATCTCAGATAATCCCCCTGCGGATCTTTTACAAGTTTCGTTTCCGCGGTGGACTTGGTCCAGTCGGCGAAGTTCTCATTCCATTTCAGTGGCAGAACCCCCTGAAAACTTCCATGATTTCCCGCTCGACGGTCATTTTTGCGCATCTCGCCGGTTTTCGTGAAATCACTGTCAACCAGTTTTGTTCCTGCGCCCAGCAGAACCCCCGCTGTGCACAACGACAGAAAAAGACTGCTTTTCAACATAGAATTCTCCTGTTTCTTCTTATGTTTTTCAGTATGTCTTCTTTACATTATATCCCAGAATATCCCAGATGTCAACCCCCTCTTCTCCTGAAAAACAGAAATTTTTCTGAAAAACTATTCCCTGTTTGCTTTTCTGATGCAGATGGAGTACATTTTCATTTTGAAACAGAACGATTTTGAAATAGAACCGGGAATGCCGGAAAACAACGGAAACGGAAATGGCTGTTTTACTTCAACTGCTGGCACTGCTGCAATTTTTTCTGCCGGGCTGTCTATTTCTGCGCCTGCTGAATCTGCGGAGGAATCTTCTGCGGACCGCTCTGCTGTCCTTCGCCCTGAGCGGACTGTTCAACTATGCAATCATACTTCTTCTTTATCCGTTCGGGCTATTCACCCGGGAAGCGGTCCTGATTCTCCTTCTGCTGGAATTTATCCTGCTTTATCTGACGAGGAATCAGATAACGCGATCCGCCATTTCGCTCACCTCCGTCGAGGAACTGCTGGCAGCAGAGGATGGGTGGAAACGGCATTTCTGTTTCTTTTTTTTCTGTCTTGCCGCAGCCGTGACTGGCATTCAGGCGGCAGCGGCTCTGCGGGGATTCGGACAGATCTTTTCCTCCTGGGATTCGGTTCTCTCCTGGAATGAGTGGGCCGTGGCATGGTATTCCGGAGAGATCGAAAACCGGCAGACCTTCGGATATCCTCAGCTGATTCCGTGTTCCTGGGCGATGGCTTATCAGATTCTCGGGGAAGTGCTGAATTTTGTACCGAAAGGTTCCTCGCTGCTCTGTCCGCTGTTTGTTTCGCTGATGCTGTGGGATCTGGCGTTCACGCTGAAAAAGCCC
The DNA here is from genome assembly GCA_905197955.1 of uncultured Lentisphaeria bacterium. Taxonomy (GTDB): domain Bacteria; phylum Verrucomicrobiota; class Lentisphaeria; order Victivallales; family UBA1829; genus UBA1829. Next base: position 19,908 of record CAJKAR010000002.1, on the reverse strand, counting down.
GCACTTTTCGGCGCCATTGTGCTGAACGCATGGTTTCTGCATAATATTGATCCCCTTGCAGCAGGAGCCGAAGCGGATCTGACGGCTGGATTTTATGCATTCGGTGTCTTTTACCTGCTGTTTCTTGCGCGGAAGACCGAAAAGAGATCCAACCTGCTTCTCGCCGCGCTGACGGCAGTTGCCGCAGGATGCGCCAAGCAGTCCGGACTCGTCATCCTGCTGCTGTTCCCTGCACTTGTTTATGGATTCGGACTCCTCCGCGGACGGGACTTTCTCCGGGGATGCGCATTCTATTTTCTGCTGGCGATTCTTCTAGCCTCGCCGTACTACCTTTATTTTGCACTCCGGACCACGCAGGGAGCCGACCGCGGGATCTACACGCATGTCACACGGGAAATCTACGGAGAAAGAGGCCGGGGAGAACTTTTCACGGCGGCATCCAAACAGTTTTTCTGCAAACTTCAGCTCGGAATGGAAAACGGAGTTCCCACGCCGAAGCGGGCGAATGTCCATTTCGATGGAGGAATCCTGAGCGGAATCTTCCATTTCTACGGCTGGCAATTCTGGCCCGCACTGGCAATTCTGTTTCTGAATGTGCTGTGTCTCTGCGAACTGAAACGGTTTGCCTGCTGGAGAGAAGTCGTCTGGTGGATCGTTCTGCCCTATTTTCTAGTCTGGAGCCTGCTGTTCTGCTACGATCTGCGCAATCTGATGCCGTTTCTTCCGCTGTTTGCGGCGGGACTCTCTCTGGGTTTTCTCTCCCTGCTGGAGAAATTGTGGTTCCGCCGGCTTCTGCTGTTTCTTTTTGTGATTCTGCTTGTCCTTCTGTTTCTGATTCCGGGGAGCCGGATCCGGAACTACCATGATTCCCTGCGACTCGGAATCGGAGACGCCCGGCTGAACCGCATCCTGCTGCCATACCTGAAACAGCCGGGAAAGATTGCCACCGACTATCAGTTTCTCCGTTATCTGCCGGGTTCGGAGCAGAAGCTCTTTTTCGTGGAATACTCCATGCCGGATGCCGGGAAGGAACACGCCGAAGCGCTCCGGGATCCGAATGTCCGCTGGCTGCTGATTCCCCGCTACACGGCAAAAGAGTGGAAACAGGATGTCAAAACACGCTTGAAAAATCAGGAAATCAGGGTAATATTCTCCGCTTACGGTTATACTCTTTATCGGAAAACAGGTGACAGGTGAACTCTTTACAGACAGCGGTGCTGATTCCGGCCTACAATCCGGAAACTCTTCTGTGCAGACTTGTGCAGGAACTTTCTGCGGAAGGCTTCCGACGGATTGTCGTGGTCAACGACGGCAGCGGCGAATCCTCGGCGGAGGTCTTCCGGACTCTGGAAGCCGACGGGCTCTGCACCGTGATCTCCCATGCCGTCAACACAGGCAAAGGAGCCGCACTCAAACTCGGACTCGACTACCTCTATTCCAGATATCCGGAGTGCCGGAACATCATTACCGCGGACGCGGATGGACAGCACTCTCCGGAAGATATCCGGCGCCTCGCGGAAGAAGCGGAACACCATCCGGATTGTCTGATTCTCGGCGTGCGCAGTTTCGATCGGGAAAATGTTCCATTCCGCAGCATGATCGGGAACAAGACGACACGTCTTCTCATGCGTCTTTTCCTCGGACTCGCCGTTTCCGATACGCAGACAGGTCTGCGCTCGATTCCTCGCCGTCTCATTCCTGATCTGCTCAAAATCGCCTCGAACCGGTATGAATTCGAACTGGAAATGCTGATTCTCTGCCGTCGCGCCGGGATTCCTCTGCGGGAGATCGGAATCCGAACCATTTACATCGACGGCAATTCCGCTTCGCACTTCAATCCTCTGCTGGATTCCTTTAAAATATATTTTGTGCTCTTCCGCTATATTCTCTCATCCATTGTGACGGCGGTTTTTGATTTCATTGTTTTTCTGATCGTATTTCCGCTGACAGGCGGCAACGTGCTTGTTTCGACCTATCTCTCCCGCGGTGCCGCAGTCTGTCTGAATTACGCGCTGGTCAAAAACATGGTGTTCGATTCGCATCAGAAAATGCTGAGCACCTTTCCGGTTTACATTCTTCTGGTCTGTGTTTCGGGCTTTATATCCGCCGCAATGGTCACTTACATGCAGGAGTATTTTCATCTCGACGCCCGGATCGGAAAGCCGATCGCGGAACTGCTTCTTTATCTGGCGAATTTCGTAATCCAGCGGGACTTCATTTTCCAGCCGTCCGGCGCGTCTCCCGATCCGGTTCCGACCGACTGGGACAAATATTATGCAGCCCCCTATAAAACCGCAGGCTATGCACGACGCATCGTCGGGAAAAAACTTCTGGACATGTTCCACCGTTATCAACCCGTTTCCCATCCGGGAATCGCGGAACTTGGCGGCGGAAACAGCTGTTTTTTCGAGAGCATCGTGAAAAACACCTCTCCTGCGCGGTATGTCATTTATGATAACAATGCCCTCGGGGTCCGGAAATTCGAGGAACGCACCGCCGGAATCCCCTGCGCCGCGGCCAGAGAGTGCAATCTGCTGGAGCTGAACCCGGAAAAGGAGAAAAAATTTGATGTGGTCTTCAGCGTCGGACTCATTGAGCACTTTCCGCCGGAACTCACAAGAAAAATGGTGAAGGTGCATTTTGATCTTGCCGAAGAAGGAGGAACAGTCATTCTCTTTTTCCCGACACCGACCTTTCTCTATCGTGCGACCCGCTCCCTTTCAGAGCTTCTCCGGCTCTGGATCTTCCACGACGAACGCCCGCTGACCGCCGAAGAGGTCGAAACAGCTCTCCGTCCCTATGGAACCGTTCTGCACCGGGAAATCATCTGGCGCAATTTTCTTACCCAGCAAATCATCATCGCAAGGAAAAACAATCATGCAGGAAACTGAACTTCTGATTTATGAAACCTTCTCCGGCATTCAGGGGGAATCCACGCACGCCGGACGTCCCTGTTTTTTTATCCGTCTGACCGGCTGCAATCTGCGCTGCTCCTACTGTGACACAAAAAAAGCGCAGAAGATCGGGAGCGGAACCAGACGCACCCTGGATTCTCTGCTCCGGGAAGCGAAGGACTCAGGCATCGGTCTTGTCGAGATCACCGGCGGAGAACCGATGCTTCAGCCGGCGACTCCTGAACTCTGCCGCCGTCTCCTCGACGCCGGATTCGAAGTCCTGATGGAAACCAACGGCAGTGTGGATCTCTCAACTCTTCCGGAAGGAGTCAAACGAATCATCGACTGGAAAACACCCTCGTCCGGAGAATCGGCGAAGATGCTGGAAACCAACTACCGGAATCTGCGGCCGCACGATGAGGTGAAGTTCGTGATTGCCGATCGCACGGATTACGAGGCATCCGTCCGGATTCTGCATCAATTTGACATTGCCTCTCAGGCGACCGTTCTGTTTGCTCCGGTGTTCGGCAGCATTGATCCCAAAACGCTCGTGGAATGGATGCTGGCGGATCATCTGCCCGTCCGCCTGAATCTTCAGCTGCACAAGCTCATCTGGGGACCCGATGCGGAAGGGGTCTGATCCCCTTCCTGTCCCGCGGAAAAAATCCGGGGAATGCGGCACAGAAAGAGTGAGTTCCGACCTCAGGCTTTCCCCTCGAACAGAAAAGCTCCGCCGCGCCACTTGCTCTCCTCCGTCGAAGCGAACTGCCGGCAGCCGGAGGACTCAAACGCCTCCCGGACCAGCGGATATTCACTGTCCAGAATCCCCGCAAGAATCAGACATCCTCCCGGTTTGAGCAGCGAAAGCAGTTTCTCCTTTCCCGCCAGAAGAGCGGAAGAAAGAATATTTGCCGCAATCACATCAAATTTTATCCCTTCCGAATTATATTCAATCAGAGAGGCCGCCGAGAAACGAATGCGGGAACAATGGTTTGTCTCCGCATTTTCCGCTGCGATCCTGGCGGCTTCAGGATCAATGTCGAACGCGCAGATTTCACGGAAACCGAGCTTTTCAGCGGCGATCGCCAGAATGCCCGATCCGCAGCCGGCGTCCAGCATCGAAAGAGCGGATACATCGTGATGGAACGCAAAGAGATCAAGCTGAGTCAGACAGAATTTCGTGGTTGCATGCTGCCCCGTCCCGAAGCTCATGCCGGGATCAAGCGTGATGATGTGCTGTCCGGGAGCCGCCGGATAGGCAATCCACGAGGGAGTGATCGCAAGACGCTCCGAAATCTCAATCGGCTTGAAGTGAATTTTCCAGGACTCCGCCCAGTCCTCCTTTTTGAGTTCCGCCAGGACGGGATCTCCGATTTCGACCTCCAGCTCGCGCCAGGTATCGCGCAAAGCGTCGATCCGCGTCTTCGCCTCAGCGGCCGCATCGGCAGATTGGAAATAGAGCGTATGGGTCCGCTTTCCGGTCTCGGCATCGCGCCAGGAGCTGAAATCGTATTCCATGGCGGAAAGAAGTTCCGGTACGGTTTCCGCGTTTTCGGAAGCATCGGTAAAACTGCAGCAGTAAAGAATCTCATCCATAGTCGAACATCCTCTGTTGAATTTGTTACAATATCCCGGATGCGGCGGAATTTCAAATCACCTGCGGACAAAGAGAGGAAAAAAGCAGAATCCTCGAAACCGGAAATATATCCAAAACATCCGTGTAAAAAAGAAAATCGAACGGAAATTGCCTCGCCGTTCCGCGCAAGAGGATCGGCGATCGGGAAAATCGGGAATTGACATTTCCGGAAACGGCTGTAAATTACGGAGAGGAGAGACGGGAGTATTCTTGTATGCAGTTGAAAATCATAAATAATAATGAGAAGTATACTCATGTCGCGTTGTCCGGCAGTTTCGACTGCGAAGGCGTTGCCGAGATTTTCGAAGATTTCAAGCACAACGTAGCGGATCGCAATCTGCCTGCGCTCATCGACATGACCGAAGTTGGTTTCATCTCTTCGCTTGGATTGCGGACTTTTGTCGCCTGTGCACAGGAACTGGCCAGAAACGGACATATTCTTGTGCTGTACAATCCACAGCCGTTTGTCATGGATGAGGTGAAAGTGGCCGGACTGGACAAAGAGTGTCCTGTCACGCACGATCTCGGGGAAGCGCTGCGTCTGGTGACAGAGCAGAAGTCCTGAAAGGACCGTCACTCTTCCAGCAGGATTCGGAAATCCGGAAGAAGCATCCGGATGGAGGGATGTTTTCCATTTTGTTCCGTCCTGCGGCAGGAGAGGCGGGAAACAACTCCGCATTCCTGCCGGTTCTTCCCGCCGGAACAATGAAAGTTTTTCCGGAAACCGGGTTGAAATCGGCAAATCCTGTGATATAATGACCTCGGACTGCGGGAGCTCGCAACTTCGACCGGTCAAACTGCGAAAAAAAAGAATCCGGGCTCCATTCGCGGGAACATTCCCCGTTCTCCGGTGTCTATGTGTACAGGGGGGAAAGTTGCGGAAAGCCGCACTATGGTTGAAAAACAAGAACAGGAGAGGAAGTATCAAATGCAGACCAATATCATACCGGAAGACGGATATTCCGTCATTCAGCTTTCGGGAAAGCTGGATACCGACACGGCAGTAAAAGTGGATGCGGTCTTCACCCAGACAGTGGAACTGCAGAATCACCTGCTGGTGGATCTTTCCGCGTTGCGCTACATCAGCAGTGCCGGACTGCGCATTCTGCTTCTCGCGGCCAAGCGGGTCCAGCAGAAGGGCGGCAAGATTATTCTTTATGCGCTTCAGGAGAACGTGAACGATATTTTTGATATCAGCGGATTCTCCTCCGTATTCAAGATCTGCAAAGACAAGGAATCCGCAATCGCGGCTTTGAAAGACTGATTTCTTCTGCGCGGGTGGCGAAATGGCAGACGCGCTGGATTTAGGTTCCAGTGGAGCAATCCGTAGGGGTTCAAGTCCCCTCCCGCGCACCAGTTCAAACAGAAGAGAATATAAAAATTTCTCTGCACTCCGGTCGCTTCTTTCAGAGCCCTGCGGATTTTCTATGGAAATCCGTTCCAAGCCATTGAAATTTGCCGGGGATCATGCTATTTTACCGTTTATTGGTCGGTGCCGCGGGGAAGCTGTTTTCCGCTGTGCCGATCCGGCAGGACCCGGAATTTTTCACGAAATTTTCATGGTATGGAATGCCGGTCTTCTTATAACAACTTTTCAGCAGACAGGATTCAAAAATGAATGAGAAAAACAGATTGATTTTTGTACTTCTTGCAGTTTTTCTGGGCTTTCTCGGATTTCACAATTATTATGCAGGACACAAGATCCGGGCTCTCTGTCAGTTTCTGCTTGGAATCTGTGGAATCATCATGGTGGTGCTGTCCTGTCTGCTTTCGTTTTACATTCTGCTCGGACCGGCGGTGATCCTGCTGCTGATTCCATTTGCATGGGCCATGTATGAAGTCTTCACGGTTCAAACAGATATTTATGACGTACCGATGAAAGATGAGCATCCGGGGCTCGGATTCTGGTTGCCGATCGTAGTGGATTTTATCATTCCGGGACTGATTCTGGTCAGTGTGATCATCGTAAAACTGCTTCCGGCGATCTGGCTTTCTCAGGAAAATACAGAGCGGCTCAACTGTGCAGACAATCTGAACACCCTCGGAATGGCAATGCAGATGTTTGCGCTGGACAACTCCGGACGGTATCCGAATCTGGAAAAACAGCAGGATTTCGAAAAACTGGCAACGTATGACAAGCGGATCAATTATTTCATCTGCCAGGCCAACACGAAACAGCGTTATCCATTCCACTGGATCGGCGGATATCGCGAACCGGTCAGTCCGAAAGTTCCCGTGGCAATCGAACGTCTGGAAAACCACAAAGGATTTGTCAATATCCTGTTTGCCGACGGATCCGTGAAGTCAATGGAATATACCCAGCCCACCTATCTGCAGCTGGCAGCGGCTCTTCGGGAAGGAATCTCAAAAGATGAATTCGAACTGCTCAAACGGAAATTGAGACAGTTGGACAATCCGCGACAAGCAAGTCCAGTCAAAAAGGCGCCTGTGAAACAAGTATCGGCCCCGAAAACTCCGGCGAAAACAGTTTCAGCCGGAAAAACTTCTGCAAAATCGAATCAGGCTGTCAGCAAACCAGCCCCCCGCAAGCAGACCGTCCCCGCAGACAGAAAAAAATAAAGGGAACCCTCTCCGATGCCGGCACTGACCCTGTCGCAATTTCTGGGAACATTCGGATTGACTTTGTTTGCCGGCCTCTCCACGGCAGTCGGCGGAGCCATCGCTCTTTTTCACAGGAAGGAAAAGGACTCCGGTCGATTTCTTTCCGCGGCACTGGGTTTCTCTGCCGGCGTGATGATCTATATTTCTCTTGTGGAGCTGATGGCGGAGGCTTCCGGCGGACTCCGCAAGGCATGCGGAGAATTTCAAGGAGGATTCTATGCGGTGCTGGCCTTTCTTGCCGGACTGCTGATCACGCTGGTGATCGACAAGATGGTTCCGGAAGTCGAGAATCCGCATCATGTGAGAAAACAGGCGGAAGTGGAAGTCGCGGTGCACGCCACTTCGGAAGAACGGGCAAAACTCGGACGCGCCGGCGTTGTCTTTGCCCTGGTCATCGGGATCCACAATTTTCCGGAAGGACTCGCGACCTTTGCCGGAGGACTTTCCGGCATGCAGATCGGAATACCGATCGCCATTGCCATAGCCCTGCATAATATTCCGGAAGGAGTTGCCATCGGGGTTCCGATTCTCTACGCGACCGGCAGCCGCAAAAAGGCATTTCTGTACGCGCTGCTCTCCGGACTGGCGGAACCGGCGGGGGCGCTGATCGGATTTCTGATTCTGGCGCCGTTCCTGACTCCGGCGATTCTAGCGACGGTCTTTGCGGTCATCTCCGGAATCATGGTCTACATCTCATTCGACGAGCTTCTGCCGATGGCGGAAACTTATGGGGAACACCATATTGCTCTTGCCGGAGTTCTCTCCGGAATGGTCTTCATGGGACTCGGACTGGAACTCACCAGTCTGCTGATGGGCTGAGAAAACATGGAGAAACGCACCTTCCGTGCGGAAAATGCCATCTGATTCCCGCACAAAAGACTGCTCTGTCAGATATAACTGCCGCGCCGCAGGACAAACCACCAGAACAAAAGCCAGAGCAGTACCATGACAGAACTGGTAATAAATACGGCGGAATATCCCTGCGTCAGCAGGAGGGGAACCGCAAGAGAGGTCCAGATACCACCGCCCATCACTGGTTCATGGAGCAGCTGCTTGTAGCCGAAGGCTTCCGCGGCAACTGTTTTATTTTCCGGATCGACCGTCCGAAGCAGCAGGAGTCCGGTTGCCGTCACGCCGGTTGACTGCCCGAATTCCGCGATTGCGCGCTCAAACCAGGCATTTTTGAGAATTCTCGGAGCCAGAAAGAGCACTCCACCGACATTCCATGCAATTCCCGCCAGACAGAGAAGCACCAGAGGCATCCAGTTTGCGGCAATGAAATCAAGCCGGATCGACGCCACCGCCGCCACCACCAGAAAATCCAGCGAGGTCCCCGCCAGACGCTGCATCAGCCCATGGTCGATCAGATATTCCAGTTTAAACAGCCGGAAAAGATTCTGCACCAGCAGTCCGCCGATCATGCAGAGCGGAAACAGAGGAAAACTTTCCAGAAATTTCAGGTTCTGAATGCATTCCGGCGACACGGTATTGAGAAGCCGGAAGAGTTCTTTGATTCCGTATCCGACCGTGACCGCAAGTCCAATAATCGCCACATGCAGAGCCAGAGAATCAATCGAATCGGACGAAACGGTCTGACGCCCGGCCGGCGGCTGCGCATCATCGGGATAAATCCCCATCCGCTCGTGCTCCGACTGATTCGCAAACGACCGTATGTTCTTCACCCATCCCAGTTTCACCGCCAGATTAATCAGCCACATGCCAAGTACGACTCCGCTGATCATCCCGACCGTTGCCACCGTGAATCCCAGATCTTTTCCCTGTCCCCACCCGAGTTCGCGGAAGGTATCCGCCAGTCCGGCCACAGTACCATGTCCGCCTTCGAACCCGACTTCAATGAGCGCGGCAAACGCGGGACTCACCCCGAATATCGGGTGCAGCACCAGAAACACCAGCAGGATCCCGACCACATACTGTCCCCAGGCAATAATCTGTCCGTAACAAAGCTGCGGAGCGCAAACCTTCCAGATCTTCCGGATTCCCGGAGTCGAAACGCCGAGAAACAGCGCCGCAAACACAATATTGATCAGAAACGAAGGAATCCCACCCCATCCGGCATACCAGTTCGACGGGATCTGTTTCCCGAAACAGGAAACCAGAAGCAGTCCGGCAATTCCTCCGATCACCGAAGAAGGCAGATAAAGCCGCTGAAAAATGGAAAAACGCATCCTCAGGATTTTCCCGAGAATCAGAAGCAGGCACAAGCCGCAAAATGAAGTCACCGCCGTCATAAGAGAATCTCCTTCGCTGTTAAACAGATAATATAGCCGGCTGGAAGAGGAAAATCAATTTATTTCACGGGAAATGCTGGAATCCATCCTTTTTTCATGGTAGATTACGGAGATCTCCCGCAACAGGAGAGAGAATGCCGGAAACGGCAAACAGAGAAAATTTCGGAAAAGGAGCTTGAATGCAATGAGCAGAGAAAATCTGAAGGTACTCACGATCGGCAACAGTTTCACGGACAGTCTGACACTCTACTTCAAGGATGTTGTGGAATCCGTTCCCGGCTGCACCCTGCATTTTGAACGGGCAAATCACGGAGGATGCGAACTTCATCGTCACTGGAGCTACATCGTGAACGAAGAGAAGGACTGGGTCTACAAAATGTATCAGGACCGTCGTCTTGCCATGCGGGAAGTTCTTGCGAAGGAGCCCTGGGATGTGGTGACAATTCAGCAGGGAAGTCATCTGAGCTGGCGTGCCGAATCCTATCAGCCGTTTGCCACGAATATTTACAACTATGTCAAGCAGCACGCTCCGCAGGCGGAGGTCATGATCCAGCAGACCTGGGCATACCGGGAAGACGATCCGCGCATCCGTCCCGGCGGAGAATGGAAGTACGATGACGCACTCCTCGCCAGATGGAAAGAGCTCGGCGCCATTGTGGAACCGGGACCGTGGCATATCAACCAGACCGATATGTACAATGCGCTGACCGCCGCCTATACAAAAGTTGCAAAAGAACTGAATCTCCGCATCATCCCGACCGGCTTTGCGGTCCAGCTTGCGCGGAAAAAACAGCCGTATCATTTCCAGAATTACGATCCGGAACTGATGAATACGCTCCACTGGCCGGATCTGCCGCCGCAGGCTGGCGACCTGGTCGGAAACATCTGGTGGACCAAAGACAAGGAAAGTGGAGAACTGAAGCTCGGACGCGATACGATTCACTTGAATCTGCGTGGACAATATCTGCAGGCGTGCGTCTGGTTCGCCGCGCTCTACGGGCACAAGACCTCGGAAATCACCTTTGTTCCCGATGCGATCGGCAATTCCGATGCAGAGTTTCTGCGGGCGATTGCACAGGAGGCCGTGGATACGTTCCCTCAGGTGAAAAATTGATCCGCGATAAAAAAAAATACGGGAAAAGCCCGGACTCTTTTTTAAACTGCCGTTGACTTTTTTCGAAAATCTGCCTATAATAAAAAAGAATCCGTTTTCACGGTGAACAATTAAACAAGGAGAAAGAAAACATGAGATTCGCACTGATGCTGGCTCTTGCAGCCTTCTGCGCGACCGCGGTTGTAAATGCCGCTGACCCCGTCAAAACTCAGCTTGTTGACACCAAGGACATGAAGGCTTCCAAAGAATTCAAGATTCTGAAGGTCGCCTACGGAACCAAAGCCAAACAGAAAGATCTGACCAAGCAGTTTGTGGAAGCCATGAAGAAGGGACAGACCTTCAAGGCTGACAACCGCTTCGGCGATCCTGCCCGCGGTGAAGGCAAAACTCTGGAAGTCGTCTATACGGTTAACGGACAGATCAAGGTTGCATCCGTCAAGGAACGCCAGACTCTTGATCCGAAGACCCTCAAGTAATTTCCAGCCGGAAATGAACAGCGATTCGGCGGCTTCCTTAACGGAAGCCGCTTTTTTTCTGCCATGACCCACTACGAACTTCTGGATATCGAAATCAACTGCGATTTCACGACACTGAAAAAGGCTTACTACGCAAAAGCCAAACAGTGCCATCCTGATCTGTTTTCCAATTCGCCGGAAAAGACAGAGACCTTCAAACGTCTGGTGGAAGCGTTCAATGTTCTTTCCGATCCGGAAAAGCGTGCGAGATACGATCAGACTCTTCGGCTGTCGCCGCGTTCCGGAAAGTCGGCGATCCGTCAGGAGAGCATCATGGATACGGATTATGATGACACGCTGGAAGAACTGATTGTCGGGAACTCGCCGCCGGAGGACGCCACGCTGATGACACTCTTCCGGGATCTGGAACGGACTCTGGTCTTCATCACCTGGCGCGAGGCGCGCAACTACTATTCCGAACGCCGTTTCCGAATTGCGGCAAAGCTTTTTCTCAAACTGGTAGTCCTTGCCCCCGACAACATTCTCTACCGGGTCTATCTTGCCCGTTCTTTTTTTGCCTTGAAAGAGTACTCGAAAGCGCGATATCACTACAAGGCTGCATTGAATATCGGAGACCGGCGGAGTCCGCCGCAGAATCTGATGACGGTCCGCGAAGAGCTGGACCGTCTCCGGAAAAAGGAAAATCCTCTGCTGCACCGGATCAGGAACGCGCTGTTCCCCAGAAAGAATGCGCCATATATTCCATCCGACGAACAGATGATCCGGGAAACCTCCCGCGCCATGCAGAACATTCTTGATTCCCAGGAACGGAAGCGCCTCGGAAAGTAGTCCTTTCCTGTTCTCTGCGGTTCAGCGGAAATATACCCCCGGAGTATCCGTAATGCCGAGCCGTTCCAGACGCATCGGGCGCTTCGGGGAAATCCGAAGTTCATGGACTCCTTTTTTCAATCGGAACAGCTCAAAATACTTGTCTTTTCCGGGAACTCCGCGTCGGATATGGCGCCACTTGCGGATGCTGTTGTTGCCGCCCATCATCGGATTCCGATGAACATCCGCTTTATCGCCGTCCACGGAGAATTCAAACAGATTGCGTTCAATTCCGCTCGTCTGCCAGAGACCAAACAGATAGTAAATGCCATCGCGCGGGACCTCGAATTTCCAGACGAGCCCTGATTCCGGATTCCGTTTATCAAGAAGAAGCGCATTGTCTTCCACAGAGTAGACTCCGGCATTTTCCAGATCCTTTGCGGCAATCTCGCGAATGACCGCCGTTTCCTTCGCTTTCAGTTCCGGAGCGTTCCGCAGATCGGCATACACAGTCACCGGACGGCTCAGCCCGTTCGGGAACCGGATCAGGAACGCACCCGAATACCGCTTCGCCATTCGGAGTTTTTCCGGATGGAGCATCACGGTAAACACGGTTTCCGCATTGAGAACTCCCTCGCTCGGAGAAACACGGAACCAGTCTACACCGTCATTGATCCGGATGTGAAACGGGGAAGAAAATCCATTCTGCGCTTTTGCCTTCACGGTCATCGGTTCGCGTTTTTCCCCGAATATCACCTGCTGACGATCCAGCAAGACCGGCAGAGGACGTTCCGGAAGATCCGGCAGTTCCGGAACCGGATAAGCCCCCGCATCCGGTTTTCCAAATTCAATAAAATTCGGAATGCGCACACCGAGCCGCCGTCCAGGAGAAGTTTCCGTCAGACGGTAATCCTGCGTTTCCAAATCGCGATAGAGCGGCTGACCGAAAAGTCCATGTGCTTCAATACCAAGCTCTTTTACTCTCTTTTTGCGGAACGCAAGCGAGGAAACATCCGGATACCATCGCACATTGTAATCCATGATGCAGGGCGATTGCAGATTGACAATCGCATCGTGGCCGTCGATGATGTTGTTCATCGCGTAAAAGCGGATGTTCCGCCACGTTTTCGCAACCGGCGGTCCGCCGCCGATGGACCAGGTCACATTATTGAACGCATGAATTGTTCCCGTTCCCGGATCGCCGAAGAGATTCTTGATTCCGGCAGAAACATGGCGAAACTCGTCGCCGGGATGAATCATCAGGTTCCGATAGAGATACGAGGGGCCGACAATACATGGTGCGGCGCTGATTCCCGCCAGATTACATTCAAAACGGTTCCGGTGAACGAGGATATTGGATTGTCCGCCGTCGATTTCGATTCCGTCGTCATTGGAACAGAAGAACATATTGCCGTAAATATCGGCGTTGCGGTTGAAGCCGCCGGTCGGGGACCCGTTGGCACCGCCGCCGACGGCGTCGTCCCAGCGCCGCGAATCACTGCCGATGAAATCGTTCCAGCGGATCACAATGTTCCCTCCGGCATTCGTGATGCAGACAGCCATCGGCCCGCAAGTGTGCGAATAGAACCAGCTGTTCGCACTCGACGCGGGAGAATGAATGTAATTCCGCTCAATTAGAATATGATCGCTCTGACGGATATGGATGCCCGCATTGCCCCAGGGAGGACGATTCTTTCCCCATGCATGTTTAAAGAATTTTCCGTCGCCGTCGAGATTCTGTCCATCCACGCGGGAAAAGCCGGAGATGTCGCAGTTGACAATCCGGATATGCGAACTATTTTCAACGGTAACACACTGAAAGGTCCCGCCCTTCAGAGTCAGATTCTCAAGAAGAATATATCTTGCCCGGTTCAGTTTAATCAGTTCATAGCGCTCCTTCCCCTCATCGGTAATGACGGATTGCGGGTTGCGGACGGTATAGCGGATCCAGCGGTCCGGCTTTCCCCGGCGGTTGATGACAATCGGCTCACCCGTCGGCAGTTCATCAAGATAAATCGTCTCTCCGACTGTAATTTTCATGGAGGGTGTCCGGAACTTTGTACTGGTACGTTTTCCGGAAGGCTGTTCCATCACTTCCAGCTCGTATTCCGTATCTTCCCGGAGTTCGCCGATCATGCTTCTCCACTCGTTCGGATCAACATGGAGGGGTTTCAGAGGCCCGCTGTTCCAGCCGGATCCCGTCGAAGAGGGATACAGATATGGCAGTTTGGTCATTGGAAAACCCTCACGCCATTGCAGTACACCCGTTTCGCGGAAACGGACCGTAACACGTTTCGTTTCCGGAGAGGCAATCAGGCTCAGTCCACAGGATTCCGGAAGCGGTTCTGTCCGGATTTCTGCAAGAAGAAGCGGACAAAAAGCAAAAATGAAAATAAAGGACAAAAGAGCTCTCATCGCATGTTTCCTTCGGCGAGTTTCAGATCAAGTTGCCGGACGGTGACTTTTGTACCGACTGTATCCGGAATCTGAATAGTCCGGACCAGAAGTTCGATCCGGTCGGCATCTTTTGTCTGAAACTTTACGGAAAGCACCGCCGGTTTTTCGGATGGATTCATCGGTGAATTGATTCTCTGAATCTCCTTTTTCCCTTTATAGAGTTTAACGGAAAGATACGCGATATCCGCTTCCAAGGATGTTACTTCGGCAGAAAAAACAAATGTTTTGTCCGGCTCCGGCTTGAGAATCGTCAGAACGGCTCCGCCGTGGAACTTCTGCGCCTGTTTGATCTCCAGATTCAATGTTCCTTTTTCATACGACACAACAGTGTTTTTCCAGTTCATGGATTTCCATTGTCCGGCAGGCGGAGCGGCATTCAATGCGATAAAACCGGCAAACAGAAAAGCGGCAAGAATATTTTTTTTCATTGCAGACTCCTTGTATTTTTTATTGTGGATTAGGATACCAGTACAAATTTTTATATCCGGCGGGACGCCACGGTACAGATCCGTAAGTAGCATTACCGATATGTCCATCGCAATGGAGCGTATTGGCACTCATTCCCGAGTGACGGAGATCCATGGTCGATTGTCCCTCCGGATTCAGCGGATCGTAATAGGAAATGTGGCCGTAGGCATTGGAAACTTCACCGACAAGAAGGGCTTTGGACGGACTCTTGATCCGATTGATTTTCCGAACCTCCGGTCCTCCCATCAGAAACGTGTTGAAAAAGTGGGAACTGTATCCGTAAAGATACATGGAGGTATCGTCATTGCGGTAGGAACGGCAGCGGTATTTGTTGGCGGACCGGTTGATCGCAAACGAATACGCGACAGGCAGCTCTCCAAGATAAGGAGTAAAAAATCCGTTCTTTTTTGAGAGATGACTCCAGTATTTTTCCGGAGAACCGTAATCTCGATCCGGAGGAAAATTGTCATCATTGTCGTGAGCATACATCAGGAAAGCCTGTCCGATCTGCTTTAAATTCCCCGCACAGGAAATTTTAGAAGCCTTCTCTCTTGCCGAATTCAAGGCAGGAAGAAGAAGGGATGCCAGAATTGCAATAACAGCAATCACAACCAGAAGCTCTATTAATGTAAAAATTCGTTTCATTCATGCACCTCTTTCATAGATAGAAACTCTTTCTTCTGTAATTTGTTCAGCAAGCGCCGTTTTCCGCTGGATACGGAAATAGGAACGGACCAAATCCGCGAGTTCCGCAGTTCCCTGCTCGATATCCTGATTCCCGGTAAGCAGTTCTCCGATTCCCGTTGAAACAAGAGCCGCAAGTTCCTCGGAATCAAGATAATAACGGGAACACATGTTTTTGAGTTCCGCACGGAAAAGATCATTCCCCGGCAGAGTGGTCGCGAGGGAACGCTCCGCGGAAGATTTCCGGAGCGGAATGCCATAGCCGAGATCTGCAATATGATCCTGAAACTCTTCGGAAAGGAGCAGATTCACGAGCTGTTCCGCCGTATCCAGATTGACACATTCCTTTCGAATGCAGAGAAGTTCCGTTGCCTGAATAGTCGTATCGCACCCGCCGGAAATGTGAGGAAGCGGAAGCGTAGTCCAGCCGTTCATTCCTGTCTTGAGAAGGCGACCGACCGCCTGACGTGCATCCACCATAAATGCAAGTTTCCCATGTTCAAACGCATAAATTCCCTGGGGATGGTAAGAGCCGTTCTTCTCCAGAAGACGCCTCAAATCCCGGAAGAGCTGCAAACCGAGACGCGTCTTTTCAGAATCAATCAGAACCGGATCAGGAGCCGACGGATCAATCAGCGCGCCTCCGGCTCTCAGTACAAAATTCATCCAGAGGAAATACGCAGGACTCCAATGAAACACACATTCCGGAGCAAAGGTCTTCAGAAGGATCCGGATACACTCCAGAAAATCCTCCCACATCCAATCAGGTTCCGGTACCGGACATCCTGCCTGTTCCAGCATTTTCAAATTAACAAACAAAACACGCGGCGAAAACAGCAGCGGAATACCGGCCAGCTTTTTCCCGTAATAAAACGCTTCGAGCGGAATATCGAAAAATTCATCCGGATTCGAACAGCATTTCCGGAAAAACGGTTCCGCATCAAGATACGCCTTGTGACGGATCTGAACGTCAAGCGTCGGACGAATCTCAAAAATCCCGTTCCGCATGCGATGAGTCAGATGAAGCTGAGGCAGGCGCTCCGCCACAATTTCCCGAAATAGAAAACTCCACGGAAGATGTTTCTCCGGCATATAAAAACTGACGTTGCTCTGGAGAATCCGACTTTCCCATGCAGGATCAGCAAACGTCCCCTGTCGCGGAATCACGCGCAGAACTCCCTCATTCACCAGCGTCTCCAACGCGTTCTGCACGGTCAGAAGCGAGATCCCTAGCTGAGAGGCCAGTTCCCGTGCCCCCGGCAGTTTTCCTTCCCCCGTCAGCTTCCCGCGTTCCAGAAGGCCAAGCACATAATTCCTTACCTGTGTGTATTTATTCTCCAAGAATCGTTTCTCCTCATTCTTTCTTCATTATACAACATTTTCGTGACTTAGTCAACACCTTTTCCATAAAAAAAATCATTTTTTTTATTTATTCACCCCCACAGTGATTTCCCGCTGTACAGGAAGCCCCAGCGCGGAGAAGTCCAGAGAAAAACAGTTTTCGGGTTGAAGAAGAGACAATCGCAGATTATATTGATAAGGAAAGAAATCAACTTCCAGGGAAAGAAAAATGAGCGGTGCAGTATTGAATTTTCTGTTTATCGGCGATGTGGTCGGAAAAGGTGGACGAAATGCAGTCCGGGATCTGGTCCCGGATTTGAAACGCGAATTCAACGCGTCGTTTGTCATTGTCAACGCGGAAAACTGCGCAAACGGATCCGGAATGACAGCGGCTTGTCTCAAGGAAATGCCTTCCGCCGATGTATTCACTTCCGGCGATCACACCTGGGATCAGAAAACGTTCGAATCGGAAATCCGCGATATTCCGAATCTGGTCCGTCCGGCGAACTATTCGAATCTTCAGCCGGGAATCGGCTGGAAACGCTTTCGGAACCCCGCAGGCGGAGAGATTGCGGTGATATCTCTTCTCGGCAAAGTCTTCATGAAGGAATCCGCCTACTGCCCGTTTGAAACGGCGGAAACGATCCTGAAACAGATCCCTGTCACCTGTAAATGCATCGTGATCGATATTCACGCCGAAGCCACAAGCGAAAAGGCAGCGCTCGCATGGATGCTGGCAGGCAAAGTCACAGCGGTCATCGGCACGCACACCCATGTGCAGACAAACGACGCGCGCATTCTTCCCGGCGGAACCGCGTTCCTGACCGATGCCGGAATGGTTGGAGCAAACAACTCCATCCTCGGACGCGACACAGAAGCCGTCGTCCGGAAATTCCGAACGGGAATGCCTCAGCGGCTTCCGGTCTGCGAACAGAACATCCGGCTCGACGGCGCCGTCGTCTCCTACGAACTCGCCACTGGAAGAGCCGTTTCCATCAAACCAATCTCAAGAATGTACAACGGGGATGCAGGAAAATGAACAGGATACCTGAAATCGACTGGAACAGAGTGGATGCACTCATTCAAATGGCGCTCGAAGAAGACCTCGGTGACAGAGGGGATACAACGACGAATTCGGTCATCGACGACTCCCTCATCGTTGATGCCGTCTTCCTTGCAAAAGAAGACTGCATCTGCTGCGGTCTCAATGTTGCAGAACGACTGATGAAGACAGTCGATCCCTCCATCGTCTGGGAAAACCTTGTCAAAGAAGGTGATTTTTGTAAAAAAGGAACCATCATGGCGAAGGTTTCCGGCAAAGCGCGTTCCCTTCTCACCGGAGAACGCACTGCGCTGAACTTCATGCAGCGCCTCAGCGGAAGTGCCACAGCGGCTCATCGCTACCAGGAGGCGGCAGGCGATAAAAGCGTCATTCTCGACACCCGTAAAACCACGCCCGGCTGGAGAAATCTGGAAAAATATGCCGTTGCAGTCGGCGGCGCACAGAACCACAGAATCGGATTGTTCGACCGGATCATGATCAAGGATAATCATCGCGAACTGGCCGGACTCGGCGGTACCGGCGGAATCCTCCGCTCCGTCGAACGCGCCCGCAAACAGTATCCCGACCTGGAGGTGGAAGTCGAAATCGATTCTCTGGCGGAACTGCCTGAAGCGCTGGAATCCAAAGCGGAATACATTCTGCTCGACAATATGTCCACAGCGGATATGGCCGAGGCGGTCCGCATCACCGCGCACCGGGCAAAACTGGAGGCAAGCGGCAATATGACTCTGCCACGGATTCCGGAAGTGGCAGAGACGGGAGTCGATTTCATTTCCGTCGGAGCTCTGACCCATTCCGTCAAGTCCGCCGACATTTCCATGGATATCCTTTCAAAACGGAGCTGACATCATGATTTCACGTCTCAGGGGAACGCTTGCGGAGGCTTCCTTCACGGAAGCTCTGGTCGAGTGTGCCGGGGTCGGTTACAGCGTTTTCATTCCGATCTGCACCTATGACAAACTCCCGAAGGTCGGTGAGGAAGTCACTCTTCACACCGTTCTTGTCGTGCGCGAAGACGACATGAGTCTTTACGGTTTTGCTACAAAGCGTGAACTCAAAATCTTCAATCTGCTCAACATGGTCAACGGCATCGGAGCCAAAACGGCCCTGAACATTCTCAGCAGCATGAACATTCCTTCCTTCTGCCAGGCGATTCTCTCGGCGGATGTGAAATCCTTGAAAAAAATCAACGGAGTGGGACCGAAATCCGCAGAACGAATGATTGTCGAACTCCGCGATAAGATCCGCGAAATGGATCCTTCCGCGGAATTCTCTGCCGGAGCAGCTTCTTCCGCTGTGATTGACCGGAATACCGAAGACGCCATCATGGCGCTGGAAAAACTCGGTTTTCAGAGAGTCAAGATTCAGAAATGCGTGGTGGATGTTGCAAATTCGCTCCCGGAGAAAGAGCGGTCGGTTGAGAATATTATCCGTCACTCGCTGCAATCGCTCAACAAGGGCTGAACAAAAGAGGTTCCGCTGTGGGAAAAGAACTGGTCAATCCGACTTACATCGTACTCGACGTGCCCTCGCCGATGGCCGAATGGATTCGGGCCATGCGGGCGCGTTTCGATGAAGAGCGTTCTCTTCTGCCTGCCGAAATCACATTGACAGGCTCCTGCGGAACCGGTTTTCTTTCCCCTGGTCAGAGCTTCGAAACCATTACTGCATGTCTGCAAAAAGCTGCGGCGCAGATCGAACCGTTCTATGCGGAATTCGGGAATGTCGAACGGTTCGAAAACACAGACATCTACTTTCTGAACCTGATTGACAACACGCCCTTTTTCCGAGCTCATGAAATTGTCTCGAATTGCGGTTTACGCTTTGAACCATCTCCCTATCCATTTCATCCTCATTGCACCTTGAAACTGCGCAAGCCGCCGCGCGATCTGCAGGAGTTGCTTGAACTGTTTCTGCTCCAGGCTCCGCGGCATCCTTTCCGCCTGGATTTGTTATCCCTGTACTCCCTGCCGAGTCCGGATACATGCGATTTGATCTATAAGATCGAATTGGGATCCCGTCTCTGATTACGGAAAAATGCGCAAGCATTTTTCTCGGGTCAAGGACTGTGTCCTTGTCGCGGTCCAGCGGCGAGAC
>CAJKAR010000001.1 GCA_905197955.1 uncultured Lentisphaeria bacterium | reverse complement strand
TTGCCGCAACGGTTATAATTTATCGAAAACTTGCTGTTATTTAGGGATAGGTTCTAAGAAGTCTGTTGATGGCGCTTTGATAATACTCTTTAGAACAGATATTGCCTAACCTTGCAGCCGCAACAGGATTGGTAATGTAGTCACCACGGCGGATATGGAGACTGATGTAATGATTTCCTGAATTCAGTTTTTCAAAAAGTTCCCGGTTTTTTGAATCGGTTGGAGGTTCAAGCGAAAATAAAGAACGGATTGTTGTGGAAGAATCCCGGAAGTAGAATTCAGATTGCCAGTAACCAGTCATATGGATATTCATGCTTTTATTCAGTTTTGGCATCCGGTTGATATAGGAGTGTTTTGTTTCATCCAGAAAAACCATTTTTGGTTTTAGAATGGAATGAATAAATAAACGTCGTTGAATCCGTTTCCAGATTGTTTCAGGGAAGAAAAAACGAATTTCCTCGGGTGTTGCAATTTTATCAGTAATTGCTTTGAAATGCGACAGAGAGAAGTCTCTGGGAGTGGAAGCTCCCGGATTTTGAAACCAGGACAGATCAAGATACAGGGATTGATGCAGCCGCTCAGCCAGAGCTTTACCCGCGGCGTATTGGAACATTTGATTTCCAAGTCCTCCCATAATTCGTAGAAGTATCATGAAGAAGAGACTCCTTAATAGATAGGGTTCTTAAAAGAAAGTCTTTTTCCAATAGAAAATAGACGGTAGTTTTTTCGTTAAAAAATAGTGTATTTTTTGCAAGGGCTGCATTATTTTCCAAGAAAGGGAATTGTGTATTTTCTGCAATTCATTAGTCAATATCTGATTTTTCTCTTTCAGGAAGAGAATCTGCTTACATAGAGAACTGTAATAAATTTGATGGTAGAAGCTGGTTTTCTCCGCATATTGCCACCAGAGATTGGAGAATTTTTCTTCGGGAGAATTCCAAGGTTTTAATGTGCTGGCATAGTGGATGATTTTCATATTTTTTTCAGCATCTTGATATGTTTGAAAGATATCCGGACGTTTTGCTGCATTTTGCGATAAGATGTCTCCATGCTGCCAGCGATAGTTCCATTCTTGCGGCAGAAATAAAACATGTCCCTCGCAAACGGAATTCAGAATGTCCTGATCTACGGTCTGGGGCTGTTTTATTTCTTTTAAACGACGCAGGAATGCGGCTGATAAATGATCTTCTCTCATATTCTGCAAAGAAAGGAGAAGAACTCCGGCCTGAAAATAGTTTTCAACGGATGACATCCCCAAAACAGTCTGGACATAGTCTTTGCCGGAAAAGATATATGCCAGATTTCTTGTTGCTCCAAGATAATTTGTTCCGAGATCAAATTGAAATAAATCCGCAAGATCTGTCAGTATAATGATATCGCCATCCAGATAGATAATTTTTTCATAATTTTTCAAAATGTCACAAATGAATAGCCGATAATAGGTTGCAACTGAAAAATGGCTGTGAAGATAAAATAGATCTCTGCCTTGTTTTTCAATCCAGGGCGTCATATTGATGAAACGCAATGAAAAATTGTCCTGATTCAGAACAGATTGGAGCATCTTTTTATGTTCCGCATTCAGATGTTCCTCCAGAATAATGATATCATAATTATGTGCTGGAGTGGAATGTTCCACCAGAGATTTCAATGCCACGGATAAATAGAGAACAAAATTTTCATCAGTGGCAAAAACAACAGGAATATTATTTTTTTGAAAAGCCGGTACAATATTACTCATAAGTTCAGTTATTCCTTATCTAAAAAAAGAAAATCATAGAATTTTCTTGCAGGAAAAGTAATTTTCCAGAAAAAAGAATTCTCTATGAGTTTTCGTTGTTCTTCACTCTTCTTCAAAAGTTTTTGTAAGTGTTTGATTTGAAAAGGATAGGATTTTTCATGAATGGCATTTGAAAATGGAAGTTGATTTGCATAATTCCACCATAAATCAGCATATTTTGCTGCTGGATATTTCCATGGTTTGCAACCTACATAGTGTATCAAATTAATATGTGTCAAGTCAAGAGCCAAGTATTCTTTGATATAAGATGTTTCAAAAGGAGCTCTGCTGAACCAGCTCTTGGGATCCTCATAATTGAAAAAATTCCATGCAAGAGGCAGTTTTTTGATTTTTTTATAACATACAATATTATTGACGTCTTGTGCAACCGCAGGCAGATCTTTGTGAGTTTGGAGACATTGAATGCTCTTTGGTAGCAGGTCAAGATCGTTATGTATATTAAAAACAAGGATCCCATCATTGAAATATTCTCCTTGCAGATTAAATTTTTTCATGAAGTCCTTATGAAAAGTCAGACTGGTTGCTGCGACATCAACGGCTGCACCGAGATAGTTATTCTCCAAGTCCGTCAGGTATAGTAAAGAGATATCTTTTAAGAGGATTACATCCGTGTCCAGATAGATGACTTTTTCATAGTTCTGAAAGATTACAGGGATAAATAAACGATAGTACGTTGCAATTGTCCATTCTCGTTTTTCTGGAAAAAGTTCTCTTCCTATATTATTTAGATAGGGAGTCATATTAATGAAGCGAAGCGAAAAATTTGATTTGTCTTTAATGACAAATTGTAATTTTTTTTTCACATCTTCAGAAAGTTGCTCTTCCAGAACAATGAGATCATAGTTATTTGATTCAGAGGATGTTTCAAGGATTGATTTTATTACAACAGAAAGAAAAATTCCCCAGTTTTCATCAGTGGCAAAAACAACAGGAATATTATTTTTTTGAAAAGCCGGGGAAATGAAATCCGATAGATTTTCCGAAATCATATTATGTTCCTTTGATAAGACCTTGATAGGTTTCAAGAATCGAAGCCATCGGGCCCGTCTGAAATAATTTTCCTTCTTTCAGAAGAATTCCTGTTTTACACAACTCTTTTATGGCCAGCATATTGTGGCTAATAAACAGGATGGTCCGTCCTTCATGGGCGGAGATGTCGTTCATTTTGGCAATGCATTTTTTTTGGAATTCGGAATCTCCGACGGCGAGGACCTCGTCAATCAGCAGAATTTCCGGTTCCAGATGCGCCGCCACCGCGAACGCCAATCGGACATACATACCGCTGGAATAGCGTTTAACCGGAGTATCCAGAAATTTTTCCACACCGGAAAAATCCACAATCTCGTCAAATTTCGCTTTCACTTCCGTGCGTTTCATTCCCAGAATCGCTCCGTTCAGATAGATGTTTTCCCGTCCGCTCAATTCCGGATGAAATCCCGTTCCGACTTCCAGAAGACTGGCTACACGTCCGCGCATAATAATACGTCCCCTGGTTGGTTCCGTGATTCGGCTCAATAATTTTAAAAGCGTCGATTTGCCTGCTCCGTTCCGTCCGATGATTCCAACCCGGTCCCCCTGTTCAATTTCAAAGGATACATCATCCAGCGCATGGAATTCTTCCAGATCAACATGAACCCGATTCGGGCTGAAGGGATGACGGATGCGTTCGATCAGACCTTTTCCGAATGCGGTTGCCGATTCGACAAACGTATCCACACCTCGTTTCTGATGACTGATCTCATAATATTTGCTGAGATGTTCCACGGAAATAATAGGCTTGCTCATCAGATCACATCCGCGAATTCGCGCTCCATGGAACGAAAGATGAAATATCCGCCCACGAGGAGCAGAAAGGAGATCACAATCGACATCACCACTGAGGGCAGATATAACGGAGTCCCGAACAGCGACCAGCGGACCCCGTCAATAATTCCCGCCAGCGGATTCAGACTGAACAGCAGCCGCCATTTCCCCGGTACCACCGAACTGATGAAGCCGACCGGTGAAATATACATCCCCAGCTGCATCGCAAATGGTACCGCAAAACGGAAATCCCGGAATTTGACATTCAACGCCGAAATGATGTAAGTCACTCCGAGAGAAACCATTACCGTTAGAAAAATAAATAACGGCAGAAATATGACTTTCCAGTCCGGAAGAAAACGATAATAGAAAAAAAGCGGAATGAACACAACTGCCGAAATCAGAAAGTCCGTCAAACTTACCGTCATGCTTGTCGACGGGATGATCAGACGCGGAAAATAGACCTTCGAGATCAGATTCGAATTGTTCAGCAGCGATTCACTCCCAATAGAGACCGTGTTGCTGAAAAACTGCCAGACCAGCATTGCCGCATACACCGTCAGCGGATATGGAATCTGATCCGAGGGCAGGTTCGCAATTTTACTGAATACAATCGTGAAGGCGATCATTCCGAGAAGCGGACGTATGATACTCCAGGTTATTCCGATCACCGTCTGTTTGTATCGGACAATGATATCTCTCCACGCCAGAATCAGAAACAGCTCCCGGTACAGCCAGAGATCACGCAGATATCGCGAATGAGTCCGTCCCGCCTCAATCACCAGAATGTGTTCCTCCGATTCGCCTGCCATAATTATTTCACCGCGTCTGTTCTGCTAATTTCCATAATATTCGGAGAAACATACCATCGTTTTCCTTTTTTTCAATGCTCCGGGTGAAATTAAGGCGGGGTTTCCGATAGTGTTATTGTTTTTATAACACATTCGACTTGTTGTGCTCTTTTTTTTCTGCTTTTTCCGGATAGGGCTGTTCCTTCTCTTGACACAGGGGAGAGAAGCGTCTAAAATGAATCGGGATAAAAAGGAGATGACGGAAATGAACCTGAGCTTTTTGACGGATATTGATGATACCCTCATTACATTTAAACCGGGATGTACGGTCCCTCGATCCACCTCCGGAGTGATTCATGTGATTCGGAAGTATGCTGTCGAGGAAAAAAAGATGCCTCCCGAAACGGTCGATTCGAAAATTGATCTTGTGAGAAAAACAGTCGCCTGGTGGAGCTGGAAGACCTTCCTGGAACATCTCAATATCGATCCGGACCTCTTCTGGGAATATGCCTTCGAGGTGGAATCCGTATACCTGCAGCCGGCGGAGACGGATTTGTACGAGATTTTTGCCGAATGGAAACGGCGCGGGGCCTCATTTTTCATTACCAGCAACAATCCGCCCGATGGAATCCGCCATAAGCTGAGACTTGCCGGATTCCGTCATCCGGAAACGATCTTCACAGCATTTCTCGGTGCCACACAGATGCAGGCGATGAAGGCGGATCCGCTGTTCTGGAAGAAAGTGATTCCTCTGACAGGACGTCCGCTGGAAACTCTCTGCACGCTTGGCGATAATTTCAACGATGACTGTCTCCTTCCATTTTCCGAAGGCATCCGCCGCTGTTTCCTCCTGAACCGCGATGGCCGCAATGACGGACGTGTCATGGACGGCATGTCTTTGGTTCCTTCCATTTCCAAAATCAGGGAGTTGCTGCCATGAATGGTCTTTCGCATCCGAAAATTATGATCGGTGCCTATCTTTCTCTGCCGGAGGAGATGCGGGAATCTTTGAATCTGCCTCTGGAACTGGTTGGAAACGTCGGGAACTATCCGGATTATTTCGATGATCCGACCCGTCCTGCAGAACAGAAACGGCAGATCGATCCCGACTGGGAAAAATACACCCTCTATCCGGAAGAAACGGGGGCGCGGATGCTTCATTTTTTTCCGGCCCCGCCCTCCGAACAGTTGAAACGAATTGGGATCTATACCTGGCTGCTGAAACGGATGACGGGGGCTTTGAGAGAGAACAATTCTTGCGACTTCATCAAATTTGCCGGCTGTCTGAGCCATGCCATGGGCGATGCAACTCAGCCTGCCCATATTGGACCGGATTCCAACAATGTTTTTCTGAGTCAGATGCTTCCTGTTCCGGATCGTCCATATCTGAAAAATTTTCATTATCACACCTCCGTGGAAGCGGTCAACGGCGAGTGCGGTCCGCTTCCGCCTCCGCGTCTTCTCGGAGCCTCCGAAGCTGAGGCCGCCTGGAAAATCGCCTCCGATGCGCAGACTGCTGTCGTATACTGTCGGAGATTCATCGTTCCTACCATTCAGGCTCTGTTTGAAAATGATCTGAAAAAAGCAGAATCCCTTGCTGCGGAACCTGTTACAATCGCAGCGGAACTGACAGCCAATGCACTGTATTCGGCGATTCGGATCGCCAGCGGGGAAATCGGGGAGCTTCCTCCGGCGGATCTCCGAAAGATGCCGCCTCTGGAAGAGTTTCATGATCTTGTCTACGGCGGCGCGGTTCCGGACGGCAATCGTGACGTTCCTCCGAACAATGCCCCCGTAATTCCCGGACAGCTTCGGATCAGCGGTCATATTGAAACTCTTCCCGGACTTGGCATGCTCCCGCACAGCGGAATGAACGGCGAACGCTGCTGTTATATGACCTGGATTCTACCGCAGAATGTATTTCAACGCTTTACGGCATTTGCCGGAATGCACGCCACACTTGCCGTCGGCGGCGCCGCGGAGTTCCGCGTTCTGCTGGATGGAGAGTGTGTCTGGAGCAGCGGACGCATGACTGCGGAGATGGATGCCTCCGCTGTTTCCGTGGAACTTGGTTCCGCCTCATCCATTACTCTGAAAGTGCTTGATGCAAACAACGGGTCCAGTTTCTGGCGGAACCATGCCTACTGGGGAAAACCGGAACTTTCCCGCTGAAAAGAAAAGGAGAAAATATGAAAAAAGGATTTGCTGTTCTTCTCGTCCTGACGATCTGCCTGACACTCTTCGGCTGGGGCAGCGGACATGACGATCATGCCGGTCTGGTTTTGAAACATCTTCCAGATGAAATCACCTCGCACTGGAACAATGCGGTAAAAAAGGAGTTCCGGACCCGCTGGTCCCATTATCCTGATTCGCAGAAGGAGATCGCCCCGGAAATCCGGAATCTGATCGGTCCCGAAGCCTCCCGTTTTCTGAACGAGACCCGGATTCGAACCTGTTATCAGTTCCACAGCGATTCCGGGAAGGGCGTTGCATTTTTTCTGCTGGTTCGCGCGTTCCGTGAAAAACAGTATGAGGCAGCTGCATTTTTTGCCGGAGTTCTGCTGCACGGAATCGCTGATGCCAATGCGTTCAATCACGCTCCTCTGATCCATTTTCTGACCTATACCCGTTATCGCCACATCCGTTATCCGCATGCGGATCTGGATCTTTCGATGATGCGGAAAAACGGGAAGCTGGCAGAAAAAATTGCAGAACGTCTTTCCGCGTTTCGTCCCGATGGAGGAAGGGAGAACCTTCGGGAAACAGTTCTCAAGCTGATGCTGGAAGAGATCGACAGCAATGCTTACATGTGTTCCCGAGAGAATCTTCTTGCGCTTGTCAATCCCGATGGAACCCCATCCGATGCAGCTCTGAATGCAATGGCGGATGTCGCGGCTTATCAGACTCGAATCGGTGTCAATGCCATCTGTTCGGCATGGCGTCTTGCCTCTTCCGGGGAGCCCCTGGCTCTCAAGCCCTCCGATTTTGACGCGAAGGCGTTTGCCGCTCTGCCGGAGAGTGAGAAATCCAGCGCACTCCGCCCGGAATACGAGCGGCGCAGAAGTAAAAAGCTCGAACAGCGCGATCCTCGGACGGATGCTATTTATGCGGGATTGTTTGACGTGCGGAACGGAAAAGGAAGTCCCAGGACAATTGGATTGATTTGTGAAGCCACCTATGCAATGAATCAGTCGTTTCTAGGATTCGGCTCCAAATTTCTGATCGGCTCGCTCGGCCGGACCCTTCTGAAAAACGGGAAATCCGTGCAGGCGATTCCCATGTATGATCTGAAAAACTCGGTACCCTCTCCGGAACAGATTCCCGTGATTGTTCTCTGTTCAAATGCCGGAGCGCCCGGTTTTGTATCAAAAGCTCTGAAAAAATATGTTGCCCGCGGAGGAAAAATGGTTGTCATTGGGGGTAGATCGGATTTGAATCTGACCGGTCTGGCGCCTTTTTTTGAGCGCAGGGAGAACGGCGAAATTCCAGTTTCCTCCGCCTATGGCCGGGCGAATCAGGATCGGATCAGCAAAATGCGGATTCTTCCTGCGAAAGCGTTTGCCGGTCTTTTTGGGAAAGAGTCGTTTGCATTCAAGGATAATCCGAATACACCGGCAGGATGGAACAAGCCCTTTTCCAATATTGCCATCCGGACGGGGGATGGTTCGGTGATTCCCCTGTTCGAGCTGGACAATGGAAACGGACGTTTCTGTATTGCTGCCATGAAACGGAATTCCCGCGGAGAGGTAACGGGTGCCTGGATTCCTCAGTATCTGCTGATGCCGTTTCTTTTTTCGGAGGATTCTTCCATGCCGGACTGGTCGAAAGTGGAACTGGATTCCTTCGGCACCCGTCTGGCACTGATGGTCTTTGATCAACTTCTTGTACCGTAACGGTTATTGCGGCGGAATTCCAAAAAAGAGGATGTGCGGATTCTGACGGATCATTGATTCCCCGGTTCGGAGTGTGTTTTCCATCTTGACAAAATTGGATTTGATTGTTATATTTTTAAAGGGCGTTTAACCAAAGAAACGTCCGGAAAGGGAATCGATATTATGAGAAAAATGATGTTGGCTGTTCTGGCCTTCGCTTCCGCCGCGGCCTGCGGGCTGTTCGCGGATGAAATGGTGAATCTTGCAAAAGGAGCTGTTGCGACTGCGAGTTCTTCTGAATCCGCACAGTACGAGCCCGGCAAGGCAATCGACGGGCGGGGCAATACCCGCTGGTCTTCCAAACGCAATGACAACGAATGGTTCATGCTGGATCTCGGCCAGCCGAAGATGGTCGGGCAGATCCGTCTTGACTGGGAAGCCGCTGCCGGAAGGGATTATGTTGTGCAGTTTTCCAACGACGGTAAAAACTTTACAGATGTTTATACCGTGACCAACGGAAAACGCGGTGCCCGTGAAATCATCCGGATCAAGCCCCGTGAGACCCGTTATATTCGTATTCTCGGGAAGAAACGTGCTTCGCAGTTCGGCTACTCTCTCTGGGAGATGATGGTCTATCCCGCGACTGACAATCTTGCGTTCGGAGCCAAAGCAACAGCCAGTTCTACGGAGCGGAATCTGGTCCCGGCCAATGCCGTTGATGGCAGAAACAACACCCGCTGGGGATCGAATCGCAAGGACAACGAATGGCTGATGCTGGACCTCGGATCCGCAAAAACACTTGGAAGACTTGTCCTGAGATGGGAACAGGCCGCCGGAAAGGAATATGCCGTCCAGTTCTCGCAGGATGGAAAGAACTTTACGGAAGTTTTCCGCAAGAAAGATGGAAAATCAGGTGCAGTGGAGACCATCAAAATCAAACCGCAGGAAGCTCGTTACATCCGGATCCAGGGGGTGTCGCGGACCACACGGTATGGATATTCTCTCTGGGAAGTTGAGGCATACGCCAAATAAAATCTTCCGATTCAGAAATACCAGGCCGCCGTTTCCGGCGGCTTTTTTATTTTCGCGTTTCAATGGATCTGCGGGGAAGAGTCCTGCATACCGTTTTCTGCGGAAAGCAGGGAGATCCGATAGCTTCCGGCTTTCAGACTCTTCCGCAGCGGAATCGGGGAGAGAAGTTCCAGCTCTGCAATGGTTCCTTGCGGAACAAGCAGATGGAGTTCTGAACTGGTGATGGCGAGAGCGATCTCTCCGTGTGGAGTCGGTACGACAGTTTTTACTTCGGAAAGGTCTTCCATTCTTGGCGCGACGCGGAAGCGTCGGAACCCCGGTTCCAGAGGTTTGATTCCTGCAATTTCCGCCGGGAGCAGTGCGCACGGGCCCGCGGTCCAGCCGTGGCAGAAACTGATGAAACGACGTTTTTCTTTCGGATCGTTCACGGAAGGGTATTTCCCATCCGGAGCATAGAATCCCTCGTACAGTGTATCAGCTCCGGAGTCAAGAAGATTCCCCCAGTTTTTACGGATGGATTCCAGCGCCGTTCTGCTGTTGCCCTGAGCGAACCAGTGCTCCAGAATTTCATAGAGTCCTGTGGAGGAGCTTTGCAGTCCGTCTTCTTCCGAAAGCGGATGTTTGCGCAGCAGATCTTGAACCGCCGGTTCCGTCTGCTCAAGCAGACTCCGATACCGGGATTTCGCTTCGGAATCCCCGGATAAGTCGGCAATTTCCAGAGCGGTTTGCAGAGATCGCAGATAGAGCAGATTCAGGAACGGGGAGGGGCCGACCGCTTTATTCAAAACGATCATCCAGGAGGGATATGGATTTTCCGGAAGATTGATTTTTCCATCAGTTCCGGCCCGTGCGGCGAGCCAGTCCACAGCGGCATAGAGATTGTTACGAAGCTGAAGAGGGAACACATCATCGCCTGTGAAGAGCCGGTAGTCATGGAATGCGATAACCCACCAGGCGACATAGTCCCAGAGGAGGGATGCTCCTTCTCCCATTTCCGAAGGAATTGCTCCATCGGCATATTGTACGGACGCGAGCTCTTCCCAGCAGAATCGGAACAGCTCCTGATCTCCGAAAAGATAATAGTTGTAAAGAGCTTCCGTGCGGGCGTCGCCGACCCAGAGAAAGCGATCCCGCTTGATTCCGTCCAGATAGTATTCCTGCATGCAGAGATGCAGTGTTTTCCGTCCCGCCTCCCAGATCCGGTTGAGTAGAGGATCGGAACAGTGAAAATATCCGCGGTACTCTGCCGGATAAAGCGAAGAGCGAACGGAAAATCTGGAAAATTCCACTTCTGCCGGAGAATCGAACAGTTCCACTCGTACGAATCGGAATCCGACTCTCATACGGCTTTCCCATTCCTGTACTCCGCTGCCGAGCATGATCTCTTCCACGAGCATCCGGTGCAGAAGTTGATCTCTTGCCGGTTCGGAAACGCATTCCGCCAGCATTTCCCCGTAACGGATTCGTACCCGGACCGGTCCGGATGAAGATTCTGTCCGGAAACGCAGGTGCCCGACGGTCTCTTCTCCGAAATCGATAAAGAAAAAAGGTCCTTCGTATCGCGACGTTCCTGTCAGACGGAACACTCCGTCTGATCCATGTGCACAGCCATCAACTTCGGGCCAGGCCGCTGGAAGAATCTGTTCTTTGGGCGTGGCATTCCTGCTGATTCGGTATTCATCGCCGATTACTTTGAGGATCTCCGGAGAAATCACCTCTCTCTTCCGTTTTGTCTTTCCATAGAACGGCGAACGGACCGCTTTAGGGATTGCACCTGGAAAGAAAGGGGATCCTGCCAGATACGGAATCACTTTTTCCGGCCGGTCGCCCGCATGACCGCGCCACTGAGGCAGTCCCGCATGCTGAAGCGGCAGTTCCTGCGCCGCAGGCCAGAACTGATCGTCAAAACAAATTCTCTGCCAGTCCCAGATTTCGCGGTCAGCAGCCCGCCAGCTCCCGTCGGAAACAAGAACCGGTATTCCGTTGCAGCAGAGCTCAAATGAAAACCCACGGTGCCCGGAATGATTCAGTCCGTGCACCGCGACCAGATTTTCTCCTGCCTTCAGAAACGGTGTTACATCGTAATCACGGGTATTGTTCCACTCATCAACGATGGCGACCGGACGCTCGTTCAGAAACAGTTCGTATCCGGTGTCCGCAAAAATCCGAATAACTCCGCGGGATACCTTTTCTTCCAGCGTGAATTTCCTGCGGAAAAACGCCTCTTTTACGCATCTTCCCCAGATCGGAATGACTGAATTCATAGCTTCCTCCATAAGAATTTCCGTTTTCTAATATCCAAACGATTGAAAATAAGGTTCCCTCAAGAGCTTTTCCCGGAGCTCGAATTGTTCCTTCTGCTGAAGAAAGACTGCCGGGATGCTCCAGTTGCGCGGTGTCCGTTCGGGAAACTGAATTGCCTCCAGAAGTGCGTTGGACAGAGTTTCCACGTATTGGCGGAAGGGGCGGACAATCGTTCCTGCCGGATGAAATCCCTCTTCCTGGCGTTGAAACGGAAGGCTCCAGGAGTCGATCCAGAGTGTTCTGGAACCGAGTTCCCGTCGCACTGTTTCGGTCTGAATTCCGAGGGGAGAGATCACCGCATCCGGAGCAAATCGCAATAGCTCCTGCAACGGAATATCATTGTTCCCCGCTGACGTATCGAATCGGAAGGAGCGCAGCTGCGGACAATCTTTTCCTTTCAGCGCGAAAAATTCCTGTTCTCCGAATCCGATCCGGTTGGTCATCAGAGCGACTCGTCTTACATTTTGCCCGTCCAGAAACCGAAGCGCCTTCTGGAAAGCTCCTTCCAGTTCGAAACAGACGCTGTGAAAGGGAAGGTTCGGACGTTTTTCCGAGATTACAACCGGAATGGATTCGGCACATTGCAGAAGCAGATCCTTGACATATTCCGGTTCGAGCGTGTAAAACAGAACATCCATTTCCTGATTCATCATGGATTCCAGAACCCGGCGTTCCCGTTCCGGATCATAGCGGGTGATTCCAAGGATGATGCGATACCCTGCATCCTCCATCTTTTCCATGAGAGCTTCAGAAAGACAGGACGCAAAGGTTCCTGAGATTCCGCCTAAAACGACTCCTGCAACCCGGGATTTTCCCTCTCTCAGAATCTGAGCCGAACGATTTGGACGATATCCCAGTTCCCGAATTGCTTCATCAAGACGTTTTCGAGTCTGTTCCGAGATCCACAGATTCGGATTCTTCCGCAGATACATGGAAACCAGAGAACGGGAAACACCCGCTCGTTCGGCAACATCTCTGGCCGTTGGTTTTTTCCGGAGCATCAACCTCTTCTCCTGTTTTTATATGTCACGTGTCATATAAAATAAATTACACCCATCGGAAGGAAAATGCAAATGAAAATGATCATCTCCTGTCATTCTGCAGTGGAAGCGGAAAAAGAGTGCAGAAGAGATGAAAAAAAGACAAAGGCAGAGAGATTTCCCCCGCAGAGATTCTTATCTGGAAGGGGAATAGCTCTGGATTTCTGAGGATCTCTGTTTTTTAGAGGAGTCCTGTGCTCAATCTTCCGTATATTGACCGAAGAAATAATTGTTGCCGTTGACAGGAATTTGTGAAATTTTCATGCACTGCAAGTGCAAATCCGCGAAAAGAACATTTGCACCGAAGCGGTTAAAATGGCGCGATGAGACTCCATCCGGCGAAATGCTCGGATTCACTTTGGATCCGCGATAGAGAGCGGTCGGTTTCCAGTCCCAGTAGGTTTCAGGCATTTTTTCGATGTCGGAAACCAGATGGCGTGCGGAAGGCCGTTTCAAGCGGATGAAGAAAGCCCGCTGTGTCGGCGTTGTAATATATCCATTTATTCCGTAGTGCATTCGTGTGCTTTTGAGCGGTTTCTGCGCCGGACAGTAAAACTCCTTGTATTTCCAGGAGTCATGGTTGTACTTGAATGGTTTTTGCAGAAGCGGGAGAAAAAAATCCTGCCATTTCGCATAGGTTACCGTACCGCAGGTTGCCTCATAGGGCGGGGTGAACTGATCGTTGGAATCGGCATAAAGGGCGAAGAGGGTTCCCATCTGTTTGAGATTGGCAGCACAGCTGATATCCAGAGCTTTGCTGCGTCCCTTCTGAAGAACGGGCAGGAGCAGACTGGCAAGAATGGCAATGATTGCGATCGTCACCAGAAGTTCCACAAGTGTGAATTGATGTTTTGCCGTACTCATAATCCTTTCTCCTTGATTTTTATAAAATTATATGAGAGTATTCCGCTTTTCTTTTTCTGACAAGAGTTCTGTTTATGTTTTTGTCTCTGAAGAAATGAGTCTCATTTCCTCCGTTGCATTGGGGTGATAGGGGTTCCTTTGTATTTGCTTTTTCTGGACCGGGTGCTATTGTAATCGGAAAACGGCAGTGCAGGAGTTTTCCGCGATTATGAAGAAATTTGTCTTCGATTCCCTTGTGGCAAAACTTTCCACCGATTATTTTCTGGAAAAGCAGACCAGCGGACAGACTGTGACATGGAATACGGATGCCACGGCAGCAATGCTTCTCTGGCCGGATTTTATCGCTCATTCGGTTTGGCGGAAGGAGAATTTCTGGAAGCACGAGAATTATTTTCTTTTTGCAGTGGAGATTATTGTGGAAGGGGAGCTGCTTGTAATCTCCAGAGAAAAGAAAACGCTTCTCAAACCGGGGGATGCCTATCTGATTCCCCGTGGAGAGGACAGTGTCCTGCGGAGTGGTCCGGGGGGATTCTGCCGGAAATTCTCGATCGGTTTCCGTGGCGCCATTCTGCCGCATCTGCTTTCGCTGAATGGACTGGTTCAGAAACAGCTTCTTTCTCTTCCGGATCCGGAAGCCGTTCTTCGGCGTCTTTTCGAACTGAGAAATCTGCTTCTCCAGAAAGATCCGGAATCCCTGATTCACATACAGGGGCTCTGTTTCGAGTTTTTGAGCGAACTGTCGGGGATTGCTGCATCCGGAAGGCAGGATAGAGAACCCGCCTGCGGAGATCTCCGGCTTCAGGAGGCAGTGAATCTGCTGGGAAGCAATATCACCAATCCTCTCCGGCTCTCTGTGCTTGCGGAGACGCTGAATCTCAGTTCCACGACGCTGAACCGATTGTTCCGAAAACATTTTGGAAAATCGCCGAAGCAGTATTTTCTGGAGCTGAAACTCCAGACAGCGGCGGATCTGCTTGCCTCCTCCACTCTGACCATCAAGCAGATTGCCGGGCAGACCGGATTCCGGAATCAGCTTCATTTCAGCAAGATGTTCAAGCATGTTCGCGGCCTTTCTCCTTCGGCGTTCCGGAAATCCGTTCAGCGCTGAATCCGGTAATAGAGAACTCCATCCGGATACAGGGCATTGTTCAGAACAAAATGGAAGGATCCGTTTCTGCCGGTGAATGAAACCGGTCCGAGTTCTTTGCCGTCGGAGGCAAGCGCGGTGATTTTCAGATTTGTCACAGGCCCGTCAAGTTTCAGTTCGACTTTCGGGGAGGCAATCCGGATCAGCTGCTGTCGATAACTTGTCGCGGGCTGCTGTTCCCGCATAGACGGAGAATCAAACCGAGTGTTGCGGTTGAGGGAATTGGTCAGGTGGATGATGAGCAGATCGCGGCTTTCCGCGATGGTTTTGCCATCCATGGAGAAAAATGCGATCGTCTGCGGGGTTTCCGTTTCGGCAACAGCGATCTGTTTTCCCTTCATGGCACCTTTTTCCAGAGAGAAGACTTCCGCTCTCGGCGTTATGATGGAAAGTGTTCCCCGGCGGATGTTATGCGTGATTTCTCCGGTTGCGCTGCGAGCGATTCCGCGGGTTCGCATTTCGTCGTAGAGTGCGTTCAGTTTTTTGTTCGGGAACGGATGTCTGCTGCGGATTTCCTGATCAGAAAGGACTGTAACCCCGGGAACACGTGTTCCTTCGATCACCGACCCAGTGCGGACCAGTGCGGCAAACGATTCAACTTCCATGGGGGGATTCTGCGCGGATGCTTTCCGGTAATCTGCGGGAACCTGATAGGCAACCGCCTCTTTTGCCGGCGAAACATCCCCGCGGCGGAACAGAAGCATCGTGATACGGTCCGTGGCATGCGCGAGCGGATCGTTTGCTGAATCGAACGTGGAGTGTCCGGTGTTCCAGATGGCGATGTGCCTTGCGTGGGCCCAGGAATACTGGAAGAGTCCGTCCCAGTCCTGAAGCGCCAGATATGCTCCCATGATCGGGCCGCCATAGGCGCGGAATCGGTTCGGAACACAGAATTTCCATTCGGTGGAAAGAACAGGTTTCCCATAGAGGCGGGCACGGGAGAGATCATGAACGATCGGCAGAAAAGTAGCTTTGAGCGGATTCAGCTGCATTGTATGGGTGCCTTTTCCAAAGCCGTATTTGGATTTCGGATGATCGAAATAACCATGGGCATCGGCAAGGTCGAAATAGCGGGCCTTGAAGTGTGCCAGCGGATAGCTGGAGGTTTCCATGTTGCAGTCGGTAATGAGGGTTTTCATTTTCAATTCGTTGCGCAGGAAATCTCTCTGCTCGCGGATGTTTTTCTCCTGAAGGGTGAAGAGATAGGCGCAGAACGCGGGATTATCCGTCGTTAGTGCATGCGATGCCGGGACAATCCCGTTTGCTTTCAGCCAGGGATCGAAGTTCAGCAGATACATACTTTGCAGTTTTGAAAAATCGTCCCAGCGATGGTCGATGTTGTTTTCGTTCAGGAACTGGACAAAGGCGAATGCCGGTTCTTCCGTCCATGTCAATCCGGTATAGGGATTCCGATGAGTCAGCCAGTTTTTCGTAAAGGCTTTCCAGTTTTCCATAGCCGCATCGGAGAGCGGGAGAAGGGTTTTCATCTGAGCCTTCGATTTCTGCTGAAGATCAGCTTCCGGGATCTTGTCTCCAGGACGGGTATTGCGTAAACAGTAGATGTCCGCCGTGAAATAGATGCCGTTTTTCTTCAGTTCGTAGACGAAATATTCGAGAAGATCAAGCTGCTTCATGTCGATTTCGGTACTGGTCCTGGCATTTTTTCGGATGAGAGCCTCGTCGTAACGGTGGAAGCGGACCATATTGTAGCCCAGTGTCGCAAGGCGTCTTGCGATGGTCTTTGCTTCTCCTTTTGTCGGAAAACAGACCCCGCTGCAAAGATTCGCTCCGACAATCCGAAAGCGTTTCGACGGTTCTTTTTCAAAAGAAAGCTGTCCTTTTGCATTGGCAATCATATGTCCGAACTTTCCCGCCGGGGCATGATTCTGACCGGAGAAATCCAAAAAGGATCCTTTAACAATATCCTTCTGAAAGGTGAAATTAGCCCATTCCTTGCCCTCTTTGACATAAAAGGTTTCCGGAAGGTCCCGATCCGGGATCATTGAGTTCAAAAGGCTGATGCCAAGAATCCCCCAGTGACGGCAGTTCTCTCCTGTTCTCAATTTCAGGGAGACTGCTCCCTGTTTCAACGGAAACTGCGACATGCCGAATGCATGGAAATCACTGTCGCTGATGCTGCTCCATACCAGACGGAAATTGGATGATGGATCGCAGTTTTTCCATGGACCTGCGTTTTTTCCTGCTACGATCGGAAATTTTTCCTCTCTGCCATCCTGATAGACGATGGCGAGTGTTCCGATTTCCACTTTCTTATATTCCGGATCAACTCCGTGAAGCAGTACCAGTGCTTTTGCTTCGTTCTGTGTAAAAGGAATCGTCACTTCTCCGGAAGGAAAAAGAGCATTTCCCGCTTTTTTCGGGAAAAGGAAGGAAAGAGCATTGTTAAAATTCTGATAGGAGAACTTTCCCGCCGGTATTTTTTTTATGGACTCCGGCAGTTTGCCATTGACGAAGGAATCCAGCGGAATCGGAGTGAATACCGGTGCGGATTCCCGGATGCTCAGCACAAGGCGCGATTCCTTTTTTTCCGGTTTGATTTCCAGAAGATAGGCTCCCCCCAGACTGTATTCCGTATAGAAGCGTGAATCTTCAAGAGTAATCCGCATATTCCCGGTAATATTCAGCCGGCGTCCCCAGAACAGCGGAATACTGATGGATTCCGCTTTACGGTTCCGGAAAAAATCTTTCTTATCTCTCGGAAAATCCTGAGAAATGTTGATGGATTTTCCATCCACAAGCAGAAGACGATCACTGGGTTCCAGCTGGCAGCTCAGCACAGGATCCTTTCCTGTTTGCACATATTGATATACGCCGTTGTTATCCGGTGTCATTTTTACTGTATTGTTTTTTCTAGGTGCGAAACTCATTTTGTCCGCAAGGAAACTGCCGTCCTTCGACACCTTGAGAGCACCTTCACTTCCCGGGATGCCTGACAGCAGCAGAAGTCCCACTGCCGCTGCTCCCCAAAATGATCTTTTTCCGAATCTCATGCTACTCTCCTGTGTTTTTCCGCCTTCGAGTGTACATCTCCAAGCCGTCTGTTTCTTTCGTTTTCTGCTGCAAAAACAATTCCGGCAGAAAACGCCCTTTCCAGATCTGTTGTTAATAAGTTATCGTATCCGGGGAAGATTTCCAATGTTGCTATCTCTGAAAAATATGGAAAAAAGATGCATTCCATGTCATTTTTTTTCGCTGTTTTCTTTTTCATTTTGATCTGGAGAAAAATATTTGTTTCCTAGAGGAGAATTGTTGGGGGCGAGAAGCCACCAACTCCAATTCAAAAGGCAAATACCGGAAACAAAAAAAATCCATTGCCTTTTCCCACTTCCGGATGTAAATTACAAGGATTGATGCAGGAGAATAACAGAATGAATGATGATATTATCATACGAGGTGCGTCCGAGCACAATCTGAAAAATATCGATGTCAAAATTTCCCGGAACAGTCTGACGGTAATCACAGGCTTGAGCGGATCGGGGAAATCCTCGCTTGCGTTTGATACGCTTTATGCGGAAGGGCAGCGGCGTTATGTGGAGAGCTTATCTGCGTATGCGCGTCAGTTTCTGGACCGGATGCAGAAGCCGAAAGTGGAGCATATCGAAGGGCTCTCCCCGGCGATTGCGATTGAGCAGCGATCTGCGGGGTCGAATCCGCGTTCAACGGTAGCCACGGTGACGGAAATTTACGATTATCTCCGTCTTCTGTATGCGCATACAGGAATTCCGCACTGTCCGAAATGCGGTCGCGAGCTTGCGGCGCAATCGGCGCAGGCAATCTGCGAAAAGCTGCTGGCGCTGCCGGCAGGACAACGGATGATGATTCTTGCTCCCTATGTCACCGGGCGGAAGGGGGAGCATCGGGAGATCCTCGACAAGATCCGTCGCGATGGATTCGTCCGGGCGAGAATCGACGGCGCTCTTGTAGAACTTTCCGATGACATGAAACCTCTGGCCAAAACACTCCGCCACGAGATTGACGCAGTTGTGGACCGTCTTGTGACCGGTTCTCTGGAGCGTTCCCGTCTGAACGATTCTGTGGAGACTGCGCTTTCCTGCGGAGGCGGTGAGCTGATCGTCATGCTGGAGACCCTTTCCGGCGATGGGAAACGGACCTGGAACGAAGAACGCATCAGCGAAAAACTCGCCTGTGTGGATTGCGGCATCAGTTTCGGGAAAATGGAACCGCGCAATTTTTCCTTCAACAGTCCTTACGGCGCCTGTCCGCACTGCAACGGACTCGGCACTATGCTTGTGATGGATCCGGCTCTTGCGGTCAACGAATCCCTTTCGATCCGCAAGGGTGCGATTCCGGGATGGCGGCGCGGACCGCGTCATCTGATCATGTTCTACAACCATCTTCTGAAGTGCATTGCCGCTCATGTGAACATGCCGGATATGACGACGGTTCCCTTTGGAAAACTTCCCGAACATGTCCGCAAACTCCTTCTCTACGGCAGCGGCGATGAATCCATCGACTTCAGCTACTACATGCGCGGCAAACGCTACAACATGGTCAAACCGTTTGAAGGGATTCTTGCAAACATGCAGCGGCGTCAGGCGGAATCGGAAAGCGATGCCGTCCGGGAACGCCTGAAGGAGTACATGACTCAGAGGGAATGTCCGGTCTGTCACGGAGCGCGCCTGAAGCCGGAAAGTCTTGCCGTCACAGTCGGCGGGCTCGGGATCAATCAGTTCAATGCGCTCTCGGTGGAGAACGCTCTGGAGTTCATCCGGAACCTGAAACTGGATGCGGAACGCAGCGCGATTGCGCATGATATCGTCAAGGAGATTCAGTCGCGCCTGACCTTTCTGGTCGATGTGGGGCTGCCTTATCTGACGCTGAACCGTGAGAGCGGGACGCTTTCGGGCGGAGAGGCGCAGCGGATCCGTCTGGCGACCCAGCTTGGATGCGGACTTGTCGGAGTGCTCTACATTCTCGACGAGCCCAGCATCGGACTTCATCAGCGCGACAACGACAAACTTCTTGCCACGTTGAAACGTCTGCGCAATCTCGGCAACACCGTCATTGTCGTGGAGCACGACATGGATACGATCCGAGCAGCGGACTGCGTCCTGGATCTCGGTCCGCGCGCCGGTGTCCACGGCGGAGAACTGGTTGCGATCGGTTCTCCGGAAGAGGTCGCGAAAAACCGCGACTCTCTGACCGGTAAATACCTCTGCGGCGATCTGAAAATCCAGATTCCTCCGGAACGGAAAAAAGGAACCGGAAAGGTACTTCGCCTGGAAGGGGTTACACACCATAATCTGAAAAACATCAATGTTGATTTCCCTCTTGGGACCTTTCTCTGTGTGACCGGCGTTTCCGGATCCGGCAAGAGCAGTCTTGTCAACGGGGTCCTGCGCGCCGTGCTCGAACAGCATTTCAAGATGGCGGATGCCGGCATCCCGGGGCCCTACAAGGCGGTCAAAGGACTGGAACACATCGACAAGGCTATCGTGATCGATCAGAGTCCCATTGGACGCACGCCGCGTTCGAATCCTGCCACGTATACGGAAGCCTTCGGCACGATCCGCAATCTGTTTGCCTCTCTGCCCGACTCCAAGGTCCGGGGGTTCGGGCCCGGACGCTTCAGTTTCAATGTCAAGGGCGGCCGCTGCGAGGAGTGCCAGGGCGACGGTATCAAGAAAATCGAAATGCAGTTTCTGCCGGATGTCTATGTCACCTGTTCCGCCTGTCACGGACAGCGATTCAACAAGGAGACTCTGAGTGTCCAGTACAAGAAGCGGAGTATCGCCGATGTTCTGGATATGACCGTTGACGAAGCCGTCGATTTCTTTTCCGCCGTACCCGCGCTCTACCGCAAGCTCAAGACCCTTCAGGAGGTCGGGCTCGGCTACATCACTCTCGGCCAGCCTGCAACCACGCTTTCAGGCGGAGAGGCGCAGCGCGTGAAACTCGCAACGGAACTGGCGAAAACGCCGCGCGGTCATACCGTCTATATTCTCGATGAACCGACCACCGGTCTGCATCTGGAAGACATCCGCCAGCTTCTTGAGGTTCTGATGCGTCTGCGCGACAAGGGCAGCACGATCATCGTCATTGAGCACAATCTTGACGTCATCAAAATGGCGGATTACATCATCGACATCGGTCCCGAGGGCGGCGACGCCGGCGGAAGAGTCATCGCCAAAGGCACTCCTGAAGAGATCATCAAAGTCAAAGCCTCTCACACGGGGCGCTATCTGAAAGAGATTCTTGAGAAAGATCTCTGATCCCCCGTGAGCGCGTTTTCGCATCCGCTCCTGAAAAACAAAAAGGCAAACAGACTGAAAACATCTGTTTGCCTTTTTTCTGTTGTTTCCGGAAGTTCCGGTGACAATCAGCCTTTGACTCCTCCGAGCATAATGCCCTTGACCAGCTGCTTCTGCATGAAGATGAACAGAATGATCATCGGAATCACGCTCATGGCAACCGCCGCCATCAGGAGGTTTGTCTGCTGCCCCTGCGAGGAATCGAACGCCATCATACCGATCGGCAGAGTGTAGCGTTCGGGAGTTTTCATCATCACCAGCGGCCAGAACATGCTGTTGTAGTTGCCGATGAAGGTGAAGATGGTCAGCGTGACCAGCGCGGGCCGGGAGAGCGGCAGAATCACGGTCCAGTAGAGCTGCCACTTGCTGGCGCCGTCGATTTCCGCGGCTTCGTCGAGAGAATGCGGGATATTCATCATGAACTGCCGCATCAGGAAGGTTCCGAAGGCGGAAAACGCCGCGGGAAGAATCAGTCCCGCGTAGGTATCGACGAGTCCGAGATAGATCATGTTCTGATAGTTCGGGATCATCATGACCAGTCCGGGCAGCATCATGGTCGCGAGGTACATGAGGAAGACGGTATCGCGGCCCTTCCATTTCAGGCGGGCGAAGCTGAACGCGGCAAGACTGCTGGTGAAGACCTGGAGAAAGGTCACCCAGAATGCCACGAAAATACTGTTCCAGTACCATCTGCCGAACATGATTCCCTTCATCGTGAAGACTTCCTTGTAGTTGCTCCACTGGAAGACCTGCGGGAGCCAGGAATCAAGTCCGATTTCATCAAGCCGCTTCAAGCTGGCGAGGATCATCCAGGTGAAGGGCAGCACAAGAGAGGTCGCCACCAGCGCGAGAACGACATGGAGAACGACAAGCTTCACTCCTCGATTGAACATGGTAAGTTCTTTTGCCATTTTGAAATCCTTTCCTTCTCAGTCGTTGGTGTACTTGTTGCCGAATTTCCAGTTGAAGATCGTGACGCACAGCACCATCGCAAAGAGGGTCCAGGCGACCGCCGAGGCGTAACCGAGACGCCCCGTTCCGAAACCTTCCGTATAGATATAATACGCAAGAGTCGTCGTTGATCCGGCCGGTCCGCCGTTCGTCATGACTCGCGCCATTTCGAATCCGCCCTGAAGACCTCCCATGATCGACATCACCAGAATAAAGAATGTCACATTGGAAAGCTGCGGCCAGGTCACGTTCCAGAATCTCTGTGCCGGAGTGGCTCCGTCGATATCGGCCGCCTCGTAAAGCTCCTGCGAAACCCCGGAGAGTCCCGCCAGATAGAGCAGCATGTTGTTGGAACCGATCGCTCCCCAGAAGCCCATAATCATGATCGACGGTTTCGCCCAGTAATAATCGGCGAGCCATTTCGGTGCCACGAAACCTTCCGCCGAGTTGGCATCCACCGGCATGGCGAGAACAACGTTTGTCAAGCCGAGAAGAATGAACAGCCCGATCATGATGATTCCGTCGATGATAATGGCATCCGCCATTCCATAATCTGACACGCATTTATAGTCGCGTCCGAAAAAGAACATGGCAATCAGCGCGATCACTCCCGCCACAGCAAAGAAAAATCCGAATGCACCGCCCCAGCCGAGACCGCTCCAGAGTTGCGCACAGAGAAGCGGAATCATCAGCAGTATCGAACCGATGATGACACTGACTGTTCCGCATTCGCCGAAATACCAGCGATGACATCTGCGGAACATCGCAATAGCATAGGCAAGTCCCATCAGCACCAGCAGAGTCCCGGCGATGAAGGCCGCCGCTTTCGGAGAAAGACGGGCGGCAATCGGGGTGAACCAGTCGAGAATCGGCTGAAGAATATTGTTGATCGGTCCGTTTTCCGGACTGTACAGTTTTTTCCAGAGAATATAGGTTGCTACACCGGAAGTAAAACTGGGGAAGTAGAACAGAGTCCGGTAAACGGTCTGCCCGCCGATGGAACCTCCGACGATCACCGCACCAGCAATTCCGCAGACAAGAAGGGTCATCGCCGTGGAAGCCATGCCGACCAGCACCAGCATCATGCAGCAAACCGTCATGACGATGGTCAGAATGATGATTCCATACAGCTTTTTGGATCCCGCCTTGAAGTCGTGATTCAGCAGCATTGCCGCCGCAAGACTTCCGGCGACACCGAACGGAATCCCGATCATCAGGAACAGGGTGTTGCCGAGATAGGTGAAGAAATCCGGGTCAGTGAAGAGTTTGACGAAGTTCCCGAATCCGACGGATTTGACAGTTGCCGTCTGGAACATGTTGTGCATCTCCAGATTCCAGTCGGTAAACGCCATGAAAAGGGAGATGACCAGCGGAACTGCCGTGAAAACAAGGAATCCGAGAATGTTGGGCAGCAGGAACAACAGTCCGACTGTTGATTGTTTGACATCATTTTTTTTCAGATTGAACATTCTTATTTTTTCCTTTCCGGTTCGGCAAGCATGTCTTTGGATTTGTAGTATTTCAGATAATAGGGATTTTTGATCCAATCGGCGGGAATCTTCTTGCCTTCGGCCTTGTACTGATCAATTTTCTTCTGGATGGCGATATCTTCCGCGTACTGTTTTGCAAGTTTCGGATTTTCCCGGATCGTCTGCTGAATGGCCATGTTGATACGGTCTTCGGCTTCTTTGACGGCTTCTTCCGCGGTGGCGCGGTCGTTCAGATACTTGTCCAGAGCATAGACATACCAGTCGCGGCCGGTCGAGGAGTAATAGGGAGTCTGAGGCATCGGAAGCGCCAGATTCATTGCCCATTTCAGCTCGTTGGCATGAACATTGCCTTCATTGGGGTATTCGGGCGGATTGAGAAACTCCGGATTGGTGATCGCGAACTTCGGATTCGGCGGAAGACCATCGGCTCCGCGGATAATATGATCGTTGTAATCTTTACTGGCAAGGAACTCAAAGAAATACTTTGTCCGGTTGGGGTCCTTGGTCGCCGCATACATG
This sequence comes from uncultured Lentisphaeria bacterium, assembly GCA_905197955.1. Taxonomy (GTDB): domain Bacteria; phylum Verrucomicrobiota; class Lentisphaeria; order Victivallales; family UBA1829; genus UBA1829. The sequence goes on along the minus strand of CAJKAR010000001.1, from coordinate 203,984 downwards.
GAGGTGATTCGCGCAGAGCCTACCATGTTCCGGAATTTGCCGGACTGCGGATACTGGACGCAGTAAAGGGGAATCTGTTCCTCTTTCGGCAGTTCGCGGAAGCGGATCAGAGCGTAACGCCCCGTGACAACGATGCCGTAAGTACCCTGAATAAAGTGCGTGAATGTGGAACCGCCGTATCCGCCGGTTTCAACATTATCGGAAGCCACATCTGCGGCGGTCGGCAGAATCTTATCGGTATAGGTCCATTTATAAAGCAGCTTCATCGGTGCGATATAGCGGGGGTCGTTCACGGTGGATTTTGTCAGCGTTTCGTTGAAGACATCCATTCCCTGGCTTCTGGCGTTGATGAGGTTGAAGAGGGAGCCGAAGCCGGAAGCCGCCGGACAGAAGAAGATCTTTTTGCCTGTATTGTTGGCGTTGGCTTTTTCGACAAATTCTTTTCCAATACGTTCAAACTCTTCCAGAGTGATCTCCTCCTTCGGGAGTTTCACACCGTATTTTTCGAATGTTTTCTTATTGATCCAGAAATTGGTTACTGCGACATTGCAGGGATATCCCGCCTGCTTCCCGTCATAGGAGGTCAGAAGGCCTGCGATTCCGGAATAGGTCGTATCGAGTCCGAAATTGCCTTCCTTGGCATACGGAGTAAGATCCTTGATGATTCCCATTGCATAGAAGACCGGCACAATGGAAAAGTCAAGCAGGTCTCCTCCGACGCCGGAAACCGCCTGAATCAGCGTACTCTGATTGCTGGCCGTATCCAGCTTGATGCCGAATGCCGGCACACCGGGTGTTTTTTGGAGTTCCGGATGAGTTTTTTCCAGCCATTTGGAGAACATCTCAAGCTGTTCATAACGCTGCGGGTTCGGATCGCTCTTCCAGTAGATGAGCGGATATCCCGTCTGTTGTTCGGGTTCCGACAGATAGGTGTAGATCGACGCCGCCACCAGAACTGCCAGAATTCCAAAGAAAAGTTTGTTCATCCGTGCAAATCCTCCTTTTTCTAATTCTATATTCCATTCACATTTCATATAAGATTCATACAGGGAAGCAAACAGGAAAAAATCCGGAAGATACGGTTTGATGCAGCGGTCAAAACCGCTGGTATTTTGATGAGTCAATCCGTTTTCTATATGGTTTTTCTATCTGCAAATCGTACGCCCTACAATATAGCTTTAAAAAAGAAAAATCCCAGTTTTTTTTGAAAAAAATCATTGGAAAAACTGGGATTTTTTTTGAAAAATATGGAGATTTCCAGAATTTTGAAAACAGAAAAAATGCAATCGGCTGTTCAGAATGAGAGCTTCTTCCCGGCGGATTAGACGTTTTTCAAAGCAGACTCTGTCCGCAGTCCACAAACAGAACGCTCCCGGTCATGGAAGAACAGCCGGCCAGCATGAGACAGGCATTGGCCAGATCCTGCGGATTCACGGGACGGCCCAGCGGAAGAGTTTTCAATGTCTTTTCCATTTTCAGATGTTCAAGTCCGCGCGGTGGAAAAACCGGTCCCGGTGCGAGTCCGTTGACCCGCATGCGCGGAGCGTATTGCAGAGCGGCGCACCGGGTTGCTTCCGCCAGAGCTTTCTTGGAAAGCGAGTAGCTGAAGGAATCCGCCGCCGTTTTGACGATTGCCTGATCCAGCAGATTGACCACCGAAAGCTCCGCTGGAATCGAATGCTGGTAAAAGTTGCGCATCAGTTCCACCGGCGTCCAGAAATTCAGATCAAACTGCTCTTTGGACATCGTCAGAGGCTCATTAAGAATTCCCTGGCGGTTGAACGTGGATGCATTGTTGATCAGAATGGAAACATCCCGGGGCACATCGTTGAACATTGCGGGAATATTCTCCGGTTTTGCCAGATCGCAGCAGAGGACCGAATGCCCTGCATTTTCTCCGCCGATCTCCTCCAGCAGACGCTTTGCCGAATCAAGGGATTGATTGCAGTGAATGATTACGCGAGCACCGGCGGCAGCAAATCTCCGCACAAGAACCGCTCCGATCCGTTGTGCAGCACCGGTAATCAATACTGAGGCATTGGCAATTTCCATGCGGCATTACTCCGAAATAGGATTTTGTGTCGGATCCGGCGGTTCCGGACAGCTGGAAAGCATTTCCCGCAGGATATCCTTGATCTCATTGAAATCGGGATCCAGAACGGCGCTCATGGGAAATACCGGAAGTGTGCGTTCCGGATCTTTCATCAGCAGATCCAGATTTTCCCGGCTTTCATCCGCATCCATCTTGTTGGCGATAATCAGGCGGGCACGATCGGAAAGGCCAGGAGAGTAAAGTTCCAGTTCCCGCTTCAGGGCATGGAGATCATCAATCGGACTGCGCCCGTCGGTACCGGCCATGTCCAGCACATAGACCAGCATCTTGGTCCGTTCAATGTGGCGCAGAAACTCATGTCCGAGCCCGACATTTTCATGGGCTCCATCGACCAGTCCGGGAATATCCGCCATAGTCACTTTCCCGAAATCTTCGAACTCCATGATTCCGACGACCGGATTCAATGTCGTAAACGGATATGGCGCTATTTTGGGATTGGCATTGGTCAGATCGGAAAGGAGAGTTGATTTCCCGGCGTTCGGATATCCGACCAGTCCGATATCCGCCACAATTTTCAGTTCCAGCGAGACTTCGATCGGATCGACGATTTCTCCGGGTTCATGCTCGCGCGGAGCCTGATTGACACTGGTCGCAAAACGGGCATTTCCGCGTCCGCCCTTACCGCCCTTCGCCACGACGACCTCTTTAAAAGGTTCGTTGATATCCGCAAGCAGATCTCCCGTTTCGGCAATCCGGACAATGGTTCCGACGGGAACTTTGATCCGCAGATCCTTTCCTCGCCTTCCATGCATATCCTTCCCTTTGCCGGGATCGCCATCCTGTGCGGAAAAACGGGTGTTGTAAAGAAAATCAAGAAGTGTCAGCTGACCGGGATCGCCGACGAAAATCACATCCCCTCCGGGAGCACCGTCGCCGCCGTTGGGGCCACCTTTGGGCACAAATGCTTCCCGCCGGAAACTGCAGCAGCCGTTGCCGCCGTTTCCTGCCTTGACTGAGATGGTCGCTTTATCGATGAACATGATGCCTGTTTTCCTGTCTGGAGGGTCTTTCTTTTATAAAAAAACCCGACCGCTGTACTATGGCCGGGTTTTCAATGTTTCTTCTGAAACCAGATGCTTATTCCGCAACAACGGGAATGACTGCAACATCTTTTCTTGCTTTCTTGCCGAACTGAACCGTTCCGTCCGTAAGAGCAAAGAGCGTGTAGTCTCTGCCGCAGCCGACATTCTTGCCGGGATGAATTCTGGTTCCGCGCTGACGCACGATAATGCTTCCGGCCGTTACAAACTCACCGCCGAACGCTTTGATGCCAAGCATCTTCGGCTGGCTGTCGCGGCCGTTTCTGCTGCTCGACTGACCTTTCTTATGTGCCATTTCTGTTACTCCTTCACAATATGAATATGTTTGATGCGATCTCAAATAATGAACGTGCGAATATCTAATATGCCACACTTTTCCGAAAAATCAAGTCCACTTCCCTCCTTTTCTCATTTTTGTTACTATTCCCGCTATGTTTTTTTAGTTGGTGGCTTCTCGCCCCCAACTCTCCCGGAAGCAGAAAGTGGAATTGTTTTTCTCCACTTTCATGTTATATTTTCATAAAACAGAAAAAAGGAGGATAGCATGAAAAGACAACTTTTTGTTTTTTTGTTGATATCCGTATTTTTTTCCGTTTCGGCCTTTGACTTTGTGACGAAAAGCGGCAGGAAATACACGAATGCTGGGATTGGAAAAGCGGATTCCGAAGGATTGGAGATAATCCTTCCTTCCGGAGTGGAGACAATTCCGCTGGAAGAAATTCCCGATGATCTTTTCAATCGTCTGAGTGCAAGTCGCCGGGCTCGAATTCTCAAGTTGCTGGAGCAGAAGAAAACGCAATCGAAAGAGAAACCGGCGAAAAATCCGAAAAAAACAGAAGCCCCGCCGAAAGAAGTCCGGGATGCCGGAGCGATTGCCCGGATGGCAGAGCAGCAGCTGGATGGGATTCGCCGCTGGCTGACCGTTTTTCATATCAGTCGAAATCCTTCGGAAGAAGCAAAACGTTTTTCCTCTCTCTGCGAAGAGTTTGTCAGGAAGATGGATCGGGCATCTTCGGATTCACAGAAAGCGGATGCGTACATGGAGTTTCAGAAGAAGGCTAGGGAAGGCAATTTTTCCGGGACTCTTCAGTTGAAACCGACGCAGGGACCGATGCGTTCCTATATTCAGGAGCCGGATGCTGCGCTTGGAACCTCTTCCGACAAGGAGAAAATTTATCTGGGACCCCGAGGCGCCCGTTATTATAGAAACAACGGACGTCTGGTGCCGGTTCGCTGAATTCAGCAAGCAAAGCGATCAGTTTTTAAGCGATCCATCCTCCCGGAGAAGCTGATCGAAATATTCAATCGTGTATTTGAGACCTTCTTCGAGCTGTGTGGTCGGCTGCCAGTGAAGGAGTTCCTTCGCTTTGGAAATATCGGGACGGCGCTGTTTCGGGTCATCGGCGGGGAGGGGGCGGAAGACAATTTTCGAATTGGAGTTTGTCATTTTTTTGACAAGTTCCGCAAGTTGAATCATGGTGAATTCCCCCGGATTGCCGATATTGACCGGTCCGGTGATTTGATCTGGCGTGTTCATCATGCGGACCATGGCGTCGATCAGGTCCTTGCAGTAGCAGAAGCTGCGGGTCTGCGTTCCGTCGCCGTAGATGGTGATGTCCTCGCCCTTGAGGGCCTGGACGATGAAGTTGCTGACGACCCTTCCGTCATTCGGATGCATGTTCGGCCCGTAGGTGTTGAAAATACGGACGATTTTTACCCGGAGACGGCATTGTCTGTAATAGGAGGTAAAAAGGGTTTCTGCGGCCCGTTTCCCCTCATCATAGCAGGCTCGCTCTCCGATGGGATTCACATTGCCCCAGTATTCCTCGACCTGAGGATGAACGTGGGGATCTCCGTAGACTTCCGATGTTGAAGCCTGAAGAATTTTGGCATTGACCCGTTTTGCCAGTCCGAGCATGTTGATTGCTCCATGCACGCAGGTCTTGACGGTCTGCACCGGATCCTTCTGGTAGTGGACCGGAGAGGCGGGACACGCCAGATTGTAGATTTCATCCACCTCCAGATAGAGGGGAAAAGTAATATCATGGCGGATCACCTCGAAATGACGGTTGTCCATCAGACGATAGATGTTCCGTTTGTTTCCCGTGAAGAAATTGTCGACGCAGATGACGTCATTTCCATCTTTCAGCAGCCGTTCGCAGAGATGGGAGCCGAGAAAACCGCTTCCACCGGTGACAAGAATGTTTTTACCGCTCATAATATTCCGCCGTTCCCTTCAATTTCACAATTCTGGAATGAAAGAAAGTATAGCATAAACTTTCGTCTCCGTCAAGAAATCCTGAAAAATATAGTTGGAAAAAAATGGAATGATATTGATAAAATTGCAGATTGGTGGTATCTTATTTATCTGCTACTTTTTCCGGAACGGGAAAACCGCGCCGGCAGCAAAGGGAGAACGGGCAAACAGAATGAGGGAGCAAAGAAAATCATGGCAATGGAACTTTCCTATGTGCTGATCACACCGTATTCGTTGAAGAAATCACGTACCGGGGGAATTATCGCGAGGCTGTTGTCGAGAACGGATCTGGAGCTCGTCGCGGCAAGAATGATCACTCCGGACAAGGCGTTCGCGGAAGCATATGCGGATTCGTTGAAGAGACTTGTCGGATCTCGCGATGAATTCGCTGCAAAAATTCTTTCCGATTATGTCCTGGATAATTTTTCTCCGCTGAGCGATGGACGCCGCGAACGGCTGATGCTTCTGCTGTTCCGCGGAGAAAACGCCTGTGAAAAACTTTATCATGTGGTCGGCCAGCTTCCCAGCAGCAAGAACCGCCATGAAAACATTTACGGAGATACCATTCGCGACACATATTGCAATCTTGTCTTCAATCGCGATGGATCCCTGCTGTATTTTGAACCGGCTGTCTTTACTCCGCCGCATCTGGAAGGATGCATCGAGCGACTGAAAATCATTGCAGACTTCATCGAGCATGAGGATAACATCGTGGACAACATCGTCCGCAATGAAGATGAACATGGCAGAGAAAGAACTCTTGTCATCATCAAGCCGGACAACTGGCGCCGTCCGAGCATGAAGCCGGGCAACATCATTGACATGTTCAGCCGGACCTGTCTGCGGATCGTCGGATGCAAAATTTATCAGATGTCCGTCGCGGAGGCTCTGGAATTCTACGGCCCGGTCAAACAGGCGCTCCGCAAAAAGCTGGCTCCGGTGATCGGGAAAAAAGCCAAGGAATTGCTGGAAAATCAGTATAAAATCGTCATGGGCGATGAATGTGATGCCATGCTGGAAAAATCCGTTGGTCTGGCTTTCGCGGACGATCAGTTCAACCGGATTGTCGAGTTCATGTCCGGTGTCCGTCCCGACAGCTGTCCCCCGGAGGAGCTGAACGCTCCCGGCAAGGTGAAATGCATGATCCTGATTTACGAAGGATCCGATGCCATTTCCAAAATCCGCACGGTCCTCGGTCCCACCGATCCGACCAAGGCGCCGGATGGAACCATCCGCCGCGAGTTCGGTCAGGATGTCATGGTCAACACCGCTCACGCTTCCGATTCTCCGGAAAGCTACGAGCGTGAATCAAAAGTCATCAAGATCGAACGCAACAACATGGCGGCGATCATTCGGGATTATCTGAAAAATTTCAAGTGATCTTTTTCGCTTTCCTGTTGTAAAAAAGAAGTTCCCGTGATATTGGTAGAGTCGGGCCGGAAACGGTGCCGGCTCTTTTTTTGTACCAATCGGCTTCGTGATAAGATGTGGGAGGAAAAATGGAAAAATTCAGGAATCCGGAAGTCCCGCTGGAAGAGCGGATCGATGCTTTGCTGGCGGAATTGACTGTGGATGAAAAACTTGGTTTTCTGAACTATCGCAATGAAGGGGTTCCGCGGCTTGGAATTTCCCCCTATGTATGGTGGAATGAAGCGTTGCATGGACTCGCCCGCAGCGGGACGGCGACCGTTTTTCCGCAGGCGATCGGCATGGCGGCAACGTTTTCTCCTGATCTGGTGGAACGGATGGGGGAGGTGATTGCTCTGGAAGGGCGGGCTCGTCATGCGGATTCCGTCAGACACGGGGATTTCGGGACTTACAAAGGGTTGACCTACTGGTCGCCGAACGTGAATATCTTCCGTGACCCGCGCTGGGGCAGAGGACAGGAGACCTACGGCGAATGCCCGTATCTCACCGGACAGATGGGGGCGGCATTCGTGCGGGGGGTGCAGGGGAGCGATCCGGAGCATCTGAAAGCCGTGGCGACTCCGAAACATTTTGCGGTGCATTCCGGACCGGAAAAAAATCGGCTGCAGTTCAATTCCCGTGTCAGCGAGAAGGACCTCCGGGAGACCTATCTGCCGGCGTTTCATGCCTGTATCAAGGCAGGGGCGCAGTCGGTGATGAGTGCCTACAATGCGCTGAACGGAACTCCGTGCAGCGTGAATGCAGGACTTCTGAATGGAATCCTGCGGGAAGAATGGGGGTTCCGCGGAGCCGTTGTCACGGATGCCGGCGCGGGCGAGGCGCTGGTGCGCGAACACAAACGCTTTTCCAATTATCCTGCCGCAGTTGCGGAAGAGCTCAGAAGCGGAGTCGATGTGATTACCGATTGGGCGGTCGGCGTCCGGGAGGCGTGGAAACAGGGATTAATTCCGGAAGCGGAACTCGACCGGGCTGTCAGGAATCAGCTTCGTCTCAAATTCCGTCTGGGCTTTTTCGATCCGCCCGCGGAGGCGCCTTCCTGCGATGTCATCGAGTGCTCCGAACACCGGATGCTGGCGCTGGAGGCGGCTCGCAGAAGTATTGTGCTGCTGAAAAATGCAAATGGAATTCTGCCGCTGGATTTCTCAAGACTCAAAAGCGTTGCCGTGATCGGACCGAATGCGGATTCGCGGGAGGTCCTGATGGGAAATTATTTCGGAACTCCGACCCGGACCGTGACGCTTCTGGAAGGAATTCTGGCGGAGGCGCCCGAAACATGCCGGGTGATTTATGCACGCGGATGCGAAGCTGTTTCGCCGAAAACGGAAGGCTGTGCCGAAGAGTGCGACCGGATTGCGGAAGCGGTCGGCGCCGCGGAACGGGCGGAGATCTCCATCCTCTGTCTGGGACTGAATCCGCAGATCGAAGGCGAGGCGGGAGATGCATTCAATTCCGAATTCGCCGGAGACAAGGCCGATCTGGAACTGCCAGGTCTTCAGAAACTTCTGCTGGAAAAGATTGCCGCGGTCGGCAAGCCTGTAATTCTGGTATCCGTTTCCGGCAGTGCGCTGGCGCTTCCCGAAGAGCTGGCGGATGGGGTCATTCAATGTTTCTATCCGGGGGCGGAAGGCGGAACTGCGCTGGGGAATGTGCTTTCGGGGAAAGTCAATCCTTCCGGACGTCTGCCTGTGACGTTCTACCGGAGCGCAGACGATCTGCCGCCTTTTGAGGACTATGCGATGCAGGGACGGACCTATCGTTTCTTCGAAGGGGAGGTTCTGCATCCGTTCGGATTCGGTTTGAGCTATACGTCCTTTGCCTGTTCGGGGCTTTCGGTTCCGGAACAGGTCGCTGCCGGAACACCGGTAAAAGCGGAACTCCTTGTTGAGAACACCGGAGAGCGCGCAGGAGAGACGGTGATTCAGCTTTATGTGACCGCGATCCGTCCGCCGACCCGAACACCGTTGAAACAGCTTGCTGCCGTGGAACGGATTGCGCTTCAGGCCGGAGAGTCGCGGAAGGTCGAACTGACGGTCGATCCGGACTCCTTCCTGCTGACATTCGACGACGGTTCCCGACGGATTCAGCCGGGAACCTGGCGGATCGAAATCGGTTCCGATTCCAGAACGACTCTCGCAGATGCCGAAGTGCGCTTGTGCTGACTGCTCCGTTCCTCGGATCCTCTTCCGGAAAACGTGGAAGAATTTCATGATGATATTTTTCCGCTTTTCCGTTGTAAAAAAAGGTTTTCGTGATATTAGTAGAGGCGGACAGGGAATGGGTCCTGTCCTTTTTACCGGGAGATGAAGAGATGGGTGCGAACAGAGAACGGTATGAAGATGATACCGAATCAATGGTCTCTTTTGCGGAACCCCCGATGTTCAAGGTGATTCTTTTGAATGATGACTATACACCGATGGATTTTGTGGTGATGATTCTGAAAAATGTCTTTCATAAGAGTCAGGGCGATGCGGAAAGCATTATGCTGAGCGTGCACAACAACGGGTCGGCTGTCTGCGGCATTTACACCTATGAGATTGCGGAAACAAAAGTGGCGCAGGTGGGCAAGCTGGCGGGCGACGCCGGATATCCGCTGCGCTGTACAATGGAAGAAGACTGAAGATGGGCATGAATATTTCCAAAGAATGCGCAGATTTTTTACAGGGACTCCGGAGTCTGGCCAAAGAGATGTCGCATGAGTACATGCTGCCGGAACATCTGCTTCTGTCGCTTTGCGGCGTGCCGGCGATCGCGGAGATGCTTCGGGTGCTGGAGGCCGATGTGGGGCGCATTCGCGGGGAGCTGGACCGCTTTTTTGAGGAGCGCGTCGAGAAAACGGAAGTCGAAGAGGTCGCGTTCTCGCTTTCCGTGATGCGGATCTTTTCGAATGCGGAGCAGCAGGTGCTTTCCTCCGGGAGAGAGTGCCTGGAGATTTCGGATCTCATGGTGGCGCTGTTTTCCGAGGAACAGTCGTATGCGGTCTATGTGCTTCACGGACAGGATATCTATTACGAAGGCGTGATCGATTATGTGACCGATATTACACATCCGGAACTCAAGGAGGGCGGAGAGGAACCGGATTTCGGAAAGGATTCCGCTCTGGATCTCTATGCCGTCGATCTCAACCGGATGGCGGAGGAGGGGAAGATCGATTCCATCGTGGGGCGTGAAAAGGAGCTGCATTCGATTCTGCGGACTCTTTCCCGGAGGAAGAAGAACAATCCGCTTCTGGCGGGAGAGCCCGGAGTCGGAAAGACCGCGATCGTGGAGGGGCTCGCCGTCCGGATCGTGAAGAAAAAAGTGCCTCCGAAATTCCGCAAGATAAAGATTTACGCTCTTGATATGGGCGCATTGACTGCCGGAACAAAATTCCGCGGTCAGTTCGAAGAACGCCTGAAACAACTGGTCAGGGAACTGGCGCAGATTCCGGAAGCCGTTCTGTTCATCGACGAGATCCATACGGTGATCGGAGCCGGATCGGTCGGAGCCGGATCGCTCGATGCCTCCAACATTCTGAAACCTTCTCTGAACAACGGAACTTTGCGCTGCATCGGAGCCACTACGCATGAGGAATACCGCAATCACATTCTGAAGGACAAGGCGTTTTCGCGCCGTTTCCTGAAAATCGACGTGCCGGAACCCTCGCCGGAGGATACTCTGAAGATTCTGGAAGGAATCGCGCCCGTTTACGAAAAACACTATGGGGTCAAATACGAGAAAAAAGCGCTGAACCGGGCGGTGGAACTGGCGTCCCGCCATATCTTCGACCGCTTTATGCCCGATAAGGCGATTGATCTGATGGATGAGGCCGGAGCGGCAAATTCCATGCTGCCTTCTCCTCAGAAGAAAATCACGTCGGAATATCTGGAAAGCCTTGCGGTGGAGATGTTCGGACTGCCGCAGACTCAGGTCTCCGGCGATGACGCATCCCGGCTCAAAGCGCTGGAGGAGACTCTTCAGCACACGGTGATCGGACAGGATCATGCCATCCGTGCGGTGGTCCAGTCGATCAAGATTTCCAGAGCCGGACTCGGCAACCGGAACAAACCGGTCGGCTCCTTCCTGTTTGCAGGGCCGACAGGTGTCGGAAAAACCGAACTGGCCCGGCGCCTGGCGGAATCGCTTGGAATCGAACTGGTCCGCTTCGATATGAGCGAGTATGCGGAAGAGTATGCGGTTTCCAAACTGATCGGCTCCTCGCCGGGATATGTCGGCTTCGAGCAGGGAGGACTGCTGACGGAACAGATCATCCGCAAGCCCCACTGCGTTCTGCTTCTCGATGAAATGGAAAAGGCTCATGCCAAGATTTATGACCTGATGCTTCAGATCATGGACTACGGCGCAATGACGGATAATTCCGGACGCAAAGCGGATTTCCGCAATGTGATCGTTATTATGACATCGAACGTCGGGGCGAAATCTCTTTCCGAACATGCAATCGGATTCGCGCCTGCGGCGGATACGGATTCCCGTGTCGATGCCGCAGTGAAAAAACATTTTTCACCGGAGTTCCGGAACCGTCTTGACGGAATTGTGCATTTCAATCCGCTTTCCCGTGAGTCGATCCGTCTGATCGTCGGAAAGTTCCTGCGGGAAACGAGCGAGGCGCTCCGCGAGAAAAAAGTCAAGCTGCTTGTGGATGAAAAAGCCACCGACTGGCTCGCGGAAAACGGCTTCAATGAAAAACTCGGAGCGCGGCCGATGGAACGGCTGATCCGCGATGCCATTACTGCTAAAATTGTCGATGATATTCTGTTCGGCAAGTTGAAACATGGCGGAACCGTCAGAATTTCGGCCGATTCCTCCGGCCTCCGGATCCGATAGTCGGAAGATCCCTTCCTCCGGATGCCGTCCGGAGGACTCATCCTTTCCGCCCTCTTCTTTTCAGAAGAAAATTCCTGTATGCAACGAAAGAGTAAGGGAGTTTTCTGTATAGAAGTTTGATTTTTAGAATAATTATGATATCTTAATTGTCGCAGTGAGGGTTGGTGCAATGAGAATTTTACTGGTGGAAGATGACAAGTTGACGGCGGATTTTATCCTGCAGGGACTCCAGCAGGCAGGCTTTTCCACTTGTCATGCCGCCGACGGAGAGGAGGGACTGTTCAAGCTGAAAACCGAGCAGTTCGATCTTGCCGTAATTGATATCATGCTTCCGAAACGGGATGGCATTTCCGTGATTGAGGAGATGCGCGCCGCCCGGATCGGCATTCCGGTGATCGTGCTGAGCGCCCGCGGTTCCGTGGACGACAAAGTGCATGGTCTGCGTGCCGGCGGAGATGATTATCTGGTCAAGCCATTTTCCTTCACGGAACTCCTTGCGCGGATTCAGGCGCAGCTGCGGAGAAGCGCACCGTTTTCAGAGCCGACTGTGCTGACCGTGGCGGATCTCTCCATCGACCTTCTCAGCAGAAAAGTGACACGCGCCGGAATCCGGATCGATCTTCAGCCGCGTGAGTTCGCTTTGCTGGAATATCTGATGCGCAACACCGGACGTGTCGTCTCCAAGACGATGATCATGGAGCATGTGTGGGAATACAATTTCGACCCTCAGAGCAATATCGTGGAGGCGCGGATGTACCGCCTGCGCGACAAGATCGATAAACCCTTTGAACGGGAACTGATTCATACCATCCGCGGAGTCGGATATGTTCTCGAATAAATTTTCCTTGTTCCGGACGCTGAAATTCAAGGCGGCTCTGATGTTTTCCGCTCTGTTTGTGTTTTTCGCGGCGACCGGTTTCCTGATCGTCTATTACTTCATGTATACGAATATGCTGGCGATTGCCGACGGTGCGTTGAATTCCATGGCGGATGATGTCGTTTATGAATATTTCTGGGGGCGTTCCTCCGTCATGGGGAAGCGGGTCCCGGAGGAGAGTCTTCCGCTTGAAATCCGCGAGCGCGTGAACGCGGTGTTTCCCGATGACCGGATTCTGATGCTTTTCCGTCCGGGGAAAAACATGAGTCAGTATTTCATGGTCACTGTTTGCGGGAATCAGCTCTATGAAATCAAGTATGATCCGGAACGGGCGCTTCAGCGGCGGCGGTTGGTGCCGAGCCGAAACCGCAGGGAGATTTTTCAGACAATCGACCGGAAAGTTTATCGAGTCGGCAAGGACAACATCTATTTCCGATTCCTGAATCCCGATGGAACACCGTTTCTCCGTTCGGAAATTCCCGGGGAACTGGAAAATGCCGTTCCCCGCTTCTCTGAGGATCAAAACAGAGAAAGCGGCGCTTATTTTCTGACATGGAAAGGATTTCGTTTTCTGCATCTGCGTTTCTTCTCCGGAGATGTGCTGGAAATCGGACTGAATCTGCGTCCTTTTGAATCGAAACTGGAATATTACTCCTGGATCTTCTGGACGGTGTTTGCGGTGATTCTTGCCTTTTCTGCTTTCTGCGGCTGGTTCATCTCCCGTCGTCTGCTGGCCGGAGTCGAGCGGGTGACGGATGCTACTCACCATATCCTTGCAGGGAATTTCAGCCATCGCGTGGAGGTCGGCAACGAAGGTCTGGAGGTCGAGGAGCTGGTCCGAATGTTCAACCAGATGAATTCCAATACAGAAAAACTAATGGCCGAACTGGTCATGGTTACAGACAACATCGCTCACGATCTGCGAACTCCGCTGACCCGGGTCGCTGGAACGGTTGAAGTGGCGCTGAGCGCTCGCAAACCTGATCTCTCCTACCGCGAAACCTGCTGCACCGTAGCCGAAGAGTGCTCCCGCATGATCGACATGATCAATACCATGCTTGAAATCTCCCGTCTCTATTCCGCTCCCGATACTCTGAAGCACGACTCCTTTGATCTTGTCTTTTTGCTGGAGGAGGCTCATGAGCTTCTGCTTCCGCTCGCGGAAGAAAAAGAGATCGATTTCCGTTTCCATGCCGCAGAACCTTCCGTCATGTTCTGCGGGGACAAACTGAAAATCCAGCGCATGACGGCGAATCTGCTGGAAAATGCCTTGAAATTCACCCCGCCGAAAGGTTCCGTCGAACTTCGTCTTCAGAAAAAGGACTCCTTTGCCGAGATCATTGTTTCCGATACCGGCTGCGGAATTTCTCCGGAAGATCAGCTGCATGTGTTTGAACGCTTTTTCCGCAGTGATTCGAGTCGTTCACTTCCCGGAAACGGACTCGGACTGGCACTGGTCCATTCCATCGTAAAAGCGCACGGAGGGACGATTGAACTGAAAAGCGAACCGGGAAAGGGGACTGTATTTACGGTCCGGCTCCGCATCGCCTGAGCGCCTGCCGATGATCTTTGCCTATTTCGCATTTCCGGAAGACTTCCGGTATTCCGTCGGAGAAACTCCCCAGAACTGACGGAAGCGGCGCGAGAAATGAAGCTGATCGGAATATCCCGCCGCTTCTGCAATCTGTTTGCAGGAAGAGGTGTGATAGTTCAGCATTTCCGCCGCCAGAGTCATCCGTTTTCTCGTGAGATAGCGCATCGGCGACTCCCCGTGGTATTCCCGGAACAGCGCCGTGAAACGTGATACGGAAAGCGATGCCGCCGCCGCAATTTCCGCAAGATCAAGCGGTTTGTCCAGATTCTTCCACATGAACTCTTCTGCCGCTAGAATCGCTTCCGGAATCCGTCTTCCGGATGTCTGAATCAGACGTCCGAGCTCATACAGAAAAAGATCTGTCAGATGTTCCAGCACATATTCATCCTGATTCTGCTGCGTGCTGAGCTCATCCAGCAGACTGGACAGATAATTCTCAAACACCGTTTCCGCATTGGCATCCACAGGATGATTCAGCGGAAGACGATGAGCCGAAAGCGCACGTTCCAGAGCAGGTCCTTCCGCAACCATCCAGGAGTGATCCCATTCTTCGCCGGCGTTCCCGTAGTTCCGAATCTGTTCCGGCGACCAGATGATAAAATGCTTGCCACACTCGCACTCGTCTTTTTCTCCGGAATTGAAGAATGCTCTCGTGTGAAAAAACATCAGAAGAATCCGGGATCCTTCCGTCGTAAAACGGAGAAGCTGCGGGGGCATTCGTTCATGAAGTCCCAGAGAATGAATCCGGAACTGTCCCGCCGGTTTCGTTTCCGGTTCGTAATACAGCCTGAATTGCATCATAGTTGCTTTATCCATATCTTCAAGAATTATTGGTATGTCATACTATATTGAATGAAGTGATTATTGCAATATATTACCCTTGAGATTTCTGAAAAAATCCGGAAAATGAGAGAAATGAAAAACGGAATGAGAATCACTCTTCCGTTATTTGAACGAAACAAACTATTAAACGTAATCTAAAACGAGGAGGCGCCGCATGGCGAAAGAGAAAAGATTCGCGTTTACGGGAAAAAACGCAGTGGAACTTCAGTCGTTCGATCCGGGAACTCCGGGAGAGAATGAGGTCGCTGTAAGATGTGTAATGAGCATGATCAGTCCGGGAACGGAAGGAATCGTGTTCCGCCGCGCATTCACAGCGGGGAATCACTGGGACAACTGGGTGAAATATCCGTTCATTCCCGGATATTCCGCTGCGGGCTATGTGGAAGCGGTCGGACCGGGCGTGACAAAAGTGAAAGTCGGTGATCGCGTGATCACTCGCGGCTCTCATGCGACACTCTCGATTGTTCCGGTTCATCAATGCCATCGGATTCCGGAAGGGATCTCGTTCGAAAACTCTCTCTGGTTTGCATTTGCCAAAATCACGGCGATGGGAGCGCATGTTGCCAGATATAAACTCGGAGATTCGGTCGCTGTGATCGGCGCCGGATTGATCGGTCAGTTTTCGGCTCGATGGGCTTATGCTTCCGGAACTTCAAAAGTCATCGTGATTGATCCGGTGGAAGAACGACTGAGCTTCTTGCGGAACGCGGGAAATTTCATTCCAATCGCAAAAGGAATCGGGGAAGAGGTTTATGAGGAACTGAGCGATTTGTGCGGAGGAAAACTGCCCGATGTCGTCGTTGAATCAACCGGCAGCGCAGCGGTGTTTCAGAGTGCTCTGAAAGCGGTTGGAAAGTTCGGAAAACTCGTGCTCATGACCGATACGGGAACGCCGGAAGAACAGAGACTTTGCGGGGAAGTTATTACGCGTGGTCTGACGATTGTCGGTGCACATGATCCGCAGGATACGCCGGAGTGGAACGAAGATATCATCGCTCCGCTTTTCTTCCAGATGTGTCTGGACCGGAGAATCGTTGTGGATGGCATGGTGACGCATCGTTTTCAGCCGGATCATCCGGAAGAAATTTATCGAATCTGCTGCGAAGAACGCAATCGGATCATGGGAATGGTCGTAAACTGGGAGAACTTCCAATGAAACAACTGAAACTGAGTGCACCGGACTGGTGCTTCTTTCCGGAGGGGGCCGATCCCGCCGTCTTCTACAAGAAACTCAAGCAAATGGGATACGACGGAGCAGAAATGGTTGCTCCGGAACGGCAGAACGATGCCTTGAATGCAGGACTCGAAATCATCAATATTTCCGGACCGGGAATGACAGACGGATTCAACAGAAAAGAAAACCGCGAAACTCTGACCTCGGAAATCCTTTCTCTGACGGAACAGGCGATCCGAAACCGCATTCCCTACATCATTGTTTTCAGCGGCAATGCCTGCGGAATGAGTTATGAGGAGGGATTCGGAAATTGTCTGGAAGCATTCGGCGCGCTTCTGGAAAAAATGCGTGGTTCCGGCGTCAAACTTCTTTTCGAAATGCTGAACGGTGAGGATCACAAGGATTATCAGGCGGATTCGGAACAATTCGGATTCGAACTTGCACGTCAGTTGAACAGTCCTGATTTCAAAATCCTTTACGACATCTATCACATGCGTAAAAGCGGTTGTGATCCCATGAAAAATCTGGAGGAGAAGCTTCCATATATTGCCCATTTTCATGTTGCCGGACTGGAAGGACGCGCTTTCCCTTCAAAGAATGGAGCCATCGACTATAAGGCTTTCTTCAAGGCTGTTCCCGACGACAAATATCACGGGTATATCGGGATGGAATTCCTGACCGGAAATCCGGAACTTGAACTGGATCTCGCTGCAAAACTCTTCCGGGAATACTTGGAATAATCTCGATATCCAAATCCGCCCGCAGAGCCGTAAAGCCGCGAAGCGCCAAAATCCGCCCGGAGGGCCATAAAGCCGCGAAGCGCCAAAATCCGCCCGGAGGGCCATAAAATAGGAGCCGCAGGCTCGGTGCAGGTCTGTGACCTGCTTCGGTCCAGCTGAATAAGCTGGTCGCCGAAGGCGAAACTCACTCTGCAAGAACAAAATCCTCAAGCATAAAAAACACCCCGATGACGGAAAGAAACACGCCAGCGGGGCTTTTTCATGCACGAATTCTACTAACAAACTAACAAACAAACTAACTTACTTACTTCAACGCCTTCGGAGCGGGAATTGCAGATACAACGACAGCGGTATCGGGAGCTTTTCCGGAATAATAGGCGGCAAAATGAGTGGAGTGTACAGCTGTCACGTTGACATTTCCGGCATCGAGGAAGACCGCGCTGGCAAGAGCGACCGGCTCCGGATCGGGCCATGCGAGCGGATTTCCCCAAATCCGCTCCGGAGTCGTGACACGTCTTTTGAGAACGCCTGTTCCGCGATGATAATAATAGTTGGAAAGGAATCCCGTTTCAGGATCGAGAATCAAGGATGGCGTGGACAGATTGACATCTCCGATATTGGTGCGTGAGCGGGTCCATGTTTTTCCAAAATCCATGGATTCAAGCTGGAATTGAGCCCTGACAGTGGATTCTTCGGGACACTCCGTTCTGGCAATGACAAGAATTCTTCCGTTGCCGAGATAAACCGCAGATGGCTCGGTGGGCCATTCGGCTTTCGGCAATTTCGCTTCGATGACCTCCTGCTTCCATGTTGTTCCGTTGTCGCGACTGATCAGCGTTCCCCAGGAGTTCAACTCATCATCCCTGTAATTTCCCGCGAACCAGAGAGCCATGAGCCCAATTTCAGGAACATGAAAAATATCCGTAATCTGCATGGGCATTGGATCCAGTTTCGGCGTCGCGATCCGTGTAAAAGTCACCCCGTCCGCGGAGCGGTACAGGTCGTGATGCCATACCGGTCCGCAGCATCGAACCCAGAGCAGCATGGCTCCTTCAGAATCAAGTCCCTTCCCAATGGTGACTTCTCCATAATCCGGCTGATTCGAAATAAGTGTTTCCGGAGTCCATGACTTTCCCCCGTCGGAAGAGGTTCTTGCGTAAACACCGCGACATCCTTCTCCGATATCATGCCCCCGTCCGCGGGTGTATGCGCATACCAGAGTATTCCCGATTGCCTGAATCATCGGCCAGGAATTGTATCCCGGCGTGTCCTGAACGACCTCCGGCTTCCCTTCGACTTTCACCGGAGAAACCTTCACTTGCAGCAGATTTACCGGAGCGGAACAGGTATCGGCAGGATCATCCGCGCATCGCTCTATCCGGAGGTGCAGTGGCAGACCGGAGCGGATCCCGTAGTACGATTCCAATACAATCGTACAGACCTCCTTCGCGGCAGATTTCATCAAAGTCCGAACCGGCATACCATGCGATTCTTCCTCCGCCTTCTCCGCACTTTCTCTTCTATCCTGCGACAGATGAACACGGAAAACCGCTTCCCCTTCCGCCTCTTTCCGCTCCCCGCCGACAGCAACGACGATTTCCACCCTGATCCCTTCCCACTCTTCCGGCAGAGTTGCAATCGTCCCCGCAACTGATTCTTTCTCCGCCCCGGAAAATGACCATGCGGGATATGAAACGGAATTCATGAGAAACGTTGTTTTTTCCGGCTTCCCCGTCACTCCGGCGATTTCATCGGCTCCCAGACCGAGCTCCGCCGGGACCGGAAACAAATTTCCAGCTGACATGTTACACACTCTCCTATTCTGCGTCCGTCAAAAAAATCTTGCGGATCCGTGTTTGCAATCGTAAACTCAGAAGATCAGAATACATTACAATCGGAGTTTTTTTTGTCAATGTGATCCCCCGGAAAAGATCATTTTTTCTTTCTGGATTTTAGATGGAAAAAAAATCTGTTTCATTCTTGAAATAAAATTTTATATATGATATGTTACTGAAAACAAAGAAGGAAAGAGCTTCTTAAATGAAACAAAAAACTGAAAAAAATAAATATATTGTTCCGGCACTGGAACGAGGAATCCGGATTCTCGAATTGCTGTCGGCATGTCCAAACGGACTTACGATGCCGGAGATGTCGTGCCTGGATCTTCCTTCCGCGAGCCTCTACCGGATGCTGGTGACTCTCTCGGAACTCGGCTATATCGTCCGGGATGAGGGAGACCGCTACCGCCTGAGCCGGAAACTTCTCTCTCTTGCCTGCAACTCTATGGACGAGCACGGCATAGCGGAAAAAGCCATCGGGCTGATGCGTGAACTGCGCGACCGGAGCGGAGAGACCGTCCTGCTTGCCGTTCTTTATGGCAATGAAGGCATTGTCATTGATGAAGCCGTTTCCTCGCAGGCGGTCAAAGTCTCGGTTCAGATCGGACACCATTTTCCCCTGCATACCGCCGCCCCTGCAAAAGCAATTCTGGCATATCTTCCGGAGGAAGAACGAAAACGTCTGCTCAATAGCATCCGCTTTACCCGCTTCACTCCCCATACCATCCCGAATCGTGAATCGCTGGAGACCGAACTGCATGCAATTCGCAAATGCGGCTATTCCCTGGACCGAGGCGAGGAACTCGAAGAAATCCGCTGCGCAGGCGCACCGATTCTGAATCATGCGGGATATCCGGTGGCGGCAATCTGGATCAGCGGTCCTGTGTCGCGTCTGACCCCCGAAGCTCTGCTGCGCTGCGGAGAGATGGTCCGGGAGTGTGCGGCAAAGATTTCTCAAAAATTTTCCTGAAAAACAGAGCGGAAGAGGTATAAAATGGCATCACTTTTTCTTGAGGCGGAATCTTTTGATTCTCTTGGTGGATGGGTTGTCGATTCCCGGTCCATGCTGCAAATGGGATCGGCGTATGTGATGGCGCACGGCATGGGTGTGCCCGTCAGGGATGCGGAAACAACCTGCACGATTCCGGAATCCGGGCGCTGGACCGTATGGGCGCGGACCCGCGACTGGACCGCTGTCTGGAAACGCGGCAACCCGGCAGGCATTTTCCAGATCAAAATCAATGGTGTCACCCTGCCGCAGATCCTGGGAACCAACGGAAGCGCATGGGCATGGCAGAAAGCCGGAACCGTGGAGCTGGATGCGGGAAATGCGGAAATCGCTCTTCACGACCTGAGCGGATTCAACGGACGCTGCGATGCACTCTACCTGACAACCGATCCCGCCGAGATTCCGCCTGACGGGGGGAAGGAACTCGAAGAGTTCCGGAAACGGAAAAGCGGAATTGTCTGTCAGGATGATCCCGATTTTTATGATTTGATCGTAGCCGGCGGCGGAGTCGCCGGAATGTGCACAGCTCTTGCCGCAACCCGGACCGGATCGAAAGTTCTGCTTCTTCAGGATCGTCCGGTTCTCGGCGGCTGCAACAGTTCGGAAATCCGCGTGGTCCTCGGCGGACTCGCTCATACGGAGTGCTATCCGAATCTGGGCAGAACACTGGATGAGTTCGGGCCCATTATCGGCGGACCCTATATCGCGCCGGCGGAAGAATATGAGGATTACCGCAAGGAACATGTCTTCAAACTCCATTCGGAAGACCGCTGCAAAGTGCTTCTGAATGAATGCGTGGTCGGATTGGAAAAGAATCCTTCCGATCCTTCGAAAATCGTTTCCCTCATCTCCCGGAACACCTTGAGCGGGAAGGAAAAGCGTTTCCGCGGAAGACTCTTTGCCGACTGCACCGGCGATGCCGTGATTGCCCGCATGGCCGGCGCCGAAGTCATGTATGGAACGGAAGGCCGCGCGAAATTCAATGAGTCGCTCGCTCCGGAAGAGGAACGTTGTCAGGTTATGGGACATTCCGTTTTATGGCAATCGCGGAAAACGGAAACTCCTTCGTCGTTTCCCGATATCGACTGGGGGATTCCCTTTGATGAAAAACGAGTCTATTATCTGGAGCGCGGCTACTGGGAATGGGAGTCCGGACAGTATCGCAATCAGGCGGATGATGCGGAATACATCCGCGATTATGGTCTCATGACCATTTTTGCCAACTGGTCCTATCTGAAGAATCACTCCGCCCGCCGCGAAGAATGGGCGAACAAGGTGCTTGTTTGGGTTTCGGCAATCGGCGGTAAACGGGAAAGCTATCGGGTGGTCGGCGACTATATCATGACGCAGCATGACATCGAACGGACAGACCGCCCATCTGATGGAACCGGAGGCGGAACCTGGAGCATTGATCTGCACTATCCGGATCCTGAAAACGAGGAACTGTTCGGAGAACCGTTCCGGTCATGCGCGTATCATCGTGGAGTCGGACGGACCTTTCAGGTGCCCTACCGCTGTCTGTACGCACGGGATGTGAAGAATCTTTTTCTTGGAGGTCGTCACATCAGCGCATCGCATGTTGCCTTCTCGTGTGTCCGGGTTATGCGGACCCTGGGGATTCTCGGCGAAGTCATCGGCATGGCGGCAAGCCTCTGCCGCGAGGAAAACGCATATCCCCGCGATATCTATGAAACTCATTTTGACAAACTGAAAACCATGATGGAAAAAGGAGTTCCAATCCCCTGGTATTTCGGCTGGGTGGCGGATGATCAGGAGTGCTATCATTTCAGCGAAGCCGGATTCATTCATCTTGATCCCTCCGGCGATCCAAACCGGATCGACGACAAGCTGCTGAAACGGATCCGCTCCCTGAAAATTCAGCATAAAAAACACGATCCTGCGTTTGATGATCGGAACATATCGGCGGCTCCTTCAGAAAATCTCCGGAAGGACTGAGTTGTGTGAGATCAGGGAATCCGGCGTTTGACCGAGACGGTTTTTCCGGATTCCCCGAATCAGCATCAACTCAGAAGCAGACTCTGTATCAGGCGATGTTTGCGCCTTCCGTATGGAACGGACGGAACCATTATCCTTCGTATGGAACCTGTTTCCGCACTTTTTCCGATGGCGGAGGCTTCTGTACCGGATTCCGGAGAAGCATGATCCGGGGAGTTGTTCCGGGCTTTGCGGAAAAGAACAGGAGTTTTCCTTCCATCAATTCTTCCAGACCTCTTCGAGTGGGAACGATGGCACTTACCGCTTGCCCGGTTGTATTCAAATAATGCTCCAACTGTTTCCGTTGATGGATCATCGATTACCGGAAGAAAGACGGATGGAGTGTCGATAATGAATCTGCCGGAGAGAACGTCTGCAGAGGCTTCTACTGTATTTTGTTTTTCTGGCTCCGCAAGACGATGATTTCCGCAGAATCTGGAAGTTCATCCCAGCGGACACATTCCGGAGACGGGAACGCTTTTCCGTTGATCGTGATTCCAATTACCTTGCCGGAGGAACCGCAGTTGCGGATTCGAATCGTTTTCCCGTGCCAGAGCAGGCCGGAGACTGCCGTTCCGGATTCGGCAAAGGGGGAAAAATGAATTCCCGAAAGATCACAATGGATTCCGAGGGCGAAAACAAACCAGTTGTCCACCCAGGGTTTCAGGGTGAAAAACTGTTTCCGGCCGGGATTGTCCGGGGTGATTCCATGATTTTCATATTCGCAGGTGAGGGCTTCCGGCAGGGTCAGAAGTTCCCAGTTTTCGATGAGATCGGATTTGAATTTTTCCAGATTCCAGTCCGGATTGATCGCGTGGCACATGACCCGGTAGAATCGTTCGGTGCTGGGCATGTACATTCCGAGCTGATTGCCGTCCCGCAGAAAAGCGGAATCGTCAAGCGGAAGAATCCGGCAGCCGTGTCGGGTCGAGAATTTTTTGACCATGAATTCCGCAACGGCGGTGCGGTTGCTGTTCAGCAGCTCTTCTGCAAATTCCGTGACGTAGAGGATGGCGTAAACCGGATAATGCCGGCGCATGGAAAAATCTTCTGCGGAAAGCGAATCGCAGAAATATCCGGCCTGAGAATCGTAGAATTTCTCAAAACCGCGACGGGTTCTTTCCGCCAGAATGTGATAGAAGGAACTTTTTTCCTGTGTTCCCATCTTCTTTTCCAGTTCTTCGAGCGCCCGTAACGCCTGGTAATAGATGCTGTTGTTAAAGACGCTGATGTCATTCCGATCCTGTTCCAGATCCTCCGGATGGTCCGGATAGAGCGACACCCCGCGCAGCAGCCCCGATTCCCCCACTTCGAATTCTCCGGCTCTGGCAACGATTTCCTCGGCAAATTTCAGGTACTTCCCCGTAATTCCTGCATTCCCGGAATAGACGAAATATTTGTAAAGCATGACCGCATAAAGACACTGCGGCGCAAATGCCATTGATTTGTAGGGCCGCAGATCCGGGTGCATCTCATGAAAAATGCCGCTTTGACGGCTCGCGGTCCGGGAGTAGAAATCCAGCACCCCGGCCATCTGTTCCAGTCGATTGAGTTCTCCGAACGCATCGGCCCAGACCATGCTATCCCATCCCCAGATCCAGTATCCGGAATCGGCGGCTCGCATTCCGCCGGGAACATCGGCAACGGCATAAGAATCCAGAATATCCGGCGCATTGGCAAGAAAGGAATCCACTACGGGATGGTTCGATTGGAATTTCGGCGAGGTTTCTCCATCCGGGAAGCGGAATACTGTTTCCGGCACTTCCGCATGTTTTTGCAGACGTGTGCGCAGTTCGGATGCGTCTGCGTGCCCGAATCCCAGTACAAACACCGCGCCGGCTGCATTCAATTCCTGCGCATAATAGTGTTTGCGGAACATCCACGGCGTTTCCCGGAAGAGGACGGGAGCAGTTCCGCAGATTCCGAAAAAGGTTTCGCTGCGGGCGGGCGGTGCGACAAATTTTTCTCCGCGCTGAGCCAGCGTCAAATAGCCGGATAGCTGTTCCGCTGCAACTGCCGCTTCCGGATACTGATCGGTGATTTTCCACAGCGGGAACGGATTTTCCAGCTTCTCCCAGCTGCGGATCGGCTTCTCCGTTCGGGTACAGACATCGGTATTGATCAGTTCAAAGACAATTTTTCGTCCCTCTCCGCCTGAAATCCGTGTCAGACGGAACATCATCTCCTGATTTCCGAGGATCAGTTCATGCCTGAATTTGACTCCTTCGAATTCACAGGAACTGGAGAATCCGTTCGGATAGATTACGGTATCGTGGAATTCCAGAGCATAACGCCTGAGATCGTCGAAGCGGACCGCCGGACGGAAAAGTTCCATCCAGGCACTGAGCGGATCCGCATGAAAAAATTCCGCATCGCTTCCGCGCTGATTTCCAAAGTAGATGATTCTGGATAGTCCGCCGTGACGAACCATTTCCACTGCCAGCCGTCCACCGGAAAACGCAAGACGGTCAACGCCGATTCCATCCTTGAAAAATGGACGGTTTTTTAAATACTGCATCGAACAACCCCTTATGACAATCGAACATATCTCTTTGACAGCGATACTTTCTTTTTTCCCTCTCTTTTTCTTGCTTCAAGAACAACTCTGTCTTCCGCCTCTGCCCATTGGAAGCAGACGAAATCATTTCCCCTTTCGTCCACCCCATCCAGTCTTCCGCTTCTCCCGTTCTATGCCGTCAGCGGCCTGTATCCCGGACGGGATGCTTTGCCAAATGCGCAGAAGTCTATGACTCCCGGCGGATTGCCCGGCGGATATCCCGTTATAGTCAGGCGCATAAAGGCTGTTTCGCGAATCGGGAAGGTTTCATAGCGGATCGGTCCGGAGAATTCTTTTTCCCGGCAGTCGATGAGTGGAAAGAACTGCTTTCCGTCCATGGAGCCTTCCACCAGAAAGCGGAAGTCCGCCGGCAGAGGATTCCCCGGAGTGATTTTTTCATTGAAAATGATTCGTACCGCTCCGACATGAAAAGCTCCCAGCAGATCAACCGTCAGACTCGGTCTGGAATCCCCGGGCGCCGCCTGATAGAAGGTCCGGATATAGTTGTCCACAGCCAGATCCGGCTCGTGATCGGGAAGATAGCTGGAGGCTGTGACTGGTTGTCCAACCGTCAGCGGCAGACAGTCCGCCAAGGACCCATCGGCATGTACCGGCGTTTCCGTGGGGCCATCGACATACATTTCTCCGTTTTCGTCAAAACGTACGATGTCCATCCCGATCCTCCGTTCGATTCCCCGGTAGCGGCGAACCATGATGGAATAGAAACACCAGAGATTCCCCTGTTCATCCTCCACGGTGCAGTTGTGCGCGCAGCCGTTGATCATTCCTCCGCGATGGATCAGAATCGGATTCTTCTTCTGAAGCCGGAATGGTCCCAGGGGATGATCCGATACATAGCATCCCACCGGATAACTCTTCCACTCGGCTCCGCCGGAGCTGTACTGCAAGTAGTATTTGCCGCGAAAGCGGGTCATGGAGGCCCCTTCCAGATGAGAAATATAGGGATTCTGCTTGAATTCCCCGAAGCATTCCCAGGAGTGTTCCGGATGAAACTCGAAAAAATGAGTGGGAGCGGTCGCAAAATGAGTGGGATCGTCGTCTTTCAGCGGCACTCCCCAGATTCCCCGGTTGGCGCCGAGAGAGTAATAGGCATACATTGTGCCGTCAACATCGGTAAACAGACACGGATCCGCCCAGGAGAGATGCTTGCCGGTATCGTCAATGATTTCTCCGAGGCATTCCCAGTGGCCCAGAGGATCGGTTGCGGTCCAGATCTGAGATCCCTCCCATGAGGCGGTCAGATAAAGGCGTCCGTTTTTTTCCGTGACGCTCGGAGCCCATCCCAGATCGTTGATGTTGATGGAACATTTGCGCCAGTGCAGGAGGTCGTCGGATTCCCAGACCATCGCGCAGGATGGAAACAGGTAATATTTCCCCCGGAAGCGGATGACCGAAGGATCTCCGAACTCGCGCCACCAGGGCCCGTAATAATCGGCATCGTACGCCCCGCGGCCGATTGGGATCTCCGGAATCGGCAGAGGATTGCAGTAGGTAGTGGAAAGATCTTTCATAGTTCTTCTCTCATTTTGCTGTGACGAATCCGGTTGTGGGCCAGTAGGAGTAGTACTGAATTTTGTCAACGACCGGTTCCCCTTCTGTTTGAATCAGTTTTCTGCCGTTGCGCCAGAGGGAGAAGATCTGTCTTCCGGTCTGGAACGGGACCACGGTTTGAGCGATTCCGGCAGGAACATGGAATTCGCTGGTTTTGGTGCCGGAGACTACCCGCAGCTGAGCGGGAGCGGTCAGTGCTGTGGTCAGATAGATATCGTCACCGATCGGACCGTTGCCGATTCTGACCGGTTCCCGGTTGTCGCCGAAGGCTTTCAGATGCTGGCTGTGGGTACGGTAGCAGTAGAAGAGGGAGTCTCTGGTGATGGTCGGCTGGACACCCGTTTTATACCACTGAATGTAATAACGGTTGAGCTCATCGAGTCCGATCATCCGTTTGTACCAGCCCAGCGGAGCGCCGGAGGCTGTGCCGTTGGGATATTTCTTGTAATCGTCAATGGGTTCGATATAGGATTCATTGTAGTCGTTCCAGGTCAGGATCATGACCCATTGAGGTTTCTGGATCTCCATGATGGATTTCCACTGCATTTCGAGTCCTTTGCCTCCGCCGTGTTCAAAATATTTTCCGTTGGTCGGGGCATTGGGATTTTCGGCGCGTCCCGGCATCCAGAGCCACTCCACGGGGACGCTGCGGCTGGAACCCCACCAGTAGTGGAAGGAGAGTGTGGTCATCCACGCCTTGCCCGCTTTCCGCAGAGCTTTCGACTGCTTTTCCAGCAGATCCATGCCGCCTCCGAAGGGAGAGGTCTGGATCATCCATATCGACATGCCCTGCGCGGTGTCTCCCCAGAGTTTCATGGATTCATCCACCGCCTGCTGGGTTCCTCCTTTGCGGGCTTGCATAAAGGTGGTCGGGACATAGAAAATATCCAGTTTTTCCTTCCGCAGAGCCGGAAGGACGGCGTCTCTCCATTTTCCGACGCTTTTCACAGGATCCTCATTCACATTCAGATCCGCCCCGTAGTATCCCGCCAGCGGTTTGCCCTGATAGTGTTCATAACATTTGCTTCCAGAGTATTTCTTGAGCAGAGCCACAAGATCGGCCACCTGTTCATCTCCCAGAAAATGATAATCGAATTTAAAGAACAGTTTGAACCCGCTGTTCAACTCTTCCGCGGCGGTGAACATTTTGGAAATAGCCAGCTTGTATTCATCGTTTGCGCGCATGATGTCCAGTCCGAATCCGTCGATTCCCATGGATTGCGCCATGCGGATCTGTTTTTTATATTCTTCCACCGGAGTTTTTTTATCCCATCCGCCGTTGTAGGGACCGCAGCAGACCATGTACCAGGCAAAGACTTTCCGTCCGTCCTTGAAATTGGTATTCTCCCGGAAGAAGGTTTCCTTATCCAGACAGAAATCGTTTTCCGCTTTGCCCGCGCTTTGTTCTGCGGCGACCGCTCCGCCGGCAAGAAGTACTGTGGATACCGAGAGCGCCAGCAGATGTTTCAGATGTTTTTGCAGCATGATATTTTCCTTTATTCCCTTATGTTGACTTTGTTTGATTTCTGTGTTCAGAAACAGGGCTTCCCCTGTGGAGGATCAGTTCTTTTGGGGTCGAATCCTGTTTGGAATCTGAGTCCGGAGTTATTCGGCGCCGCCTTCCCAGAACGCCTGTCTGATCTGACTTTGCCATTTGGGAACTTGTTTTTCGGCAAGAGGTTTGACGCTGCCGTCGGCAAAGGCGGTGTTGGCAAGGGCGTTATGACGGAACGCGAAACGTTTCGCATCGCCGGGATTGTCCCGCATCAGCGCATCCGAAAACAGATAGCACTCCGCCGGAGATTTCATGTCCGGAAGGCGATGCGGCTTCCAGTACTGATTGTTCGGCATTCCGGTCACGATCAGGTTTACCGCGTATGAGACACGGTAAAATTCCCATTTCCCGTTCGGATTCTGCATCCAGAATTTGGCGCCGCCCTCCTGAAGTTCTTTCATCGGTCTCTGGTCGGCGGGACAGGCAAAGAGGTCCGGATTTCTGGAAGGCATCTGGTTGGAAAGATACGCATCCATTTTCTTTCCCAGTCCACTCGGCTCGTTCCAGGGCAATCCGGGAAACAGAAGCCAGCCGTCATTGTCCTGGGTGTACTGAATCATGGAGACGGCAAATTTTTTCAAGTTAGTCCGGCAGACGGTCTCTTTTGCAGGATCGCTCATTTCCGCTGCCACGGAAAGAACCAGCGAGAGTCCGACAAACAGAACCGCGATAATCACCACGAGTTCCAGCAAAGAAAATTTCTGTGTTTTTTTCATCATTAAAATCCTTTCTTTTACATTAAAGCGGCAGGATCGCCGTAATAAAACGTAGCAGCTTCCTGTGTGCGGTCGTTGTAAACGGGAAGTTCCTGTTTTTTATGCGAGCCCACGTGCCCGTCGATATACATGATATTTCCGCGTCCGGCATGACGGGGCGCCATCTTGTCGAGTTTGGTGACACCGCGTTTTTCCGCATCCACAATTCCCATCGCCCTGGACGCCTGCTTGATACTGGAGATCTTGTGCGGGGCGCAATAGGGATTGCCTGTCAGAACCGATCCCAGAATATGCTCGTTGACACCGTAGGACAAGGCAACATAGATCCATTGTTCGGAACCGACTTTGGTCCAGATTTTATCTTCCATTTCGAGTCTGGAGTCCATCGGTTTGTCATCGCCGGGACAGCGGTAGAACAGAGGATTCACCGCCACATATTCCCCTTGCGTGGAGATGCTTGCTCCGAGATATTTTCCGAGCTTGTATTCTTCGTAATATTCTGATCCTTTGAAGGGGAGCCATCCGTCGCTGCTGTCGGAATAGCTGGTTATCGCCGTCCCCATCTGTTTCATGCGGGAGACGCAGCTGATTTCGTGTGCTTTGCTGCGAACCTTGTTCAATGCGGGCAGAAGCATGGATGCAAGAATTGCAATAATTGCAATCACAATTAAAAGTTCGATCAGTGAGAACCTTGAATTGTTTGATCTTCTTGATGTCTTTTTCATTATGAAATCATCCTTTTTTATCGGTTGGTTATCCTTGCAGACGGTCCTGATCAATCAGAATTCTCTGGAACTCGAAAAAGAAATTCGGCAGAGCTCCGAACAGCGGAGCAATTTCGCTGTAAATGCGGCGATGTCCATTTGCATTCGGATGGAGCGGATTGCCCATAAGAGTAATCAGATCTCCGCGGCAGGTCGATTCCATGGATTTTTTCCAGCTGGCGGCATGATCCGCCAGCAAGGTGGATTCGGCTTTGGCCGTTTTACGGATTTCCTCGGCGAATTCCTCTCTGGTTTCGATGGAGATGGTTTTCCCGTCGCAGCAATAGCATTCCGCTTCCATGCCGGTAAACATATCAATCACGGGAGTTGCGGTCCGCAGGATAATCACGCATCTGGGATTGTGTTCCCGGATGCGCTGAATGATAGCGCGCAGTCTCCGTCCGAATTCCGATGCCGGATATTTGAGCCAGTCGTTGGCGGAAAAACCGATGATGACGATATCCGGATCAAAGCGCAGCACATCGCGATTGAGGCGTTCTGCTGCGTCGATCAGCGAGGATCCACTGCGTCCGGCATTGATTACCACTCTTTGCGGCAAAATGCAGCACAAGCCCATGTCCAGCAGTCCGACCCAGCAGCAGCCGCTGCTTCCGGACCAGTGGTTCTGTTCGGTGTTGGAGTCTCCGAAGGCGACGATTGTAACATTTTTTCCTGTCAGATGTGCCAGTGCCGGAGGCAAAGTCCGTGGTATGGTTTCCATACAGCAGTTCTCCTTAATGATTGATCCGGATGGTTGGAGCTATGGAACTGGAACTCAGCTCCTGAGAAGAAAACGTCTCAAAGAGATTGTCGATCATTTTTCCCGCGACTTCATCCACAGAAATGCCGATCATAGTTGCCGGAAGAAACAGCGGTTCATTGATCTCCCAGTTGCGATGCACAAAAAGTTTCAGCTGATCGGGAACCTTGATAGAATTTTTCATGACCGAGAGCATGACTGCGGTAATCAGCTGGTCGGGAAACACCAGCAGTGCATCCGGGCGTCTCTCTTCCGGCAGAGCCAGCAGGTGGTTGCACTCTTCAAAACCGAAAGATGTGAGCTGTTCTCCTCCGTGGAAATAGAAACTTTCGTCATGAATTCCCCGGACCAGCTCCTCGTGATATTCCATTCCCTTCTTCCGGATTTCGGAGCGGAAGATTCGGAAAAAATCATTTTCTCTCCAGTTTCCTTCCGAGGTGAGATGGAACCGTTCTGAAATCGTGACCAGCGCCGGTCTGCGGCAGCCGGATTTGTGAATCTGATCGACTGCGGTTTTGACAAACTGATCCATATCCAGTCCGGAAGATCCCGCCACCACCGCCACCGGGAGTTTGCGGAATTTCCTGATGATTTCCGCTGCCGCTTTTCCGCCGATCGGGAAAATAACCGCCTGA
Organism: uncultured Lentisphaeria bacterium; assembly: GCA_905197955.1. Taxonomy (GTDB): domain Bacteria; phylum Verrucomicrobiota; class Lentisphaeria; order Victivallales; family UBA1829; genus UBA1829. The sequence continues at coordinate 173,696 of CAJKAR010000001.1, read as the reverse complement.
ATCTCCTGATTGCGGATCCAGGTGAGAATCTGTTTGAATCCGAACAGGCTTTTGTTGTCCATGACCAGACGCGGAGAGATATTGCGCTTTTCGAGCCGGACTGTGAGCCGGTCGATCAGAACCCGCTGGAATTGCGGCATGTCGTCCAGATTTTCCCGGTAGATGTACAGAACCGCGCCGCTTAATCTGCGTTCCTGACGTGTGACCACAGTTCCGTTTTTGCGGTCCCGCCGGATCAATCCGGCTTTGACAAGGGGAACCAGCCCCTGATGGACATTCGGGGAACTGGTGCCGATCTTTTCGGCAATGTCGCGCGAAGATGGCAGAACATCTCCGGGCCGCAGAACTCCGGAGGTTATTTTCTCCATGAAATATTGCGTTACAGCTTCCCGGATGCTTGGAGCGTTTACTTTTAAAATTTCTTCCGGATGGACCATTTTATTATTTTTTTTGTGTTTTCATGTTTTTGGTTAACACGATTAACAACTTCTTTCATTATATCACAAAAACGATTCTTGTCAAGACCCCCTGACCGATATTTTGGAAGATTTTATTCATTCCAGAAGGAGAAAGGAGAATGTCTTTCGTTCTTTGAATACTTGAGATGGCTTGGTTGTTGAGTGTGAGAAAAAAGAGGGGGATGCCCTCTTTCCGGAGCAAAGTTCCTGATCGGTGCGGATGAGAACAGTAGAAAATGATCTTTTTTTCGCGATGGTATTCGCTGTGGGGATATCTGTTGTATGTGAGAGAAAAAAGAGGGTCGGAAAGACAAGTTTGCATTTTCTTCTTTAAAAACTGTGATTTCGTGCTACATTTCAAGATTACTGCATATCGTGGGAAAACGGATTTTCAAACGGATTTTCAAGTGGATACGAATCATCAGAACAGTCTTGAAACGCAGCGCCGGATGACGGCATTTCTTCTGGTTGTATTTGCTGTGTTTCTGCCTTTTTTCCTCAATGCGGGGCGCTATCTTCCGGCGGAGCCGATTCAGCTTCGGCTTGTGGCGGGGATCGTGCTGACTCAGGGAACGCTGTTTGGCGCTGCGGTTCTGCCGTTTTTGTTTCCGCCGGAGAAATGGCAGCAGGTGTGCGGACAGCTGGGACTTCGCCGTCTGGAGCGTCCGGAAGTGCTGCGGGTGTTGAAGCAGTCTGTGCCGTTGTTTGCGGGGATCACGATCTGTTCCTCTCTTCTGACCTCTCTTGGCAAGTGGTTCGGAGAGAAGAATCCGACTCAGCCCCTGGTGGAACTGCTGATTCAGGCACCGTTTTCGGTGTTTCTGATTATTTTTGTTTCGGCGGTGATGATTGCTCCGGTCGTGGAGGAGCTGGCGTTTCGCCGGGTGTTGTATTCCGGATTGAAGATGCTGGTCTCGCCGGTGGCGGCCGCGGTGGTGACTTCGCTGCTGTTTGCGTTGGTTCATGCGGTGATCTGGCAGGTTCCGGCGCTGTTTCTTCTGGCGCTGTTTTTCCAGCGGGAGTATGTGCGGGCCGGGGAGAAAACAACGTATACGATTTTTCTGCATGCCTGCTATAATTTTCTGACGATTCTCTGTGCGTTCGGTCTGCGCCTTTATTATCTGTATACGGGACGGATGTTATGATGAGTGCGATTCGAAGAGTGATTGTGATACTGGGGCCGACCGCGTGCGGTAAAACGGCGATGTCGGTTGCACTGGCGCGCCGTCTGAATGGAGCGGTGATTTCCGCGGATTCCCGCCAGGTTTATCGGGGACTGGATATCGGTTCCGGCAAGGATCTGGAGGAGTATGTGACCGGAGGCGAACCGGTGGAGGCGCATCTGCTGGATATTGCCGATCCCGCTGCGGCTGAGCCTTACACGCTTGCGGATTTCATGCGGGATGCCAAGCGCGCGATTGTGGAGCTGGTCTCCCGGGGAAAAGTGCCGATCCTTTGCGGAGGAACTGGACTTTATCTGCATGCTCTGATCCGGGGGTATGAGCTGCCGGGCGGACCGGCAGACAGGGAGTTCCGGCGCGGGCTCAGGGAGGAGGATCGCCAGCGGCTGGCGGAGACACTCGCCGGACGTTACGATCTTTCGAACGGAGAGGATAATAATCTCTACCGTCTTTCCCGCAAGATGGAAATTGAATCCAACCGGACCTTTTCGCCGTATGGCGGTCCGCTTGAGAATACGGAGTATCTGGTGCTGGGGGCGTTGCGTCCACGGCCGGAGATTCATCGGCGGATTGAAGCGCGTCTCGATGAGCGCCTTGCGCATGGTATGCTGGATGAGATTCAGAACCTCCATGACGAACATCAGGTTTCATGGGAAAAACTGGAATCGTTTGGTCTGGAGTACCGGGAGGTTTCCCGCTATCTGCGCGGCATGATGGAGTTCGGGGAAATGCGGAATCATCTGCTGGCAAAAATCCGTCAGTTCGCGAAGCGGCAGGACACCTGGTTCCGCAAGATGCAGAAGGAGGGGGTCGAGATTCATTGGCTTCCGCCGGAGGATCTTGATTCAGCAGAACGGCTCTGCCGCGAGTTCCTGAACGCGAAAAGCGGACAAGATGCCGTTTGAGTTCAGCGATCCGATGTCGGCTGCGGTTTGATCGGTGCTTTGGCTTTTTCCGCCGCGGCTTTTTTCTCTTTGCAGATGGTTTGTTTGATTCCGGCCACTTTTTTCAGTTCCTGCGGAACATAACGATTCCCGATGACACTGTTGAGAATCTGTTCCGCCTTGTCGTAGAGCTGCAATGCGATATATTCATCGGCGATGGCGTTCATAACGGTGCAGTATTTCCGGATGTCAATGGCCGGCATCAGAGCATGCAGTTTGCGTTCCGGGTCCTGTTCCCGGACCAGAAATCTGCCGAGTCGTTCCAGAAAGTGCCGGATGGTATCCGGATTGGCTGTGGCATTGGCGCCATCGACAGTTCGTTTCAGCGCCTCATCGTTTTTCTCATACTGGAACAGAACATTGATGCAGGTGTCGTAGGCATAGAGCAGCATTTCCGGACGGGTGGTTTTTTCTTTCAGGAACGCATCGAAAAAGAGAATGGCGCTGTCGATTCCTTTCATGGCGGCGATACAGCGCATTTTTTCTCCGGCAACGGCTCCTTTCACTTCCGGAATGGTCTGCGGATTGGCTTCGATCGTATCGAGTTTCTCAAGAGCCTCCTGATACTTTCCGGAAAAGAAGCAGGTGCTGTATTCCGAAAAATCCAGGACGTTGGTCAGCTCCTTTGAGGTCCTGCCGGATTTCCTGACCAGAGAGGTGAGGCGGAGAACGGTATCATATTCCTTTTTCCGCATCAGAGAGCTTTCTGCTCTGGTATAAGCGCGGAAGATGGTGGAAGCATCGCTCTCGGGATTTTCCAGCACCTCCTCCATGGCGGCAATTTCCGGAATGGCTTTTTCCGCCTGCCGGTTTTTATAGTAAGAATAAGCAAAAACCGCGGCAGCGATCACAAGTATGATCAGCGGTTTGATGAGTACACGTTTGGAAAATGCCATATCGAAGTCCCTTTCCCTATTATAAGATTCATGCATTCCGGATAAAATATACAGGAAAAAGGAATTTTGCAAATTTTCGCGATCAGTTTTCTTTTTTGCGGGGAAGGGGGCGTTGATGAAAAAAAGTATTTTTTTTGAAAAAAATAGAAAAAAAGGGGGTTGACAGTATAAGTGTACAGAGCTAGAATTAAAATATACAGAGGTGTACAGATAGAGAAAATAAGGATGTTTCATGGGATCTCTTGAATTCAAAATAGATCCGGAGAGTCCGGATGCTGTGTACACGCAGCTGAAGGATCAGCTGAGGGAAGCGGTTGACAGCGGTCCTCTGGCGGATGCTGTCAAATTGCCGCCGATCCGAACGCTGGCGAGCGCCGCCGGAGTGAGTGTCGGGACCATGGAGCGAGTGGTTGGAGGGATGGTGGCAGATGGAATCTGCTTCCGCCGTCCTCGGATTGGAGTGTACATCAACCGGAAGGCGCTCCGGAGCAGACAGAGGCGTCTGTTTTATGTGACCGAGGTGTCCCGATCGAAACGGAACGATTACGGAATAGACCGTATGAAGCTCTTTGATATGCATCTGTATGAAGCGTTTCAGATTCAGACACATGCATATCCCCGTCATTTTGTGGAGTCAGCGGAGTTTCGCTATGAAATGGAAACGATCCGCCGGGAGCGTCCGGACTGTTTGTTGATTAATTTGCCGGGATTGAACCGATCTCAAATCTCGTCGCTGATTGAGTATCCGTTTCCGGTTTTGTTTATAGGAGATTTTCATCTGGGCGAGATCCGTATGCCCGGTTTGAATCTGATTCGAGAGGATACCGGGGAACGTGGAGAGAAACTGGTGGGATTCGCCTGTGCATCCGGCTATCGGGATCTTGTGCTGGTTTGCGGAATTGAACGGAATTTTTATGTTTCTCTGCTGATGGAAGGGGCAAAGCGTGCGGCTGAGCGGCTTGGGATCAGACTGCGTTTTCTGCATTATGAGGATACTCCCTGTCTGACGGAAGATGAGTGGCTGATCCGGAAGTCGGAACTGGTTCACCGTCTGATTCAGAACGGGTTGCCGGAGGCGATTATTTTTGACGGTGTTGATGGACTGGAATATCTGGTCAAAGCTTTTCGCGGATACGGAATCGATACAAAAAAGGATGTCAAACTGATTTCCAACAAGGAGATGATCGATGGCGGAATTTATCTTCAGCCGGATTATTCTCCGTTTGCGGAACAATGTTCCCGGATTATAAGGGATATTGTATTTCAGGATCGACGTTTTCCCGGGATATGCACGTTGTCGGGAATCATTCAATACAAACCTATTCATATTAACAAAATTTTATAGGAGAAGGAAATGAAACGTTTTACATTGATAGAGCTCCTCGTCGTAATTGCGATCATCGCCATCCTCGCCGGGATGCTTCTACCGGCGCTGAACAAGGCGAGAAGCAGTGCGTACAAGGCCAGTTGTCTCAGCAACTTGAAGCAGCTCAGTCTGGCTGTCACCCAGTACAGTTCCACCTATGATTACATGCCGAATCCGGAATACAAGATTTCGACAGAGGACTGGGATGCACAGTGGATTACACAGATGGGAATGTTTACCGGACACAATGTAAAACTGTACGATTGTCCTGTTGTATCCAGAAATTCAGATTACGTCAACGTCAAGATGGGAGACAACGTCCGTAAAATCATGTCCGGAATCGGTTCCTACGGCATGAATCTGCACTGTTACAGTGCTCCGCCGATTTCGATCTGCTCCTGGTATCAGCTGACGGGGCATAAGGATGGGAACTATGTGTTTTTCAAGACGAATCAGATTAAATCTCCATCGAATTTTATTGAACTTGGTGATTCGGTTAAGGCAACGACCAGTGTATACGGCAGTCGTTCTCTGATGGCATACAGCAAACCGAATAATCAGCCATACAGCCGCTGGGGAGCGCTCAGTGACCGGCATGGTCAGGCGGGCAATTTTGCTTTTGCCGACGGGCATGCCGCATCCATGAAACCTTATATTCTTGATTATAATGATGGAATTGCTTCTCAGAGGAAGCGCTATCTGGAGCTCAACGGATATTGATTGTTTTGCAATAGAGAGGAATACAGGGATTTGTTATGAAAAGAAAAATGCTGATTGCCTTGCTTGTTTCCTGCGGAATTTCGCTTGCCGCTGGAATTCGGGATGGTCTGATTTTTTATGCTCCGTTCGAGGATGGCGCTGAACCGGAGATTGCCGGTGGAGCGAAAACTGCCAATGCCGGACTTAAAGAGGTACCGGGGAAGGTGGGCAGGGGAGCGCTTAGTGAGGGAAGCGGAGTTTTATACAACAATGTCGGCAATCTCAATGTTGAGCGGGGAACGGTTGCCTTCTGGGTGAAACCGGAAGTCGATTTCAAGGATTTGAAAAAGTCCGCCATTCTGTTCCGGGCGGTGCATCTTGCTCTGGTTTACCAGCCGCATGGAAGAGCGTTCTTTATGACGGGAAAAGTGGTGCCAGATGTCGGATTTAAATGGGATTACAGTCTGGATTACAACGGGTTGCGAAACTGGAAGGCGGGAGAGTGGCATCATGTGGTGCTGACCTGGGACAGCGGGATCGGGGTCAAATCGCTCACGATCGACGGTCGTCTGGTGAAAACCTCCCGGACCAGGCACTTCCCCTCCGCCATATCCGCGAATGCTCCTCTGGAGTTCGGTGCAGGATTCAAAGGAGTGGTGGATGAGATCTACATCTATGATAACATGCGGGATGTCAATGACTTGAATACTCTTTACCGTTCTCCGGAGAAGAGCGCATCGGAATTCCGCCGGGTTGATTCCTCTGTTCAGGCTCTGCCGGAAGCGACTGCCTCTGCGGTAAAAAAGGCGTCGCTGTATGCCTCCTTTGATGAGGGGGGTGTTCCGGGACTCGTGAACGGCGCTGGAAAGGGGACAGAGAAAGGGATTCCTCTGAATGTGAAGGGAAAATTGGAAGCGGGCGAGGGGACAGTTTTCTTTCTGTTCCGTCCGGATGCCGATCTGAAGACTCAGAAAAAGTCGTTTACCCTCTTCCGAGCAGGACATCTTGCTCTGACCTATCATCCGCAGAACCGGAAGCTCTTTTTTATGAGCGGAGGTACTGAAAACGGAAAGTTCGCCTGGGATTACGGCTGCTATACGGAAATTCCTTTCAAATGGAAAGCCGGGGAGTGGCATGGGGTCGCCATGACCTGGAAAACGGTTGGTGGAAAGCTGGAAAAGCGGATCTGGCTGGATGGAAAGCAGGTCTTCTCTTCCGCGACGCCACGGAAACCGGAGCAGATCTATTACAATGAGTTTGCTCTGATGCAGGGGATCAACGGGACGATTGATGAGCTTTATCTCTGGAAGAGTGCTCTTACGGCGGAGGATCTCCTTTTCCTGACGGCGTATCCGGAGCTTGCCGCTCTTGCCGCCGGCAATTCCGTGAAGAAGACGAATGGCGAGGATATGCTCCTGCGCAAATTGCGGAAAGAGATCCGTGCTGCCGAGCAGACGGAGCCGCTTGCCTTTCACATTAAAGCGGTGGTTCCGGAGAAGACGATTGTTGCTCCGGGCGAGAGTTTTGCCGCTGAAATTAATATGGAGAACCGGAGTTTGAAAGAGTTTCGCGGCGAGGTGATGTTTACTCTGCGGGATGTTTATCTGAATCATCTCGGAGAGAAAAAACAGACCATTCATCTGGCTCCTGGCGAGAAGAAGCGTCTGATTCTGCCGTTTTCCGCATCGAAGCGCGGAGTGTACCGCGTGGAGGCTGTGTGGGATTCCAACGGGAAAAAGATTCTTAGGGATGTCGCTTCGTTTGCCGTCTGGAATAAGACGCAGGAGCCGGACCCGGAGAGCTTTTTCGGCAATCATGTGAACGGCTGGTCGAACGGCGCGTATTTTGCCCAGGCGCATAAACTCGGACAAAACTGGATGCGCAATCATAACATGGTGCAGACGACGTGGTGGTATCGGATGCGTCCGGATCCCGGTCCCTACACCTACGGCAGTGATTTCCAGCTGAACGACTTGAAGAAGTACGGCATGTTTCTTCTCGGTCAGCTTTTCACCACGCCGTACTGGGCTGCGGTGGACAAGACTGCCAAAAAATCGACCGGTTACAATGCCGGCTGGACCCCGCGGCTGGATCTCTTTGCCGAATATGTGAAAGATGCTGTCAAGCGTTACGGCGACCGGGTGCGTTACTGGGAGGTCTGGAACGAACCGGATGTCAGCATGTTCTATCGCGGGACTCCGGAAGAGTTTGCCAAGGTTGTGCAGACTGCGGCGAAGGCAGCTCATGAGGCGGATCCCCGTGCTGTGGTCATGGCGGCCGGTTATACCCATTCCGGATGGGGCTGGCACCGTCGTGCCGCCAAAGCGGGAGCGTTCAAGGGAATCGACATGATCAGTCTGCATTACGGGATTCCCGGAACGCCTCCGGAGGAGACCTATGCCAAGCTGAAAGATACGGTCGATCATTTTCAGGAACTTGCCGTGAAATACGGCGATGGAAAGCCGCTGCCTGTCTGGGACACGGAGGGCGGTATTGGCAGTACGACCTATCTGCGCGGACTTGATTTCCCGTTCCTGCCGCCGGAATCCAAGCGTGAGCCGGATAATTCTCTTCTTACGTCAATCCGTGTTGTTCAGGGATCTGCGATTCACATGGCGCTGGGAATCGGAAAGCATTTCATCTATTTGCAGAGTCCTCCGGGACGGAACGGGGCAGGGGTGTATCTGAATACGGCGATGATTGATTTCAATCATGTCCCGAAACCGGTCCTGATGAGCCGTGTGGCGATGCAGGAACAGGTAGACTACACGGTGCTGCACAAACTGATCCGGAAAGAGGACTCCCGTTTCTGGGCGTTTGTCTTCCGGCATAAGACCAAGCCGGAGAGTGTGGTTCTCTGGTGGACCGGTGATGGCGGCAAGCTCGAACTTTCTCCCCGGTTCCCCGGAAAGGTTGCTGCAGAGATTGATCTTTTTGGTAATCCTGTTGCCCGGAGAGGAGAAGTTTTTCAGGTGACGGAGGAACCTTCCTATCTGCGGATTGCCTCCGGGGATGCGGCTGCTGTTGCGACTGCTCTTGAGAAATGCCGGATCAAGGTGGTGAAAGCTCCGGCCAAACTGGATTTTGTTTCCGGAGAGAGCAAGCCGAAACTTCCGAAACTTCCGGATTTCGTGGCGCCTTCGGAGAATCCTGCGGGCGTGTTCATGGTTGATCTCCGGCGCTTCTGTAATATGGGGCTTGCGGACGGGGCTTCCGGCGACGGCAAGGGCGGCTGGTCCGATGAAGGGGATCTGAATGACATGCGTGATTTCAAAACCGGAAAACGCACTTTTTATGGCGTTCCGTTTCAGGTGATCAATCCATCGGAGAACCGGGGCCGGGCGGTGATTACGCTTTCCGGCGGAGAGAAATCTCCCCTGCCGAGGGAGGTGAAAGGGATTCCTGTGAATCGTACTGCCCGTGCGCTTTACTTCCTCCACGCCGGATCGTGGAGTGCGAAAGGGACGGTTATGGAATATGTGATTCACTTTGAGGATGGCTCGAAAGAGGTGATCGAAGTGAAGAGTCCGGAGCACACGAACAACTGGTGGATCAGCTGGCAGGAAGGCGAAGTGTCGCGTCCGGTTCCGGTGCGTGTGACGAATACGATCAGCGGCAAGCCGGAATGGCGTTATATCCGTGTCTATGAATGGGAGAACAAGCACAATGAGTGGACCCGTGGGAAAGGCGTGAAAATCCGGAGTATTGATATCCGTTCCCGCAATTCCGGGATGACCCCCATTGTGATTGCCATTACAGGAGTCTAGGTCTGACCGGACCTTATTGCCCGGCGGAGGAGCCCTCCTGCCGGACGGAATCGAAGATCCCCCGATGAATTCTGTTCATCGGGGGATTTTGTCTGTCAGCGTATTTCCGGAAAGAATTTCTCTTTTCTTTTTCAGATAAATTTTCTCTGCTGCCTTGATATTAAATTGAACATATGCTATACTTATGAAATGGAGACGAAGCGATGGCGAATATCCTGAAAAGCGATTTTTTATATGAGACTCTGCGGGAACGGATTCTTTCCGGAGTCTATTCCTGCGGGAATTCTCTGCCGCGGGAAGTGGATCTTTCCCAGGAGTTCGGAGTTGCGCGGAATACGCTGAGGCGCGCTCTGGGAGAGCTGGAGAAGGAGGGCCTGATCCGCCGGGTGAAAAGCAAAGGAACATTTGTCCGAGGGCGCAAAGGCCGGAAATCGAAATATCTTCTGATACTGAATGAAGGTGGCGGAATAGAAAATCCGTATCAATATATTGTCCCATATTTGCAGATTGCCGCGGAGGTGACCGGAATTGGATTGGAGATTGCCTGTCGTAATTTTTTTCAGTCTCTTTCGGTTTCCCGTGGAGCGGAATCGATCCGAAGTGCGGGGGTGGAAGGTGCGATTGTTCTTGCGAACAATATGCTGCCGGAAGATTCCCTGCATGCGATTTTGAAGGAATCCGGAGTTCCGGTTCTGCTGCCACACGGGGGGAAATGGGATCATGAGATGACGGGGTTTGGGGTATTGCGGATTGATTTTGCGAAGAGTCTGCGGGATGCTCTGCTGTATCTGTCGGGATTGGGGCATCGACGGATAGCTGTCCTGGCGAAGGAGCCGGGGGAGTCGGGAGAAGCCTGGAATCGCGCGTTGCAGAAAGCGGGCTTTCTGCGGGAGGAGAGGGAGTTTATTGCGGTTCGGGAATATAGTCGGGAGGCATATTTTGCGATGCTTCGGGAACTTGGTCTTTCCGATGATCCGGTTCTGCTGCAGTTTTCGCGCGGGACTCCACAGGAGATTCGCCGGAGTGTGGAGAGTCTGATTCAGCTTCCGGAACCGCCGACCGCGCTGATCGGTTTTTCTGATTTTTATGCGATGTATGCCATGCAGGAATTGAAACTGCTGGGGATCCGCATTCCGGAGGAGATATCGGTCCTTGGGCTTTGCGGTTATCCGGGGGGAGCGTATCTTTCTCCGACGTTGACGACGATTGGTTACAACTATGAAAAAATCGGCTGGAAATGTCTGGAATTGATGCCTCGTCTGATCCGTATTGCGAGGGAGGGCGGGGAGATGCCGGATGTCATTATGGAACATCGGCTGATTGAACGGAATAGCACTGCGTTTCGTAAGGAATGAAGGATTCATTCCTTTGAGAATAAACAAGACAGGGACGAAAAATGTGGGAAAAAAAATTTGACCTTGCAGAATTGTGTTTGGAAGCGGATGGCAGTTTTCAGCTTTCTCTGAATGATTTTGTTTTAAAGGAAAACAGAATTCAGGTATCTTATGCCGGAACAGAAGCTGTTGTTCGCTGGGAGCTCCTTGCCGAGGATGAAAAATCTATCCGTTTTCATGGAACGGAAGAGCGTGGTGAATGGACGTTGGAATTTTATGCCGGAAAAGAGGATGAACTGTTTCTCAAATTTTACGGGAGTTTGAAACGAGCCGAACCGCAGCTGAAAATTGTTCTTCTGGACTTTCGTGATCTTGAGGCGACCCATCTTCTCGGACAGGGGATTTCGATGGGGGGATGTACCTCGCTGCTTTTTCCTCTGAAGGAAAGAAGAACTTTTATAAGTTATTATCAGACAATGATTACAAGGGGGTGCAAAACATTGCAGATTGCATTTCCCCTGTCGGAAAAGCAGATTTTGAAGCTTGATGGCACGGCCTGCGGGGATCGGCTTTGCGAGTGTTCCGTTAATTCGGAGATCTCTTTTTATGATGGTCTTCTGATTGATCTTGATCCGGTCCAGCTCCGTGTTTCGCGGGATCCGTTTTCCCTGATGACGGAATGGGCGGATGCTCAGAGGAAACCGGAAGCGATTCCTGATCCGGTTCCCGGCTGGAACTCCTGGGATTATTATCGCTGGACCATTACGGAGCAGGAGGTCCTGGAAAATGCGGAATTTATAGCCCGCGATCCGGTTCTGAGCAAGCATGTGAAGCGGATTATTGTGGATGACGGCTGGCAGTACTGCTATGGGGAGTGGGATGCCAACTCACTCTTTCCCAACGGGATGGAGTATCTGGCGAAGGAGTTGTCCCGGATGGGGTTTGAACCGGGACTCTGGATTGCGCCCTCCATTGTGGAGCCGCATGCGCGGATTGCGCAGATGGAATACGATATGCTTGCCTGCGGAGATAACGGATATCCGTGTCTGTGTTACGAATGTATGCGGCGTGTTGGTTTTGTTCTGGATCCGACGCAGGAGAAGGTTCGGAAACATCTTTTTGATCTGTTTTCCCGTTATGCGGGAATGGGATACCGCCATTTCAAGCTGGATTTTCTGGCGGCGACTCTCAAGGCGTCGCAGTTTGCCGACCGCCTTGTTCCCCGCAGCGGAATTATGGAAAAACTGCTGACTCCGATTCGGGAGGCAACTAGAGGACGAGCCCAGCTTCTCGGTTGTAACTATCAGTATCTTGGTGGAACGGGACTGGTTGATTCCGTGCGTGTCGGAGGGGACATCCATGCGACCTGGCGGGGAATTACCGAGAATGTGATTTCGGTGGCTGCCCGGTTCTGGGCGAATAAAAAACTCTGGCTGAACGATCCGGATTTTGCGGTCTGCCGCTCTCTGGATACTGCGGATGATCCTGATCTTACGCGTCTGCTTTGCTGTCTGGTATTCAACTCACCGCATGATACGGAGATTGGCGACCGCAGCAGGGCTCTGGTGGATGTTTATCATCCTCAGTCGGAAATTCTGCTCAGTCTGGTGCTGATGGCGGCGGGAGCGGTGAATCTTTCCGATAAAATGACTCGTCTGAATCCTGCCGGAGTGGAGCTTGCCCGGCGCGTGGTTGCCGCGGAATCCGGAGCTCCGGGTATTCCCCTGGATTTGTTCCGCAGTGAACGTCCTTCGTACTGGTTCCAGAAGCTGAAGAACGGATATCGAGTTCTGCTGATTAACTGGAGTGAAGAGTCGGCTCTTCGGGAGTTGGATCTGGCGCCTCTGGGGATTACGGCATCTTCTGCTGTAAACTTCTGGACCGATGAGACTATCTCATTGGAGCACAACTGCTTCCGAGCGGAACTTGCTCCGCGGAGCTGTCTGCTTGCCGTGTTTGAACACTGATTTGATTTCCGGATCTGTTCCGTGGTGCTGCATCAGCGGTCTTCCAGGCGCGGATGCAGCATTTCTTCAATGGATTGCTCCAGTGTTATAAGTTGCTGGAGTCCAAATGATTTAGCTTTTGAGAGATCCGGGAGATAGCGGTCGGGCGGACAGCCGTTCCATTCCTTCTGCACGATGATGGGGAAGGGGGTGCCGGAGATATTCCGCACCATTTCTGCCAGATCCCGAATGGAGATCGGTCGATCGGAACCGATGTTGAATATTTCACGATCGGGAGCGTTCTGCAGAAGTGTGAGGAGCCAGCGGGAAAGATCCCTGCTGTCCAGATAACTCCGGATGGTTTTTCCATCGCCTTTGATGAGAATCGGACGTTGAGCCAGAGCATCTGCGACAAAATTGCCGATTGCGTAGTGCTTGTTGAGAGGAAGATAAGCTCCGCTGAAAGCAAAACATCTTGCAATACAACAAGTTGTATTCGAATTTAGACATAACTTCTCCGCTTCGAGTTTTCCTTTCCCGTAAGCATTTCCGGGAATTCCCTGATAGTTTTCCGGCAGAAATGGAATTGTTTCGGGCTGCGGTCCGTAGACCGCACCGGAACTGAGATAGAGAAGACGGGCGGAAGGAGAACGACTGGCAAACTCCAGCAGATGACGGGTTCCATCCACAATCACGCTGTACATTTCTTGCGGCTGTTCCCGGATCATGACGGCATCGGCTTCTGTCGCTCCATGAATGATATAGTCGAATGTTTCGGTGGGGAAGGAAAAGCTTCTGATCTCGCCTTTGAGAAAGGTTATATTCAGATTGTTTCGGAAATGGGAATAGGTTTTGTCAAATCGTTCGGGATTTCGCGAGAGTAGGGTGATCTCAACGGTAGAATGTTCCTGTTCAAGGAGTTGCAGCAGATTTTTTCCGAAAAATCCGGTGCCTCCAGTCAGGAAGAGTTTTTTCCCGTTGAGAAATCTGGATTCATTCATCGAAATTGATCCGTTCCTCTTCAATGACCAGGGGCTTGTTTTTGACCTGGGTCCAGATGGCGCCGATGTATTCCCCGATGATTCCGATACAGATGAGCTGTACAGCGGCAAAGAAAAAGAGTCCGATCATAATCGGAGCCAGACCGAGCTCAAAGGTATTCCAGCGGATCAGTTTCAGGATCAGATAGACCAACGCAATGATCAGACTGCCCGCCGCCAGAAGAAATCCGGTAAAAACCGCAAGACGCAAAGGCAGTTTTGTGTGATTGACAAAACCTGTGACAGCCATATCATAAAGTGTAAAGAAATTATTTTTGGTAATTCCCTGTACCCTCTTATCCTGAACGAATGGAATTTCCGTGCGCTGGAAACCGATCTCGCTGACGAGTCCCCGGAAATACGGATAGGGCTCATTGTACTGTTTCAATGCATTGACGAATGCCCGGTCATAAAGTCCGAACCCGGTGAAACTTGGGATCAATTTTCCTCCTTCCGCCGCTTTGGAAAGCAGACTGTAATAACATTTCCGCAGGAGTTCGAGCGTGAGACTAGCCCGCGTGCCGGAACGGATTCCGACAACGACTTTGCTTCCCTTTTCCCATGCCTGAATGAAATCGTCGATGAGTTCGGGCGGCTCCTGAAGATCCGAGCACATGGTTACAACCGCATCTCCTGTTCCGGAGAGGAACGCATTGAAGGGCGAGCGGATATGACCGAAATTTCTTGCATTCAGGATGACTTTGAAGTTTTTGTCCTTTGCCGCGATCCTGCGCAGAATCTCGCGTGTCCGATCGGTGGAGCAGTTGTCTTCCAGAATAAACTCATAATCGTATTGCGGATACTTTGCCAGAACCTTCCGGCAGCGGCGATAGAGTTCTTCAATATTCCCTTCTTCGTTATAACAGCTTGCGGTAATGCTGATTTTTTTTCGGGTCATGATTCCTGCTCCTTTGTTCGGGAAATAGCCATGTTCCATTCGAATTCTTCCCGCGGGAGGAAGGGGGCAAGATCTTCCAGAGGCCGGGAGACCAGAGAACCGTCCGGAAGACGGCTCGAAGAGGCCTTCGGTCCAAGTTCCTCCAGTGGATCCGTTAATACTTCGCAAAGCACAGGTCCTTTCTCAGCAAGGATTTGTTTCATTTCTTCCTCTGCCTGCCTGTTGCTGGTCAGCTGATAAGTCTTGATTCCGTATGCTTCCGCTATCCGGCGGATGTCCGGTAGACGGACTCCTGAAGAGGGATCGGAACCGACCCGGAAACCATTGAAAAAGGAGTTCTGGGTCAGTTTGATGGAGAGATAGCCCTCGTTGCTGTAAACAAAAATTTTAATTGCAAGATTCTGATTGACAACGGTTTGAAGTTCCTGCAGATTCATCTGGATGCTTCCGTCTCCCGTGATGCAGACCACTTGTCTGTTCCGGTCAGCCAGTGCCGCTCCGATTGCCGCAGGCAGTCCATATCCCATCGAGGCACATCCCTGATTGGCAAAAACGCGCATCTTCGATTTCACTTTGACCGCCTGATAGGTGCTCGTATAGGCGGTTCCATTGCCGGTGACCAGAACTGCATCTTCGGCAAGATGCTCCGAGAGAAGTTCGGCAAAATAGTAACTGCTGACGTAATCTGTTCTATCCCTGTGCTTTGCAGTTACAACAGGATAGCGTTCCTTCATTTCTCTGCAATAGGATAGCCACTCTTCTTTGGGGGGTAGAATGGTCTCCGGCAGAGCATCCAGCAAAGCGTGCACCATGCAGGCGGCATCCGCATGAATCGGATAACTGATCGGAAAGAGTGGACGCTTCATCTCTTCCGGATCAACATCAATCATAATTTTCAATGCGTCAGGAGCGAATGATTGAAATGCGTAGCCGGTCATGCGGATTCCCATCCTGGTTCCGAGAATCAGAAGCAGATCGGCATTCTGAAGAATGAAATTTGCTGGACGTTCTCCGAGGATTCCCGGACGTCCGAAGAACCAGGGCGAATCCGACGGCAGCAGGTCAATCCCTGAAATGGAGGTCAGAATCGGAATACTCAGGCGCTCGGTCAGGGCTCGGAATTCTTTGACTCCTCCCGCCAGACGGATTCCATTGCCGGCAATCAGAACCGGACGCCGTGCTGTGTTCAGTTTTTCCAAAAGAAAGGCAACATCCTCTTTGGATGGCTTAGGTGGTTTCTCTTTGATTATCAAAGACTTCCGAAAAGTATCCTTCATTTCTGCCGCCTGAACATCCAGAGGAATATCCAGCCAGACAGGTCCCGGTCTGCCCGAAGAGCAGAGCTCAAGCGCCTTCTCCAGCTCGTAGCGGATCTCCTGCGGGTCCCGAATGCAGACCGCATATTTGGTGATCGGCTTGACGATATCAATGATATTCAGCTCCTGATCCCCGATCTGCCGGACATGCAGATTGGGAAAGGAGGAACTCAAGGTTTCTGTTTTGACCTGTCCTGAAATAATCAGCATGGGAATGGAATCCAGCCAGGCTCCGGCAACACCGGTGATGGCATTGGTGCCGCCGGGTCCCGTCGTGACCGAAACGATTCCCGGTTTGTTCCGAATTCTGGCATATCCTTCTGCCGCCATTGCACAGGCCTGCTCATGAAGACAGCAGACATAATGCAGACGTTTTTCCCGGCCGACTGCATCATTCAGATGCATCGCTCCGCCGCCGGTGACTAGAAAAACGGTATCGGCCCCCCGGTCCGCCAGTGTTTTGAAAATATAATCTGCAACTCTCATTTCCGTCCTCCAAGGCAGAAGGAGCGGATCGTTTCGATCATGTAATCCAGTTTTTCCCGGCTCATTCCGGGATAGACTCCGATCCACAGGGCATGATTCATAAAATCATCGGTATGTTTCAGCGGTTCGGCGATCCGGTAATGTACACCCTCTGTGAGAGTTTCAAAGCATGGATGTCGTATCAGATTGCCCGCGAACAGGTTGCGTGTCTGTATCAGATTGCGTTCCAGATGGGCTGCAAAGTCATTCCGGGTGAAATCGGCCATCGGGGTTAGCGTCATCAGGAAACCGAACCAGGCGGGATCGCTTTCCGGATAACGGGAGAAAAGACGCAACTGCGGCAGATCTTTCAGACCATCATAAAGTCTGTTGAAATTTTCTTTACGCTTTTGAATGAATGAATCCAGCTTTTCCAGTTGAGCGCATCCGATTGCCGCCTGCATGTCCGTGGCTTTCAGATTGAATCCGAAATGACTGTAAACATATTTGTGGTCATAGCCATCCGGCAGATGATTCCAGTGGCGGGTGAAACGGCAGCCGCAGGTGTTGTCGCAGCCGGGCGGACACCAGCAGTCGCGCCCCCAGTCGCGGAGCGACAACGCTATTTTCCGGAGCAGCGGATCATTCATATACACAGCTCCGCCTTCTCCGGTTGTCATGTGATGCGGCGGATAAAAACTGGAGGTCCCGATATCTCCCCATGTTCCGGTGAGACGTCCGGCAAAGCGGGAACCTAAAGCATCACAGTTGTCTTCGATCAGCCAGAGACCATTCTCTTCGCAAAACTGCTTGATCTCCTTGATTTGAAACGGGTTGCCGAGAGTATGAGCAAGCATGACCGCTTTCGTTTTCTTCGAGAGTGCCGTTCGCAGCCCCCTGGGATCCAGATTCGCTGTCCCGGCATCGACATCCAGAAAAACCGGAACCGCGCCGTATTGCAGAATCGGGGCAACCGTGGTGGGAAATCCGGCAGCCGCTGTGATGACTTCATCTCCGCGCCGAATCCGGCGATCCTTCAAAAGAGGTGATGTTAATGTCATGAATGCCAATAAGTTGGCGGATGAGCCGGAGTTGACGAACAGGGCCGATTTTACACCGAGAAATTCTGCCAGTTTTTTTTCAAACTGTTGGGTGAAACGTCCCGAAGTCAGCCAGAAGTCCAAGGCAGACTCTACCAGATTTTTGAGTTCCGTCTCATCAAAAATGCGTCCGGCATAATGGAGTTTTGTCTTTCCCGGAGTGAAAATGGCATTCTGTTCCGGTTCCAGAATCTGATGGTAATATTCTGCTGTCTTTTCCAGGATCTCCCTGCGAAGCGTTTTTTCCTTTACTTCGTCCATATCAGTCCTTTTCTTTCCGCATCGGAGAGATACTGCTGTAAGTCTTTGTCCGTGTTTATGTTGCTGCGCTTGTAATATTCCCGATACCAGCAGGCGGTCTGTTCAAAGGCTCTGTCTGCGTTCCAGACCGGGAACCAGTTCAGTATCTTGTGTGCTTTGTCACAGTTGAGTTTCAGTTTTGCCGCTTCATGCGGACCGTTGTCCGGGGCTGCACGGAATCGGACTTGATTCCAGTGCGTTTGCAGTGCCGCGGCCGTTTCCAGAACCGTATGCGTATCCGTTTCATCCGGACCAAAGTTCCACGAAGAGGCAAACTCCTTTTTGCCTTCCATAAGATTCTGGCCTAGAAGAAGATAACCGGAAAGGGACTCCAGTACATGCTGCCATGGGCGTACTGCATCTGGATTTCTCAAAGGTTCGATCTTTCCGAGAGAAGCGGAGACCATCAGGTTTGGAACCAGCCGGTCTTCCGCCCAGTCTCCGCCGCCGATCACATTCCCTGCCCGGGCGGTTGCCAGAAGCATGTGGTGTTTTTTCCCATACTCTTCCGGGGGGAAAAAAGAACGTCGAAAAGAGGCAGCCACCAGTTCAGCACAGCCTTTTGAGGCACTGTAAGGATCGTAACCGCCCATGGGATCATCTTCTCGATAACCGCGGTCCAGATTCCGGTTTTCGTAACATTTATCGCTGGTGACGGCGACAAAGGCGCGGACCGATTCCGTTGTTTTTGCCGCTTCCAGAAGATTGGCCGTTCCCATAACATTTGTCGCAAATGTCTCCAGCGGATGAAGATAGGAATAGCGGACAAGCGGCTGTGCCGCAAGGTGAAATATAATTTCCGGCTGAAATTCCGCGATGATTCTCTTTACTCCGTTGAAATCCTGAATATCCAGTGTTTCCGAACGGATCCCGGAGAGAGCGAGCAGATCGTAGTGGTTCGGTTGCGTCCGCTGAGCAAGAGAAATTCCGCACAGCTCCGCTCCGGCCTTCTGAAGCCATGCGCACAGCCAGGAACCCTTGAAGCCTGTATGGCCTGTTATCAGAACTCTTCTATTTCGATAGATCTCTTTGAACACCATTCATCTCCAGTTGGCGGTCCACGGAGCATCGCCGCGTTTCCAGAGCTCATTCAGCAACTGGTATTCCCTCGGGGTGTCCATACATTGCCAGAAGCCTTCGTGACAGAACGGGACCATCTGGGAATCTCTGACCGCGGAAAGCATCGGTTCCTTTTCAAAACTCAGCGCAGGATCGTCCGACAGATAACGCGGGATGAACTCCCGGTTGACAACCATGTAACCTCCGTTGATGTAGCCTTCCGGTTTTGCCGGTTTTTCTTCAAAGCCCCGGACAAGTCCATTGACAATGTTCATTGCACCGAACCGGCTGGCCGGATGAACCGCGGAACAGGTCAGAAGTTTCCCGTGTTCCCGGTGAAATTTCAGAAGATCGGCAATATTGATATCCGCCAGTCCGTCTCCATAGGTCAGGAAGAATTCCCGGTCGGTCTCCTGCAAATATCTGGCGGCACGGAAAACCCGGCAGCCGGTCATGGAATCCAGACCGGTGCCGGCAAGAGTGACCTGCCAGTCTTCCGCTTCGGTGTCTCCATGATAGAGAATATCCGGATCATGTCCGAGTTTGATCGTTACATCGGTCGTTCGAATATGGTAGTTGACAAAATAATCAATGAATTTTTCTTTTTTGTAGCCCAGACACAAAATAAAACGTTTGACTCCGAATGCGGCAAAACAACGCATGATATGCCAGATGATCGGTTGTTCTCCGATTTCCACCATCGGCTTCGGCAGAAGTTCCGTGACTTCCATCAGACGGGTTCCCCGGCCTCCGCAAAGAATTATGACGGGGGGCATTTTCTCTTGTGTATCCTTTTTCTGCATTACCGCAATCCTCTCTGTATTCAGAATTAAGATAATATATGGGGGTGCGTGGCAGATTCAAATCAAATCCCCGGGAAAATGATTTTTTTTTACTTGACTCCGACGAGAAATGAATTTATACTACCAGAAAACAAAAGGGAGAGCGATATTATGGCAAAAAGATCCTGTACACCGTATCCGAAGTTTGAGCGGGACAGCTACGATTGGGATGAACGTTATCGACTCTGCTGCGAGCAGGCAAAAGCCCGTCGTGCAGACATCGTGTTTATCGGGGATTCGATTACTCATTTCTGGGATTCCGCTGCAGTGCCGACTTCTCACGGAGGCCCCGTCTGGGATCGTCTCTTTTCCCGCCGGAATGTTCTGAACATCGGATTCGGATGGGATCGCACGCCCAATGTGCTCTGGCGTCTGGAGCATGGACATTTTGAGAATCAGAAACCGAAAGTCGTTGTCCTGAATATCGGCACCAACAATCTGACCGGAACCGCGAACTATCCCGGCGATACCCCCGAGGATACCGCAGACGGTGTTTTAGCGGTAATCGACAAACTTCAGGAGCTTTCTCCGGAAAGTCTGATCATCTCCATGGCGATTTTCCCCAGGAGCGACGGAGGCCCGGAACGCGCCCGGATGGTCACCCGGACCAATGAAATCGTTACGGAGAAGCTCAAAGGTCGTCGGAATGTCCTGCGCATGGATCTGACAGAACGTTTCCTGAATCCGGACGGCTCGCAGAATGAGACGCTTTTCCGTGGCGGATGCCATCTCTCCTATGCCGGGTATGAGGTCTGGGGTGCGGCTCTGCTGCCTGTTTTCGATCAGTACGTCGGACCGGAAGCAAAGCTGTGATCGTTACAGCGCAGATCATCGATTCCGAATGATTGACCGAAAAAACAGGACTACTCTTTTCCGCAGAGGCGTTCCTATCGTTTCATTTTCTGGTAGAACGCCTTCGGAGAGATGCCGGAATATTGTTTGAACTGACGCGAAAACGAAAAGGCATCAGGATAACCGAATCGTTCCGCTATTTCCTTGATCGGAAGCTGCTGCGACCGCATGGTCACTTGAATGAGTTCTATTTTTTTCCGTATCCGGTATTCCATGGGAGCGATTCCGTAATACTCCTTGAAGATTCGGCGGAAGTTTGTTCGGCTCATGCCGGCAGCATCCGCCAGCTGCTGGAGCGTGATCTTTTCTCGGAAATCCTTTTCCAGAAGCCGGATCGCCTCTTCCATTTCATTCCGGTAAAGGGTTAATGTCGTATCGCGGGGAAGAAGAAGCGACATGGCAAATTCGGAAAGATGCATCATCGCAAGAAGAACCCGCGCTTCGCTTTGAAAACGCAGTTCGTCGATCAGTTCGTCGAATTTCCGGCAGACAGGTTTGTCGATTCCGATATCCCGGGCCAGCATTTCCCGCGGACAATCCGAATTGTTCATGAAAAATGAGTACAGTTCCTGCGGGATCACGATATATTTGTCTATGTAGAGTCCGCTGTTGTGGCGCTGATCGTAAAGCAGCACAGGGTTCTTCAGAATGAGTGTTCCGGGATGAAACGGGTATTTTCTTCCGTTGTCCTTTTGCACATATTCTCCTGTTCCGGAGAGAATATAGGTGAAGGACGCCGTATAGCCCCCGATATTGGGACGAACCGACGGCTTCTGGAAAAACTCCCGACTGGTCCCCGCCCGGAACAGAGAATTTTTCCGGTAAACCAGAAGCCGTTCTGTACGGTAATTCGAATCCCGTGTCATTTTTATCATGCTTCAATTCCTTCTGATTTCTGTTACCATATCCGTTATTTTTAGAAATGTCAAACTCGAATTGGTCATATCTGATATGTTTTTGGGCAGATAGAACATTCCGGTTCCTTCCATCCTGTGCTATAATGGTGAAGAGACAAAAGGCTGCTTGAAAGGATTAATCAAATGAAAAAAAAGAATTTTACATTGATAGAGCTCCTCATCGTCATTGCCATCATTGCCATCCTGGCCGGAATGCTTCTGCCGGCATTGAACTCCGCTCGTGAGAAAGCCTCCACAGTCTCCTGCGCGGGAAAACTGAAACAGATTGGATTCGCCATGATCTCTTATTCCGGCGATAATGACGACTGGATCAATCCCTGTAAAATGACAACCACAGTATCTGGTCTTGCGACCGATTTTGCTTCCTTGTGGCAGTATCGGATCGCCGGATACTCTCCCGGATTTGAGAACCGTTCTTATGGACTGAACTGGAATTCCCAAAACGGAGGTTTTTTCCGGTGTCCTTCCGAGCGTCGTCCTGCTTCCTGGGGACCCGTTGCCGGAGCTGCGGATCAGTTCCAGAGTACACATTATGGTCTGAACCGCTATCTTGCCGGCGATGCGAGCGGTCCGGAGATGGCGTCTTTTTCAACTCATAAGGTCGGCGTGATTTTTTCTCCCTCCAAAACCATTTACCTTACAGATACCGGGACCAGTTATGGAACTCTCAACAGAGCGATTCAGATTCAATACCGTCACAATGGAATCGATTCGCGGAAAACAACGGAAATGACCGTCACGCCGCCGATGAAATCTGTGGGAAATATTGTTTACGCGGATGGACACGTCGGCAATGCTGACTTCCTGAAGCTGCTGACCATTCCGGATCAAAACGGAATTTCCAGCAGCGATGAAAACAATCGGAATGCTTTTATCGCCGGATTTAAACAATAATTGCAAATAAGGAAAGGTTCTTTCATGAAATCAATCTTTTTTTCTTTTGTCCCTGTTTTGTTTACTGTTCTGACCCCGCTTCTCCGCGCCGAGGTGAACGGGCCGGATTTCATTCCTCCCTTTGAAGTGAAGGAAGCTGTTCGCCAGAATCCGAAGCTGGAAGTGAAATCATTCATTGATTCCAAAACAAAGCGCTCGATTGTTTCGCCCTCTCTGCAGGTCGGAAACAAGAGTCTCACAGTCCGGGAGTTCGACTCGAACCGGATGACCGGTGATCGGGATTATGCCATTTCCCTCTTTCTTAATAAACGGTATGCCTTTTCGTTCCTCTTTGCCGGTTCCTATCGGAATTCCGATGGAAAATGGGTCAACTTCACCCAGAATTACCAGCTCGACAAGGTCAAACTGATCTACGACAAGAGTTCCGGAACGATTCAGTGGAACAATCCCTATCCGCTGCCCGACGGAAGGATTGCCGAGTTTTCCTATCGCCTGAAATCCCTCGGCAACAGTCGGATCGAATTGAGCTGGGATATCGGCTGTTCAGAAAAAGAGAGCGCTGATTTCAAGGCGAAAGGGGCTCTCATTCAGGGCTGCATCCTCTATTTCGACATCCCGGATTATCGCCGGCAGACTCTGCAAATCAATGGCAGTCCTCTTTCGTATACCGCCGAATCCGTTCTGAAAAGCAAGGACGGCAACCGGATCCGGATCTGGAACGGAATCCTGAAGCGTTTGGAATTCAATCCTGCCTCGCGAGAGAACGGATTTTCCATTACTTCCGATTCGAACCTTCGCGGAAGTGCCACAGAAACGTATGCATGGAAGCGGACCAGTCTGAGTTTTATGCTGAACAACGGGGCTCCGCGGGGAAGTCTGGTGATTGACTTCGGGGCCGCCGCGGTTTCGAAATCCGGTCTTCCTCCGCCGGTCGAAGGGAATGATCTCTGGGCGCAGGATGCACTGCATCTGCCGCTTTCTCCGACTCGTAATCTCTTCCCGAATCCCAGTTTTGAACAGGGATTCCGCTACTGGCGCTGGCAGGAGGGCGGTGCTCAGTATTCCCGTTCTCCGGTGAAACGATATGCGATTGATTCGGTTGTCGCGAAATTCGGTAAGAATTCGTTTGTTTTCAATCCGGCCCAGTACGGGGTTTCTGCACCGATGAGTTTTTCCCTGCCCGGCCGGAAAGGACAGGTCTATACCATCAGTTTTTATGCGAAGGGCGAGAAGAACGGGGCCTCGATTCGTTTTGCCTTGAGCAGCCGCAAGCAGGGCGGACAGTTTCCGCGCTCCTATACCGAACGCTGCAAACCATATCCGCTGACAACGGAATGGAAACGTTTTTCCACAACGTTCACTTCCGACGGTTCTCCGGTTGCCGTGGTCATCGGAGCAAACGGACTGGGTGGAAAAGTCTGGCTCGACGGCATTCAGTATGAACGCGGAAACAAGGCGTCCGAATTTGTCTCCT
Source organism: uncultured Lentisphaeria bacterium (assembly GCA_905197955.1). Lineage (GTDB taxonomy): Bacteria > Verrucomicrobiota > Lentisphaeria > Victivallales > UBA1829 > UBA1829. The sequence goes on along the minus strand of CAJKAR010000001.1, from coordinate 149,948 downwards.
CTCCGCTGGAAGGCCTCCTGAGAACCTCTCATCCGGATAACAACATCGAATTCGGAACCCCGATCCGGGCAAAATTCGATCTCTTCGGAAAAGAGGGCACTTCCGGTAGTGCGGAATTCACTCTGATGGATTTCTACAAAAAGGTTCTCTGGAAGAAAACGCTTCCTGTTCAAGCAGGAAAATCTGTGGAACTGCCGTTTGATTCGCTCGGTCTTGCGCCGGGTCCCGGACTGCTGCAGGTGCGGTATGTTGTTCCCGGGACGAAGCCTTATTATGATTTCTATCGCTTTTCTCTTATCCGTTCGCTCAACGGTTCCCATGCGACGAAAGATCTTTACGGCGCTCTTTTCGCCACCGCGATGTTCCGTACCGAGGAACGTCTGGATCTGATGCAGCGCTTCGGTTTCGGCGGTTCCGCCAGCTACGGCGATGGATGGATTCGGAGTCCGCTCGCCTATGAACTTCGTAAAAAGTATCATGTCACCGATTACACCCACTGTGTGAACGCGGTTCTTTCGATGAGTTCCAAAAACTGGAATCAGAGGACGAAAAATCCGGATTACCGGCTGATGATGCAGCTGGATTCCAGAATCTGGCGGACCCCTGAACAGGCGAAGGAGGTCGGACCGATTATTGAAACCTATTCCGATGAGATCGTCAAACATGTGGAGGATCTTGCATATCGTTCCGCAAAGGAACATCCGTATGTCCGGGTCTGGTCGTTTGCGACCGAGGAGGAAATTCTGATGCCTTGCATCGTGAAACGCCGCGATTACAAAGAATTTGCCAAACTTCAGCGGGCGGTCTATCGCGGAGTCAAGCGAGGCAACCCCAAGGCGCTTGTGATGCCTTCCGGCGGAACCTCCGGATATGGGAAGATCCGGGGAAAGGATGCTGTCGAAGGATATCTCAAGGCAACGCCAGACATCAAGTGGGACGCCATCGCGATTCATCCCTACGGCGCTGTTGACGGAACCCAGGGAAACGAGGATCTCGATGAGGCAATTCAGCAGCTCATCACCAGTGTGGCAAAATACGGTTATGGTCCGGAAACGCCGCTGCTCCTGAATGAAGGCGGCGGAGGCGGTCCCTGTCTCTGGGGCGACGGACCCGACTACACCTATTCCGGCGGACAGCCCTCCTACGATCAGGGCCTTCACGAGTTCCTCCATGCGTCTCTTCTGGCGCGTCAGTACATCATCTGCCTGAAATACTGGCCCCGGATTCCGCATTACAACACATGGCAGTCGGATCATCGCACCCTGCTGGATCTGAACCTGACTCCAAGTACTTTCCTGTTCGGCATCAATACGCTGGGCCATCTTCTGGCAAAGCCTGAATTCATTGCCGATATCCGTCCGGCTTCCGGAATGAGAGGGTATGCGTTCCGTGATGATCGCGGAAACGGAGTCGCCGCGCTCTGGTGCACGAATGACGATGTGGAACGCGGTGTGATCCGCGGTCCCGTCATGCGGGTGAAATTCGGAGGGGAACTTCCGGAACTGTTTGATCTGGCCGGGACGCAGTATCCGGTGAAATCCGGTCCGGATGGCTGGACGGAGTTTCGGCTGACGCCTGCTCCGCTGTTTTTACGGTCCCGGAATCCGGAGCGCCTTGTTTCCGCGCTGAAGGAGGCCGAGGTGCTCGGTGCAGGAGCCAGTGTGCAGGTTTCTTTCAAACCGGATCTTTCCGGGAAGATTTCCGCAGCTGTTACGAATCTGACCGGTCGGACGCAAAGCGGTCGCCTGTTCCTCGGTTCTGTCGCACATCCCTTCCGGGTTGACGGCAACCGGGTGCAGATGATTTCTCTCTCGTCCTCGGTTCAGCCCCGCTTCGGAGAGATGTTCCGGAAGGCGTTCTCTTACCGGCTGGTGCAGGATGGCGCGGCAGAGACTGCCGGAGAATGGAATATGGATTACTTTTATGTGCCGAAGGTGGAGGGGGCGCCGGACTGGACCAAAATCCCCGGAATCCGGATGACGAATCTGTATCGTCCGGAAATCAATCTGAAGCGGACTCCGGGAGGGCATCCGGGGGATCTTTCCGCGCTGTTCAAGGCGGCATGGGACAAGGAGAATTTCTACCTGAGAGTCGAGGCGGAGGATGATATCTTCCGGGTGGATGATCCGGCCTTCTGGAGTTCAGAGGAGGCGAAAAGCAGACATCTCTACCGTCTGGACGGCTGTCTGGAGGTCTATTTCGACTGCGGCGCCAACGGCAGACTCCGCAAGGGCGGATTCGATCTGGATGACTACCGGTACGACTTCTGCGCGGGAAACCGGGAAGGCAAGAGCGGTTCCGGACTGGTCTGCCGTTTCCGGGAAGTCTTTCAGGAGTATGCCGGCGGACCGAACATGCCGTCCCGAAAGGAGGCTGCGGAAAAGATCCGTTGTGACTTCCAGCGCGTTTCCAAAACAAAATATATCTATACGATTACATTCCCGCAGCGTTATCTGGAGCCGATGCGTCTTCAGAAAGGGACGGTCGCCGGTTTCGGCCTCTATCTTCATGACCGCATGGATGATGGGACCATGGGGAACAAAGGAATGAGTCTGGCAACCGCTCCCGGCGCGCACTGCGATGCCAGCCCTCATCTCTGGCCCCTGATGATTCTTACGGAGTAGTGCGGCAGAGAATTCTTTTTTCCAAACAATGGCGGCGGAAGTCCTGGTGGCTTCCGTCGCATTTTTTTCGTAGGATTTTCTGGTTGTTTCCGTTGCTTTTTCCTGTCGAAATTTCTGGTTGTTTCCGTTGCATCCGTTTTCCGCCGGAGAGCGGATGCAGAATAAAATCTCTTTTTTTTGAAAATCGGGGGTTGTCTTTTCCGAACTTCTGTTGTATAATGTAATATAGCTATAAGCGATATCTGTATCAGACCAGGGGAGAAGTGATGGGTTCGATTCCGAGTAAATATGATGTGGTTCAACAGAAAATCCGGGAACGGATTCTCTGCGGGGAATTGACCGGGACCCTTCCGGGGGTGAAACAGCTGGCGCTGGAATATGATGTGAATTTCATGACGGTCAACAAGGCGATCAACCGTCTGGAAGAGGAGAATCTGGTTTATCGGATTCCGCGCAAAGGAACGTATGTCCGCCAGCAGAAGAACATTCTGTTTGCGTATCACGATCCCGATGTGAATTTCATGGAGGCTCCGTTTTTTGCCCCGGTGGTGGGTGCGATTCAGAAGATTCTTGCGGAATCGAATTGCTTTATGATTTATGAAAATATCTACGGGAAATCCGATACGGCTCTTGCGGCTCTGGCAAAACGGATCGACGGGATGATTATGATTGTGGGACATGAGTTTCTGCGCCCGAAACAATTTTACGAGAAGCCGTGTGTCCGGGTCCTGGGCATGAACATGGGGGAGAAACGTTTTGACCACATTACCTATGAGAATGCGGCGGTCGGCCGGCTGGCTGCGGAGTATCTGTTGAAAAAAGGGCATCGGAGACTGGCATATATCGGATACCGGAAAGCGGATATTTTCCGTGTCCGCAGCGATGTGTTTGCGGAAACGGTCGAGCGTTCCGGAGCGGAATGCCGGCTGTTCCGGGAGATTCCGGAGAATTTTTCGCAGGAGTTTACCATTGCACAGCTGGATGCTCTCATGAAGGAAGCCGAATTCCCGTCCGGAATCTTCTGCGGGACGGATGACGAGGCATCGCTGGCTACCGGATATTTTTATGAAAAAGGCATTCTTCCCGGACGCGATGTGCATTTGATTTCCTGTAATAACGATCCGAAACTGCGTTCGTTTCTTCCAGAGGCACGTCCGGCGACATTTGAGCTCTGCCGGAAAGAGATAGCAACAGAGGCGGCGCGTCTGCTGATCAGCCGGATCAATGGCTTCAGCGGTCCGCCGGTACTCCGCCAGTATATGCCGAAACTCATTGAACCTCAACAGAAAACAGAAAGGTCCTCCTGAAATGAAAAGAAAATGTTCTGAATTTGCAGACAGCGGATGCCGTGAGTGGAACAGGAAGAAAAATTTTACATTGATAGAGCTTCTGATCGTTATTGCAATTATTGCAATTCTTGCAGCTCTTCTTCTTCCTGCGTTGAACAGTGCCAAGCTGAAGGCATCGTCAATTTCCTGTCTTTCGAATCAGAAACAGATTGGTGTTGCCTGGCATGGCTATGCGGATCAGACAGGATTCATGATGCAATCTCGTGTTCAGCCATATTCGGGAAGTAATGCTCATCGCGGGCAGTGGTACTATTGGATCGGTGAAGAAACAAATACGTTGACCGGTGGAAACCGTGATATGCCGAAATTGAAATGTCCTGACTGGAAAGTGGAGCCGCCAAGCGGTAGTGATGGAACTCCGGATGAACGCGGTTCCTATGGCTTGAATACCGTTTTGAATGGCGAAACGAGTTCCAGCGGACACATGGCGTACTCCAAGCGCGGCTATAAGAAACTGACTCAGGTGAAAGCTCCTTCAAAATCGATTGTCTGCGCGGATTCGAAAAAGAAAGGCTTTCCGACTTATATCCAATGGCCTGCTACCGATGCCGCCTTCCGTCATTCTCAAAAAATCAATGAGCTCTATGCTGATGGACATGCCAGTTCGGATTCCAAAGCATTCCATCTTGCCTATCATACAACTTATTATTACTTTGTTCTTCCTGCAAAAGAATTTTATTGACTGAACGGAAAGAAGGTATTTGATTTATGTTGAAAAGAATGATTTCAGCCGGTGCCGCCGCGCTTCTTTTGGGTGCAGCAGGATGTATTGCTCCGGAAAAAACGGAAAATGCAACTCCTGAAGAGAGAGAAAATGCCGTGGGGACGGCTTATCTGGGGGAGGATGTCCTCTGGCGTCCCAGAGAAAATCTGCTGTTTCATATGAAGGATGAGCTGGGAAGCGGATTCCGTCTTCGTTTCACGGTTCGGGATATGAATACGTACATTCATGCGCCTGCGCCGCTCTATTTTCAGGTGGTCGGGCCGGATGACCGCATCCTTGTTTCGGCGCGTCTGGAGGATGATGGAATTACTGGGGGAAACTTCGCGCATCAGGACGGAATTTATGATCCGTTTGCCGATTTCCGTTATCGCCAGTATCACCGTGCGAACACTCCGGGCGGAATGCCTCCCGGAAAGAGTCGCTCGCCTTATCTCCGGAATCCGGAAAAACTTCCATTCCGCGTAGTGGAGCTGGATGTCCCCGCGGGAGGAAAAGGGCTTTACCGGGTGCTGGTCACCGGTCGCTGGGATCATTTTATCTCCATGACTTCGGATCGTCCGATTCCAACCGCGATCCATCCCGGAACAGGCCCCCTTGCGGTCGTTGGAAAGAGTCTGGCAAAAAGCTGGTTCTATGTCCCGGAAGATGCGAAGGATATTGTGATCTCCGTGACGGAGGAAGAACTCCCCTATTCCGTGAAAATGACTCTCCGCGATGAATCGGGAAAGATTGTGGATTCGGCGAAGGCAAAAGGATTCTGCACATTTCTCATGCCGCGGAATATCCGCAAAGGAGCCGTGTATCAGCTGGAGATTGCCGGGGCAAAGCCGGGAACGTGTCTGCACGGGCGCGGTTTTCCGTTCGTTTTTGCTCCGGATGCCGCCACTGCAAAGGCTATTCGCGGCGGACTGGAAATGGATGAAAAAGGACGGACTTCTCTGCATCACTTCACCCGGGTGTTCCGCAACTGGAGCGATCGCTTGAAAGCGGCGGATCTGGAGGTGAAGGCCGCTCCCGGACGTCACAAAAAAACGTTGGAATTCCAGAAAACAAAATTTACGCTGAAACAGGTCGCCGAGGCATTGAAAAAACAGAATCTGGATCCAGCGTCTCCGGAGTTCGGCAGTTTGGAGGGGCGTTTTCCGCGCGGTCCGCGTTATATTGATGTGCTGGTGGCCGCTGCGTCGCTTGATGTTCCGGGAAATCCGTATTACGGGAACCGGGCGCTGGTCAACCGCTGTCTTCTTGCGGCAGTTCCGCTGATGAACCGGATGTCCTCCATCTACCGGTTCGACGGCGCCGACATGCCGTTCATAAGACCTGACAAAGTAACAGAGTTCTGGGATGTCAGCACGCGTTCCAACTGGTACGGTCTGGGGCTCGATCCCTGGCATGTCTCGATTCCCTCCGGGCTCGGCAGGCTTCTTGACCAGTTCCCCGCGGAGGTGCGGGATTCCTGGAAACAGGTGTATCGCCTCTGGGCATCCGGCCGCAAGAACATGCATGTTGCCGAAGTATCGAATCAGTGGGGATACAATATGAGCTCCATGGTCCGCATTTACAACTGGCTCGGCGATGCGGATTTGAAGATGGAGATTCAGCGAGCTCAGCGCCTTGTCGCCTCTCCGAATCTCTACGGACGGATTGAACCGGACCGCACTTCCTTCGACGACCGGATCGGCAAGCTAGATACCGATGCCGGATTCACCGATGCCGGATACATGCCCGAACAGTTCGGATTCGACGGCGAATATACCTGCGAACAGACCTGGCTCTGGGGCGATATCTGGAAGCAGTTCCCCTGCGAGGATACGGTTCGCTGGTTCGACCGCTTCAATATTCTGAAAACTCATCTGACCATGCTCAAGCGGGATGGACAGGAAAAGAATTTCAACACCTTCTCGCATACCTGTTCTCCCACGGACCTGAATTTCCGGACTCGCTACATGACCCATAAGAACGGACAGCCGGCGGAGATGATCGGGCGCGTCACTTATCTGGATCTCTGGAAGGGGGAGAAAGGGATGGCACCCGCGAAACCGTGGCCGTGTCTGGAACCGGGGGATTTCGTTCGGAAGATTGCGGAGAAATATTTGTTTATCAAATCGGGACGGACATATTCCATTCTGTATACGGGACCGCGTCTGCAGCCCTGGTGCGACTGGTCGGAGATCGTTTTGCGCGGCACGAACTCTCTGGATCTCGACGGTCCCGCCGCGATGGGATATGGCGGATATGATCGCGCAACCAAGCCCGGCGCTCTTTCGGGTGTCTACATGCAGGGGTACGGGGTCGCGATTCTGGGACAGAATCACACGGTGGGCGATTCCAATACCGTGTGGGGACGCGCCCGCAAACCGCTCTTCCGTGTCTGGCGCAAGGCGGATGTGAATCCTGAGGTCTTTGCCTCCTGCTACGCACAGCCGGAGATCTCTTTCCGGGAGAATGAAAAACGCTATGTCATTCGCGAGAAGATTCCGCTTGTTCCGCTGGATGTGACAAGAACTCTCCAGTTTGACGGGGAAAAAATCCACGTTCGCGGAGAGATCCGTGCCCTGGCGGATTTCGATTGCCAGGAACTCAATCACTCCATTCCGTTCGCCGCCGATGATAAAACCGTTTCGATTGCTCTCGACAACAGGACGGCTCCTCTGGCCCTGCCGAAAACCGTAGATACTCCGACCCGTCCCAAAGCTCCGACCCGTTCTCTGGAGACGGTTCGCTGGAACAATCCTCCCTTCCGTGCCGACCGGATCGTTGTGAAGGACAAAAACGGTTCCACCATGCGGATCACATTTGACAAGCCGTATGACTTCCGTCTTCTGACGCCCTTCCGCTATCGTGCGATCGCCTCTTCCGGCGGATCGTTCGTGATGCGTTTCCCTGCAAAACTGAAACAGGGCGAAGTCATCCGCTTCGCCTATACCATTGAACCTGGAGAAAAACAATGAAACTGCTGACAGCGCTTTTTTTCTGTCTGATTCTTACCGTATCCGGCGCTCCGGAGATGATTACGCTGGATCCGCATATTGTTCCGCTCGGTGGAAACGTGCGCGGATTCGGAGTGCTTGCGGAGTATCCGGATGGCGGACCCAGGGAGATCCGTCTTGTCCGCGATTCGAAACAGTTTGCTTCACCGCCGGGATATGCGATCGGATGGCCGAATATTGCGCTTCTCCGGGTGTTCGATCCGGATGGTCGTCTGGCAGCGTATGCCGATCTGGGGCTGCAGAAAAAACAGGTGCAGGAATACGTGCTGAAGGTTCCAGCCGGAAGGGGCGGAGTCTGGCGGATTTCCGTTTCCAACGGTTCGAACGACCGGTACCGGCTTTCCTTTCCTAAAACGGATGTCTGGGGAGTTCGGGGCGAGATGGCGCTCGGCTTCGGGAAACTGTTCCCGGAGAAGATGTATCTGTATGTGCCTGAGACTTCGGAAAAACTGATCGTGGAGGTATTGCCTTTCCATCGGAAGATCCGTCTTCCGGTTCTGTACGGAGAGAGGAATCTTGCCGATTACGCGAAACAGCCGAACAAACGACGTTTTTTCACGGTGATCGGGAATCTGCCCGCGGGAAAAGTGCTTGCTCTGGATACCTCTGTGCTGGCAAACGGGGGAGGGGTGGCGATCGACGGAATGCCCGGACTGCTGTGTCCGACTCCCGAGGCGGCAATGAAACTCAAAGGAGGACTTGTTCCGGTCGCTGGTTCGCTTCTGAGCGGACCGCTTCCGGCGCGGGCTAGAAGGTATGAGCTGAAATTCAAACCGGAGGATTTCGCAGTTAATTTGAAGTATCCGGCGCGGGCTCCGGAGAATTTGCGCAATCTGCAGACGGAGTGTCTGCTGTTTGGGAAATACGGCAGTCTTGGGATGCTGGTCCGGGGGTGCCGGGAACAGTTGGTGGATCCGTCGAAGCTCCAGGCCGGCTGTCTGATTCCGCCGGAAAAACGGAGTGCATTGACCAATCGGCGCAATTTCCTGGAAAATCGTCTGGGCGCTTATTTTGCCGCCTCCGCTCTCAGCGGAACCGTTTCGATTCCTGCGAAAATGAATATCGCTTATCAGAACAGGGGACTGATCAACCGGGCGGTTCTTGCGGCGTTTTCGAATTTTGTTCTCATGCAGGGGGATGACCTGCTGCGCGAGGGCGATTTCCGCAAGACGAATTATCCGATCACCCATACGTTTTTTGCTTACGATGCGCTTGCCAAAGGGCTGTATCAGATGCAGCATCTGCTGGATCCGGAGGCACGGGAAATCTGGCGCGATGGCGTGATGGCGCTCGGAGACAAGAGCGCCTCCTACATGGCGTATGAGTCGAACCAGTGGGCGGATATGATTTCCGGTCATCTTTATGTTTATCTGGCAACGGGGGAAGCGCGCTTCCGCCGGTATTTCGAGCTCCAGATGAATGCGTATCTGGATAATCTGTTTACGCCGGCCTCCAAACACGGTCAGCATCCCGCAGGCTATTTTCTGGAGGAGGGCGGGCCCGACGGCAATTACGATCATCTGAATATGTTTTCCGTCGTAGCCATCTGGCACAAGTATTCGGCCCTGAAGGATGCCGATCCCGTTCTCGTGGAGAAGCTGAAACAGGGGATCCAAAAGAATCTGGAGTTCAAAAAATTCTTCTGGGTTCCGGAGGAGGGGGCGCCGAGTGCTCTCAACAATCGGACATGGGGAAGAATCAGCTCTCCGAGCTGGCCGGGGCATTACATGGCGCGGAATGATTTCGATCTTGCCTATACGCACCATCAGATGGAGAAAATGCCGGAAAAAGGAGTCGGCAGTGCCGGCACATTTGCCCATCATGTCAATTCCGATGAATGGGCGCTCCGGCTGATCAACTGGGATCTCGCGCACAAGGGGGAACGGTGGAGCGGTTTGGGGAGTCACTGGTCCCGTGAACTTTACGAAGCGTATACTCGTCCGCTGAAGGCAAAGAAAGTCAAGCTCCCGTATGAGGCGGAAAAAGGTCTCTGGACTCTTCCCGGATTTGCCGCATGGAAGAATGCCGGAATTTACGGGATCGTCTTTGCGGATGTCACGGGGGCGAAATGGCGTCTTCCTGGTATTACCACGGGAGGCCCTCTCGGTCTCTGGAGCGAGGACATGGGATGGTTCCTCAGTGGAATGAGAAGTCCGAAAAAGAATGCCGTTTCGGAAATTTCCGATGTGACATGGAGCAGCGTCGGCGGGACACGTTCGGATGGTTCCTTGTTTGTTTCCGGCAGAGAGCGTAACACGCTCCGCGCGCAGAAGAACCACATTGAGATCATCGGGAACCTGCCTGACGGCGCGGGGACGCTCCGCTGGGATTACCGGCTCGCGGAGCGGGAGACGGAACTGAGCGTTTCTTTGAAGAATTCGAATTTGCAGTCGGCGTTTCTGCTTCTTCCGTTCCAGGTGCATCCGGATGCGAAGCTCACGCTCTCCGGCGACAGACTGATCTGTGAACGAAACGGCCGGAAAGCGGAGATCGTGTTCTCTTCTTTCCTCCATGCGGAGCTGATTCCCGCGAAAGGAAAAGGCTATACCACACTGCTGAAGATTGCCTTTCCTTCCAACGGCTCCACCATCCGGCTTGCGTTCCGGAATCTGTGATGTTTTTTGTTTCGCGTTTCGGAATTTCCGTATGGACTTTTTTGCCTCCGCCACTTGTTTTTGACTGTTGCGGAGGTAAATTATCCTATTCCATAATTGTGTGACACTTTTAATAGCTTATCCGGCGACAGAAACATGAAAACAGGTTTTGACAATGCGTTGTATCTTCAGGAACAGTCTGAAGAAATTCTGAAACGGGCGCGCTCCTTCGGGAACAAACTGTATCTGGAATTCGGGGGAAAACTGGCGTATGATTATCATGCGGCGCGAATTCTCCCGGGATTCGATCCGAATGTGAAACTCCAACTTCTGCAGAAACTCAAAGAGGAAATCGACGTTGTGATCTGCATCTATTCCGGCGACATTGAGCGCAAGAAGATTCGCGCCGATTTCGGGATTGCCTATGATGCCGATACGCTTCTGATTATCGACAATCTCCGCGAATGGGGAATTTCCGTAAAGGCCGTTGTTGTAACGCGTTACGATGATCATCCGGCGGTCAATCATTTCATCAACCGTCTGGAGCGGCGCGGGATCCGGGTTTACAAGCACCGCGCGATCAAAGGGTATCCTGCCGATGTCGATCTGATCGTGAGCGACAGCGGCTACGGCGCAAATGAGTACATCGAAAGTGACAAGCCGATTGTGATCGTCACCGGTCCCGGTCCCAGCAGCGGAAAAATGGCAACCTGTCTTTCGCAGGTCTATCACGAACACAAGCGCGGCATTCCCGCCGGATATGCAAAGTTTGAAACCTTTCCGGTCTGGAACCTTCCGCTGAATCATCCGGTCAACATCGCCTATGAGGCCGCCACTGCCGATATCGGCGACATCAACATGGTGGATCCCTTCCATCTGGAACATTACCATAAAATGGCGGTGAATTACAATCGCGACATTGAAATATTCCCCGTTGTGCGCCGTATCTGCGAACGGATCATGAAGCCGGAACAGTGCTATAAATCTCCGACTGACATGGGCGTGAACCGCGTAGGGTTTGCTATTTCCGATGACGAAGTCGTCCGGGAGGCATCGAAGCAGGAGATTATCCGCCGGTACTTCCGCTATCAGTGCGAATATACGCTTGGCGGAGCCGACCGCAAGACCATTGACCGCGTCAAGGTCCTGATGGACAATCTGGGCTTGAAGGATACGGATCGGAAGGTTGTGGAACCTGCGCGGGCCGCGGCGCTCCGCGCCTCTCAGACCAAAGGAAAGGGGAACGATGGATTCTTCTGCGGCGCTGCACTGGAACTCCCCGATGGGACTATTGTTTCCGGAACGAATTCTCCGCTGATGCACGCTGCATCGAGCTGCATTTTGAACGCGGTCAAGATGGTGGCGAAACTGCCGGATGAGCTTCAGTTGATTGCTCCCGGTGTGATTGATTCTGTCCGGCTTCTGAAAAAGAACATCTTCCGGAGCCGCCGTGTGAGTTTGGATCTGGACGAGACTCTGATTGCTCTGAGCGTGAGTGCGAACAGCAATCCGACCGCGAAACTGGCGTTGAGCCAGCTCCGGAAACTGGCGGGATGCGAGATGCACATCTCCCATCTGCCGACTCCGGGGGATGAGGCGGGACTCCGGAAGCTGGGGATCAATCTGACTTCCGATGCGAAATTCGCCAGCCGCGATCTCTTTATCGACTGAACCGGCTGCCCGCATTTCCGCTTTTATGGAGAATGGGAAAAATCGCGAGATTTTTCCCGAAAATTCCTCCCTTCGATTTGAAGAATCGGAAAAAACGGTGTATTTTGCGTTCAACTTATTTCAATTTGAACTTTGGAGTAGTAGCCTATGAAACAAACCCCGGAAACAGTCGTGCTTCTGAATTTCGTCTGTGACGACATTCAGAAAATAGCACGCGCCATCCGTGACCGTCACATTTACACGATGGTCATGCCGTACACAGTCAGTACGGAGCGGCTCATGCAGGAGAAGCCGGTCGGACTCATCGTCTGTGCCGATGCCGATGCTCCCGCTCATGAGGAGGAACTCAAGAAATTCACCTCTCTCGGACTGCCCGTTTTTCATCTGACTGTGGAGAAGAATGCCGATCCGAAGGCCCGTGTCGAAGAAGCGGTTGAATTCTGCATGAAACAGTGCGGATGCACCGGTTCCTGGACGATGGAAAAATTTATTGACGAGGCGATCCGCGACATCCGCGAACAGGTTGGAGATCAGAAGGTCGTGCTCGGACTTTCCGGCGGAGTCGATTCCTCTGTTGTTGCCGCCCTGATTCACAAGGCGATCGGCAAGCAGCTCACATGTGTCTTTGTCAATCATGGTCTGCTCCGCAAAAATGAACCGGAGATGGTGCAGGAGGTCTTTGCTAGAAACTTCGACATGAATCTCTGCTACATTGATGCCTCCGACCGCTTCCTTGATAAACTTCAGGGAGTCAAGGATCCGGAACAGAAGCGCAAGATCATCGGCAAGGAGTTCATTGATGTGTTTGCGGAAGCCGCAGCGAAGATCGACGCACCTTTCCTCGGACAGGGAACGATCTATCCGGATATTCTGGAAAGTATTCCGCTGGATGGCAATCCGGCAGGGGTCATCAAGAGTCATCACAATGTCGGCGGACTTCCCAAGGATCTGAAATTCAAGCTTGTCGAACCGGTGGAACGTCTGTTCAAGGACGAAGTGCGTGTGGTGGGACGTCTTCTCGGACTGCCTTCGGAACTCATTGACCGTCATCCGTTCCCTGGTCCCTCCCTCGGAGTCCGCCATCTTGGAGCGATTGACAGAAGCACGCTCAAGATTCTTCGCGAGGCCGATGCCATCGTCACAGAGGAACTGCTGAAATCCGGCTGGTACCACAAGACCTGGCAGACTTTTGCCATCTTTGTTCCCGTGAAAACGGTTGGCATGAAGAACCACAAGCGTACCTACGATTATGTGATTGCGATCCGCTCCATCAACAGTGTGGATGCTGTTACGGCGCAGGTGGTTCGTCTTCCGTGGGAACTGCTTGATACCATGACGGAGCGTATTATTCGCGAAGTCGAAGGAGTCAACCGTGTCGTTTACGACATCACCTCCAAGCCTCCAGGAACGATCGAATGGGAATGATGGTTCCGCAAGTGGAACCTCAGTTGAAAAAGCGGCAGGAAATTCCTGCCGCTTTTCGTTTTTCCCAATCGAATGTATGGTATGAATATTGAATCAGAGCTGCTCTTTTTTCCAATCTCTGAATCGGAAGATTTGCTCTTTTGCTCAGAGGATGGGGGCGGAAAAAAATGTAGTGCGATACCTGGACGAAAAATCGTTTTTAAAATGATTTTCCCTTTCATATTTTGTTTGTCGGTAGGAAGGCTTTGCGTAGTTCTTCATTGAGTTGTTAGAGTCGTTTTTTTCTGTTTTTTCAATCGGTCAGGACCAGTTTCCGGAAGGTGGAGGGATTTTTCCCGTTGGAGATTCCTTGTCCGAATGCCATGTAGTAGTTGCGGACGGAACCGTCACGATCGTGAACAACAAGGGAGAACCCGAAGACTCGTCCCGCTTCCGGTTTAAGCGGCGCGAGATTTTTCCACGGGATGGCGAGGCGGTAAATCATCTTGTTTCCGGACTTTTCAATCAGCGGCTTGACTCCGGGAACTTCTCCAGGAGATTTTCCTGCCGGAGTGTGCCAGCACCAGAGAGGGGAATCGAAAGCGACTCCGAATTCGTAATCGTTATTGTCGTATCCGGCATTGGAGACCGCATCGTTTTCGGTGTCGAATGCGAACTGAATGGAATCGCCTCTCCAGAGATCGGCATTGCGGGCGGGATTGCAGTGGTCGTCATCCGTGATTTCCGCCATCAGATAGAAGAATCTGCTGTCCCAGGCGAGAAAAATTCTGGCAGAGAGATCTTTCGGACCGTTCCACTGGATAAATGGATCTGGTGGATATACATCGGACCTGTCTTTCAGGATGATCTGAGGTCGCGCATTCTGGAAATCGAAGGTTTTCCAGTCTTTGATTTCGGTTTTCCGGATTGCCAGAGGTGCTGGAAGAGTGATCGGAACATGAAATATGTTTCCTTCTCTGTCGCAAATGGAAAGCGTTGTCCGGAAAGGAACTCCCGCTTTTGCTTTGGCGACGGGAAGAACAAGAGTGCTGATTTCCTTGGCGTTGAGTTTCAGCATGCGTTTTTTTCCCATTTCCGCAGAAAACGTTCCTTTCCATTCATGCGGAAGGTTGTTCCGGACGAGAAGATGCAGTTCCGAGAGAGTTTTCAGAGAGGGATGAATCTGTATGGGGATCTGTTTTGCAATACTTTTCAGCAGAGTGGAAAGAAGAACGTCTCCTTTACCCTCCGCGATGCTCAGATAAAATGGGGCTTCTCCGAGGGAAAAACGGTTGCCTTGTACCGGAGCCCCGTACAGATCACGGATGATAGTTCCGGAAGGAACCTCGAAAGGCAGTATATTGCCCCCATTGAAAAGAGTGCTAAATTAAGAGAGTATTAGAAAGGAGTCATCGATGGGCGCAAAGAAACAATGGACCGGTAAGGAAAAGCTTGCGATCGTGTTGCAAGGTCTGAAAGGCGATTGCAGTATCAGCACGTTGTGCAACGAGCACGGCATTACGCAAGGCATGTACTACAAGTGGCGTGACCAGTTGCTGTCCGATGGATGCAAACTGTTTGAACGAGGAGGAGTGGATCATGTCCGGGAACGCCTGGAACGCGAAAACCGCAAGCTCAAAGAAACCATTGGGGAGTTGACTGTCGAGCTAAAAAAAAACGATTGGTAAGGCGGCATGGCATGAACAGTTCAGCAAATCAGGCATTATTGGAGCGAATCCGGCAGTTTAAGGCGGAACATCCCTATTGGGGGTATCGCCGCATCTGGGCGTATCTCAAATATCATGAGAAGTTCCCGGTCAATCAGAAGCGGATTCATCGTCTTATGAAGCAAAACAATCTGCAGGTTCCGAAAAACCGCAAGCTCAAGGCTCCACGCAAAGCGGTCACGCATAAACCGCGGACGATTGAACCGAACCGGTATTGGGGAATCGACATGACTAAGGTGATGATTCCGACTTTCGGTTGGATTTATTTGCATGTCGTAATAGATTGGGGAACGAAGAAACTGTTATCCGCACATATGAGTTTGACCAGCAAATCAGCGGATTGGATCGCGGCCTTAAACGAAGCTGTTAATTTCCAATTTCCGAACGGAATCCGGGAAGCGTCTTATCTTCCGGAATTAGTCAGCGATCATGGATGCCAGCCCACTTCAACAGCTTTCTTCAAAGCCTGTTCCGAGCTTGGCATTCATCAAATATTCGCCAGTTACAGCAATCCCAAAGGGAATGCTGACACAGAACGGGTGATCCGAACAATCAAGGAGGATCTAGTCTGGATAAAAGAATTTGATTCCGTGGCTGAATTCGAGGCGGCACTGAAGCAATGGCAAAAAGCATACAATGAGGATTTTCCCCACTCATCATTGGGCTATATGACGCCTTATGAATATGAAAGGTGGTTCAATGCTTCGGCGGCATAAGAGAGTATCGGGCGGCGTAAAAGTCTATCAGAAAATGAAATCCTCATTTTTTGACTGCTTCTACGTAATGCCGCCCTTGACAAACGGGGGGCATTACAGCAGTTCTCGCATATTTTCATCTGTATTCCATACCGCGGTTTTGTCGAATCCATCCTTTTTCCAGCGGACGATTTTGATATCTCCATCGGCGGCGAGTCTGAATTCCGTTCCGCCCTCCATTTCGCGTGCAGCCTGTGCGTATGCCGCCGCAGAGGGAAGGGGACGGATTCCATTGTCATTTCGCCAGAGACCATATTCATAATTTCCGTTTTCCGGCCATCCCAGACCGGAGTACCAGATCAGCCAGGAGCACTCAGGAACCGTTCGTGACAGTAGAAATGTGCGTGCAAGGTAGGCCGCAGATTGTTTTGCCTGCGGGGAATCGAACGGAGCGCTTCCATCGAGCGCCCAGCCGAGTTCTCCAATTGCAAGAGTCTGGTTCCTGCCGTATTTGCGGATGAGTTCTTTTGCGTCGTTCAGTTTTCGGAGGAGTTCACCGCTTTCCGGAGAAGCGCAGTAACGGCCGTCCATACCGATGGAACGCGGATAGGTGTATGGATGCGGGGCATAGATATCGAAGAAATCCGCTGCTTTTGCAAAAACGTTTGCTGCGAATTCCACACCATTTCCGGAGCAGTTTATCATGAGTTTCGTGCCGTATTGCCTCATGACCGGATGAATTTCTTTCAGCAGATCTGTATAATATTGAACGGCTTTTTCGGTTGTCATCTGTTTCATGCGGAGAAGAGTGAGATCCGGTTCGTTCTGGAAATCGCAGCAGCGGACGACCGCGGGTTTGTTCCGGATGAATGCTTCCGCAAAGGGACGGATGGCAGATGGTTTCGCCATATTGCTTCCAGACTGTTTTGCCCATTCGGGTACCCGTGTGATGTCTCCGAGGGAGTACTGGACGTTCAAGCCATGGAAGTCTTTGTTTTGGGCTTCTTCCATATTTCTGAAAGAGCCGGGCGAAGGTTCTGATTCCAGCCATCGGGGACCTCCGCTGCGGAGACGGGAAACTCCGATTTTGGGAAGCGCTTCTTTGGGAACGGGACTATCCTGAATGCCGAAAAAACCGATGTCTTTTTGAACCGGAGGAAATGGAGGAGCAATGACGAATGGAGACGTTTGCTGTTTGATTACAGTCCCGTTTTTATCTCTGACAGTCAGTTTTACCGGATAGTATCCGGTTTCTTTTGCGGATGGAATTGGAATGGTCAGACGCCGGAGCTGATCCGGCTGGAGATGCAGAGTCCGGTTCTCCCGCCATTTTCCCGGAAGTTCCGCCTGAAGGGTGAGAGGAAGGAGATTTTTCGGAATGAAATTGTTCCGGACGGATACTGTCAGAGAGATTGCTTTGCCTTCGGTTCCTATTTCGCCGGGATGCCCGATGGAGCTGAAGAGACTGAGTGCTTCCGAGGGCTTGTACGGAGTCGGTTTGAGTCCCTCTTCCAGTTGGAGAGCATCGATCCGTACGCTTCCTTTCGGATGAAATCTGCGGAAGCCGATGTATGCGGTCTCACAGTTCTTCTGCGGCGGAATGATCGCGTAATAGCGTTTCCATTCCGGCGACAGTTGGAACGTCTGACTCTTCAGCCAGCGCCATTTGAGCGTGATGACCGAGAGATTTAAAACCTCTCCCGGATCTCCTTTTGCATAGAAGGAGAATACATACGTTTTCCCCTCTTGAAACAGGTTCCAGATCCATTTGCACATGACCATGCTTGTTTGAGGAGGCAGTTCCAGACAGCTCCATCCGTGGAACCCATCTCCTTCTTTAGCATGGAGTTGCCTGACTCCGGAAAAATTCATCCATGGTCCGGCTCCTGTTTCAAAACTGCTGTCTCCCGGAAGCAGGTTTCCTTTTCGCTCCGCTTGTCCTCTGGTTCCTCCGGGCGATACGGTTGAGGATGTTTTGTTAGATGTGCTCCAGCGGAGATCATCCATCAGCAGAGTTCCGCCATCTCTGGTATAACCGATCAGTCGGAGAATACTTTTGCGTTCCCGGTCGAATTTCCGGTTCCCATTTGGCATATTTTCGGATCGTGTATGGCGGAACGCTGAGAGAGGGACGGTGATTTGTTTCCAGAAGCCTGGTTCCGGCAGGGGGAAGGACGCTGTAAAAAACTCCCGTCCTTTGCCGTCAGCACTTACTTCAACCAGTTCCAGATTGGATGGCGGTTTCCCGGAAATATTTTTGATCCAGAACGTGAAGGACTCCGCATTCTGCGGCAGGCTCGGTAGATTAATGGAAACTCCCTGAAATTTTTTACAGCCGTGAAAGGTGATCTGGAGTGCCTGACGTCCTTCCGCGGCATCAGAAACAACTTTCCAGTCTGGTTTCCGAGACTGCTTGTCACACCAGAATCCCCATCCATGAGGATATCCATGTGGATCGAATTCTTCACAGTTATAAAGGATCCCGTTATTTTCCGATATGGCGAGAAAAGGAAGAGAGAGGGATAGGAGTGTTGCAGAAAGAGTATGTTTTTTCATATTGTCTCGCCCTCAGTTGTAGTACGCCCAGTATTTCCGTGCAAGGGAACCTGCATAACGCCATCCTGCCGCGTGTCCATCCGCAAAAAGGACATTGGCCGCTCCCAGATGACGGTAGCCGATTGTTTTTTTCCGGGCGGTCGGGTCTGCGATGGTTGGCGTTTCCGCGGCATAAACGACATACGCAAAAGTATTGTCGTTGTCCGGCATGGCATCATTGTCCGTCATCAGGAAAAATTCCGAAGCGGAACGATGAATCCCCGGCCTGATCTGCGGAAAGGAACTGCGCTTGATGAACCAGGGCGGATTTTCTTTCGGTTCAAAAGAGGAATTCATGCCGTAGTGAGTCATTCCGCTGCCAGTGTGCTGATGCGGCGCCACAGAAGGACAGCGCCAGATTCCGCCGGGAACTCCGGGAGAACTCATTCCATAAGGAATTTCGGTTTCCGGATAGTTGCCGATTTTATTTTTTGCGACAAGTCCTGCATTGAAGAGCTGTCGATTCCAGGTTGGCTGTCCGTTCAGTGCAGTTCCCCATGTGTTGGCAAATGGGAAAAACTCATGGAAGGCATCTGCGTACTGATGCACGATAAGACCTGTTTGCCTCAGGTTGGAGAGACATGCAATCGCCTGCGCTTTGCTTCTGGCACTGTTCAAGGCCGGAAGAAGAATTCCGGCAAGAATTGCAATAATTGCAATGACAACTAGAAGTTCGATTAAAGTGAATCTATGAATGCCTGATTTCATGACAATGCCTCCTGCTTTCTTTTTGTATTGATGAGTTCTGAAGGGATGAGTATGGTATCCGGCACATCATCCGGTTCTTCGAGTTTTTCCAGAATTCTTCTTGCAGATTTGGTTCCGAGCAGATAGGCGCGCTGGAGAATGCAGGGAATCTGATCCTGCTCTTTTGTATGTGCATAGGAAACGATCGTGACATCCTCGGGAACTCGGATGCCGTTGAAGCTGAAAATGGAACGAATCAGGACGGCAGCTCCGTGAAAACTGACGATCAGGGCATCGGGCAGATCCCCTCGCTGAAGATAGTGATAGGCTGCTTCGATGTGGTCTTTGTTATCGGTTGTTTCCAGCAGGACAATGTCGCTTTCGCGCAGTTCCAGGGAGTTGCGTTTCATGACTTCCAGCCGGAATCCGTCGAGACGATGGGCAAAGATCCTGGAAAGCAGAAAACCGATGCGTTTTCTGCCATTTGCTTCGAGATAATCACATATCTGATGAGCTGCATTGAATTCGTCCGGACAAATAATGTCGCAGGCGGCAGGAAAGCGAGCCAGAGTACCCCCCAGAGCAATCACATAAGGTATTCCCGCATGTTCCAGCTCTTTCCGCAGTTTCGGTGAGTCAAGAGAACCCAGCAGAAGAATAAAACCGGAAATCTGACGCATTTTTTCCGGAGGCAGATCCAGCGTTTCGGTTCCGTACGGTTTGACTAGAAGCATGAAATCCGCATCATGAGCGTTCAGAACCGCTCGCACACCCTCCTGCATCTGGATATTGAAACTCATTTCCAGAATATCTTTCTGTTCCGGCAGCGGGCAGATGACAAGACAGATGGTCTTGCGGGGAGAGCCTGCGGATTGTGGAGGTGCATAACCAAGCCGTTTCATGGCTTCCATGACTTTCCGGTATTTGGCTTCATTGATGCCGGGCTGTTGGTTAATGACGCGAGAGACCGTGCTCTGAGAAACATTTGCTTCTCTGGCGATATCAATCATTGTGATTTTTTTACGTTCATTTGCCATGCATCCTACTCCTGAATCTATTTTAATTATACATTATTTTGGAATAAAAACAAGAGGTAAAACCAAAAAAAAGATAAAAATATTCGAATAATATGCGAGAATTTTATTCTGAACGGAAGCCGGATGCGTATTCGGATCAGGAAAATAGGAGCTTGGAGAATCCGATATTTTCTCTTTTCCTTGTTTTTCTGAGAGAGCAGTTTGATGTTCTTATGAGGACCCGTTATAGTATCTGTCGATAGAAATACAGAGAAAGGTTGAAATATGATTTCCGAGGCCCATCGTTTGTCGCAGTCTTCCGTGATTGATCCTTCCTATTCCGTCGAGAAACTCTCTCCGCCTTCGCTTTTTGCCGATGAGAAACCCTTCTGGCATTATGCTCCGGGCGATCTGGAATTGTTTTATCTGGAAAAGATGAGATTGTGTTTTATTCGCGAGAAACGCAATGTCGGCTGGTATGGAAAATTCCGCCCGATCGCATCAAGAGTTGTTTTCTCCCGGAAGTTTGAATCTCCCGCTTCGATTGTCTTCCAATCTTCCGGAAGCTGTTCGGCGGAGCTGAACGGTGTTCCTCTGAAGGTGCATACGCAGGAGGATGGTTCAAGGTCCTGTGAAATTCCCGGTGCTGGAACGGTTTATATTACGCTGGAAAGCAATGAGATTCCTGCGCTTGGTTCTCCGCTGGAGTGGCGGATTTTCCGCGGGAATGGTACAGAGGTCGCGGCGGAACGTCTGCCCCGGATGAAATCGGGGATGCCTCCGCAGCGGGAAGAGGTTCCGGAGTTCATGCTGTCTCCGGAGAGACTGCCGGATGGAGGATATGATGCTGGACGTGAGGTGTTCGGCTGGATTGAAGCGGATTCCATGGAGGTGCCTCTCCTTTGTGCCGGGGAGTCGCGCTATGAGGCGGAAAATGAAAATCCGGAACTGTCCGAACAGGATCTCGGCATGATTGCCGTGGGAGAGGGGAAAGTCCGTTCCCGGAGTCCGATTGCGTTCCGTTATTTTCGTTTTACCGGTGGTGCGGAACCGGAGAATGTCCGCTGTCGTCTGCTGTTTCATCCGGTCCGCTACCGGGGGGCGTTTGCAGGGGAGGGGCGTTTGAGCGATCTCTGGATGCGGTCAGCTTATACGCTGCGTCTCTGCATGTACAACTTCCTGCTCGATGGGATCAAACGTGACAGGATGCCGTGGGCGGGGGATCTTTCGCTCAGTCTGCTGTCGAATGCCTGTGTGTTTGCCGATGCGTCGATTGTCCGTCGGACTCTGACGGTGCTTGGATGCAGCGGTCCCGAATTCGGGGATGTGAATGGTTGTGTGGACTTTTCCTGCTGGCTGACAATCTGTCACGAGTTGTATCAGCAATATTTTCGTGATCCGGAGTTTCTGCGCCGTTCCTGGGAGAGCATCCGTTCCCGGGTGGATTCGCTGATTTCCCGCTGTGATTCCGACGGCTTCCTTGCACGGGAGCTGAACTGGATCTTTATTGACTGGGCTCCGGGGAACAAACTGTCGGCGCTTCAGATTTTGTTTTACATGTCGCTCCGTTCCGCGGCGCGCCTTGCGGATCGCCTGAACGTTGCAGCCGATGCGGAACGATGGAACACGTTTGCTTCCCGGTTGAAATGTTCGATTTATGAAAGATGTTTTTCGGAGGAAAAGGGGCTTTTCCGTGCTGGACTCGATGGAAGCGAAGAATATACGCGTCATGCGAATTTGTTCGCTCTGCTTTCCGGACTGGCGGAGGAGAAGGATCGTCGCGGCTTGCTGGATGCCATTTGCGGGGAGGCGCTTCCGGGAGTCGGAACCCCCTTCCTTCAGGGATGGGAACTGCTGGCGGCAGCGGAGGCCGGAAGACTGGAGTTTTTCCGGAAAAAACTGGAAGATGTCTGGGGCTACATGCTCGATCAGGGGGCTACGACTTTCTGGGAAGGTTGTGGAAAATATGCCTCCGAAAAAGACTACTGCGCTTTTTATGGACGTCCTTATGGAGCCAGTCTCTGTCATGCCTGGTCTTCAGGACCGGTGTTTCTGCTGCCGCGCGTTCTGATGGGGCTGGTTCCCGTGGAAGATGGGTGGAAGACCTTCCATTGCCGTCCCGTCAGGAATTTTGGAAACTTCTGCTGCACAGTTCCTACACCCGAAGGCCCCATCGAAGCCTCCTGGAAAGATGGCGTTTTGACTCTGAAACATCCGGAGTCTCTGGTCTGTCTGGAGGAGTAATGTCGCCGTTCCGGTGGATAGGATGCTTGGAGCTGTTCCCCTGTCCGGAATGTAATTTTGTGCGGAAAAAGGAAAAAGCATTGCATGATTCTTCCGGGGGCGTTTGATTTCCGGATGAAATCTTTTTTCGTGGATCTCTCCGGACGGAAAACGTATGTGGAGAAGGAGGGCGAGAGAGAGGGGGATTGGAAAATTCCCCTCTCTTTTGAAAAGTTTTTTCGCAGGAGAGGGGGATTGGAAACAGACTGTTCAGTCCTGGTTCGACTCCGGGATTACCTGATACTGATGGTGCCCGAAATCGGTATAGTTTGTCAGATGCATATCGTGTGTGATGTCACGCAGATAGCGGTTGAAGCACTCCTGGATGCAGGTGGCTTTTCCTTTTGATCCGGCTTCTGGATTCCAGGCTGCGGAACTTCCGGGAGCAAAGAACTGGAAGGTGTTGTCATGTTCTTTGTGCCAGACGGTCTGGAGTACTCCGAACTGTCCGTGTTCAGCGGCATGCCGACCGACGCTGAGAATCTGATCATGCAGATTCCATGGACAGGTCAGCGTATCGAATCCGGCGTTTTGGAAGAATTCGGATGTGATCCAGTCGTCGCGATCAGGTTCTTTCGGTCCGCGAGCCCAGCCGTACTGCCAGTCACAGATCACGATGTCTTTCGGAAGCGTTTTATAGAGACAGCTTAACGTTTTTCCTCCGCAGCAGATGAATCCGTTCCAGCGAGGATCCTCCCGGTCGAGCAGCATGTCGTGCCACATCATGATTCTGGCGCCGCGGCTTCCAAGCAGATCGTGGAAAAAACGCAGATGATCGGCAAAAAGTTTCGGATAATCGGCCTGTGCACAGAGGGAGCAGGTGCCTGCGTTGTACGCTTCGTCGCAGCCGACATGGAAGAACTCCGGGGAATCGAAAACCTCATAGATTTCCAGACAGAGATCCGTCAGAACTTTTCTGGTTTCAGGATTGGCAAGACACCAGGTCCAGCCATCGGGCTCAAAGAGCGGAGCAAATTCCGGATGGCGGTTCAGAACAGCATGTTTTCCGGTTCCGCAGCGGGACATTGCCGCGTGTCCGAACAGGTTCACCTGCGGGATCAGGCGGATTCCCAATTCCTTTCCCAGATTCACCAGTCGGCGGAAGGTTTCCCGCGGTACTTTTTTCTCCTCCCATCCGAATTCCGGATGGCTCCGGTACGGAAACACTCCCCACGGTTCCAGCACGGCATAGTTGAATTTGCAGTAAGCCGCCATGCGAATCCATTTTTCGAGATCGGTTTCTGAGCTTTCCGGAAACCAGCAGAGATGGATCCCGCGGAAAGAAAGCGCCGGAAAATCATGCACTTTCAGTGCGGAAATTTGGAAGGCGGAACTTTTCAGCACACCCCGCTCCGATTCCGAAAGCTGGCGAAGGGTCGAAAACGCATACCGCAAAGCGGCAGGTGTATCGGCACGGATTTCAATGCGTTCCGGCGAGATGTCGGCAAAATACTCTTCCGCTCCCAGCGATGCGGATTCTGCGAGGAAAGAGATGCTTCCTTCGCAGTTCCAGTACTGACGGATGCGTTCCGAGGCGAGTGCCGCGGCGGAAGATTCCTCCAATGCTCCGCGCAGGACAAAGCGGGAGCCGTCTGCAATGCGGAAGATTCCGTTTTGCAGCGAGAGTTCCTGAACCGCCGGCAGGGTCGATTCGGTCAGATATTGTTCTCTGGGAATTCCAATCATTTCAACCTCTCTTCTGTTCTTCAAGTGTTACAGGCAGTCCACTCCGGACGCTTTCGTAGCAGGCATTCATACACTCTATCGTCTGACGGTGCCATTTCAAGTTGATTTTCGGAATTTTTTGATTCCGGATGCAGTCCACGAATTCGTCAACGAGTCCGATCCATTCGTCGAAGTAGGTGTACTGCACCGTGTAGCGGTCGTTCGGTGCGCCGTTGTGGTAGACGTTCGGTCCGAAGCAGTCGCAGACAATGGTCCCCTCTTCTCCTGTGATTGTCACATCCACCTGCATCCGTTTCGGGAATACTTCCCATCCGGGAGCTGGAACTTTCAGGCGCTCCTCCATGCGCGACCAGGAGGGATCAAACAGGAACGTCACCCCGTTTTTCATCGTGCCGTTGCAGAGAATCATATCCTCCACCTCCAGCTCCTTCCGGAGATTCGGAGCCACCACTGAATAGACACGCTCGAAGTCGGAACCGGTCAGATGACGGATCAGGTCGAAGATGTGCGGATGATCGCAGAGCGCGCCGCCGCGGAAACGCGGATCGCCTTCCTTCAGCGGGATTCGTCTGCCGTAGCTGGCTTCCGGCACGCCCTGCCACGGAAACGCCCAGACTGGCGAGAGCGTGATATTCGTCGCCTGCATCGAAAGAATCTTTCCGACGGCTCCGGAGGCGATCAGCTCCTTCAGGCGCCGGACCACCGGATTGTAGTGCATTTCCAGTTCGATCTGGCAGACAATTCCAGCTTGATCCACAAGCCGGATCATTTCATCATATTCCGCCATATCGAAAGTCGGAATTTTCATGGAGAGGATATGAACTCCCCGCCGGGCGCATTCCCTCATCTCCTCCAGATGCTGATCGTTGGCGGAAGCAAGAACGACCGCTTCGATATCGGGATGTTTTTCGAACATCTCTTCCATGCTGGAATAGCAGGGGACTCCAGTCTTGTACAGGGCATAGACTTCTCTGGCTCTTGGATCTGCGGCACAGGATGCAACCCAGTCGAGTTTTTCATTGTCAAGAAGAGTCTGATAATATTTTCTCGTATGCCCATGGGTCAGAGAGACCATGGCGATTTTAACGGGTTTCATGCGTGTTCCTCCTGAAAAAAGACCGGTTTTCCACTTTCCGCCGTGTTCAGAATGCTCTCCACGTTCCGGCGGAGAATGCGGTCTGTTCGATTCCATTGAGCGGCAAGGCCCGGTGTTTTGATGATGGCGAATGCCGCTCGGACAATCCAGATTTCCTGGTTTTCGAGTCCGTAAAGTTCTGAATCAACATCCGTGTATCGAGTCTCTTTCCCGATTCGGAAAAGATAGATCGAAGACTGCGGCACCTGTGTATCTACGACCCGATCGCAGGCGATTCCCCGCCGGGCGATGATCTCATGGCGGTCCAGCGGCGCTGTTTTTCCCGGCAGTGCGGCGGAACACTCAATGCTGACGCTTTTCCCGTCGGCTAGCTTGATCAGCACGTTCGCAATTCTGTTCCCTGCAAGGACGGCAAAAGCGCTCCGAATTTCCGATCCGCCGAGGAATTCGCAGAGATCCAGTTCCCGGTAGAGCAGATTCCGGAGAGATTCTTCCGCGTTCATGACCGCAAATCGAAGGGTGGAAATCTCTTCTAGAGTGCCGTTCTCCGTCAGATTTTTCAGTTCCGTGAAACGGCGTTCAACGCGCCACGGCAGCAGTTTGATGCATTCCCCCTCTTTTTTCAGAACCGCTCCACAGCCGATTTCCGAATCCGTTTCCAGCTCCGCTGTTTTTCCCGGAAGATATTTTTCCAGAAGGCGACGGAGTCCTTCATTCATAGCCTCAATATTCATTTCACTCTCCTTACAACGCTTTGATTCTGGACTTGTATCGTTCCAGATATGCCTTGTTTTTCTCATCGCCGCCGGGCGCGTTCGCGCTGTTCCAGACCGGGGGGATAACTCCACGTTCCATACAGAGGTTTACTGTTTCGATTTCCAGCCAGTGCGCGATGGTGAAATCGACCACGTTGGAGATCGGTGCGATCGGGGTGTCAAATCCCGGAATGTGAACGACAGCATCGCCCACCGGATTATAGTCGTCGATGCAGACATCGGCGAAATCGAAGAGATTCTTTCCTGAGGGGTGGCGGATGAAGTGATCTTTCGGCATTTCCTTCTGCCAGAGCGAACTTGCCACGGCAATGATGGAGGCGCCCTGTTTCTTCGCCTCCATTGCCGCATCGATCGTTGCCGGATTGATGCCGATGTTGTGGAAGATAATCAGCAGATCGCCCGGTTTGAGATCATAGTAACGGATGATTGATGCGCCGAAATTCACGGTCCGCTCCAGTTCCAGATACTTCAACGCCTGATTGAAAACCGAGAGCGCCGTTTCCATGAGTGGATTGATGTTTGCCAGGCCTCCGGCGCGGAAGAACATCTCGCCCATTGCCAGCGTGGTGTGGCCGCCGCCGGCGTAAACGTGAATGAGTTTATCGTTTTGAATGGCGTCTGCCATCAGCGCTGCCGCCTTGTGGATGTTTTCGCCCTGTTCCTGTTTGACTTTTTCCAGATTGGCAATGATCTTTTCCAGATATCCGAAATCGTTCTGCATGTAGAAATCTCCTTTATTTTCCGTTTTCGCGAACGAGTACGCGTTTGTAGTTTTCTCCGATGGTGTCCCAGAGTTTGAGCGCATCGGGTGCGGCGACAACCGTTCCATATCCCCCTCGATAGGTCCATGCTGCAAGACGATCCACTCCGGTTTTCTCTGCAATATCCACCCATCTGTCGATCTGATTCCACTCTTTCGGCTGCCGGTAATACCCCATGAGCCAGCGTTCGGATTTCTTGTTGTATTTTTTCGCGATTGCAACGGTTCGTTCGGTGATGTCGCGATAAAACTCCTCCGGAAGTGCCCAGTTGACGATCGTTGTGGAAAATACGTCGAAATACGGACACGCCGCCACCATATCCCAGTTGTCATATCCCCGGTATTCGGAAACATAGTACCCGTTCTGCGTGGCATGGACACAGCATGTGATTTCCAGTTCCGGATTGATCTCCTTGAGCGCTTTTGATGTCTCTGCAAGCACGACCAGCGCTTCACGCCATCGGAACTGTTTGACGTCATTGGTCATATAGCGCGGCATCTCATAGCCGTAATAGTCTGCAAATCGTTTCCGGCAGACCGGACAGAAACAGGTCCAGTCATCCGCGACCCCGCCGGTGATGGAGGCGATCCCCTTTGGAAACGCATAATGCGGTTCATCCCAGAAAAAACCATCTGCATCGGTCTCGCGTGCCAGCGTTACGCAGAAATTACGGAAATAGTCGCGATAGCTGTTCGTGTTGAAGCAGGCATATGGAAGTTTTTCTCCCGTGAGCGCGGAAACCTGCCTGTTTTCAATATTGTCCTGCAAAAACTTGCTGACCTGTTCTCCGCCGAAATACTTTCCATTGCCCCACGGATCAATCACAACGCGCAAACCAAGTTCATGCGCCTTGTTAACGATTTTCGGAATATTCGGACGCCAGAAGTCAAAATCGAATTCTGTCACAGCCAGAATCACCGTCGTACATCCGTGATCCCGGATTTCACGAAAATCCCGTTCCGCATGTTCGACATAATTCAGTCCGTAATAACTGACCGCTGTCTGTTTGATCGCCATTGAAAACTCCTATTTTAAGAATTATTGCAATACTATCTAAAAATTCGATATATTCAAATAAAAAGGATTCCCCTCATTTTTTCCCGGATCGAGCGGTAGATTCCCGGATGACCAGCTCGGAATCCAGATAGCGTCTGATTCCCTCTTCTTTCCGCGAGCCGAGATTGATACGTGCAAAAAGCGTCTCGCATGCAAGTCTTGCCATATCCTTCAGCGGATAACGGACTGAGGTCAGCGGCGGATAGAGTTCCGCGGCGATTGGCAGATCGTCGAATCCGGCGATCCCGACCTCTTCCGGAATCTTCACTCCGCGCCGGAGACACGCACTGACAGCCGCCGATGCAAACAGATCGTGATAACAGAATAATCCCAGCGGAGAGGTTCGATTTTTCAGTAGCGTTTCGATTCCATTGTTCAACGCCTCTGTGTCGCCGTAGTTGATCCGTAAGATATTTTTTTCCGGCAGGGAACATCCGCATTCCATCAATCCGAACCGGAAGCCGGAAAGACGGGGATCCTGCGGCGTACCCGACTGCCCGATATAGGCAAACTCGCGATATCCTTGGCTTGCCAGATGTTCCGCCACTTTCTGCGCCGCCAGCTGATTGTTTACCAGAACCGTATCCGCTTTCAGCGTTTTCAGACAGCGGCCGATCATGACATACGGGATCGGAAGAGTTGGATAGAAGTTTTCCTCATCCCCGTCTGCCCACGGACATATAAGCAGTCCGGAGGCTCCCTGCTGACAGAACATCTCAAGCCGTTCCCGTTCAATGGAAAAATCATAATTGCTGGAAGCAATCAGCAGACCAGCACCGATCGAATGGGCAAATTCTTCGGCATACCGTGCCAGACGCGCAAAGTAAGGACTGTCCAGCGATGTGACCACCAGCCCGATCAGAAGACGTTTTCCGGAACTCTCCGCACGCACGGGAACCGCATTGTGAATCAGATATCGTTTCCCGGATTTTTCCAGCACTCCTCTCTCCCGGAGCCGGTTCAGAATGGAAAAAGCCGTTTTCAGCGAAACATTCTTGTAAGCAGCAAGATCCCGTGTCGTCATAAAGACTTCTCCAAACGAGCCGTGACGTCCGGATGCAATCTCATCCAGCAGCTCTTCTACTACGCGATCCTGTTTCGTTTCCATTCTTTTTTCTTTGTTATATATTTTGTTATATTATTTTCTTCTTAATTATAACATAAGACAGAAAGAATGTCAATCCCCAAAATGATTTTTCTGGTAAAAAAGGAGAAAATACCGAGTAGCCAGCTGCGGAAGAAAGAGTTGATTCATACGAATATCACTTGAATAAAAAAGAGACCGATTCCCGTGAGCCTTTGCGGGAAGCGCAAAGGCGTGGAGAAAGTTTGGGGAAAGAGAGGAGCGCGAGGGGAGAAGAACCGCTTTTCAAAGCGGTTTGCTCCTCTCGCATTTTTTATAAAAAGCGTTTCGTGCTATGCACGACCAGCGTCTCGCCGCTGGACCGCGACAAGGACACAGTCCTTGACCCGAGAAAAATGCTTGTGCATTTTTCCGTATTTTGAAATGGATTCGGGAATCCGTTTTATTCTTCAAAAATTTGTGCGGTAAAGCGCGGAATGGAAACTTTCTGGCCGGGGGTGATTGCATGGAAATAGAACCAGTCACCGTTCCGGACTCCGGCTTTCTGCAGATCGGTATCTGTTTCCATGGAGTCGATGGAGGCATTCCTGACAGTAAAAGTCCTGCCGATGCGTGGGAATGTTACCTGAATTCCGGGGTAGTAGTCCAATCCGTCGAACTTCTGGATTGGCCGGTTCACCTTGAGTTTTCCATCTACGAAAAACGCCTGATGGTAGCTGATAATAAACGGAGCCGGTCCGCGAAGCGAAACTTTTACAGTCCCATCAGACATTTGTTCCGCATTCTGCACAATATATCCTTCCCTGTTTGCGAAACTACCCTTTCGTGTTTGATGGAGTATCAACATCCGACCAGGTGCCGCCGCCGGATTCCAGGGCTTATCCGGACGGATCCGCAGTTCCGATTTTTCCGGTTTGCCTGTAAGATCTCCTGTGATTTCAATGATCGTTCCTGTATCTTCCGCGGCGGGAGAGCGCAGTTCTTTTCCGCCAGCGCGTAGAATAGTCCCCTGAGCCATGTCAAGGCGGACTACCCGACCTGCCTTGTTGAACCGGACAAGCGCAAAACGTGCATCCGTTTCAATTCCGGCAAGTTTCCGGAGCTCATTTGTTTCCTGATAGAAAACGAGATCCTTTCCGCCTTCACTGAGCTTGAGCTCCACAGCACGGGCACTGCCTGCTGCCAGGGTCTTCATGGAGGAGACAACCGGAGCTTTTCCGGGATGCCGTCCTTCCAGAAGTGTCACGAAACAGGAGTCGAGAATCTGGTTGTTTTTTGACGTTCTCCGGAGCGCGAGGACATCAAATGCTTTATCGAATGTGATGGTCTGATTTTCGATTTTCGCTCCGGAGCGGGTCAGCAGATTCGCGGAGAGCGGCGACCACGGAGCTTTTGCCTGCCAGACCGCATACGGTTCCACCGGCGCACTTGCGATCCGGAAATTCACGATACCGAATCCCGGACGCGGTCTGCCGTACTCTTGCCCGCTCTTGTCTCGGAAGTATGCATAATAATCGGTTCTGTAATCCACCGCCCACGGAAGGCTCTGTTCCGTACGGGTTTCCACATCTGTGACATGGTCGTAGATCCCATAGACCCACTTGTAGAGGATTGCAGGAGAGAAAAAGCGGTTGCGAACCGGAGGTTTCCCGCTGAAAATGGCTTTGGTCAGATTATTTTTCCCGATGGCTTCTCCGAGACCGTTCTGTCCGATGCGGTCGCCCCAGACAGAGTACCAGATCGTCTGCGTTTTTCCGCCTTTCAGAGGCACGATGTCAAGAGCATAGGCTCGTCCGGAGGGCGTTTCGACACCGATCAGAGCACGGCGGTATTTTTCAACACTGTTCACGCCCATCTTCCGGAACTCTCCGAGCGTGTTCACTTCCAGAATCTGGAACTTGGAGGCGGGAGAGTCCGCAGGTTCTCCGCCTTTGAAGAACAGCGGTTCGCTCAGACCGCGCTTGACGGAGGCAACTTCATCGACCGTCACCGTGTTCTGGCCGATCGCCGACTGCGCCAGCAGCCTGTTCCACGATTCATGTACACTCGGTTTTGCCTTGGGAACGTAAATGGCTTTGCGCGGGAAGTTCAGGTCGTTGATGTCTTTGACTGTTTTCAGAGAGGTATTTCCCCAGGGCGGCGCATATCCGTGCATCCGCAGAGCGGGGATCCCGTCAAACCACCCTGCGAGTCCCATCATGAGTCCGCCGTGCCCGCTCGGACGTGAAAAATTCAGAATCGTTTCGAGCCGTTCCCCGGGGGCTCCCACCCGGATTACACCAACGCCCCACGAGGGCCAGATCTGACTGGGCAGATTCGATTTCTCCGGTTTTTCCGCCGTATCCAGATTGCCGAGAACCCGATTGTTCGGCGTTTCATGGATCATTTCATAAAGATCTCCGTGTTCAAAAAGAAGTCCGCGTGCCGTGATTTGCTTTCCGGATTCGCACGCAGCCGTCTTGAAAAACGGATTCTTTGCAAGAAACGCGGGATCAATGGTCCGCCAGCCGGTCTTTTCCAGCATGTACGGATAGAACTGACGGCGGAGCATTCCCTGATAGCCGACCGATCCCTCGCCGTTGATGCCGTCCGCATAATGATGATTGTAAACGATGCAGTCGTGATTTGCCGCGGCAAAATCCAGAAGCGTTTTGTCTCCGCCGATCATCGCGCTGGCAAGCATGTGTGCCGAATTCGCCGCCTGATAATTCTGAATGAGTCCGTTCATGCAGACAGAGGTGTAGCCGAGATTGATCTCCCGCGCCAGTTTTGTCCGGACAAGTTCATCAATTTTTGCGGGATCTCCATACTTCTTTTTTGAATAATAGCGAAATGCCGGATGATGGTGGAGAAGCGCATACTCATAGATCGCGGCACCTTCGCGTCCGAGAACCATCCATCCACGAGCAAAGGTGGGATTATTCCGATTCCACCAGCCGATAGCCGGCATTTTCGCCCAGATGTTTGGTCGTGGGAGCGCTTCCCATTCCGATCGGGAAAGACCGAGTCCGTCTTTGCCTGCCGGATCAAGATTGTTCAGCGAAAGGGGGAGGGCGTAGTAGGATTCGGCCATCCGGTCGAGGATCACCGCCGCTTTGTAAGGATACAGCGGATTGCCCGTGCGGAGGTAGAGCACGGAGAGTCGGGCGAGCGTGCGGATGTATTCACTCCAGTCCCGTTTGTTGAAAAGATTTGCGACAAACAGCTGCCAGACTCGTCCTTTGGCATCCTTGTAGAGCTTGCAGGGAATCTTCCGCAGCGAGTCGTCCAGATATCGGATGACCGCGAATGAATCGGGGGCAAGATCGTATCCGGCCGGAGCGTTTTTCCGGTACAGATCTTTTTTGCAGCAGGTGGTCTGGGCGTGTTCGGGATTCTTCGGGTCAAAGCGGATCGTGAGCGCCCGCGAGTCGCAGAAGGGACAGTAGGAGATCAGAGCATGGTAACTGTCGAGTTGATCCTGTGTGAAATGTCCGATCCAGTGCGCCCATGGACGGATCTCCGGCCGGGGGGTATCCCGAAGACGCGCATACGGAGCAATTGATGCGGGAACATTCGAAACAATTTCCGCATCCGTTTCAATTCCGTACCGCCGTTCGGATTGATTCTCAAGCTTCTGAAATTCCGCGTCCGTCAGCGGTTTTTTCCATTTTTTCATGGCTTCATCCGAAGCCTGTTTCCGCAGTTCCTCCGGTTTCATGCGGAGAATGCGTTCTCCCGGCAGTTCCGCATTCTGCCCCATGACGGCAAATGCCAGAAATCCCGGTAAAACAATACTTGCAAATCGGTTCATTCCTCCATCTCCTTATCATTTGATGTTAAAAAATACTCAACGTGCGCCGGCGCAGGGCCTCTGTATAATCCGCAACGCTTTTCCATCGCGTTTCCGAACCGAGAACCCGCGGCGGTATCTGGGAACACTTATGGGCATCCGAGCCCGCAGTCTGAGGCAGATCAAATGTTTCGGCATACCAGTAATTCCGATGGTTTTCCGCATCGGGGCGGTTGTGATTGCGGACTTCCACTCCGTCCACCAGATTCGGATTCAGACGGATGAACGGGATATATGCCGCCTGACGGAACGGATGCGCATGAACGACTGTCCCGCCTTCTTCCCGTATGAATTTCAGATACTCCGTCAGAGAGAGCGAAAGCAGATCCGGATGATTCTCCAGCCATTGCCGATCCAGTCCGTAGGTCAGAAAATCGTTTCCTTGAAAACTGGCTTCCCATCCGAAGAATACATCCAGACCGATCTGTTTGCCCCGTTCTGCCGCATGCTCGTATCCGAGGCAGAAAAGACGGATGCGTTCCTTCCAGGGCAGATCGGCGGGAACCCGTGTGTTGCCGTTCAGGAAATGATCGGTGACAATAATTCCCCTATACCCTTTCGCATGGTATTCCTCCACCATTTCAGCAGCGGACTGGGGGGAGCATTTGCTCGCTTCCGACGTATGAACATGAACATCATACAGAAACATCCGGACCTCCTTCTGCTCAAAGCGCAGGTGCGACGCCGTTGTCGAAGCGGAAGCCGAACATGAGCGGATCGTAATCTGGATTTCCTCCGGGGAAATAGATGGAACGATCGCTTTCCGCGAGTCTGCGGATGAGAAAAGCAGCATAGGAAAGACTTCCTGCATGACCGTCTCCAAAGATAATCTGAGCCCGTCCCTTGGAAAGGACCGGAGAATTCAGCGTTTCCACGGTCGAACGCATATCCATGCCTCCGTGACGGAAACTGAATTCGGTCGGTCCATCCAGCAGAGCGTTCTGAACCTGATTGCTGTCTCCTGCCACAATGACGGCGGAGGGGGTGCGCATCGTGCTGGTTTTATGCAGGAATGCGCGCCATTTCGATGTGGAGGTGAAATCTCCCATCAGGCACCAGTTGCCGCCGAACATGGAGTAGGCAAAGCCGGTGTTTTTATCGCCGGTCAGCTTCCGGATGTCGGTATTGCAGATGAATGTGCCACTATGGACTGGGGTTTCCGAACTTCCCGTTTTTTTTGTTGAATAAATAGTTCCGTATCCCGGTGTGATGTTTCCTGTGCCGGAGAGTTTTGCAAACCAGTATTTTGTGGAATTGTTGCCCCAGTCGGAGATTCCCGGGACGATCCAGTCATCGTTATCCCCACTGTAGGAGGCTGAGGCCTTTCCAATCTGGCTGAGATTGTTCATACAGGCAATACCCTGTGCCGATTTTCTTGCTTTCTGCAATCCAGGAAGCAGGATTGATGTAAGAATTGCAATGATTGCAATAACGACAAGAAGTTCTATCAGTGTAAAAAAAGTCTTTCTCATAATTCCCTCTCAGTTCTGTAATAAATACCGGCATCCCTTGACGATCAGTTCCGCGTTGAAAATCTTTCTCGGAAGTGTTGCAGAGGGATTGTTTTTCATTGCTATGATACTTTCTGCCGCTTCAATGCCCATGCGTTCCAGCGGCATGCGGATGTAGCTTGCCGGAATGCCGAACTCTTCCTGAAGGGCTCCTATGTCATCGAAACAGAGCAGAGCGATATCTTCCGGAACGGAAAAATTGTGGCTGGCAAGGGTGATGCAAACCTGATAAAAACAGGTTCCGTTTGTAATGAAGATCATGTCCGGGCGTTCCCGTTTCAGAATGGTGGAGAGCTGATGGTTGGCGTCTTCGTAGCAGGACGCCGTGATACAGAGTTCCTCCGGAACGGGGAGAGCATTTTCCTGATAGGCATCACGCCAGCCGAGAACCCGGAGGTGAAGAGCGTTTTCCAAACTGCCGGGATTCTTGTAGAGAACGATGCGCTTTGCTCCGTTCCGGATCATGCAGGATACTGCACGGCGGGTTTCCTGGCGGTAATCGACAGACAGCGTGCCGACTCCCGGATGTTCGATTGTCCGGTTAAGCAGAATCAGCGGGACATTTTTTCCCGTAATGGTTTCTATGAGATGCCGCGACAACTTCTGTTCCGGAAGTGCATGAAAAATGAGTCCGTCCGGCAGTTCCTCCGCCTCTTTCCAGTGCTCGATTTCCGATCTCTGGAGCAAACTCAGATGAAAGCCGAGTTTTTCACTGGCCTTGGAAAGTCCGTTCAGAATAGGCGTCATATAATTGAAATAATTGTTTTCTCCAGGGAACAGATCCGCGGCAATTTCAATACGTTTTTTTCTGGAAGTCATTGTCCGGTTCGATGGATCGGAAACCATTACTCCGATTCCATTCCGGCAGGAGACGAGTCCCTGCTTTTCCAGAAGCTGCAGTGCTTTTCGGATCGTGGGACGGCTGGTTGCGTATTGTTCCGACAGGGCCGGCAGCGACGGCAGCTGTGTCCCGGCGACAAGCTCTCCATTTGTAATTTTCCGGTACAGATCCTCGAATATATCTTTGAATTTCTCTTTTCTCATAATTTTTCTTTTATGACTGAGATTATGGATGTTTTACCAGTAAATTATACCAGAAAAATATGAAAAGTCAAGAGGTCTCTGTCATTATTTTTGAGAAAAAACGGGAAGCACGGGGTTCCGTGCTTCCCTTGATGGTCAGAGTTCTGCGAACATTTTCCAGGTGATTTTTCCCGCAGGAGCCGGCTTTCCGTTCAGAAGAACGGTTCCGTCTGGAAGCCGCTCCAGAGAAAGTTTTTTGCCGCGCAGGATCAGATTTTCCACCCGGAATGATTCTCCTGTTTTCAATGGATTCAGTGTGAATCCATCCATGAACACTTTGAGCCCGAGATGAAGTTCCAGGGCATCGCAGAACCATCCCTTCATGGAAAATGCCTGTTTGCATCCCGGATTGTCGATGGTGGGATCCATGTTTTCGGTTTCGTGCGTCAGCCCTTCCGGATAGGCGTGATATGCCCAGTAGTGTTCCACGATCTGATGGAAGTAGACGACGGATTCCGCATCGCCGGAGCGGTTCATCATATTCCAGAAATAGCGGTCAACGGGAGGATAGTAGGCTCCGAGCTGGTTGCCGTCGGCCATGAATGCCGCATTGTCGGGCGGGAACATGTAGAGACCTTGAGCAAAACGGAAATGCTGTTTGAGAAAGTCTGCGATCCGCCGACGGCTTTCAGTATGCGGATCATCTCCGAAGGGGGAGGTGTAAAGCTGGCCGTAGAGCGGATAATAGGGGCGCGGACGGAGTGTATTCCCGTCGGCGGAATCGCACCAGTATCCGGCCTTTTCATCCCAGAGAATGGATTCCATATCCGTTTGAAGCTGTCTGGCTTCGCGGCTGTGGCGCAGCGATTCCTCCTCCATTCCCAGCGCCGTTTCCAGCGCGGCAATGGATTTCAATGCCTGCAGATAGAGAGAGTTGTTGATGAGGCTGATATCGCACTCTTTCTGTTCGAGCAGACCGGGAAAATCCGGGAAGAAGCCGATGGCTGTTCCCAGAGAACAATGCGGACTTCTATCATGTCCGGATGATTCCAGAATCCATTTGGCGAAGTCATAGAATTCCCGTCCTGTTTCCAGATCGCCGGTCGCCGCACAGTAATTGGCGAGCATGACGATATAGAGTCCCTGGGAACACGGCGGCATGCAGGTTTCGGGCCGGAAGGCGTCATCCATGCAGTGGGCGATGCCTTTGACCGGATCGGCTGTTTCCCGGTAGAAGCGGAGCATGTCTCGGACAATTCCGGCATTGCCGCTCCAGAGAAGAGCCTCCGCATGGACCATGCTGTCCCATCCCCAGATCCAGTAGGATTGCGATGCCCGGAGTGCCCCCGGTTTTCCTGCTACAACAAGGGATTTCAAGGACGGAATCACATTGTTCAATGCGGAATCAACCGCTGAATTCCCCGTCTGGAAGCGCACTCCTTCCCGGAACTGTTTTTCCCAGAGATCGATCCGTTCCGCCGCCGCTGCAAAATCCGGCGCATCCGTGGAGTCGAACTGGAAGGCAAAAGCAAAGAGTTCTCCGGGATCTTTGGCCTCCATATAATACTTGAAAGGTTCATGCCGGGAGACTGTCGTACAAGGTACGGAACAGAGAAAACGGAGGAAAACCGATCCGGATGGATCATGTATTCGAGTCTGCATGGAGCCATCCGGCAGGATCGTCCAGTTTTCCGTGTTCCGGTCGGGCAGACGGGTGAAAACATGTCCGTGCAGAAGCGCCCGGGCGCGGATGCTTTTCCCTTCCGGATTGTCGAGAACGCGAATCTGCTGGTAGAGTGTATTCTGGTCCAGCAGAAGCTCATGACGGATACGGACTCCTTCCAGTTCACATTCCGAGCGGAATCCGAAAGAGTAGTGGGTCGTATGATGGAATTCCGGATAGTAGTTTCGGCCGTTGATGATGATTTGAATCCGTCCGACCTTGGCAAAAGCGGATTCCTGCGATCCCGAAAGGATTCCGGCACGGCGGAATCCCTGTTTTCCGACATAATACACTCCGGCGATGCCTCCGTGTCTGACCACATCCGCCGCGATTCTGCCTGAGACGTAATGGTTGAAATCCAATCCGAATCCATTCTCCGCACAGGGCAGATGATTCTTGAACGTATGAATCATAAGTTCTCTGTCTTTCTTTCCTTCAGTCCGTGTTGTTTCTGCGGGGGAGCTGCGCGCCGATGCGGGATGGCGGGAGACTCAAAACAGCAAAATGCGTTGACATTTTTCCCGCCAGAGATTCTTGTCCGTGTCGTCATTCGGAACAGCATTCCTTTCCTGAAGAAAACACGGAGTCAGCATCTTCTGTCATCAATCCGCATCGGGAAGCTCCATTTCCCGTACTCTAACGCATTCCAATCTATTTTTCAACTGTTCCTGTCGAAATTCGGTGCGGTTCTGCGGGAGGCCGCGGGGGGAGAAAACATTCTTGCAGCTCCCGCCGTACCGTACTGCCGGTCGGGACGCTGATTTTTCAGAGGGAAGGCTGCCATTCGGCAATCACATTTTCCAGAAGAAAGAAGGAGACATCACACAGTTCCGAAAGCGGCAGGCTGTCCATGAGTTGTGATATCTCTTTCTGAGCCCTCCGTTTCAGCTCCGGATCTCCGGAAAGCTGGACGATCCATGCGGCGGAAAGCGTATGCCGGATCGTATTTTTTTCCTCCTTGATGCGTGGGGATCGCTTATTCCAGAGCGGAAGTTCCCGGAGGGCGATTTTCTCTCCTTCGGCACAGCTTGAATGCACCTGCCATTCCTGTCCGCAGATTCTCCAGTCGGGGGAGAAGGCAAGATTCTTCCGATATTTTTTCCACTCCGGAAGAGCGTCAGCAAAATTGTGTGCGGAACGTTCGATTCCTTTTTGCGCGGCCATCCGGACTTCCGGCAGAGGAGAAAGTTCTGTCAGCAGCCGCATTGCATAAATTGTGTGGGCGAGGAACCATCCCATCCAGAGGGGGTGTCCGGCAAGGCCGGCGGAAAGAATCTGCAAACGGTTTTGTCCGAACGAAAGAGCTTCGAGTGCGGCATGAGTGTGCAGTTTCTGTTCCGCTTCCCCTCCGGTCAGATCGGCGGCCAGAGCGGTCGCCAGAAGAAGATTGACGGAGGAAACGACTGCCGCTTCGGGTGTTTCTCCTGAGAGAAAACTTCCGCGCTCATATCCGGGGGCATCGCCGGGAATGGTCCAGTTCCGCTCTTTCAATGCACTCAGGAGCCGGAGCATACGTTTCCGGCATTCCGTTTTTTCCTGTTCCGATGCCGTCGGATGGCGCCGAAACTCATACAGCGCAAGCAGCCAGGGAACAACCTGATCGCAGGAGCTTGCCGGATAATGACATTTTCCATCGGAACCGATTCCGCGCAGAATGCATCCGTCACACTGAGATTCATCCTGAAGTCGGAAAAGTCCGTGAAGAAGCGTGCGGATCCATTCCTCCCGTTCCGGTGTCCGCACAGACCATGGATTGCGCAGGACCCCAAGCAGATAATCTCCGGTGAAGAACGCTCCGTTTTCAATCGGAGTCCACCAGCCGAAAGGATTGGGAAAAT
This sequence comes from uncultured Lentisphaeria bacterium, assembly GCA_905197955.1. Classification (GTDB taxonomy): domain Bacteria; phylum Verrucomicrobiota; class Lentisphaeria; order Victivallales; family UBA1829; genus UBA1829. The sequence continues at coordinate 111,203 of CAJKAR010000001.1, read as the reverse complement.
TGATGCGGCACTCTTCCGGTTCCGGCAGTTCCACTTCACCGTTGGGGCCAGCGTAGTCATAAAGGATGCCGTCCGGAGAGAGAAAACGTTTTTTCAGTTCCTCTTCCACCCGTTGGGAGAGTTTGTTCAGATTGGTCATTCCGATCCTCCGTTTGTCATTCTATGCTCCAGTGTTCCCGGAAGGAGAGAGCTTCTCCCGTTTCTCGGGGAAGAGTCTGAGAGTGCGACTCCTCCTCGGTCAGTGCGCTGTTGATGAAAATATGAACCGGATACTCTCCGTTCAGATCCTCTGCCGGAGTCTGATATCGGATGCGCATCCTGGTACCATTTCTTCCCTCTGTCCGGATTTCCGGCGGATCGCTCCAGCAGCGGAGCTGTGCAAAGGAGAAGCGTTCCGGCGGATCGGTGGAAAGATCCAGAATCATCCGTTCCGGAGTCCGGATCAGATTCAGAAGATTCCCCCGTTGTTCGAGAAGGAGCTTTGCCGGAGGATTCCTCCGTTCCGGCGGAAGGAGAAGACGGGCAAGGGAGGAGGTCTCCAGACGGGTGATGCTCCAGATGCCGAGTTCTCTCCGGTACGGCGCCTTGTTGATGATCCGGTTTTCGATGGAAAGCCCGTCCGGTTCGAGCTTTAGACGGTACTCAAAAATGATGCGGAAAAGCGTGCTTTCCGGCGAGGTCATGACGATCTCACCCTCCGCTGGAAATGCGATTGTATATGGCGCATGCTTCAGCAGCGGGTCATTCGGATAGAAGGCCGGCGATGGATGAAAACGCATGAAATGCCCACCGCTCCGGTCTGGAGTTTTCCCCCGCAGCAGCCTTTCCGGTCCTGGAAAAACGGTTGTTTTCAGCAGATTTTCTCCTCCTTTTTTCCGGAATTCCATGATTCTTCCACCGTATTCGGGCAGGAGCAGGGCTTCGAAGGAGCTCCATTCGATGCGCCATGCGTTTTCGAATCCGTTCCAGCGAACCTTTCTGATCTGCTTGTTTTTCCAGTCCGGCGCGGAGGGATACTCCGGGATGAACGCCAGTTTCCGTTCGTGTTCCAGACGGTTTCTCTTCAGTGCCGCCCGGAGTTTTTCCGGTGTCCGCGTTCGGAATACCGGTTCCGCCCAGGCAACCCGCTGAAGACGGAATCCGCATCCGTATTCTCCCCGCAGCTCCAGCTGATGAACTCCGCGCAGATCGATTTCCGCCTTTTCCGCTTTCGCTCCGAGCGGCAGGGTCCGGTCCAGCACCTTCCGGTGGTCGGCGAGAATGATGAAACGGACATCGGTTTTTTCCGGGCGATCCTTTGGATGTTGTTCCTCGTCGATCCCGAACCAGGCGGAAAAGGAATCTGCCGTCCGGTCCAGACGATAAACGATGCTGAATCCCGTATGCCCGCAGATTCCTCTGGAAAAAGTTTTTCCGCCGATCCGGATCGGTCCTTTTCCGCTCAGATTCCGATTGATCTGCGGGAGGGCCGGCCCATCGGGAGTCCAGCTGTAGGCGGCATCGGTCCAGGGGAGGGTGTCCAGACCGATCTCTTCCGCACCGCAGAGCAGAGTCAACGCAAAAAACAGAAGCCGGATCGCCGTTCGCATAAATTATTTTTTCTCCATTTCATCCAGCAAATCTTCCGCTTCCCGGAGGATTTCCGCGGAACTCATGAGTTCATTGCGGATGATGATGCCAGCAATATCGATTCGGATCGGCTGTTCCGCATTCTCTTTTCCTTTGGGAAGAAGTGTGGAAAAGAGCGGCTGCTTCGGGTAAAGATTCTCCTTTTCAAACTGGCGGATTGATTTTGCCGCTGCCAGTTCCCCGTTTACAAAAAGCTGAAGATCACCGGATCGGTTGGCCGCAAGCGTGAAAACGGTCCACTTGCCCGGTTCGATCCGGAGATCCTTTTTCATCCGGACGGAGGCGAATTTTTTTTCTTTTTCGCTGGAGGATGCCGCAACCAGCAGTCCGTAAGCCTGCAGACCATCCTTTTCTGCGCGCAGGCCGAGACGGAGTCCGGGTTTTGCAAGACTTCCCGCTCCGGCATAAAGGAGATATCCCTCTCCCGATTTTCCTTCCGCACGCGCCAGAACCGTGAATGTCAGATTCTCCGTTCCGCACGATTCGCTTCCCGAAATCTGATACAGCGTGCTGGAGCCGGACTGGTAACGGGCGATCGTTTTTCCCTTCTCCTGAATGGCTTTGACTCCGGTTTTGCTGGATCCGGATGAGAAATTCTTATGCAGTTTTCTGTTCCAGCGATCCTGAAGAACCGTTCCCGGTTCCACGTCCAGAAGCGTGTCTGCGGAAAGAAGCACTGCTGCGCATAGAGCTCCGGCGATCATTTGAAGTTTTGTGTTCATTATTTGTCCTCCTTGAAAATTTCGATTCCGTTGATGGCTGGATTGCCGCTTGCCTTGATGGTCAGCAGTCCCCGCTTGACCTCCACCTCCTCCCATGTCACCGATGCGGCGGACTGGAAGCCGCCTCCCAGATGTACCGGATTCAGATTTTTCCTGCTCGTTCCGCCGACTTGAAGATCGAAGGTCCGGCCGTTCTCCCGATTCGGTTCATACGTTTCCGCAAAATGAATCTTCACGGTATAGCGTCCGTTCGGAAGAGGAATCTGGTAGAACATCTGCGCTCCGTAGGCCTCGGTTGTGAAGATTTCGGGGAAATCCGTGTTTTTCACGGTGATTTTCCCGCGGGAAACGAATGTCCCGTATTCGCATCCGTAGGCGTTGAATCCGGTGTAGAGCTGATCGGCGAACCAGTGGTTGCCTTTGGAGTCGGTCAGATCCTCCGGTGCTCCGCAGTTGATTCGGACAACTCCGCGACGGTTCAGTTCCCGGAGAAGCTGCTGCTGTTTTTCCATCTGCGCTTTGCTTTCAAAGAACCGTTTGGCGTAGTAGAGAACTTCGAAGTCATCCATCTCTTTTTTCAGAGTGTAGCAGTCCTGTTTTTTCACGGCGTCCGCGATCCGTTTGAGATTTTCTTTCGGAATTTTCCGGGTGAGGGAGCGTTCCTGAAGAATCTGTTTTCCCATCAGAAGAATGTCCTGTTCGTCTTCCGGACGGAAGCGGAAGGATCCTTTGAAATTCTCCGCTCCGCCTTCCGAGTGCCAGACAAGGAGTGAGAACGGACGGATCGTCAAAGTCTGTTTCCCCTGAAAGGTCCCGTCGTAAACGAGATCCTGGAAGGTTCCCGGATACTCCAGAGTTCCGTTCAGCGGGAAGGGGGTTGCGTTGACCAGAATCAGACGGTTTCCGAGATAACGGGCATCGATTCCTTTTACCGAGTTCTGCTGCAGCGATTCTCCGGTCGGGACGCAGTAGAATGCTTTGAGGAAACGGCGCGCCTGCTCCCCGTGGGCCGTCGGCAGATTGATGTCGTTCCATGTGTGGAAAACGTGCTTCGGAACGTGTTTGCGGATGAGGTGGATCAGGTCCGCGTAGCCGAAGTCGCCGATCGGTTTGCGGTCGTAGACGGTGACGTTGTTGACGCGCCACCACCACCGTTTCGCCGCTTTTGCATGCGTGCCGATATTCTCATTGAGTCCCGCGCAGTTGAGGGCGAGTGCATCGTTTTTCCGGTAAAGCTCCTGAGAGCCGCGGTTGGTGTTGCGTCCATAGAGATAGAGGTCGGCGTTGTTTTCGAGTCTTCTTGCGGTATTCGCTGTGGCGATGAGGATGACACCGTCTTTTTTCTCTTTTCCGTAGAGTTCCTGCGGGAACCCGGCCTCTTTCTGAATCCGTTCCATGTATTCATCGCGGACTTCCGGACGGATGCCGGATGTGTTGAATGCGTTCCGTTCCGCCGTGGCTTTGGCCGGCCAGGAGAAGAGTTTCCATTTCTGCTTGCCGGAACTGATTGTTTTCCGCATTTCGAGCAGTTTTTCCCGAATCTTTTTTCCGCGCCATTCGAACCATTGGTGTTTGTATTTTCCGGTCAGGAGTTCATAGCGAGCGGCAAAGCGGTTCGCTCCGGTGCGGGGAAGGTTGAGACGGATTCCTGTGTCATGTTCGAACTGTTCCACGAAATCGTCATCGTATCCGACTTCCGAAGCTTCCATTCCGCTGTACGAAGGGAAACCGGGCAGCCACCAGCTTCCGTTCAGAGTGACGAGTCCTTCCACGCTGCCGATTCCGTCATAGCGCTCATAGAGCTCTTTCAGCAGGTCCGTGACCGTGCCCCAGACCACCGGATTCATACAGTTGAGTCCCATGCCGAGGTAGCCGACCACCTGCCGCCCGAAACGGTCGATCATGTAGACGGAACGTTTTTCCCCCGAATGTACCTGTGCATCGCTGGTGTCGAACGCTCCCATTGCGTCGAGGGCCGAGGAACGCATATATTCGAATCCGACAAAGGTTTTGATACCGTTATGCCTGTAAAGTTTCAGAAGAGCGTAATAGTAATCAAAGCGGTCGTTGTTCAGCACAATCTGGGAGTGCCGCGGAGAGAAGACTCCCTTCTCGTACATGAAAGCCCCTTCGACACTGGCATTGTGTCCCTGAAAACGGAGAAACTGAATTTTCCGCGCAATCGCCCGATAGGCGTTGAGCCAGGCGCCGTCGTAGTACTGCACCAGATGCGCTTCCGTTCCGTAGGCGAGCGCGTCCCGGTACGATCCCCATGCAGTAAAGATGAGTCGTTCGTTATGATTCCCGTATGTCCGGTCGGTCTCCGGAATTCTGAGAGCGGGAAGTCCGCCTTTGACCGCGTAGATGTTGATTTCGCAGACTGCCGCCGGAATTCCGGCGCGTCCGTTCTGAACGATCAGCGTTGTGTTTTTTGTCCCGGGGAAGAAGACGTAGCGGAATTTTTTCTTTCCGTTGCTCAGCGGATACAGGTCTCCTGTGGAGACGGTTCCGCTGGCGTTCGGCCACGCCTTGCTTCCGAGCGGCGGAGTGTTGTGTTCCATGCCGGCCGGAATCGTTTCCAGAACAGCGCTGTAGATATAGCGGTCCGCATCGTCGGGGATGACCAGTTCCGCGATCATCGCTTCTCCGGTGGCGGGCAGATTGAGTTTATAGCAGAAATAATCCAACAGTCCGCTGCCGGTTTCCCGATACGTCATGCCGTTCCGGGTGACGACTTTTCCCGGATTGAGGATCGGTTTGGTATACTTGCCTGTGTGATCCAGAAAGGTGTCCGGCGCGGGATTCGGATCGGTGCAGTCGATCTTCTGAACCAGCTGAAGACGCTTTTCCAGTTCCTGTTCAAAATCCTTGAGCGCAAAGGTATCCTGCTGGATCGGTCCGGCGATAATCATTTCTCCCCGGCAGGTGTCGAGTGTTTTTCCGCCGGCGGTCAGTGTCCAGAAGGTGCGGTAGGCTCCCGTTTTGCGGAGCTTCGGACGCACTGTGAACTCCCGGAAATCTCCGTTGACATGTGACTCCTTCAGAATCAGAGTCTCCTGAAGCTGATTGCTGTCCGCTTCCCGGATTTCCAGTTTCAGTGCCGGGTTCTGAACTCCGGCCGGCACACGGACACGCCATGCAATCTCCTTGTCATAGTCGAAGACGGGATATTTGACTGCCTCCGTGCGGACATCGAGCATTCCCATGTGATCGGGCGCAAATCCACTGGAGATCTGCGTTTTGTTCGGCAGATACGAGATTCCGGCGGGGCGGAGAACGGGAGGTTTCCAGGTCGTGGCGGCGAAGTCTGTTTTTTCCCATCCTTCCGGAGCCTGATAGCTCCAGCGCCACTCCCGGTCGCCGGGAATGCGCAGAGTTTCTCCGTTCCGCCCGATGACAATTCCTTCAAGCTGGATGGAGGAGTTCTGCGAGAGACCGCCGTAGAACTGGTCGCGGATGGCGATGACGTTCTTTCCCTGTTTGAGTTGTTTTTCCAGATCGAACGTTTCGACGCCCGTTCGGAGAATGTGCTGTCCCGCGGCGATTTTAACTCCATTTACGAAAACATCGTAATTCCCGGTCTTGTGCATCCATGAGAGTTTTGCGGCAATCGGGCGGAACGGAATTTGTATCTCCCTGCGCCAGAACAGATTTCCGGAAAAGGGGACGATCCGCATCGAACGGATTCTGATATTGGCTCCGGGTGTGCGGCATTCGATTTTCAGTCCCCGCGCGATCTGCGGAACCGGATAGCCGATCCAGCCCATTTTCCGGATGAATTTCTGCGGACCCTTTCCCTTGACCGAGAAAAACTGATTGTTCGTATAAAATTTGGAGTCTCCGGTGGAACGGGAGATCATCCAGTCTGTCTTTTCGACATCCTGTTCGATTTCCAGTTCGATTCTCCACGCATTGGAGCGATCCTTTCCCCATCCTGCGCCGAAACGGATGGCGGGTGTTTTTTCATCGCCGGGTTCGGCGCCGAACAGCATGCTCCATCCTTTTTTTCCCGTACGGAACTGAAGAGCTCCATCGGCGATCCGATAGGGCGCGGAAGTCTTGATCTTGAATTCCCGGAACAGATCCGACTGGAAAACAAACGGTTTCCCATATTGAATCGAGAAAAAATCGCCTGCCGTTTCAAAGAGTTCTTCGTTCCGGATTTTCCGTGATGCATCCATGATTCGGGTCTTCCAGAGATTGTTCTCCTTTGGATTGACAGCAATTCCCATGGTCGGCCCCGGCGTGTAGAGCAGTTCCTGTGCGGAGAGCAGTACCGTACAGAAAAAGACTCCGGCAAAGAGCAGATGTCGTTTCATAAAATCTCCTTCCATGATTTCAAGTTCTGTTTATTGCCGCCAGCCGATTCCGACTCCGTAGATTTGCCATCCCGGACCTGTGGAGGTTTTGATCGCATAGGAGATTTCTCCGACGTGCCCGTCGAGAAATTCCACATTGCAGTTTCCCCCCGGCAACCAGACTCCGCCCGAGCGGAGCTCCGTGCTTCCTCCAGGTCCATGGACCTGATAGTAGTGGCGGTCCGAAGAAGGTATGACAGGTCTGCCCCAGTTGCTTTCCACAAGCAGATAACGGCTGGCCGGCCGGGTCACTCTGCCCGTATTGAGATAGTGATCGGCATAATTCTGATACTGATCCCCGCCGGATGTGACCCCGTCCAGACGTGCCAGACTGGAGATCATCCCGTAACTGATCTGCGGATCCATGCAGCGGAGAATTTTGGCATTTCCGAAATTGGCTCCTCCGCTGGTGCTTTCCTTTTCCACGGAAATCAGTTTTGCCGCCCAGAGTTTTCCCATCCAGATTTTCTGGTTCTCAGGATAGCCATTCGCCTTGTCTTCTCCGGCCGGAAGCCTCTCGAATGTCTGGTCATACTGGAAAAGGGCAAGTCCCAGTTGTTTCAGATTGTTCTTGCATGCGGTGCTCTTTGCCGTTTTTCGCGCAGAATTCAAGGCCGGAAGAAGAAGTCCGGCAAGAATTGCAATAATTGCAATCACGACTAGAAGCTCTATCAATGTAAAATTCCAGACGCGTTTCATGATTCTTTCCCTTCGTATTTTAATTTTGTCATAAAAGGCTCGTAATAGGGATCTTTCAACTGAGTTGCACGATACTCCCGCAGCTCTTCAAGATTCATCAGACGGACCGGTTCCTCCAGATGACAGATCGGTTCCTTCGGATTTTCCAGCATCCGGATCATTCGGCGGACGATTCCGGCAAGTCTGACTTTGTAGTCGGTCACCGTTACCGCAACGACCCGGGGATCGTCAATGAAATCGCAGGGCAGGGAGTAGCTGTAACAGAGATACGGAGTCGGGATTCCAAGTTCTCTGCATCGGTTGCGCAGAAGTTTGATGTAGATGCTGGAATCGGCGGCGACTGCGTCAGGGAGATTTTCTGTCAGATAGGAGAAATCTTCCGCTTCGGTTCTGCGTCGTCCTCCAACGACTTCGATTCCATGTTTTACAAGCTCTTTTTCCAGAAACTCTGCCCAGGATTCATGTGCGATAAGTACACGGCGGCAGCCGATGGCATGGAGTTTTTCTGCACATTGCCGGAGCTGTTCTTCCAGTGCGAGTCCCGCGCTCTGAAACTCCGGAGAGGCGGAGCCCAGTTGAAGAATCGGATAGTTCTGCTGTCCGAGTGATTTCAAAAAATCCGCCGGAAAGAGACGCAGTCCATAAAAAATTCCATCTGCCTGCCGGGAGATCAGATTGGCAAGAACCCGTCGTTCCTCTTCCGGATTGTAATGGGTGATTCCGATGAGCAGCTGATAACCGTACCGGGAACATTCATCCAGAAGGGTCTGTGCGAAGAAACTTCCATAATCGCTGCACAGACCGGCCGTGACCAGTCCGAGTGTTTTGCTTTTTCCTTTTTTCAGCGCCAGTGCCGTCGCGGAAGGTGCATAGTTCAGCTCCTTGACCGCTTCATCAATTTTCCGTTTGGTCGATTCTGCAATCCGGGCCGCCAGTGGACGATTGTTCAGGTACAGCGAGACCAGAGAGTAGGAAACTCCCACACGTTTTGCTATATCTTTAATCGTAGCTCTCATGTTTGAAAATCGGCGGTTTCTTGTTCGTTATTGATTTTGTTAAAACGTTTGAACAAAAATATTATAGCATATTTTTCTGTTTTTGGCAAGAGGCTGAGATGAATTTTTTTTGAAAATTTCGTTCTGGAAAAGGATCAGGCATCTGCCGGAATATGGAAAAAATGAAATGTTTGCTTTAGAATATGGATGGGGAAATTTCCAGATATTTTGCTTTTTTCCGGAAAAGGGGGGATTGACAAAAAAAGTCGAATGTTGTATAATATATTACGAAATGTAAAACCAACAGAACATATGATAACTATTGTAAACAGGAGGGCTATAAAAATGAATCGAAGGAAGCAGAGTTTCACATTAATAGAGCTCTTGGTCGTAATTGCGATCATTGCAATTCTGGCAGGAATGCTTCTTCCTGCGCTGAATTCAGCGAGAGGGAAAGCGCGTCAGATTTCGTGTACCAGTTCCATGAAGCAGCTGGGGCTGGGGGGACTGACCTATGCTTCGGACAGCGACGATCAGTGGGTACCGTTTGTGATGTCCATTCCTGAGAATTCCAATCATCGCTGGTATCTGAATCAGCACTTTCTCTCTGCTGTTGGAGTAAAACACCGTGGAGCGGAAGAGTTTCCCTGGGGACTTTCCTTCTGGCAGTCTTCATTCCTTTGTCCGGAGACGCTGACACGGAATGTCCGCCTGGGTGGACAATTCAAGGACGCCGGTCAGACCTATGCTATGATGAATATGAGTTTTGATCTTTCGGTAAACTGTTATAAATTGCCGAAAATCCGGAATGCTTCACGGAAGATTATCTTCATGGAAGGTGTTTGCGGGGGTGAGGTGCCGGGACTCTGGGTAGAAGATGATTTCCTGCCGTCTTCTTATCTTTCCTATGATTTTTCCAATCTGAATCCGAGTGCGCATGTCATTGCGTACCGTCATCAGAACAACATGGCTTCCAATGTTACTTTCTTTGACGGTCATGTCGAAACCAAGACTGCTGCAACGTTGAATCCGTATAATTCCGCGAATATGTGGGGCAGTGGCAATTTGAATATGAGACAGTATGTTGCATACGATAATTAATCAATAGAAAGGAGTTGTGTATGAAATTGTTTTGTCTGACGGCACTATGCGCGTTGGGTGTCTGCGTATCGGCCGCCGATGTGCACTATGCGAATCCCCTGAATCAGGCGGATTCGCTGAAGCATTGGTGGGTTGCTCCTGGAACCGCAGCGAAGGCTCTGCCCGGAAACGGCATTGAAATCATTGCTTCCAAAGAGGCCAAAGGAAAATTTCAGGGAGTGGTCCGTGGAATTCCGGCAGAACCTCTGCGCGGAAAGTTCGTGAGAGTTTCGGTCGAGGCGAAGGCGGAAAACCTTCAGCCTGTCGGCGATACGAAAACCGGCGGTAAATTCATGTTTACGGTACGGACTCCGAAAGAGACCTTCTATCCGCAGAAGAATCCGGATCTCGGAAGTTATAACTGGAAAACCTATTCTCTGGATTTTGATGTTCCCCAGAATTGCGACAAGGTCGATTTCGGACTGGGAATTGAGCATGCTTCCGGCAAGATTCTGTTCCGGAATCTTAAAGTGGAAATTCTGGCATCGTCCCCGAAAGTCGATGCGCACTATTTCAATCCGCTGAACCGGACGAATTCTCTGGAAAACTGGTGGGTTGCTCCTGGAACAAAGGCAAAAGCCCTGGTTGGAACAGGAATTGAGATTACTGCACCGAAAGCGGCAAAAGGCAATTACCGTGGTGTGATTCGGGGAATCCCGGCGAAACCTCTTCAGAGGAAGCGCGTACGCGTCTCGGTTGAGGCGAAGGCGGAAAACCTCCAGCCTGTCGGCGACACGAAAACCGGCGGCAAGTTCATGTTTACTCTCCGGACCCCGAAGGAGACCTTCTATCCGCAGCAGAATCCGGAAACCGGTACTTATGACTGGAAGACCTTTTCCTTTGAATACACCGTGCCGCGCGATTGCGACAAAGCGGATTTCGTTCTTGGAATCGAACGCGCAGCCGGGACTATTCTGTTCCGGAATCTGAAGGTGGAAATCCTTGACACACTTCTGGATCTTGCCTCTCTGATGAACATGGGCTATGCCGATCCGAAAGCCGGCGACGGCAAAGGCGGCTGGTCCGATCAGGGGCCTGACAACGATGCCCGCAAATTTGTCTTCTCCCAGAATCGCTATGCGAATGTTCCGTTCAAGGCGGTGGATCCGTCGAAGAACAACGGAAAAAGCGTGATGGCGTTCAAATCCAGCAACTTTCAGAATGGTCTTCCGGAAGCTCTCCTGAATCTGGAGAGCATGTCCGCGGAAGGCCGGTACCTTTATCTTCTTCATACGATGACCTATGGGTCCGAGGGTGTGATCGGTACCGTCGAAGTCACGGGAAAAAATGGGCAGAAGCAGGTCTTTGAGGTCAAAGGCGGACGGGATGTCAACGACTGGTGGATGGCGAAACCGGGATCGAATGCTCATCCTGCGTCGGTCTGGACGAATGCCAGCGGCGGAATCGTCGGCGTGTTTGCCTCCGTGTTTCCGCTGAAGCCGGAAATCGGGACCATTCGTTCCATTCGTTTTGTTCCCCGTTCGGAAACCTCTGTCTGGATCGTTCTTGCTGCGACTCTCTCTTTCAATGCCTACGAATTTCCGAAGGCGGAAATCGAGACCATGCAGGAAAATGCGATCTGGAAGAATTTTCCCTTCCCGAAATATTTTGGCGTGATTCCGGGGTCCGCATTGGATCTTGGAATGGCAAAGCGGGAAGTCGCCGGGGCCTTCGGCCGTGTAATCGTCAACAAGGATGGCCGGTTTGCTTTTGAAAAGGATCCGGCAAAACCGGTTCGTTTCTTCTCCGCACTCTTCCCGAACACCTTTATTCAGCCGAACAGCAGCGGTGGAAAACGGGTCTACTACGATTTCCTGTATTCCAAGACTCCCCGGGATCATAAAGAAAGAATCCGCGACATGGTCCTCACATTCCGCCACAAAGGCTACAACATGCTGCGTATGCACATGATCGAAGGGGAACTTGCGGAACAGAAGGGACTGGATTTCCCCGAGGATGTGTTCGACAACTTCTTCTATGCAATCAAATGCATGAAGGACAACGGAATTTATCTGAATCTTGACGTTGCCGCCAGCCATCTTGGATACTATCCCGGCATCACATGGGCGGACTGGACCTGGCGCAAAGATCATAAGGATGCAAAGAAATTCATCTATTTCGATGATGATATCAAGGAAAACTGGAAGGCGGGTGCCCGGAAAGTTCTTCTGACCGTGAATCCTTATACGAAGATGCGTCTGATTGACGATCCTGTCCTGGTGTGTCTTGTCGGCTTCAATGAGCAGGAGTTTATTTTCAGCACCTCGAAACAGATTCCGCAGGCGATGCCGCGCTGGAAGGAATTCCTCCGGAAAAAATACGGATCGTTCGAAAAGCTGAAGGCGGCATGGAACGTGAAAAACGACTGGAAGGATTTCGATGATCTTCCTGTTTTCCGCGGTACCGACATGATGGAAACCTCTCCCCGCGGACGCGACTCCTATGAGTTCACCCGTATGATGGAACGCGAAATCTTTGATTTCTATCATTCCTATCTGCGCGAGATCGGCTGGAAGGGACCGGTCACGAACTTCAATATGGGCAAATCCATCCAGTATGTGATGGCGAGAGAGCCTGCGGAGTTCATTGCCATGAACTCGTATCATGCGCATCCGAGCAACTATATTCAGCCGGGTTCGACGATTGATCAGAGCAGTTCCATCTTCACTTCCGCAAATGTCGCCCGCGGCTTCTATGCGTACCAGATGCCCGGCAAGCCCTATGTCATTACGGAACACGGGCATGTCTTCTGGAACCGCTATCGCTATGAACAGGCGTTTGTGACCGATGGGTATGGCGCGCTTCAGGGAGTGGATGGAATCACCTCGTTCATCAGTCAGGTGTATGCGCCGCACGGATCAAAACTTCATCCGTTTGGTGGAACGCACGACCCGGTGATGTATGCCAGCGAGTTCCTGGCCTACTTTATCTATGCCCGCGGGGATGTCCGTGAGGGCGATGTGACCTGGCGAGTCGTCTTGAACGAACCGGAGGTCCTGGAAAACTATGCTTATCGCTGGGGATTGGGATCTGAACAGACGCGTCTTCTGCTTCTGGGCCGCTTCCGTGTTGAGAACTCCAAAGATGGAAAACCGGTTTTCCCTGTCCGCAAAAACGAGCTGATCCTGAAACGGACCGGCGGCAGTGCGGTTCTGACCTCCGCACTCGGTACGGCCGGATTCTCCAGCATCATTGATGGCGGGAAATCGGTGTTCGATCTGGATGCTCTTGTGCGCGATCTGAAAAAACGCGGCGTGATTCCTGCTTCCAACCGGACCAATGCGGCGGAGGAAATTTTCGAAAGTACCACGGGAGAACTTTTCCTGAATGCGAAAAAGTGTTTCATGAGCATCAATACGAAACGTCTCCAGGGCGTCTGTGCTCTGGCGGGAACCACGGTGAAGCTGCCGTCGTTTGAAATCAAAGAGATGAGCCGGAACGGAAATCTCGCGGTTGTGTCGATCGACAATGCGCCCGATCTGGAAAACTCGAAGCATCTGATGGTTGTCTACGCTACCGATGCTCTGAATACCGGCATGGTCTTCAACGACTCCACGCGCCGCGTGATGCAGAAACTCGGACAGACGCCGATCCTCTATGAGACAGGTGTGTTTTCCGTTGCGGTCAAAAACAAGAATGCTGCCCGCATGAAGGCATTTGCCGTCGATCTCAACGGCAGACGGCAGGGTGAGATTCCCGTAACTGCAAAAGATGGCGTTCTCTATCTCCGCGCGGATACGGCGAAACTGCCCGGCGGCCCGGCACTCTTTTTCGAAATCGCAGAAAAATGAGGATTGATGCTTGCAAAATAAAATCCCGGTTTTATCTTATCACCGCATAAGAGAAAACAGGTTTTGTGGAAACTGATGGATTATGGCAGAAAGAACAGTTTTTTCAGCAGAATATATGAAGATTCGGCGCTATGTGCTGAATCGGATTCACCGGGCGGGTGGAAAGGCTCTCCAGCTGCCGACGGCTCAGGAACTGGCAAAGCAGTTCGGGTGCAGTCGGCCCACCGTCAGCAAGGCGATGAAAACTTTGACCGATGACGGCTACGTCATCGGTCGTCCCGGAATCGGTTCGTTCATCAACCCCAATATCGAGGGCAGTCAGAAGGGGGGGAATATGGACGGAATGCCGATTATCGGCATTATTTTCGGTGACGGGATGGTCGTGCATTACGAGATCTTTTTCGGAGCTGTGCTTGCCCAGGCGCTGGAACAGGTGATTCATCGGCCCGCGGTTCTCCACATAATCAACCTGACTTCCACAAATCGGGAGAAAATTGTAAAGGAGATTCTGGCGGAGGATCTCGATGGACTGATCTGGGAGGGGCCGACTGTCGATGCAAAAACCATTCTGGCTCTGCGTCGGCACGGCCTGCCTGTGGTCGTGATGAAAAGCGAACCGATGCCCGGCTGCGATTGTGTCTATTTTGACATGGACGCGCTGGGAACGGAAATCGCAAACCGCCTTCTTGCGGAGCACCGCCGGAACGTTGTTTTTCTGGCGGACCGCAGACCATGGAACGCCGCGCGCGATTCTCTTCTCCGCACTTTCGCGGAGGCCGGACAGCCGCTGAATGAAAAACTCTTTCTTTCCGGATGCGAAAGCAGTCTTGCCAGACTGAAAGAATTTCTGGAACTCGGTGTTCCCGTGGATGCCGTGGTGAATCCCTTGTTCCTCGTTGACAAGGTATTGAATATTTTCGATTCGCTTGGGGCTGACCGGAAGGAGAAGTGCCGTCTTGTCAACAATGGCATTTACCGGGAAAACATTCCGGTTCCCGGCGGATGGTCTTATGATCCCCCGATTCGGGAGTATACCGCAGCCGGCGTGAACAGAGTGTTCGCCCTGATAAACGATAAAACTCTGCCTCCGGAACAGATCCCGATCAAAGTGCCATTGCAGGAAAGCTGAGCGGTACAGTGCCGTCCGGCTTTTCCTCATTCGTTGAAAGAGGGTGTTTTCCATTCAAAGCGCTCTCTGAACTCCGACAACAACCCCCTTGAGAAGAAGATCCTTGATGGATTGTTCCTCCCGTTTCCCGTTCGCATCCAGAAGCAAAAGATGATCGTTTTCCACATCCGTACAGCTTTTCAGAATGGATTCCCCGTTCTCATCGGTAACGAGGATATCGCCTTTCTTGACGGAATCGGGATGCCGTTTTACGATCGCAATATCACCGTCAAGGATTCCGAACTCCTTCATTCCGCTGCCGTGGACACGAAGCGCATAGAGATTGCGGCTGTCTGTATGGAGCGTTTTTTCGAAGAGCGAGGAATCGCAGTAAAGTTCTTTCTGTGGGTCTGAGCAGAGTCTGCTGTCGATTCCTTCATCGTAGACCGGAATGGCTCGCAGCCCCGCCGGATGACGCCATTTTCTTTTTAACCCGGTCAGAACAATGCTCCGCGCTTTGGAACTCCGGCTGATATGGTTCTTTTTCTGGAGAGCCCGCAGATGGGCAAATACGGTGGATGTTTTGATTTTGAAATGTTCCGCGATTTCATAAACGGTCGGAGACATTTTCTCTGTACGGATGAATCCTTCGATAAAATCAAGAATATCGTGCTGTTTTGCGGTCAGCCCCTTCATGGCGGTTCCCCCCTCCCGGATGTTTGTTTGCTCCTTCATCCCCGGCACCTGGAATTTGCAGGTCCGGACCCCCGAATATTTTTTCTGTAAACTAAATTAAACTGGAATTTACAGGTTTGCAAGTGAAAAATGCAAAAAAATGAATTTTTTTCCGGAAAAAGAGGAGAAGTCGGAAGAGAAATGGAAAAATCAGTACAGATTCTCTATTTTGCCGCAAGGGGATCCGGAAGGGGATGGTAGAGGGGAGAAAATTGGAAAAAGAAGAAAAAATCAAACGTACTTTTACGGGAAATTACAGCCCCGTCCCCTGCGCAACGCGACGCAGGGGACGGGGCGTAGAGGGCAGACTCTCAGAGACCGACATCTGCAAGATGAAGCGGAAATCCGAGTTTCCGGAGTTCTGTCTGAAGAAGCGGAACATTCAGATCCGTCGGTTCGACATTTTCGTCGATGGAGAGAGCAGCCGCAAGTCCTGCGACCTGTCCGGTCATGGCGGCCGAGGGGATGACCCGGGTGACTTCCCACGCATCGCCGCTGGCTGCGGAACAGCGTCCTGCGGCGAGCAGTCCGCCGAGCCTGTTTTCCGGATAGAGAGTCCGGTAGGGGATTTCCCAGACGAAACCGGCTTTTCTCCAGTCAGCAAGCAGTCCGATGGAGTCCTCGAAGAACGTTGCATGCTCGTTCTCCTTGAGGACGTATTCGCCCTTGATGCAGTAAATTTTACGGAACTGCGGCATGACCGGCAGTTTCAAAGCGTAGTTGGAATTGCGATCGTATTTTCCGGATTCATAGTTGGTCAGGAAATGCTCGCGGAGGCAGTTGCGTGTACGCAGGACATATTCCGAAACTTTTCTGCCGGAGATTCCCCGGTACGGCGCCTGACGCAGCATTTCGCGTGTGAGTCCGGCTCTGGCGAGTTCGCGATCGGACATGCTTGTTCCTCCGTTCGCCCATGCTCCGCAGGCACAGACGGCAACGTTTTTTCCAAGATTTTCCCCTTCCGGATTGGCATCTTTCCGATATTCGATCGCCCAGATGGAAAGGTAATTGTTCTCATCCAGACAGGGGACTCCTGCGCGACGCGCCAGAATGGAACTTCCGCTGGCATCCACAAAGCGTTTTGCATGAATGACACCGCGTCCGCTTTCGTTTTCCACGATCGCCCCGGTGAGGCGGTTTCCGCTGACTTCCGCTCCGCAGACAAGAGTGTCGAACCAGACATCGATTCCCGCCTCCTGCACCGCCTCATCCAGAGCCAGCATGAATGCCGCCGGCGAAAAGATACAGCGGAAGCGTTCTTCCTCTCTGGCGTTTTTCCCATCCTGCCAGTGTTCCGGAATCTTGCCCGGACCGTACTGAATGCTCTTGCGGATGAGTTCTTCACAGAGCCCGAAAGTCACCTGATGTCCGTTTCCATCGCAGAGAGGCAGATAGATGTAGACCAGTCCGCTTGTGGCGAGTCCGCCGAGGAGAATCGTCTTTTCCACAAGAACCGTTTTCTTTCCCGACCGCGCCGCCTGCAATGCCGCCGCGACACCCGCAATGCCGCCGCCGATCACGGCAACATCATACTTCACATCAAAATCCATTTCTGTACCCTTTTCATCCTGTCTGTTTTTAAGCCTGAATCGGAGTCGGTTCAAGCGTGATTTCCGCGGAGAGCTCCGGCAGGTTCCGAAGACGCCGGATGACTCTTTCGATCTCCTGTTTCCCCGGAGGATTCCATCCCCAGGTCAAAGCTCCGAAAAGCCTGCCGTCGGCAAAGACTGGCACGCCGATTCTGGCAAACTCCGGATTGTCCATCGGATGCAGCGAATATCCGTTCTTCCGACAGCGTTCCACCGCTTTCCACAGGCGTTCCTCTGTTCCCCAGTACTGTTTGAATTCCGGAGCATCCTTGTTCCATTTCATCAGTTCCTTCTGCTCCTTCTCCGGCAGAAAGGCGAAAAAAACGATACCCGCCACCGTGTCGAACAGATGAAAATCATAGCGCCCGAACTTCAACTGTTTTTCCCGGAGTCCTTTGTGCGCGATTCCCTCCATGCGGTGGTCGCGGATGATGGAAAACGCGATCGTGTGTTCTTGCGGATATCCCGCAAGATCCGATGCCATCCGTTTCAGCTGCCGGATATATGCGGAACGCAGACGGCAGGCGTTCAGCACTCCAAGCTGTCTGCCCGGATAAAGAATATTCTCCGCATCCTTTTCCAGAAGCCCGCATTCCGTCAGACTCATGACCAGATTGTAGACGGTTGGATATTTCAGTCCCATCTCCTCCGCCACTCTGCCCAGAGTCATTCCTTCCGGATGTTCTGCAACACAGTTCAGAATCCCAGCACAGCGTTCCACCGATTGAACCATGATCTTCCCTTTTGTGATACGGAAAATGCACCGGTATCTTTCCCCGGTCAAGGGCGGTGCTCCTGTCGCAATCCGGCGCCGATGCACAGGTCGGACTAAGCACGAAATCCCTGCATGTTTTTATTAATGATAAAAATATTCTCTCTTATTGAAAAATATATCATTCATAATTGAAAAAATCAAATCGGGTCCGGATTTTTTTCGGAAAACGCTTCTGAATGGGGAGAATCCCTCAGCGGGCAGGATTTTCAATGAGGAGATTTCAATTCCGTTCCGGCAGGGGGGAGAGGAGTGCAGAAGGGGAGGGGGATCTGTGGGAAATTTGACTTTTTTAAAAAATGTGCTAAGGTCAGAAAGAGAACCGCAAGAAAGTGAACCGATGATGAAAACAGAAAACAAGACGATCCATACAGCGGGACTGTCCTTTACGACGGTATCCGATCCGTTTGCCGTGACTCGCGATTACGGGGGATGGATATTTGGTGGCGTCTGTTATTCATCTGTTACCCGTTCAGGATTTGCGGGACTTGCCTTATAGGACAAACGCCACTCTTCCCCCTTGAAAAAAATCCCCCGTATTCAGAAGACGCAGTTATGCGGATTTGTTTCGCAGGACGGCTTGTGCGGTTGCGACCGGCTCAGAGGCTGTCTGCGGTAAAGACGGCGTGTTTTGCCGTCGGAGAGTTCAGGTGTTGTTATGAAGAGTTTATTTTTGCAGAAGAATTCGGATTTCCGTAGTTTCATCGGCTATTCCGTTCCCGCGACGGTAGGCATGCTCCTTGCCGGAATCTATACGGTAGTGGACGGCTTGTTTGTCGGCTGGGGAGCCGGGGATGATGCTCTTGCCGCCATCAATGTGGCGTTTCCGTTTTATTGTTTTTTCCTGGGGCTTGGCGAGATGCTCGGCAACGGGACGGGGATTACGATCGCCTACTGCCGCGGACGCGGCAAGCCGCTGACTGCTGGACTTTTTTTGGAAATCTGATTTCGGCGATGATTCCGCTGGGAGTTCCTCTGACTCTGGCGGCTCCGCTTTACAGTGGACTGGTCGGGTGGATGGGAGCGGATGTAAAGATTGTCGGCATGGCGGAGGATTATGCGCGGATCGTCGGGATGGGATGCCTGTTCCAGATCATCACCTCCTCCCTGCTGGCAGTGATGCGTCATGATCGCAAGCAGTTCCGTGCCATGTTCATCATGCTTGCCGGTCTGATCGCCAATATTGTTCTGGATTATCTTCTGGTTCTGGTATATCCGTTCGGGGTGAAGGGGTCCGCATGGGCAACCGTTGCGGCGCAGTTCCTGACGGCTCTGCTTGCTGTGATCTATTTTATCAGAGGGAAATTCGATTTTGCGTTCCGGATCAGGCATCTGCGTCCGTATGGCTCCATTCTCGGCACGATCGTGCTGACCGGACTGCCTTCGTTCGGACTCCAGATGATGGGTGCCATGCTGATTCTCCTGCACAATATTCAGGCGCAGCGTTACGGCGGACTGGTCGCTGTGGCGGCCTATGCGATTATCTCCTATGTCACGACCCCGCTGATGATGCTTTCGGAAGGAATCGGACTGGGGATTCAGCCGCCGGTCAGTTATCATCATGGCTGCGGGGCGGAGAACCGGAAACGGAGATTTCTCCGTTACGGACTGCTGTTTTCCGGGGGAGTCGGAGTGCTGTTCGCGCTGGCGCTTCTGTTCGGAAACAGCGTGATTCCGGAGGCCTTTCATGCGACGCCGTCGCTGATCCGTGTGACAGATCCGGCTCTGGTCATAACTTCCCTGTCGCTGATTCCGCTTGCGATCTTTCAGATTTTCTGCGCCTATTTCCAGGCCGAGGGACGCAGTACGCTGGCTTCCACCCTGATTTATGGGGATTTCTGCGTGATGTTCCCTCTGGCATTGTTTGTGCTGCCGTACTTTTTCGGGTTGTCGGGAGTGTGGGCCGCGGTGCCGGTGTCGAAATGGATCATGTTTGGACTGGCGGTGGCTGTCTGGCGCGTTCTGCGCTCAAAACGGGAAAGAGAAGATTCTCCTGCTGTGTCATAATGTCGCAGTTTGGGCGGAAAATGAGACATTTTCAAGGCAATCGGGGCCGTGGAGGAGGGCGGTCCCGCCGGAAATGACTCCCGTCAAGTGCTTTCCGAAGGCGCGGACAGGGGACATTCCAGATTGGCAAGGAATATGCTTATTCCGACAGAAAAAAAGGAGAAACATCTATGGATATGGAAAAACTGACAACGAAATCCAGAGAAGCTATGATTGCGTCGCAGAACATTGCGGCGGAATACGGTCATCAGGAGATCCGGCCGATTCACCTGTTGAAGGCTCTGGTCGATCAGGAAGGCGGATTGATCCCCTCTCTGATGAAGAAAATGAATGTTGATTACGGCCGTTTGAGTCTGGCGATCGAGCAGGAACTGCGGTCGATTCCGTCCGTGAGCGGACCGGGAGCGCAGCAGTCCTATACGTCGCGTGACTTCAGCCAGACTCTGGTTGAGGCGAAGAACATTGCCGAACGCATGAAAGATGATTACATCAGCGTGGAGCACTTGTTCCTTGCTTTGCTGAATGTGGATAAAAGGTGCGCGAAACTGCTTTCGGATCTCGGTGTGAACGAGGCGAATGTGCTGAATGCTCTGAAGGCGGTGCGCGGAAATCAGCGTGTCACGAACGATTCTCCGGAATCGACCTTCGAGGCGCTGGAAAAATATGGTCGCGACCTGACCGCCGCGGCAGCGCAGAACAAGCTCGATCCGGTGATCGGAAGAGACGACGAGATCCGTCGTGCGATTCAGATTCTTTCCCGCAGAACGAAGAACAATCCGGTGCTGATCGGTGAGCCGGGTGTCGGCAAGACCGCCATCGTGGAGGGCCTCGCTATCCGTATTATGAGCGGCGATGTACCGGAAGGACTGAAAGAGAAAAAACTGGTCGCGCTTGACATGGGCGCCCTGATCGCAGGAGCAAAATACAGAGGCGAATTCGAGGAACGTTTGAAAGCGGTTCTCAAGGAAGTGACCTCTTCGGAAGGAAAGATCATTCTGTTCATCGACGAACTGCACACGGTGGTCGGCGCAGGAGCCGGCGGCGAAGGGGCTATGGATGCGGGCAATCTGCTGAAGCCTCTTCTGGCGCGCGGCGAACTGCACTGCATCGGTGCAACGACGCTGGACGAGTATCGGAAATATATTGAAAAAGATCCCGCGCTGGAGCGTCGTTTCCAGGCGGTTCTGGTTCCCCAGCCGAGCGTGGAGGATACGATTTCCATTCTGCGTGGTCTGAAAGAGCGTTATGAAGTGCATCATGGCGTGAAGATCAAGGACTCCGCGATCATTGCCGCTGCGACGCTTTCCGACAAGTACATCGCGGACCGGTTCCTGCCCGACAAGGCAATCGACCTCATCGACGAAGCGGCCGCAAAACTGCGGACGGAAATCGACTCCTGCCCTGTCGAGATCGATGAACTGGAACGCAAAAGAATGCGTCTGGAAATTGAGCAGGCTGCGTTGAAGAAGGAGACCGATCCGGCATCCGTCGCCCGTCGCGAGGATATCGAAAAGGAACTCGCTGAGGTCAAGGAGCAGGCCGCGCTGCTGAAAAGCGAATGGGATGCGGAAAAGAATTCGATCTCCGAGATCCGCACCCTGCGTGAAAGCCTGGAAGTGGCAAAAGCCGAACTGGCGAAAGCCGAACGGACGTATGATCTGGAGACCGCCGCAAAATTGCAGCACGGTACGATCCCCGGAATCCAGAAACAGATCGCCGCGATGGAAGAGAAGATCAAGATGCAGTCCGAAAAGCGTCTGCTGAAAGAGCAGGTTGATGAGGAGGACATCGCCGAGATCGTCTCCCGCTGGACCCACATTCCGGTCAGCAAACTGGTTCAGGGCGAACGGGAGAAACTGCTTGCCCTGCCGGAAAAACTGCATGAGCGTGTGGTGGGACAGGATGAGGCGGTCGATGCGGTCGCCGATTCGGTTCTGCGTGCTCGTGCGGGACTGAAGGATCCGAAACGCCCGATTGCATCGTTCATCTTCCTGGGGCCGACCGGTGTTGGAAAGACCGAACTGGCGAAGGCGCTTGCGGAGGATCTGTTCGATGATGAACGCGCGATGATCCGGATAGATATGTCGGAATACATGGAGAAACACAGTGTATCGCGTCTTGTCGGCGCGCCTCCGGGATATGTCGGATATGATGAAGGGGGACAGCTCACAGAAGCCGTCCGCCGGCGCCCGTACTCGGTGATTCTGTTCGATGAAATCGAAAAGGCGCATCATGATGTGTTCAACATCTTCCTTCAGATCCTTGACGATGGAGCTTTGACCGATTCGCGCGGAAGAAGGGTCGATTTCAAGAACACGATCATCATCATGACATCGAACCTCGGAAGCGACATCCTGCTGGATGCCGCCGCAAAAGGCGAACTCGACACGGCAAAGGTACGGGAACAGGTGATGGAGCTGATGAAGCAGAACTTCCGTCCCGAGTTCCTGAACCGAATCGATGAGACGCTGATGTTCCATGCCCTGACTCTGAAGGATATCGAAAAGATTCTCGACATCCAGATGAAAAACCTCGGCGCGAGAATGGAAGGGCTCGGCATCAAAGTCGAACTCGGCAAGGCGGCGAAGGAGCTTCTGGCGAAAGAGGGATACGATCCGCTTTACGGTGCCCGTCCGCTGAAACGGGTGATCGTGAAGGAAATCGAAACACCTGTTTCGAAACTGATCGTCGGCGGGGAGCTCGCCGAAGGATCAACCCTGAAGATCGATGCCGCCAAAGGCAGCCTCAAGTTCGATATTGTCAAAGGATAATGGCTCGGCCTTTTCTTTGCGGGAGAGGGAAACAGCTCCCGCAAAGAGGATTTTCCCCCTTGACCGATTGAAAAATCGGTTTGAAACGCTAAATTAGAGGTTGAATATGGCAAATGAAACACAGAACGGCGGAGACGCCGGAAATTTGAAAAAGAAGAACGGTGAGGAAATGGCATCCGCAGAAAAAGAAAAGTCAGCGAAGGCATCCGGCAAAGATGAGAAAATGAACGCAAAGGCGCAGCCCCCCCGCCGTGCCCCCGGGGAAAAGAACGGTGAACAGGCGGCGGAGCCTGCGGACGGTGCGAAAAATACGGAACCCGCTCCCAATTTTCCGGAAGCGGAATGTGAAGCGAAAATAAAGGAGCTGGAGACAAAGCTCAAGGACGCCGACGATAAATATCTGCGCGCCGTTGCTGAAATGGACAATACCCGCAAAAGAACGGCAAAGGAGATGGAAACACTCCGTTTGAACGTTATGATGGATACGATTACTCCGTTTCTTCAGGTATTTGATCACTTTTCGATGGCGGTTGCGGCATCTTCCGCGTCGAACAATCTGAAGTCGCTTCTGGACGGTATGAAGATGATTCAGAATGAATTCGACAAGGCGTTTTCGGAGCTGGGAGTCGAGAAGATTGATGCGGTCGGAAAGGATTTCGATCCGAATCTGCATGAGGCCGTTTCGCAGGAGGCATCCGATACGGTGCCGGCCGGGAAGGTGATCCGCCAGTGGAGTCTTGGCTACAAAACTCCGAAGCGTCTGCTGAAACCGGCAATGGTTGTGGTCAGTTCCGGGCCGCAGCAGAAGGCGGATGAATAATCCGGAACAGAAACGGGGATAGGAAAACTATGGCAGGAAACGAAGATTATTATAAAATACTTGGACTGAACAAGTCCGCAACAGCCGATGAAATCAAGAAGGCATACCGTAAGCTTGCCGTGAAGTATCATCCTGACAAAAATCCGGGAAACAAGGCGGCTGAGGAGAAATTCAAGAAAGTCTCCGAAGCATACGAGGTGCTCAGCGATCCGAAAAAACGTGCTGATTACGATCAGTTCGGTTCCGATTACTTCCGTGCCGGCGGCGCGGGCGGAGCCGGAGGTCCTGGTGGATTCGGCGGCGCGGGCGGAGCTCAGAATTTCCGTGATCCGTATGAGATGTTCAGTCAGATGTTCGGCGGCGCGGGCGGAGCCGGCGGCGCCAGCTTCTTCGAGGATATGCTCGGAGGACGCGGCAGATCCCGGCGCGCAAGAGCGCATGGACAACCTGGAGCGAATTTGCAGTACACGCTTGAAATCTCGCTGGACGAGGCGTTTACCGGGACGGAAAAAACATTTAAAATCGCAAAGCTTGATCCCTGCGGCGCATGCGGTGGAAGCGGAGCGGATCCATCGGTGCCGAAAAAGACTTGTCCGCAGTGCGGCGGACAGGGACAGGTGCAGACCGGTCTGTTCGGTATGACGCAGACTTGTCCGCAGTGCGGCGGCAGCGGTCAGGTGTCGCAGGCCGCCTGCAAGGCGTGCGGCGGGCAGGGGCGTGTCCGTGTGGAACGGGAACTGAAGGTCCGTATTCCGGCTGGCGTTGACAACGGCTCCAAACTCCGGATCGCTCATGAGGGCGAAGCTGGAACAAACGGCGGAGCGCAGGGCGATCTTTATGTCATTATTCAGCTTCGGGCTCATCCGGTTTTCAAGCGGGACGGGCTCAATCTGATCTGCGAGCTGCCGATTACGCTGGCAACCGCGGTTTCCGGCGGAGTTGTCACGGTTCCGACAATGGCGGGGACGAAGGTCCGGATGAAAGTCCCGGAAGGAACTCAGAGCGGCGCGACACTGCGTATCAAAGGCAAAGGCTTTCCCGCGCTGAAAGGCGGCGGAAAAGGCGATCAGCTGGTGAAGCTGCATGTGGAAACTCCCGCCAATCTGACCAGGCAGCAGAAGGATCTGCTGACGTATTTCAACGATTCCCTGACTTCGGCCAACCATCCGATGATTGCGGAATTCGAGGCTAAGGCAAAACAGTACATGGCGTAAGCAGAATGGCAAAAAAAGAGAAATTCAGCGAAGACGAACCGCTTGCCAGAAACCGGAAGGCATGGCACGATTACGAAATCATTGATTCGATCGAAGCCGGAGTGGAACTGGTGGGCACGGAAGTGAAAAGCTGCCGTGCCCATGCGGTGTCTCTGGGTGAGTCGTTTGCAAAAATCGACCGGGGGCAGGTGTTCGTCTACGGGATGCACATAGCGCCCTATACGGAAGGAAACCGTTTCAATCATATGCCGTTGAGAACGCGGCGTCTGCTCCTGCACAAGAAGGAGATCCTGAAGATCTCTCAGAAAGTCAAGGAGCGGGGGATTGCGCTGGTGCCTTTGAAACTGTATTTGAAGAACCGGCGCGTCAAAATGGAGCTTGGACTTGCGAAAGGCAAGACGTTCGGCGACAAACGGGAAACTCTGCGGAAAAAGCAGGATGAGATGGATACGCGCCGTTCCGTTGCGCGGTATTCGTGATCCTGTTCGGCAAATACGAGAAAACAGATCTGGTTTTTTATGGATTCTCAAAGCACTCGTTTGGATTCGGTCAAGAACTGCGGAATGAAGCATGTTCTGCAGGTGGCATTTCCTCTGATTATGGCGGCCGCGGGACATGCGGTCAATCTGTTCAGCGACAGAGTGATGCTGGCTCGGTATTCGGCAGAGGCGGTCAGCGCGGCAATGCCAGCGGGAATGACCAGTTTTTCCATTTCCTGCATTTTTGTGGGAATCGTCGGATATGCGAACACCTTTGTGGCGCAGTATACAGGGGCGGGGGCGGAGAAAAGGGTGGGAGTGTCCATCTGGCAGGCTGCCGGAGTTGCTCTGGTCGGCGGACTGCTGCTTGCAAGCGGGTGGTTCTGGGGCGATTCGCTGCTGAAGCTGTTCAATCATGCGGAAAATGTCTATCGGCAGGAGTGCATCTATTTCCGGGTGCTGGCTCTCGGCGCATGGATTCCGCTCTGCATCGGGGCGTTCAGCGCGTTCTGGAGCGGACGGGGAAAGACTCTGGCGGTCATGATCATCAATTTCATCATGGTTTCCAGCAATATTCCGTTGAACTATATGTTCATTTACGGCAACTGGGGATCGCCCGAGCTGGGGATTCGCGGAGCCGCCTACGGAACGCTGCTTTCCGGACTGATCGGCCTGAGTTTGTTCCTGCTTCTGTTCTTCCGCAGGGAAAACCGCAGACGGTATGCCACATGGCCGCCGAAGTTCGAATGGGATCTCTGGAAACGGCTGGTCCGGTATGGGACTCCGAACGGAATTCAGCTTCTCATTGAGATTTCCTCGTTCAATATTTTCATTGTCCTGCTGGGAAATGTGGGGGGGAGCGATGTGGAAAACATGCGCATTCAGGAGGCGGCAACGATCGCGTTCTCCCTGAATGCGATGGCCTTTATTCCAATGCTTGGACTGGGACAGACCGTTTCCATTCTGGTTGGTCAATCGGTTGGTGCCGGAGTCCCCGCAGCGGCCCGTCGCGCAGTCGCCAACGCCCGTTTCCTTGTGATGTGGTACATGGGGCTCATGACGTTGTTTTTTGCATTCTGGCCCGATCCGGCAATGGCGCTGTTCTATCGCGAAGGAGATCCCGGACAGATCGAAACGATGGAGATGGCCCGCTATTTCCTGAAATTCATAGCCGCATTCACGTTCCTTGACGGCATTCAGATGCTGTATGTTTCCGCGATCAAGGGGGCGGGCGATACGGCTTTTGCGATGTGGGGCAGCGTGCTGACCGGCTGGCTCGTCTGGATTGTGCCCAGTCTGATTGCGATCAAACTGCGTGCGCCGGTCTCGTTTTTCTGGAGCGTTCTGGTGCTTTATACCTTTGTGGTTGCGGCGGTGTTCTATCTCCGCTTCCGTCAGGGAAAATGGCGGAAAATGAGCGTGATTGAACGGAATCTGATTCCGCGCTCCGCAGAGTGAAGAGAAAAGAAAATTTGAGCGTCCGCTCTTCTGCATACGTCTGCTGCTGAGACTTGGGGTGAAATATTTTTCATTTCCCGCTTGTATCTTCCTGCGTAAACGGCTATTGTACAAGTCGTTTACGGGAGTGAAAGAATCATGAGCGGAGTGATCGGCAAAGACGCGGAGCAGAGGCGGTGACAGAGAAAATACCCAGTCAGAAAAATCTCTTTTCCGCTCCGGAAAAATATCGCGCGCACAATATTCTGGGGGCGGGCGGAATGAAAGTGGTCATCCAGTCGGATGATATCAACGCCTGCCGTGAAGTCGCCATGGCAATTTCGAAAGAATCCTCGGAAGAGAGTTACGAACGCTTCCTGAATGAAGCCCGGATCACCGCTTCTCTGGAGCACCCGAACATTGTTCCCGTTCATGAAATCGGCACCAGCAAAACCGGCGCGCCTTATTTTACCATGAAACTGGTGCATGGCTGCACGCTGGAGCATATTCTGAAGAAACTCAAGGAGAAAGATCCCGTATATGTGCGGAAGTATCCGCTCCGCACCCTGCTGGAGATTTTTCTCAAGGTTTGCGACGGAATCGCATTTGCTCATTCAAAAGGAATCATTCATCTGGATTTGAAGCCGGACAACATTCAGGTCGGCGATTACGGCGAGGTGCTCGTTCTGGACTGGGGGCTTGCCAGAAAGATCGACGAAGTTCAGTCCGATGGCGATGAAACTCCGGAAATACCCCTTCTGAAAGCCACCCGCATGACGATGGACGGCATCGTCAAGGGAACCCCGGAATACATGGCTCCGGAACAGGCAGCCGGGAGGAACAGTCGCCGCGGACGCCGGACCGATATCTACTCTCTGGGAGCAATTCTCTATTCCATGCTGACTCTGAACAAGCCGTTTGCGGGGGAAAATGCCCGGGAGATCATCCGGAACGTGCTGGACGGGAATATTATTCCGCCGCATACATTCGCCTCCGGGGACCGTCATATTCCGCAGGCGCTTGAGTTTGTGATTTACAAGGCGATGGAGCGCAGTCCTTCCCGCCGATACGCCTCGGTTGCGGATCTGAAGGCCGATGTGGTATCCTATATGAACGGATATGCGACCGTGGCGGAAGATGCCGGATTCTTTACAAATCTGCTGCTCTGGCTGAAACGGAAGAAAGTGCAGATCTACGTGGTCTGTTCGCTTGTGCTGACAATTCTGATTTCTGCGGCATTTCTCGGAACACACCTGTACTACCGCCAGCAGGAGAAGCTGGTATACGGTCCCGTGGTTCGCGCCCGCATTGCGGCGGAGCGGACAATCGCCGGACTGGAGGAGAGGATCCATAAGGAGTCCGCCAGTGAATGGAAGCTCAAGTTTGAAGATGTCTTTTCCGATGCGTATCTGTATGACCGCTGGGGATTTTTCTTCGGGAGAGATGCATATCTTTCCATGAATCAGGCGAAACGCTATGTGAAAACGATTCCCGGAGGAATCCGGATCTTTTCCGGTTCGGGGGGATTGAATATGATTTTCCGCGAGAATCTGGCGGGCAGCGAAATGCGTCTTCTGATGGAGCTTTCCTGGGAGGAGTTCAGGCAGGGCAGTATCATGATGGTGAGTCTGAACAACGATAATTTCGAGTCCGGCTATCTGTTTGCTGTGATCCCGGGAGAGGATCCTTATATGGCGGTCATGCGGGGATCGAACCATGAGATTCTGGCGGAGCATTCCATTGATCTGAAAAAGAGCGAGATCTGCAAATTCGATATGATCCTTCTGCCGGAGAGCCGGGGAATTACCTTGAAAATGAGTTTCAACGGTCAGGAGCTGATTAATTATCATGATTTTGGCGGACAGGGGGTCGTGTCCGGAGATGTCGCTCCTTGTGTGATGTCGTTTACAAAATCCTCTCTGACGCTGCGCAGCGTGAAGCTGATGACCCTGGGAACTCCGATCAAAGTTGATCTGCTTGACATTGCCTCGCGTCAGCTCCGCAAGGGGAATTATGATGTGGCGAAAGAACTTTACATTGAAGCGGAGGAATCCGCCTCCTCCCCGGATCGGCGAATGCTTGCCGCACAGGGACTGCATCTTTCCCGACTTCTTGCCAACTACAAGAGCAGGATTCCCGAATGGAATGCGCGTCTGGCGCAGGTCTGGCCCGGCGCCTCGATTTCCATCGGCATAGAGCCGCAGGGGTTTGCTCTGACGGCATCCGGAAAGATGATTGACGATCTTTCCGTTCTGCGGGATATGCCGCTTTCGACTCTGGTGCTTTCGGATGCCGGCATCCGGACTCTGGATCCGCTTCGGAAATCGAACCTTCGGAAATTGTCTCTGATCCGCTGCGATGTTTCCGATTTTTCTCCGCTGGAGGAGATGAATCTCCGTTCCCTGCGTCTGGATTCGCTTCCTGTGAAATTTTTTCCGGAATGGAGATCTCCGACCCTGAAGCGTCTGGCTCTGGTGAACTGCGGATTGGAATCGCTGGAATTTCTCCGGCATCTGACTTTGGAATCGCTGGATGTTTCCCGCAACGGCATTCGTGATCTTTCGCCATTGAAGACAATGCCGCTGAAAAAACTGAATGTTGCCTGCAACCGGGTGGAGTCGCTGGACCCTCTGCGCGGAATGCCGCTGACGGAACTGAACATTGCGGAAAACCGGATTATTTCTCTGGAACCTCTTCGGGAAAAGAAGCTTGCTATCCTCACCGCATCGGGAAACAGGATTGAGGATCTCTCCCCTCTGCGCGGAATGCCGCTGACAACTCTGGATTTGAATTTCAACAGAATTCTTTCGATTGATCCTCTGAAATCTTCTCCGGGTCTTCAGAAACTGATGCTGATTCACAACCGGATTTCAGATCCAGGTGCCTGTGCCGCGCTCGTGAAGCTGAATCAGCTTTATCTGGATTTCAACCGGATTGATTCTCTGGAACCATTGAAGAAGTGTGTGAATCTTCGAACTCTTTCGGTTTCCGGCAATCGGATTGAGTCGCTTCGTCCATTGAGCCGTCTTTCTCAGCTCCGGGAGCTGAACTGTTCGGAGAATCCGATCCGTTCGCTGAAGAGTCTGGAGAAGTTGAAACTGAATAAGCTTTATGCGGCAGATACGCATGTGGAGAAGTTCGGAGAGTTTCTGCGGCTTCCTCCCAGACACTTTATCTTCGGGAATGAATCCTGGACGCTGGAAAACTGGAAGGCTTTTCTGGAGACTCTTCCCGATGATACGAATTCGCTGCGGAAGTCTCTGCGGGCGTTGATCGCGTATGAGGAGAAGGATATATCCGGTCTGCGCGCGCTAGCCACCGAAATCAACGGCAGATACTATCTATCCATACCCGTGCTGGTGGATTACCGGACAGCCCGGAAAAATGCCGTATTGTTCGGAGCCCGTCTTCCCTCCTGGAAGACTCCGCTGGAACGGGGAATCCTGATGCGCGGAATTGAGACTCCGTTCTGGCTCGGGGTGCGTCTGGAGGGGAATGATCTGCTTTTTGACGACGGAACCCTTTTTTATCGTTACACAGCATTCCCGCCTGAGATGAATCTCGGCTGTATGTTTGCGCCGTTTCTGGCGTTGGATGGGATTCTTCCCTGCCGTGATCCGGAAATCCGGCTTCCGCTGGTGCTGGAGTGGGCGAAGAAGTGATGCCTGATTGGTATTGCGGAAAGAAAACAGCTTTTCAGGGAAGAGCTCCGTTTTTTGGAGGCTCCCCCTTTTTTTGTTGACTCCTTTGTGTGGTGTGGAGGAGAAGTCGCTCTTCCGCTTATTCCGGATGAATGCTGTCGATCGGAATCCGGATTTTATCGCGGACCGCACAGCTGAGGAGGGGGTAGACGGGTGGTTCATAGAGACCTCCGAATGCGATCTTCCGCAGAACGGAACCTTTGAGACAGATTGTTTGCGTTCCATGAAAGAGTTCGATTCTATCCCGGAACAAGTTCAGTCGGAGTCTGACGGAAGAGCGGAAGGGAACAGAACCCGCCGGGATTTCCGATCCGCTGTTGTCGGCGAGAATCAGAATATCCCGGTTTGAATCCGCATCGAACCGGAGGAGCAGGCGTGCTCCGCATTTTGTTTTGCCTCCAAGCGAGAGAAGCGGAAAATCGGCTTCGCTGCGGACTTCGGCAGAGAAGGCAAATTCCAGAGTAATGAGTTCCTTTTCGAGGAAGGATTCCGGCAGAACAAGTCCGAGGGTCGCCTGCGGTTGAAGCAGTTCAACGGTATCGGAATTGATTCGGAGCCCGTCGCGTCCGCCGCGGGGAAGAAGATAGGGATGTGTTCCATCGGGCAGATCGTGTACGATCGTGGCACCGATGCAGTCCGGATAGGTGTAGACCAGATACAGTTTGCCGTCGAAGGTGAATCCGTTTGGATAGAATGCTCTTCCGCCCTGCGGCTGAACAACAGGGCCGGGAAGAAGCAGATCCGGATTACGGGAGGTCCCGCAGAAAAGTGAAAGATGGAGACGGTCTTGGGGAATATGACCGGGGATTCCGCGGATCCAGTCGTTCATGACCATCAGAAAACTGGACGCTGTCCTCTCCGCATAACAGCGCGAGACAACGGTTTCCAGTTCGACTGGGCGGCATGGTGTCCAGCTCTCTCCTCCATCCGGACTTTGGCTGAACAGAAGCAGATGTTCCGGTTGAATGGCTGGATGATTCCGGGTGTTGGTGTTGTTGCGGACGAGCAGTCCGAGAGTGTCCTTGTCATATTCGTAGACGATTGGTTCCCAGAGAGACGGGCGTTCCATGAGTCCAGGCTCCGGCATGATCCCCAGCGTTTCCCAGGTCACTGCTTCGACCGGTTTGCTCCAGTACCAGCTTTTTCCCCGGTCCCGGCTGATCAGGACTCCGGCATATCGGGTGGACTCGTAGTCCGGGACCCGGAAACTGACCGGGAAGTAGAGTGATCCATCCTGCGCCGCCAGTCCATGATTGGTCGGGAATGCGACGATTCCTTCTGCGGAGGAGAAGAGGGGCGGTTGAGGAATTCTACGGTTTTTCCAATGGATCCCATCTGTGGTGGAGGCAATAAAAGTCTCTCCGCTTCCAGTGTCGCACCATGCGCAGAACAGCGTCTCATCACGATCATTGAGCAGCGATGGCTGCCATTGAAGATCGGAATGGATCGGGGGATCGCAGTAATCTCCGGAAAACAGTTTCAGTGGAGAAGTCCAGTGAATGAAATCTTCGGAGGTACTCAGAAAATTGTACTGTCCGGCGACCCCTTCTCTGCCATTCCGGTTTGCGTTCCACACGGTGAGGAAGCGTCCCCGGAACCGGATCGTATCGGCACAATGATTGTAGCGCAGATACGGCGCACTGCCGTTCCTGGGAAAGTAGACTGGTGCATGAGTGATGTTCGGAAGATAGACCGGTAGTCTGGTCATGATACGACACTCTCCTTATTTTTCCTGTTTGAGTTGAATTTCCAGTTCTTGTTCTGTTCCGGGACGGAGGGGGATCGGAATCAGACCGTCCGAGGTCCGGCGAAGGCGGGAATCCGCCGGAGGAAGATCGCTGTTCAGAATCAGCCCCGGATTGCGGCCGGTACGCAGTTTGATTTTCAGACGGTTCGTTGCAGGATCGAATTCCATGTCACGGATTTCGAGATCTCGTGAATCAAAGACCCTGATTTTTCCATGAATGCGCTCCAGAGCCACTGCGATGTTTGACGGGAGCGTCATGCCGGGATAATCTCTGGAAAGCTTTTGCAGTAGAGATGTGTTCTTCAGACAGGCGTTCAGCGCTCTGATCTTTTCTTTCCGTGACAGCGCGGCGGAGTGGAGTGCAAGATTCAGCATTTTGTGATCCTGACGGAACGTTCCGTTCTTCTCATAAAGATACGGAATGACAAAGGACCGGTAATAATCGTTGATGTCCTTTGGTGCGTATGTCTCATACAGGGAGAAGAGCTTTGGAGGAATTCCCTGGCTCATATCGAACAGGTGATAGGACGGGTTGCGTGTGGCGGCTCCGAATCGGAAATCATATCCGTTTTCAGTGAATCCTGTGCCGTAAACCAGTTCCGGTCTGTGACCGATCAGTCCCGTTTCGAACGCATAGTATTTGAACGTGAGCCGGGCGATGGTGGCAACCATTCGCCGGGCGGCCCGATAGAGGCATTGAGCCCGCCACTCCGGATCTCCCGCGATTTCGGCGATTCGAGCGACATTCAGCATGCCGGGATATTCGCAGTTCAGCATGTCAATGGATGCCGCTGCGCCTGATTCTCCGCAATGCCCGGTCAGCGTGATCCAGTCGTCGCCGACGAACAGGAGTTTTGTGAAATGCCGGAACCAGGTTGCGTTGGTGCGGATGAAGTCGGCTTGTCCCAGTTGATCCGCGACGGCCCGGGCGACAGTTGTAATCATGTAGACAGTTTCATTGCCGTCGCAGATATTGAAATTTGATCCTTTGCCGGGAGCAAATTTCGTGTAGTGCGGCCGCGGACTGTTGTAACAGACCGGATAGCGCAGTCCTCCGAACGGTTCCTCTCTCCAGACCACTGCGCTTTTATATGCATACTGTTCCACGGGCAGAAAGAGGCGGTAGCGGATGCGGTCAACAAGTCTGTTTCTGTTGTCCGGATTCAGATCATACGGCGCTGTGACGGTATCTGTCGTACCATGCAGCCACATGTGCATGCAGATGTTCTGTTCGGCGGCCCCCGGTTTGAACGTATGGATGAAGTTGGCGCTTTCGGCGGGACGTCTCCCTCCGATGAAGCGGACCCCTTTCCGGAAGATTTCATTTGTGATTTTATGAATGGCATCCTGCCCCTTGATCCGGGGAACGAGCGGGAGGTTGTCAACCGGGAGCGGCAAGCTCCATTCGACTGTGTCGGTACCGGATTTTGCGGCATACCAGCCGAACGAGGTCGCAAGTTTCCAGTTTTCCACGTCATCTGCTTTGAACAGTGTATCTTTCATGAGAAATGCGAGCGGAGAGACGGGCGCATATACTTCCGGCTTGATTTTCCATTCGTTTTCACTCTTCCTGAAGTGATATCGACTGCGGATGCGGACCTGTTTTGTGTCGTTGTCGATTTTGAAGAATTCCCGGTAGGCAATCGGATAGGCAAAAGCTTTCGGCAACCAGAAGCGGATGCGTTTTTGCGTTTCTTCCGGGAGTGAGATGTTCCAGTCTGCGGTTTTTACCGACTGTCTCCCGTAGAGCCACATCGGGAGGATCATGCCGATTCCGTTCGTTCGTTCGATTGTGATGCCGCCGACTTCACTGCCGAGGCGTTCCACTGTAATTTTATCCGGACGAGCCGCAAAGATCAGAAGCAGAGGGGTTCCTCTGGTTTTCGGAAAGAGCAGAAGAACAGGCAGATCCCATCCGTCGCAGGGAAGAGCATCGGTTCCGGTGAGATCAAGTAGTTCTGTTTTTCCGTTCCGAAAGATCGCCGCAGAGGATGCCAGGCTGTTGAGTGCCATATGGATGCGTTTTCCGGGAAATTCCCAGCGGATTCCGGGAAAGGCGAGGGAGGTATCGAACCGCCAGCTGGCATTCTGTTCGTGGTCGATGATTGTTCCGCCTTTGCCCAGGGGATTGGCTCGATCAATGCGGACTTCCCATTTTGGTTGTTTTACGCGAGTCGGCACGATTTCGGGACAGGAGCCGAACCCGCCGCTTTCCCGGATGTTTTCCACAAGGATCCGGATGGTATTGGGTTTGCCGAAACGGATCCGTTTTTCCGGCAGGTGATAGCGGTGTGGACGATTCCAGTAGTTCGGCATTTCCCTTGTGACTTCTCCAAGGAATTCTCCGTTGAACCAGACTTTTGCCGTGTCGTCGATTCCGCCCTCCACCTGGAAGCGAAGGGGAGTGTTGCGCCATTTTTCGGGGATTGTGATGTATCCGGTCAGTTCCAGAACGCCAATTTGTCCCGAACGATAGTTCCATTCAATCTCTTTTTCCGTTTCTGCCGGAGCTCCCGAGACGGAGCGGATGCGCCATTGCGGGATCCGAAGTTTCGGAGAGGGGGCCGGACGGAACTCGTATTCGCCTCCTCCGCCAGAGACCGTCAGGGTGTTGCTGATGGATTCGCAGAGAAGTCCGTCGCCGAGGGCAAATCCGACTCGTCCGATATTCTGTTCACTTGCGCCAGCGAGCCAGCCGTTTTCCTTTTTTGCCATGGAACGTGCGCTCTCCGGAAGTCGTTTTCCCGTCAGCTCCGAAAGAAAACGAAGCAGCAGCGGATCATACGCCGCTTTATCGGGGATCAGTTCCACACCGAGTCCGAGAGCGTTGTAGACGACTTTTCCTTTTCCCGCCTTTCCCTCCGCGATCAGCGGTTTTCCGCCGGAGGAGAGAAGACGTGCTTTTGCCCCCGGTTTTAATGTCAGGTCATGATAGATGGCAAATTTTTCATTGGAGAGTCCGCGGAAGCATGAATCGTCCGGTTTTGCCGTACGGACTGCCTGGCGTTCCGGATATCCTTTCCCTGTTCTGGTTTTGATCTCTACGGGAAGCAGGCCGAGAATCTCCGGATCGGAGACGATTGCCGAGACATAGAGCGGTTTTCCGTTCCGTACTGCGGAGGCAATGCGTTGTGCTGTTTTCGGATCGGGTTTTGCAGCCGCATAGACAATGGCATCGGCGTTTTCCAGCCGATCGGTGATGACGGCATGTGGTTTGACGCCGGAGATCAGGATTTCACGGAATCCCGGATAGGGAATGGGATCGGTCATGCCTTTGGCGGAGAGCGGACGATAGTCTTCGTTGTCAAAATGAAAGAAAATGCGCATGGCTCCGGGCAGAGGTTTGATTTCCGGCCGTTCCGGGGGATAGACGGTGACCGCCGGCTTGTCGGACTGAATGCCGATGTTTTCCGTGGAATCAATCTGGAAATCGCGGAATTCCACTTCGACCTTGTGTCCCGGCTTTACGCCGTCGATGCCGACGAACGGTTTCACCTGCCAGATATGGTGTTCCTTGTCGCCGAGATTGAATGTGGAATCGAGACCGAAGAGATAGCGTTTAAATTCAGAGCCGGAAATTTTAAAGCGGGGTCCCCAGCAGGTCCGGATCTTTCCGTTTTCCCGGAGTGTGACAATCAGGTGGACATTGACGCTTTCTCCGCCGATGACACGGGCGCGGAAACAGAGTTTGTTCTGTGCATGGCGTGGCGCATCGATTGTCCGTACAATCTGGACGGAACAGTTTGCCTTGTTGTCTGCCGCCGGAATCAAGGTCAGATTGAATTCCTCAGGAGAGAACGATTTCATGACCGCATCCGATTTTTTACTCAACGTTGCAGGGATTGTGAGCCAGTCGGCTTTCTTTTTTGCTCCGCAAAGGAGGAGGGGAGCGATCAGTGCCGGCAGCAGAAAAAGAGTTCGTTTCATATTTGTGTCATTCCTGTTTTATTTTTGAGGGGTATCCTGTGGCTGCTGTGAACGGAATGATCCGCACGGCAGTCCGGCTTTATTGAGAAGTTTGACTCCGCCCGGATAATTGGACCACGCATAGCGGACAAAGCGGGGGTGGGGAACCTGGACGGATTGAACCAGAACGGTGGTGCCGTCGGTACGGGCCTCGGCCGGATGATAGACGGCGTCTTCCCCGGCAACTTCAAAGTTGTCGATGGACGTGTTTTCCGGGAGAAGTCCGCCTTCAGTGGAAGAGAAGAAAAGTCGCATGGTATTTCCCTTGGGTTCTGCCCGGCGGAAGCGGGGATGGCGCGGAGTATTCTGACCGTAGCAGAGACGCATGGCTTCCCGGAGAAAGCGCTCTGCAACGGTGATTTTGTTGGTCGGGTGGATATTGGAGTGGTCGCCGATATCCAGTGTGACGATCATGCCGCTGCGGGGAATCCGGTCAAGTGCGCTCTCCTGTGCTTCCCGCAGTTCCGCCCATTCCGACTTGCGCTTTTTCTGTGTTTTCCAGAAGTCATCCGGCAGAGGATTCGTTCTGCGATGCGCCTCCCATGCGGAGAGCTGCGCATACAGAAATACCGGTTCCGGACGAACCCACCGCTTTCTCCAGCTTTCGACGAGCAGGGGGAAGAGTTTCCGATAAAGAGCCGCTCCACCCTCCCGTTTTTCCGTATTGCTTTCTCCCTGGTACCAGAGAATGCCGCGAATCGGGAAGTTCTGCCAGGGAAGAATCCGGCTGTTGTACTGAGTGGATGGAAAGTTCTGGCCATATTCCTGATAGATGGCATTGTCTTCCTTGGTAAACGGCGGCGGAGGAGTGCCTTTCCCGCCTTTGGATTTCCAAAGATAGTATTTATGACGTCTGTTTCTGGCCTGCATCCACAAATCCTTTACTTTTTCCTTTCCGATCTGATCCCGTTTGTCGAGGCGTTGGACATCAGCTTTTACGTCAGCTTTTCGAAGAGCTTCTTCGGGGAGCCACGCTTGAATCCGTGTTGCGGGAAATGCCGCCTGAATGATTCCGACCGGGACATCCTGCTGTTTCATCAGCTCTTTTCCGAACAGAAAACCGATTGCACTGAACGGCATTGCTTCGGATGGGGTACAGCGTTTCCACTGGAAATTCCGGCAGAGGCGCAGATTGGGCAGATCGGCCTTTTCTGCAAGGACCTTTCCGTTGTCGCAGCGGTCGAAGCGGTTTGTCTTGGAGTAGAGGGGAAACGACATGTTGGACTGCCCCGAGACAAGCCAGACTTCTCCGACCATCACATCCCGGAAATGCAATTCAGAGGAATCGTCTTTGATGTAAAGCTCATAAGGGCCTCCCGCTTTCCGGGGGGAAAGTTCGATTTTCCACTCTCCTTTTTGATTTGCCTGGCATTCCCATCTGCCAGAAGCAAAATGGACTGTCACTGTTTTTCCTGGCTTGCTTCGCCCATGAAGAACGATCGGTTCATTCTGCAGGAGCACCATGTGACTGCCGAAGATCTTCGGCATTTCCAGTGCGGAAACAGAAATACATAAAAGAAGTGTCAGAAGCAATAAAAATCTCATTATGAGAAATCCTTTATTGTGCGTTTTCGGTAGAGCGTGCTGCTCCGTTGCGTGACCAGGGATTGTTTGCATAATTCACTGCCCGGAGTTCTCCGTCCTCTGCGTACCACTTGCTCTGGATGGTGTCAATGGGTCCTGTCCCGCGGACGGAGATGACATGTCCGTCGCCGCGCAGAGAATTCGCTGCTGTCAGTTTTTCATGGCATGGCTTGGCACAGGTCCCCGTTTTCTTGTTTCGGGTTCTAGAGACACATCCGGATTCAATCGCGACAAGAAAGTAGGAACTGTTTTTTAGCGATCCTGCCTTGAGCCACGGACTGACATCATTGACCTCGCGTCCGCCCATCTCCTGCGAGTTCAGTCCATAAGCGCCGAACTGCCAGGCATTTTGGTTGTCGCTGATTTTATTTCTTTGAAACTGAAGTCGATATCCCTTGTCCGCAGTAGTCAGGCTTTCATAGCCGGACTGGCAGAAGAAGATATTCGGGCGGAGATATTTCAGATCACAGAATGCCCAGGTCCAGTAATATAAGTAGCCATCTTCCGTTTTACTGAGAATTCCCTTCGGAAAATAGTCGTTGAAGTCGCTCTGATAAATCCCGATTGCGCTCCCAATCTGTTTGAGATTACCGGTACAGAATGCTGTCCTTGCTTTTTCCCTGGCCTGATTCAAGGCTGGAAGGAGCATGGAAGCAAGAATTGCAATAATAGCAATAACAATTAAAAGTTCTATCAATGTGAAATATTTCAATCTCATCTTTTTTTCCTCCTCCTTTATTCGATTTTTTGTTTTTTCCCATTTTTCCATTCGATCAGGGAACTTTCCACCGGGATAGTCTCCGGCAGATACTTTTCTGAACATAAATGGTGCTGTATCAGTTCTGCGGTTTTTTCCGCCATCCTGTCGAAATCCGGATGGATGGAGTATCCGTTGAACTCATGTACGGGCCGGTATGCATAAAGAGAGACGATCCGGCATTCCCGACGAATGTCGATATTATAGTGACCGCAGAGGCGTTCCACCGCTGGGATGAAGCCGTCTTCACAGATCCAGAGATCGGGACGGAAACCGGATTTCAGGAGTTCTTCCGCGATATTGAAGTTTTCCGGAAGAGGGCTGCTGGTAATCTGTTTCAGTTCGAATTCTTTTTCCGGAAAATGCTTGTGAATATCCAGCAGAGAGGTCGATTGCGGATATTGTGTCAGAATACGCATCCGGTTTTCCTGTCGGCAGATCAAAGCCAGTTTCCGAATGGCATCTTCGCAGGATGCGCAGACTCCGCTGACTTCTCCGGGAAACAGCTGTCCGTATGTGACGACCGGGATTCCCGTATCAATCAGTCTCCGGAGAAGAGGACAATGCAGTGTTTCTTCATTGTTTTTGACTGCCCAGACCAGGGCATCCAGATGGAGTGGAGCGATTTCATCGTAGATCGTGTCGGGCGTTTTCCGAAAGAGTCGCAGATCATGAAGAGAGCAGCCGTTTTCCGCCAGCTGCCGATAGATCGCAGCAATCGAGAGGGAGGCCGTGTAGGAATAGTTGAAATAGTCGCCGCTGCCGTATGTGACTCCGATGAATGGTTGTTTTTCGCCGTTGCTTGCGTGCCAGAAAAAACCGGAGTTCGGATTGGTGAATGTCCCGACCCGGTGCTTGCCGATCAGCAGTCCCGATTCGATCAGCCGCTCCAGTTCGTACTGTGCCACTCTGCGGGTCGTCCCGAACCGTTCCGCCAGTTCATAACTGGAGGGGATCCGAATCGATTCCGTATGGTTGCTGCGGATGATTCCATAAATGTAGTAACGGATTCGCTCCGCACCTTCCGATTGTTTGACCGGCATAGAAAACCTTTTTTCTTTTTTTTGTTCTAGCTTGTTCTACGTTTTTAATTATACAACATTTTCAGGAAAATGTCAATAGGGAGGCTGAAAAAACAATGGAATTTTCCTGAACGGAGCGATGTTTTCTGATTTGAACGGACAGGGGGATGGTGCGCCGGAATTCAGAAGGAGTGCATGTCGTAGAGTTTTTTATAGTAACCGTTTTTCGCGATCAGTTCCGCATGGGATCCGCTCTCGATGAGTCTGCCGTTTTTAAGACAGTAGATCAGATCAACATGTTTTACCGTGGAAAGACGGTGTGCAATGATGATGGCGGTTCTGCCTTTGCAGAGCGTTTCCATGGACTGGCGGACAAGCTCTTCCGATTCGTTGTCGAGGGCGCTGGTTGCCTCGTCGAAAATGAGGATCGGCGGATTTTTCAGAAAGACTCGCGCTATGGAGATGCGCTGGCGCTGTCCGCCGGAAAGTTTGACTCCTCGTTCTCCGGTCTGAGTATCCAGACCTTCGGGCAGAGTGGAAATGAAGTCGAGAGCATTGGCCTCCCGAGCGGCTTCCAGAACCTCTTCCTCCGAAGCGCCGGGACGCCCGAAGAGAATGTTTTCCCGGATGGAGGCGTCAAACAGGAACGCCGACTGCTGGACAATGCCGATCCGGGCACGCAGATCTTTCTGACGGTATTTGCGGATGTCGATGCCGTCGATTTCAATGCTGCCTTCGGAGACATCGTAGAACCGGGGAATCAGCGCCGCGATCGTGGACTTGCCCGCTCCGGATTCTCCGACCAGCGCAACTGTGGTTCCCGCTTTCACTTCAAAGGAGACGTGATCGATGACATCCGAATCCGGACGCGACGGATAGGAGAAGGAAACATTATTGAATCGGATGGTCCCGTGAATTTTTTCCGGGATCACGGCATCCGGAGCATCTTCGAGATCGGGATTCTCAAGCATGACCTCCTGGAAACGCTCGAATGCCGAGGATGCCTGCTGAAACTGTTCCGTGAAGCTGAGAGCTCTCATCATCGGCATCGTGATGTAACGGGAATACATGAAGAAGGCGATGATCTGCGGGATATCCGCCTTTTCAAAATACGCAAGCAGAGCGCCGGCTCCGATGAAGAGAAGGGAATAGGACTGCATCAGGAACTTTTCGCCAGCGTGGAACGAAGCGAGCGTGGAGTAAACCTCCTCTTTTGCGGAGAGGAAGGATGTGTTCACCTTTTTGAATTTGATGATCTCCATTCCCTCGTTGGTGAAGGATTTGACCTCGCGGACCCCTTGAATGGAGTTCTCGACACTGCGGTTGATTTCTGCGATTTTTTCCCGGACGCTTCGGAATCCGCGGCGCATCCGGGACTGGAAAATCGATCCCCAGACGATGATGAAGGGCAGAGGTATCAGCGTGATCGCCGCCAGAAGCGGATTGATGCTGAACATGACAATGAATGCTCCCGTCAGAGTCAGGGTCGAGATGAGAAGATCCTCCGGTGCATGATGCGCAGTTTCCGCAAGCATGGTCAGGTCGTTGGAGATACGGGACATGATGTGACCCGTTTTGGTCCGGTCGAAATAGTTGAAGGAAAGTTTTTGAATATGCGAAAAGATATCGCGGCGCATATCGGCTTCCATGCGGGCTCCGAGGATGTGTCCCCAGCGCAGACTCACATATTCGGCGCCGCTGATCAGAGCGGTCAGTAAAAAAAGCAGCACTGCCGCAGTCAGGAGCTTCGGAAGCTCCATCTGCGGCAGATAGGTGTTGAAAACCCGGTAGACGACCATTGGCAGAAGGATCGTCAGGCCCGACTGAGCCAGAATGGAAATAAGATCCGCCGCCGCCAATCCTTTGTACGGTCTGTAATACGATGCAAAGACTTTGACGTTGCGCCACGCATCCGTGAAGGATGGTTTTTTACCGGGTTCCCGCATTTCAGCCGAGCTTCGATTTTACGAGTTCGAGCTCTTTTTCGGCATCTGTGACAAGTTCGTGGATCAGTTCGCGGATCGGAACGATCTTGTCAACGAGTCCGACGGATTGTCCCGCCATCAGAGATCCGTGATCCACATCTCCTTCGACGACCGCCTTGCGGAGCGCACCGATCCAGAAGCGTTCCACCTGCTCCTGAGCCTCCTGACGATGGATCTCTCCTGCTTCAAGCTGCTTGAGCAGACTGAGCTGGAGTTTTCCGAACTGCTCCATTCCCTTGTTCTTGAGCGAGCGGACGGAGACAACCGGCAGTTTCGAATCGAACTGCGGTGTTGCGATTGCATCGCGGGCATTGGCTTTGCTGAACACCTCTTTGAACTTCGGATGAGCCTTGCATTCGTCGGTCATGACGAATCGAGTTCCGAGCTGAGCTCCCGCCGCGCCCATCAGAAGAGTATGTGCGATCATTTTTCCCGTGGCGATGCCGCCTGCGCAGAACATCGGGATCTGATCCGCGAAACGGAACAGCACCTGCTGCATCAGCACGACCGAGGAAACGTGACCGATATGTCCACCGGCTTCGCTTCCTTCGAGAATGATGGCATCCGCGCCGAATTTAATCATTCGTTCCGCGATGGATTCTGTTGAGGCGAAGCACATGACTTTTGCCCCGGTTTCCTTGGCGGCGATGACTTCTTTTTCTTTCGGAAAACTTCCGGCGAACACGATGTACGGCACTTTGACATCTTTCAGCATGGCAAGATGTTCCTGGTAGGCCGGTGCGATGGTGATCAGATTGACCGCGAAGGAACGATCGGTGAGCGACTTCACCTGTTCGATCTGCTGCCGGAGGATTTCCGTGGGGGCGTTTCCGCCCGCGAGACAGCCGAAGCAGCCCGCATTGCTGACCGAAGCGACAAGATTCGGTTCCGAAACCCAGGTCATGGCTCCGCAGATGATGGGATATTTTGTCCCAAGGAAGTCGTTGCCCCGTTTCATCAGGGGCTCAAGATATTTCAACTCTGACATTGCTTCTCCTTTGTTCGTTACATAAGCAAGTGGTTGGGTAAAATATAGCATTTCAAAGTGTTTTTTTCAATTCGGCGGAAAGGAACGGCAGCTCCCGGAGGCTGATTTTTTCGAATATTTTCCGTTTGTCTCCGGGAGGAAGGAAAAGAGTTTTTTCGATTGTCCTCAGGATTTTTTCCGAGTGTTCCGCGCGTTGGTTCCGAAGAGGGCGCGGACAGCATCTTCAAAGGATTCGGCAAGTTTCATCGGAACTGTTTTCCTGGGAGTGATCGCTCCTTTGGGACAGTGCTCCTGACAGCAGTAACAGCGAATGCAGTTCGGCAGATCGAATACCGGTTTCCCTTTGACCAGTTTCAGCGACTGCGGAGGACACATTTTCACACAGAGTCCGCAGCCGATGCAGAGATCCGGATTCAGCTTCGGTTTTGATACGACAAAATCCCGCATTACGTTTTTCAGGAACGGCGGCAGTGTGACGCCCCATTCCGAGAGAATTCCCGGCGGATCGGGCAGTTTCAACGGATTTTTTTCCGGAATCTCTCCTGCGTCTTCGAAATCCGGCAGGATTCCCCGTTCCGCGGCGTTCCGCAGAAGAAGCAGGTTCGGTACACCGAGTTTTTCTGCAACGGAGGCATCCAGAGCGAGTGAATCGGAGCAGCCGGCGAGAAATCCGCGGGATGCGGGGGTGCCGCTGCCGGGGCCGTTGCCTTCCATGCAGACGACCGCATCGAGAAGATTGAACTGCGGACGAACCGTCAGATAGATATCGAGGAGCATGTCGGCGAATTTCGCGAAATCTTTTCCGACTGCAAGATGCCAGCCCATTCGTTCGCTTCCTTTTACGAGACCGAAAAGATTTTTTACGCACAAGGTAAGGGTCATCATGGCATGAGTTTTTGCTTTGGCGATGTTGACGACCGCATCGAAGTCCAGATATTCCGCCGCGAGTTCAAGATTGTGAAAGCGGACCTGTTCCGGGACGGGAAGGCGTCGATAGTCCGTGAAGTTGGCGGAAGAGACATTGAGTTTTTTCAGTTCTGCGTCGATCCCCATGGAATGCAGGATGGATGGAGCCGTCTGAACGGCGGGATTTTCCAGAATGGCGACTTTTGCCGCGCCCGCATCGAGAAAGAGTTTTGCTGTTTCGAGGATGACCGCTGGATGGACGCAGGCGATATCCTCTTTATGGCGCCATGCCAGCAGATTTGGTTTCAGCATGATTCGTTTTCCGGAGACGCCACCAGAGGAGTGGAGCTGTTCTTTGAAGACTTTTTCGAGAGCCGGCCTGAGGTTGGCGGCTTCGTAGTTGAGAGTTTTCGCGTAGGAGACTTTGTAGTTCATATCCATTCCGTTGCTTATGAGTTGCGTGGAGATAATCTATAACGGATTCGAAGTTTTACAAATCCGTTTTTTCGGAAAGGAAAAATCCCGGCGGAAGGGGCAACTTCCGCCGGGAGAGGAAAAGATAAATCCTGTAATGCTGTTTGGATGATTACGGCTCAGGAAATGAGGATGCTGTGACTTTGGCAACAGGTGCCCACAAATCACTGTAAGCACAGGAATCGGCTTCCCGCGGCGGCCCGAACCCAACCTTGTCCACCTCGTTATAAGGATTCCGGGGATGATCTCGCAACTCTCCGAGAGCCCAAACCATCCATCCGGTTCCGGACTGTGCGCAGAAGGCAAGCAGTCCTGCCTGAAATTCCCGGCAGACCGTTTCCCCTTTGTCCCAGTGAGTTGCCCCGAATTCAGTGCACATGACAGGAACTTTATGGGTGTCGCGGAATTTCAGAACATGCTTCTTGACAATCCATGGATGGTTGTCGAGAGGATAGTCATGGAAGGCGAAAACAAGATTATTGTAGGGAGCATCGGCTGTAGAGGCAGTTGGTCCCCATGTCCGTTCCATGGAGCGGCTGTGCGACCAGTCCGCGGAACCGACAAGAATGAGATGTTTTTTATCAACTTTGCGGATTTCCCGAATCGCCCGCGTATACCATTCCCGAGCCAGTTCCGGACGGATATCATGCGGTTCATTCATCAATTCATAGCCGAGAACATGCGGTTCATTTTTATAACGTTCCGCAATCTTGCGCCAACGCTTAGTCCATTCCGCCACTCCGGCATCATCCCAGAGGGAAACCGCCTGTTTGCTGCGGGCTTTGGCCTCGTCAATCTTTTCGCTGAAGTAACCGTGGTCATCCAGAATCACATACATGTTGTGGCGTTTTGCCGCCTGAATGACCGGATCAATGAAATTGCGCATATGTTCTTCCAGATCAATCGGTTCCTTCTGATTGTTATTGAAGAAGCGCGTGTAAAAAGGAAGACGGATGGTATTTAATCCGCGGGCTTTCGCAAAGCTCATAACGGCATCGTCCTGATTGCTGATAATGACATCGCGTGCATACCCGATTCCCGCTGGCAGAAATTCCTTGCCGTCAGCAGTTACGATTTTGGGGCCTTGTGCTTTGAGCCACGCAAAGTCATAGTTCGGGCGATAGCCGAATACTTGAAGCGGCAGAGAGGTCTCCCCCGACGCTGTCGAGGCTGTGATCGTATTGTAGGCCTGAACAGAGAGCGGTGGATTATCCCA
Source organism: uncultured Lentisphaeria bacterium (assembly GCA_905197955.1). Lineage (GTDB taxonomy): Bacteria > Verrucomicrobiota > Lentisphaeria > Victivallales > UBA1829 > UBA1829. The sequence goes on along the minus strand of CAJKAR010000001.1, from coordinate 66,591 downwards.
ACTTATTTCATAGAGTCCGTCTCGGGTGGCTGCGGTTCGTTTGACCGTTTTTCCATCGGCTTTCCGCAGTGTGATAGTAACGGATTTTTCATCGGCAGAGGTTCGTCCTTTCAGAACCAGGCGCTTCATGACGTTTTCCGGTTCGCATCCCAGTTCCACAGAAATGCTTCGTTTTTCTCCCATCCTGATTGATGCGATATCAAAATTGCTTTCCGGATCGAACTTGATGACGACTATTCCAGTTTTGTTGCCAATGGCTCGGCGCGGAATCGGCAGTTCGACCTCCTGCCATTCACGGCTCCCTTTGATCGTTATCATTCGACCTGCGGAACCTCTAGGCTGATCGAAATACCATTGAGCGAAAAGATGATACTCTTGTTTGACATCTCCTCCGCGATATTTGATTTTCAGGTTTGCCGCCCCGGGAAAAGAGTTCAGATCAATTGCCGGAGTGATCCGGATGCCTCCCCGGATGCCTGGATCGTTAGACGGCTTTTCCCGGCGAATTTCCAGATGGTTGTTTTTGACGCTCCAGCGAGCTCCCTGTTCTCCATTATAGGTTATTTTGTATCCAGGCTCCGCAGGAAAAAGAGAGAGTGTGTTTGCTGGAGAGGGAAGCTCCGCAAGAAGTGGTCCCGTCAACAGGGCGATTCCACATGTTACCGGAAGTGAGTGAATTGTCATATTGTATGGTTCCTTTCTGATTTAGTGAGCTAGAAAATAGTACCAGTTATCATGATATCCCTGGTAGGGATCGTTTTTTCCTGCTGCAAGCTGGGCCCGGTGAATCCAGGCTACATGTCCGTCTACCCAGAGAATGTAAGGTCCTCCGTTATGACGCGGAGTTATTGCCTCATAATCAGGAAGTAGACAGGCATAGTTCTTTTTCCATGTATCGGTAACATAGGAGTTCGCATCAGGGGCATCTCCAACAAGAGCTGTTTCTGAAAGAAGACGTTTAAAGCGGGAGATCTTGACCGGTCCTGTGGCACTTCCGTCCGTGAGGGTCGGATTATAACTCAGCCAGTTGTTCCATCCGAGGCCGGAATAAAGCCCTTGATTACCCAGTTCTTCACTTCTCAAAGAGGCTGGCAACCCTCCGAAAAGAGGACAGCCGAAAACACTGTTGCGTCCGAAATTCTTTCCATCACTTCTGATCGTTCCCCAGTCATCCGGCTGGTGCTTTCCTGTATAAGGGGCAAGCTGATATTTCCAGTAACCGGGAGTTCCTCCATCTTGGGTGGCGCTCGGCAGCCATTCCTGATTATCTGCTATATATTGAGAAATTCCAAGACTGATTTGTTTCAGATTCGACATACATTTCGATGTTTGAGCTTTCTCTCTTGCCTTATTCAAAGCCGGCAACAGAATTGCTGCAAGAATTGCGATAATTGCAATCACAACCAGAAGCTCTATCAATGTGAAATTTCGGACTCTCCGTTGCATTATTGCTCTCCTTTTTTTATCGTTGTATTTTTGTTTGCAACTGTTTTACGTTCTATCAAACGGCAGGGCAGGAATTCCTGGTATCTGCCCTGCTTTTTGTTTTCCAGAAGAATTTCGGCCGCATGAGCTCCGATTTCTCGGAATGGCTGACGGACTGTCGAGAGATTGAAGGTCGCGGAAAAGGTTTCGTCATCAAATCCTATGATGGAGATGTCGTCCGGGACCTTTCTGCTCAGTTTATCCAGTTCGTCGATGACATTCATTGCTATGACGTCGTGTGAACAGATGATCGCCGTCGGCGGATCGGGGAGGGCGATCATTTCGCGGACCCGCTGCCGACCCTGTTCATGGAGAGGGACATCTTCAATAACGGTATGAAGTTCCGGTGCAAGCGAGAGCCCCTGACGGCGGAGCTCATCGCAGATCCCGCTGAATCGCTGATCCGCTGTATAAACGCTGTTGAAGACTCGGATACTGCCGATTCGCCGGTGTCCCGCTTCCGTCAGATAACGGACGATTTCCCGTTCCGCCGTGTAACCGTCGCTCCCGACAAAATTGCCGCGGATTACTCCATTTTCCGCAACGGGGGAGTCCACTACCACATATTTGATCCCTGTCTGATCAAGACAATCCAGAATCCGGCTGTTGATGTCGTAATAGTTGGGGAGAATCACCGGGGAAAATAAAATCCCCGCACAGGTATCCAGGTTCACCCGTTTCAGAATCTGCCCTACTTTTTCCAGCGAATCGGCAATATTGTAAATCGCAAGCTCCAGACCATGACGGAACAGCACCGATTCCATTCCTTCCAGAAGCTGGGAATTGAACTCGCCTTTCCGCATGGATACCAGAAAAAGCACCTTTGTCTTATCTGCTGCATGCTCTGTCCCCGCGGGTCTCCGGGCCAGAAGACTTGAAACAAAACTTCCGACCCCGGGCCGCTGTTCCAGAACTCCTTCTGCGACCAGTTCTCGCAGGCCGCTCCGGACTGTTCCACGGGAGACATTCAAAACTTCTGCCAGTTCATGCTCTGTCGGCAGCCGGTTTCCTGCGGTATATTTCCCCTCGGAAATCATTTGCCGTATGCTGCTTATGACTTTTGTTCTTTGCGATTTCTGCATGAATTTTACCATTTTCCACTGTTTTACTGTTTTTAAATTATACAATATTTTTCAGAAAAAACAATCCCTTAAAGACAAAAATGTTTAATATTTTTTGAATTTATTGTACAATATTGTATAATTCAGAGACTCTTTACAAAAAATGGACGGAAAGACATGAAACCGGCGATGGTCGCCGGGGGAGAGGGCATGTCTTTCCGTCCATGAGGGGTTATTTGGATGCGGACGAGTCGGTTTTTTCCGGTTGCGGATCCATTTTTTCCATTGAGCGCATGAACTTTTTCCTGAGATCCAGTCCATGGCGCTGGAGATAATCTTTGCTGCGGATTCCAAGGAGAGCGAAGATGATACGTTCGCGTCCTGTGATAATGGTGATTTCGCAGCTGGAACCGAAGCGGAGCGGCTGCGGTTCGCCTGTAAGAATAATTTTAACCGGATAGTAGTTTTGTCCGTTGATTTCCACAGGAAGCTGATAAACCAGATCGACTTTGCCGTGGAAATAGCCGTAATCCAGATAGTTGTACTGCTTGCTGGTGATACGCGCCGGCTGACCGGGTTCCACTTTGAAAATCTGGTTTTCGCTGATGAGGGCGATGACTTTTTTGTTCTGGTTTGCTGCAAATTTGATGATGACATCGCCTTTTTCATAATATCCGCCCGGCCGCGGAGGAATATCGGTAAGGATTCCCGCATCTGGGGCGCGCATGACGTAATCTTCAAGATGACGCTCCGCCATGGCGAGTTCATCGAGTTTGCCCGCCCGCTTCTGGCGGAGGAGGACGAGTTCCTGTTTTGCCTTGTCGAGAATTTCGGCGGCCATGCCTTCCTGAAGTTTTTTCCAGTCTTCTTCGAGTCTTTGCACGGTCATGCTGTTACCGAGGTGTTCCATTTCGATTTTGAGGAATTCCCGGCGCGAGATGACTTTCTGTCCGTAGAGCTTCTTATAGACTTCGACTTCGTGCTCGGAACGGGCGAGGCGCTCCTTGGCTTCCTTGAGCTGAAGACGGGTATGCCGGTAATAGGCGGGAAGTGGATCTTTCTGCAGGAGCTTGAAATCTTTCTCCTTGACGGCAATATTGAGTTCCAGTTCTTTGACCTGATTTTTCAGGACGGTGATGGTATCTCTCTGATTGCGGTCGTCGAATTCGAGCAGTTTTTCTCCGCGTTCGACAAACTCTCCCTCGTGCCGGAGGATGCGGACGGTCCTTGCGCTGACCAGCGCTTTCAGATCGTAGTCGCGGATTCCTGTGACGGTTCCGTTTCCGATCACCTCATCATCCATATGCCCGAAGAGCATGAAGGAAAACATGATGATGACAAGAACCAATATGACATAAACGATTCTCCGGAACACCTTCAGCTGTTCCCTGATCCGGATTCTGTTCTGTTGCAGATTCATGATGGATTCTCCCGTTTCCTAGTGCTGGATTGCCATTTTGCGCTGCGTCTGATAAAGTTCCTTATAGGTTCCCTCCTGAGCCATGAGCTCTTCGTGGGTTCCCTGCTGGACGATTCTGCCGCTTTCCAGAACGACGATCTTATCCGCATTCTGGATCGTGGAGAGACGGTGCGCGATGATGATGGTGGTCTTGCCTTCCATCAGACGGTCGAGGGCTTCCTGCACCAGATATTCAGAGACGGTGTCCAGAGCGCTGGTCGCTTCGTCGAGAATCAGGATCGCGGGATTTTTCAGAATGGCGCGGGCAATCGCAAGACGCTGTTTCTGTCCGCCGGAAAGACTGGCTCCGTTTTCTCCGATGATCGTTTCATATCCTTCCGGAAGAGTTTCCACAAACTCTTCGACATTGGCAAGGCGGGCGGCGTTTTCGATCTCCTCTTCAGTCGCATCCTCTTTCGCGTAGGCGATGTTCTCCCGGATGGAGCCGGAGAAGAGGAACGGTTCCTGAAGCACCACTCCGATATGCCGGCGGTAGGCCTCAAAGCCGAGTTTGCGGATGTCGAGATTATCCACTTTGATGACTCCGGAACTTACGTCGTAGAAGCGGAGAAGTAGATTGGTGATCGTCGATTTTCCGGATCCGCTGGGGCCGACCAGTGCAACTTTTTCGCCCGGTTTGATCGTCAGCGAGAAATCATTGATGACCGGCGGCTGATCCTTGCCGTAGCTGAACATGACATGTTTGAACTCAATATTGCCAACCAGTTTGGAGGGCTGAAGCGGATTCGGCGCTTCTTTGATTTCCGGCATCGTGTTCAGAAGGTGCACGATACGGCTGGCTCCGACAAGTCCCTGTGCGAAAGTCACCGAAAGTCCGGAGAGCACGTTGATCGGCTGGAGCATCATGGAGACATAACTGTAAAAGGCGACGAATTCTCCGATGGAGACCGTTCCAAGCTGAACATAACGGATTCCCATTCCGATCGTGGCAAGATAGGTCAGGACGGTCAGCATATCGAAGATCGCCCAGAGATAAACCCCGTCCACCGTGACACGCATCTGCAGGTCCACCAGCGGGCGCAGATTCTGGAAGAAGTGGAGATTTTCCGAATGCTCTTTCGCAAACGATTTCACCACTTTCACGCCGGAAAGCGTTTCGGAGAGGTTTGCGGAAATTTCCGATACTTTTTCCTGCATCATCATGGAGTCGTTTTTCATGATTTTGCGGAAATGGCGGAAGTTCAGGTAATGGATCGGGATGGTGCAGAGAACCAGGACTCCCATCTGCCAGTTGAGGAAAAGAAGCAGAAGCGCAATGAGCAGCAGCTGGAAAATCTGTTCTCCAGCCTGGGAGATGACTCGCATCAGCATGTTGAGCAGTCCGACGTCGCTGATGACGTTGGAGATCAGCTTTCCTGTTCTGTACTCCTCGTAAAATTTCAGCGAGAGGCTCTGCAGATGCCGGAACACTTTCTGACGGATATCAACAATCAGACGGATTCCCGTATAATCCACCAGATACGATGCCACATACCGCAGGAGCATGCGCATCAGATAAATAATAATCATGGATCCGCTCAGCACCCAGAAGAGCACATAATCGGCATTCGGCAGGATCCGGTCGATGGCGATCTTGAGCATCCACGGCATGGTGAGCCCGATCATATTGAAGATGATCATGGTTCCCGTGGCGGCAAAAAGAAGACTGCGGTACTGCCAGAAAATCGGCCATACCTTGTCCATGGATTGTTTTTCATACCTGGCGACTAATTCTTCCCGGCTGAGATCGGGACCCTTTTTCATTTTATGATACCTCCGTACAGGTTTCTTTCTGATGGTTCTTGCCGTTGCGGACGGTTATGCCGTCGTTCCGGGGCCGGCCATGATAAAAAGCGAAACTGCCAGAAGTCCGCGTGCTTGTTCAAAAAAATCCGAAAACGGAAACAGAAACCAACATGCATGGATGGTTCCCTGTCTGCAGCGTGATCTGCGGTTTTGGGATTTTTTTAAGGAGCATAGTGACTTATGGCAGTTTCACCGGAACGCCGTTGAGAGCGTTTTCGTACCAGAAAGGAAAACCTCTCATTAGTGGCAATATATTCCTCTATTCGGCTGTTGCAAGAGCGATTCCGGAAAAAAAAACAGTTTTTTCTGAAAATCCGTTCATCAGGACAATATCAAGCAATGAGGATAAATGACAGCAAATCGGAATTCGTGTATGCAAAAACGCAAAAAACGTTTCAAAGAAAAATACACAGCAAAAAAGATCTTCAAAAAGGAGACTCGGAAACGAAAAAAGAAAGGGAAAATGGCTGCCCAATAAGGATTCGAACCTCAACAAACTGAACCAGAATCAGTTGTGCTACCGTTACACCATTGGGCACCGGATTTGCAATGTGCATTAATGTATCATTGTTTTGGGGAATGTCAAACTGAAATCTGAAAAAAAAGAATATTTTCTTGCAAAAGAGGGCTTTTGAGGGTTATTTTTCAGATTTTGTGTACAGCGGTTCTGCTTTTTTCTGGACAAGATACCGGTGAAGGGTAAAGGTTCGCCAGTTGTCGAGATCTTTGCCGAGTCCGAGATACAGTTCTTTGATTCGGTCGTCGCCATATTGATTGGGCGGAATCTCAATGCCTTTTTCCTCCGCTTTCAGCAGAGCGGGCAGAGCCGGATATCCCAGCGAACAGAGATATTGCACATCCAGTGAAACCGGCTGAATGCCCTCTTTGGTTTCTTTGACGATCTCCCGGCAGTGCGCCAGATTATATTCCGCAATGCAGCCGCGGACATCAAACAGCATGAGGAACAGCATGAGTACCAACAGGGCTCCGCCGTTGGCCCAGACCAGCCAGGCAAAATCTTTGTTTTTCCAGATTTTATACAGGATCAGGAAGAGTCCGCACGCAACCAGCAGCATCCAGAAGGCCGCTGCAACGCGGAGTTCGGTCAGGCTGTACACGGAAATATATTTTTCCAGCCGGAGCAGGGAGGATGCCACCAGGAACACATTCTGCAGAAGCCATACGTATACCAGTATCCTTGCCCATTTCCATACCGGCCCGCTGGATTGACGGCAGAATGTGACCAGAGTCAGGATTCCGGCAAGAAGAGCGGTGGCAATCAGCGGATAGGCTCCGCGGTGTGCGTATTCCGCATAGGTCATTCCGTTGGGGAGCGTGGCGCCCGACCAGAGATATTCAATGTCAAAGATATTCTGAACCAGAAACAGAAGATTGAACAGAATCAGACCGCGCGTCATGATTCGGGCCAGAAGGTGATCGGCAGATTGTCCGAGCTCGACCTGATAGGTGCAGAGTGCCAGATGTTGATCCCAGATTTCGCAAGTGCGTTTCCAAAGGGTCAGTCCACTCAGAGCGGTCGTGGAAAGGAAGACGCAGAACCAGAAGAATAGACGGGAGAAGCTCGGCAGCTGAATTTCCTGAAGCGTTTTCAGAAGATTGTCAACCCCCTTTTCTATGATCGGATTGGCGCTTGCAAACAGCAGCAGAAACAGAAATGTGAACAGGATCGGCAGAAACCAGAGAAAGATTCCGCGCATGAATTTTACCAGGATCGGTTTTGAGCTGCCGAGATTTTCCAACGCAACACGGATCTGATAGTACCAGTCAAAGAAGACGGATGCAAACAGGAGCAGAAGATTCCGGAACCATTTCCCGATTCTTGTTTCCCATACCGCCGTGGAGGATACCATGCGGAAGGAGAAAAGCGCAAACAGCGGAACGGCTATGCTGTAGAAATTGACTGAATAGAGCAGTCCGAGCGAGCTGAGAAAAAAGACAAATCCCCAGAGAAGACGGAAATTCATCGGCATGAAATCCAGACGATGAGGCAGCGAGAAAATCAGCAGCACCAGATAAAAAATCAGGAACGGAACACTTCCGATTGTCTGTGTATCCACACGATAAAAGAGAAAATCCGCCAGAAAGATCAGGAGAATCACCATCGGAATTCGGAACTGGTCAGGCAGCAGCAGATTGAATCGGTATGTGAATTTCATAACGTTTCTCCTCTCATTCCTTCTCTGTGCTAAGAATAGCCCGGTATCCGGGAAAAATCAACAGTTCAGGAAGAAAATTATCATTTTTTTTTACGGAATGTTCTGAAGAAATCACATTGCGATCCCGGAAAGCATGAGCAGGAGCGGAAGATCCTCTTGAGAATTTTGCTCCGGCAGACAGTCATCAGCGGAATCTGCCATGCCGGATGCGATCAGCTCCGCACGCCGGTCGATCCTGCTTCAGAGTTCCATTATTTCCGAAGAGGGGGGCTAGTATTCTCTCCTGAAGGGCTCTGGGAACCGCACGCGGCGGGAGAGAAATGTAAAAGTCCCTTATGGCAGCGCAGGGCGCTTCTTTTTTTCAGCAGAAGACAGAAAATCAGAGCAGAGACGCTTCCGATTGAGACGGTCTCCGTCCGGGAAAAGAGAAAAAACACCAGAGAGAGCAGGAGAATTACCAGGGGGATTCTGAACTTGCTTGCCAGCAGATGGAAGCGGGATGTGAATCGCATAATGTTTCTCCTTTCTGAATATATGAATAGTCCGGATTTTGAAAAAAATCAATGAAATGAAATAAAAATAATCTTTTTTTTCATTTGACGTGCTGGAGAAACCGTGTTATTTTCCCGGCAGCTAAGGAGAGGTATGCGGACGATGCAATGGCTGGAACATGTGGAAGTAGTCGTTTACGGGAGCTGGATCATGGTGCTCCTACTGGCTGCGGTCGTCTGTGCTCTGGATGTTCTGCGGAATCAGGGGGATGAACCGCAGAGGACATCGCTGTGGCTTACGGTGATTATCGCGTTCCCCGCGTTCGGGGTGATTCTGTATCTGTTGACGGGGCGCAGCCGGAAGGCTTCCATGGGACGGCGCGTTGCGGATTCCGCCAGCGACTTTATCGCGAAGATCAAGGCGCATCCCAAACTGGATGAGTATTATTCCAGGCTGCAGCGCTTCATTGTTCGCGGCGGTTCCGTTTCTGCAACGACTCTGGACCGGACCATGCCTGAGACCTGTTCCGTGCATGGCAATTCCGTGAAGCTCCTGCGCGACGGCACCGCGGCGTATCCCGCCATGCTTGCCGCGATCAATGCCGCGCACCGTTCGATTCTGCTTCAGAGCTTCATTATTGCAGATGATGAGATCGGGCACTACATTTTGAAGACTCTGGAGGATCGTGCGCGCGAGGGGGTCGATGTCAAAATTCTCTATGACAGTTTCGGGAGTTTTTTTTCCTCGTTTTACCGGATGTTCAACAAATACGGGCGCGGGATCGAAAATTTCAAGATTCGTCCCTTTTCCCTGGCGAACAGTCTGACGCGCTGGCGCTTCCAGATGCGCAATCACCGGAAACTTCTGGTGGTGGATGGCAGAGTCGGTTTTCTCGGGGGCGTGAATATCAGCGAGGAGAATGTTCCGGTCCGGCGGAAGGGGGAAAGCGCGATTCACGATCTGCATTGCCGGATCGAGGGTCCGGTGGTCGGCGAACTGGAGATGTCGTTTCTCCGCGACTGGTTCTATGCGGCGAATGAATCCGAGGAAAATATTCTGAATGCGGCTCTTCTTCCTCCGGTCGCTCCCTGCGGCGACTGCGCGATCCGGCTGATCTGCTCCGGCTGGGGACAATGCTACGAGGGCAGCGAGAAAGTGTTTTATACCGCTGCTTCCACCGCCGAGAAAAGCATCTGGATCATCAGTCCATATTTTGTTCCGGATACGCCGTTCCTCATGGCGCTGAGAATGGCTGCCGCGCGCGGAGTCGATGTCCGGGTGATTGTGCCGATGAACAACAATCATTTCTATGTGAAGCTGGCTTCCCGCAGTTTTTACGAATCTCTGCTGGAGGATGGGGTCCGCATCTTTGAACGGAGAGGTGTTTTCGTGCATGCCAAGGCGATGCTGGTGGATTCAGAATGGGCGCTTGTGGGATCCAGCAACTGCGATGTCCGGAGTTTCCGGCTGAATTTTGAATTAGATACCGTCATTCGCGGAGAGAGTTTCATCCGTCAGCTCAAGACGGAACTCGAAGGGGAGCTCGCCGCTTCCGATGAAGTGACGCTGGATCAGATTTATGCGAAAAAAGGAGTCGTCCGGGCTGCCGAAAATCTCTGTGCCCTGCTGACGCCGCTTCTGTGAGAATTCACTGGTTCCGGCGTTTGTAGATGGTTCCGATGCATCCCCCGTTTTTGGTCGGCGAGAACCCGATGATAATCAGTGACGGCGGATTCTGTTTCATGAGCACCTCTCCTGTGCCGTTGAAGGCATCCTTGTGTTCGTTTGTAATGCTGTTCCAGCCGGCATTTTTCAGCGCGGCGGCAACGCTCGGAAGAGTCTGGGAGATCCCGAATTCCGATGAGAACGCTCCATAAACCGCGTTCCGTTTTGGAAATTCCATGACCGCGATCGGTTTGCTTCCCGGCGGCAGCGGAAAATCCGCGGGCCAGTGCGAAGGTTTCAGCTTTTCCGCCGGAAGATCCATCGTGAATTCGATCGTCGGATAAATCCCTTCGATGGCGAGCAGATAAAGGCGGCGTCGGATTCCGTTTTTCCGTTTGATTTCGACCAGCAGAGAGTTCGAGTTTGCCGCAAAGCGGGCATCCGGATAGAGCTTGCGCAGATTTTTGTAGCAGACATCCAGCGGATTCTGGACCAGCGAGACCCCGAGCTCCAGCGAATGTCCATCCACAACGACTTTTTCGGACCAGAGCCTGGAGGGTTTCAGAGCATCTTCCAGAGAGCCTCCGCCGTCGCCGGAGGAAAACGGCCAGAGTGAAAATACCTCCGCGGAAAGCGGAACTGCCCATCCGGCCGCTGCCAGAAAAAGAATCGCGCACAGTCTCATCATCTGTAACTCCCTGCAAAAAACTTATGTACAAGAGAATAATAGCATCCATTCGGCCGTTTTGCAACTTCTTCCGTGCAATTTCAGCGAACGGGGGATCGGTCCGCTCACTGGCGGTAACGGCTTTCGCGGCCTGATTCCTGACGGTTCCGGACTGCCTGAATCCAGTGGGAAATCAGCGGAGAGAGGATAAAATCCTCCAGATCATTGCTGAATTCCAGCTTGGTGTTGCAGTAAGGACAGGTGGAAAACGATTCGATATCCGCGGGCAGCAGCGTTTCTCCGCAGTTCGGACAGACCAGAAATTTCTCTTCCGGATTGCCTGCGGGATCAGGATGGATATATTTATATTTTGATGTGTCCTGTTGTTTCATCATGAGAAAAAGATAGTGCGGATCTGGATAAAATCAAGGAGTCTGCCGGAAACATTTTTGATGTTTCCGGCGTTGCACTCCGACGGAATCGGATTGTTTCTGCCTTGGGTATCAGGCGAGAACGATCCGTTTCAGATTCTTTTTACCGGCTTTCAGGATGACTGCTCCGTCTTTGAAATCTGCCGCGGTGACGGTGCAGTCGGCGCTTTCGACTCGTTTGTCGCCCAGATAGGCTCCACCGCCCTGGATCAGTCGCCGGGCATCTCCGTTGGATTTGCAGAGACCGGAATCGGCAAGCAGTTTGACGATCCAGATTCCTTCCGCGGGGAGCGTCAGCCGATAGGTTGGGAGATCGTCGAGCGCGGCGGAGGAATCGGGTTTGATCTCGCGGATCCGGCTGGAAGTCGGAATGGTGCCGTCCTTGTCGGCGAATCCGAACTTGGTGCAGGCAGCGAGATAGGCTTTTGCGGCCTCGTCGTGTCCGTGCGCAAGCGATGTGGCTTCGAATGCAAGAACCTCTTTTGCCCGGTTGATGGATGCATCGCACAGAGTCTGAATCTCATCTAGCGGGAGGGCGGTGAAATAGCCCATGAGTTTCCGGACATCGGCGTCATCGACATTGCGCCAGAACTGATAGTAGTCGAAGACACTGGTTTTGTTTTTGTCGAGCCAGACCGCTCCGCCGACGGATTTTCCGAATTTCTTTCCCTGACTGTTCAGCAGCAGCGGCATGGTGAATCCGTGCACCTCTTTCTGGGAGAGACGGCGGACCAGGTCGATGCCTGCTGCGATGTTTCCCCACTGATCCTGTCCGCCGAGTTCCAGCGTGCAGCCGTAATCGCGGTTCAGGATGTAGTAGTCGTAGGACTGGAGAAGCATGTAGCTGAATTCCATGAATGTGATACCGGTTTCCATCCGGAGTTTGACGGATTCGGCAGTCAGCATCTTGTTGACGCTGAATTTGGATCCGATATCGCGCAGGAAATCGAGATATTTCATTTCACCGAGCCAGTCGAGATTGTTTGCCATGACGACATTGTCGTAGGGCAGGAATCGTTTGAGCTGTTCGCCGATGGCGGCACAGTTCTGGGCGACTTTCTCCTTGGTCAGAATCGGACGGGCCTCCTGTTTGCCGGAGGGATCGCCCACAAGTCCTGTCGCACCGCCCACGAGGGCGATGGGACGATGCCCCGCTTTCTGGAGCCAACGCATGGCCATGACGGGAAGAAGGTGTCCCACATGAAGACTGTCTCCGGTCGGATCGAATCCCACATAATAAGTGATCGGACCCTCTGACAGAGCTTTTGCAAGTGCTTTCTCGTCGGTCGACTGGTAGACGAATCCGCGAGCCTTCAGATCTTCCAATAGATTTGTTGACATCGTTTCACCTTATTATGTTAAAAGTTTGGAGAACTCATAATATAAAGCAGGTTCCCGGAAGAAACAAGTGATTTCTTTATTTTTAAATAAATAATCCAGGGATTGATGCGCATTGCCGGTGATGTCTGGAGGTGGTTGGAGAAATCGGATAGAGAATATCGGATTCTCCGGAGTGGGGGAGGAACTTTATTCCTTGACTTCGAGGATGAGCATGGTGACATCGTCGAACTGTTCGGTGCCGCCTGCGAATTCCCGGACGCTGTCCATGACCCGTTTGAGGTCCCCGCGTAGATGGGTCTGTTTATAAGCGGTCCGGTTCATGACGGAGAGAAGGCGTTTTTCGCCGAAGATTTCTCCGTCTGCGTTGGTTGCCTCGGTGACGCCGTCGGTGTAGCAGAAGAGGCGGTCGCCTTTGCGGAGACGGAGTTTCCGTGCGTGATATTCTCTGTTTTCCATGACTCCGAGAGCAAAGCCCTTGTCGAGACGGAGCCAGTCGTAGGTGGTTCCCTCGCGCTTGAGGAGCGGCGGATTGTGCCCGCCGTTGACGTAATGCAGGACATTGGTGCTGAGGTCGTAAATGCCGAAGAACATGGTTACGAACATGCAGACATCGTTGTTTTCACAGAGCGCCTTGTTGGTGCGTTCGATGATTTTGGCGGCTCCGTAACCGCTGAGGGCGTTGTTTTTAAGAGTGGTTTTTGCACTCATCATGAACATGGCGGCGGGGATGCCCTTGCCGGAGACATCGGCAATGACGAAGGCAATACGGTTCTGATCGATCATGAAGAAGTCGTAGAAGTCGCCTGCAACCTCTTTGGCGGCATGCATTTCGGCATAGAGATCGAACTGTTTGATTTTGTCGGGGAAGGGGGGAAAGCGGTTCGGCAGGATATCCTTCTGAATCTGGGCGGCGACTTCCAGTTCGCTTGTGATGCGTTCCCGTGAGGAGGTCTCCTTGGCGAGCCGGTCGATGTAGTCCTTGAGATTGTCGGACATCCGGTTGAATGTGCGCGCAAGCGATCCGATCTCATCTTTTGACGATTCGGAAATGCGGTGATCAAGATTTCCCTGTCCGAGCCGGGTGATTTCCTTCATCAAATTCCGGATCGGCGCCGTGATGTAGCGCGAGACGATCACCAGTGCACAGTACAGCATCAGCAGCGAGAATGTGACAAACAGCGAGACAAAGATTTTATTGTGCAGATTGATCAGCGCAAACAGTTCCGCCGCAGGCACCTGAACGGAAAGCATCATGCCGTTGCGGAGCACGCGCGCAAAGGCGTAATATTCGGCTCCGTGCAGTTTGAAGGGGATGACGGAAACCTGAAGTTTTGTGGCCTGTTTCAGATTCTGGAACCAGGGGGCGTAGCGGAGGGAGCGACCGGTCATTTTTTCGCTGCGTTCCGGACTGTACGTGTTCGCCAGAATGTAATCGTGTTCGGGATCGCACATGAAGACGAAGCTGTTTTCCGTGGGTTTGATCCGGCTGATCGCCTGGATGACGTTCTGGATCCGCCAGTCGATGGTGGCAAGACCGACCCGTTCCGCATTGTGGTTGTAAATTCCCGTTCCGGCGGTGATGATGATGGATTTGGTTCCTTCCGTGTCAAGATAGGGGGGGGACCATTTGACGTCGCCGCGTTTTTTCACGCCCCGGGCGATATGCTTGTACCAGGCCTGATTGAGATAACTGTATTGTTCGGTGTTGTAATGGGGATCGAGCAGGAGTTTTTCCTTGTCGTTGTAGCATGCGTAGAAGCAGGCGAATCTGCGGGCGGGATCAAGACGGAACGGTTCGAACCAGATGCCTCCGCCCGCCGCGGTCGGAAAAGTGCGGATGTTGTTCAGCACGATCGTGTTTCCGATCTCCTTGCTCCGGTTCGTGTAAAGGTAGAAGACGGATGCCGCATTTGCCAGAGAGAGAGCATCCTGTTCCATTTCCGTGATATAGGTGTTGATCCGTTCGCTTTTGTATTGAACGGTTGCCGCCAGTTCGTTGATTCTCAGTTTCCGGTAGTTGGTCGTGGTGTTGACTGCGTAGAAGCTGAAGGCAAAGCTCATGATGAGCAGAAAGGAGATGACAACAAGAAAAATTTTGGCCCGGATGGAACGCATTGCTATACCGTCAGAGTTGTGATGTTGCAATGATTGCGGTATTCATATTTCATTGATTCGGATTTTTCCTGAACGAGCAGCAGTCCGAGTCCGCCGATTTCGCGTTTTTCGATGGAGAGCGTGGTATCGATGTTCCCGGTCCGGGAGGGATCGAACGGAAGGGCGTTGTCGCGGATCTGAAGCGTGATTTTATTGGTGGCGGTATCGACGGAAAGGCGGATGGCGATCTCGATATTGCCGCTGCCTCCGTACTTCTGGGTGTTTGTGACCAGCTCCTCGACGATGAGTTCGATCGTGAACAGCTTGACCTGGGAGAGCTTGTGCGCGGCGAAAAACGATTCCAGATTCCTGTTGAACGGAATGAAATCGAATTCTTTTGCCGGCACCTGAAATGTGAATTCTGCTGTCATGAGGCTCTTCCCTTCCTGCGGTGACTTGAGTTTTATTATAACGCAGTTGCGGGAATAGTCAAGTCCGAAGTTGATTTTCGTGCGGATTCTTTCCGGATCTGCCGGATTTTCTCTCCGAAAATTCTCCGGACTTCCGACTTGACGGAAGTGGTTTCCGTGATACATTAATTTTGTATTTTCAGCAGAGAGTGAATCGTTTGGGGTGAATATGAAGGAAAAAACAGCGCTGGTGATCGGTGCGGGACGGGGGATCGGAAAAGCGATTGCCCTGCGTCTGGCGCACGATGGATTTGATATGGTCGGAACTGCCAGCCGCGATGCGGCATCACTGGCGGAAATCAAAAATCTGACGGAATCCGCGGGGAGGCATTTTACTGGATTGGTTTTCGATGTCGCGGATCGTTCCGCCGCAGCGGAGGCTCTGAACGGCTGCTTCGGAGACGATGCACCCGATGTGATCGTTTACAATGCGGGGATTGCAAGGGATAATCTGTTTGTGTTCATGTCGCCGGAGGAGTGGGACTCCGTGATCCGGACGAATCTTGACGGATTTTACAACACGGTTCAGCCGCTGCTGATGGGGATGATGGCGCGGAAGAGCGGACGGATCGTGGCGATCAGCAGTGCTTCCGGGCAGACGGGACAGGGGGGACAGGTCAATTACTCTGCTTCGAAAGCCGCTCTGATCGGTGCGGTAAAGGCTCTGGCGCGGGAGGTCGGACGGAAGAATATTCTGGTGAACGCGGTCGCTCCGGGCTTCATCGAAACTGCGATGACGGCGGATCTGCCGAAGGAGAAGATTCTGCCGATGATTCCCCTGAACCGGGCGGGATTGCCGGAGGAGGTCGCCGGAGCGGTCTCATTTTTGTGCGGTCCCGATGCCACTTACATCCAGGGGCAGGTGATTGCGGTCAACGGCGGACTGGTCATTTAATCAAATCGGAGAGTTCTGTTGGAAAAGGAGTTCGATTATCTGGTAGTCGGCAGCGGCGTGACCGGAATGACGATCAGTCTGCTGCTTGCCGACTGCGGCTTCCGTGTTCTGCTGCTGGAAAAAAGCAGTGTGATCGGCGGAAGCATGCAGCGTTTCTGGCGGAACGGGATTCCGTTCGATACGGGATTTCATTTCACGGCGGCTCTGACCGGATGTATGGGGGATATGGTCCGGATGCTGAAGTTCTCTCCGCCGCTTGAGACAATTCCGATCCGGACGAATCTGTATCTGGCGGATCGGAAAAAGCTGTTTCATCTGCCGCGGGGACGTTCCCGTGTTCGCGATTATTTCTGTTCCCTTTATCCTTCGGAAGCGCAGAAGATCCGGGCCTATTTCGAGATGGAAAAGCGGATTTTCGAGAATACGCCCCTGTTCAATCTCCGGGAGGATGGATTTGCGGTTTCCGGAGCGCTGGAGGAGGATTTTATTACGTTGAAAGCGTATCTGGATTCGCTGGAGGTGTCCGGCGAGGTGCGGAGTCTGCTGGCGAGTTTCACAAGCTGTCACGGAACTCCCTGTGGAGAGATTTCGCTTGCAAATCACTGCCGGGTGAGTTTCGGACTGCTGGATGACATGGTCCGGGTGAAGGGGAGCGGAGGGGCGTTTGTCGATGCCTTCCGGCGGCGGGCGAAGGAGCTTGGAATCGAGATCCGGACGCGCTGTACGATCCGGGAGTGTGTGGAGGAGGAAGGGCTCCGCTGTCACCAGGTGCGCTTGACGGATGGGACACTCGTTACTTTCCGCGATTGCGTCATGACGATTCATCCTCATGCCGTGGCGGAGATTCTGCCGGAGAAATTCCGTTCATCTCTGTTTCTGGAACGGATTCGGGAGTTTGAGGAGGGGTGCGGCTTTTTCACGTTGTTCGGCGTGCTGGAGAAGCCGTGCGGATCGTTTTGTCAGGAGCTGACTTCCAGTTTTTCCACGTCGGATATCGATCTGGTGATGACTCCGGATCATCCGGAAGCGACGGCAACGGGCATTATGCTGACGGAGGAGACCGGTGCGGATGGCGCATTGTACTGGACCGTAACCGCCTTTGAAAATGTATTTGCTCCGGAAACCGCGGAATGGAGCGGAAGTGTGACCGGGAAACGGAATGCTTCATATGGGGAGTACAAGCAGAGAAAGATCCGGCAGATTGAACGGAAAATCTACGAGCTTTATCCGGAGTTTGAGGGGGCGCTGCGCATTCTGGATTCGGCGTCGATGCTGACCTATCGGGATTATCTTTCGCCTTACGGCTCCGCGTATGGGATTCGGCAGAAGATGGGGCAGCACAACTTGTTCGGCAAACTTCCGATTCGCAATTTCTATGTGGCGGGGCAGAGTGCGCTTCTGCCCGGAGCGATGGGGGCGATGCTCTCGGCATTTGTGATCTGGCGGAAGATGGTCGGCGAGGAACTCTATCTGCGGAAAATCAATGAAGTTTCGGAAGGAAGAACAGAATGACTGGCAACGGCGGAAGAGTTGTGATTACCGGAATGGGAGTGGTTTCCTCTCTCGGAAACACTCCGGAGGAACTGTATGCGAATCTTGCGGCGGGAAGGAGCGGCGTGCGCGAGATGCCGGAGTGGGGCGGAACCCCTCTCAAACTTGCCGCTCCGGTGACTCTGCCGGAGGGGATGGAGAAGACAATTCCCCGAACGTTCCGACGTGCGATGGGACGGGTGGGAATGTATTCGGCGCTTGCCGCCCGTGCCGCCGCGGAGGATGCGGGACTTTCCGCGGAGTTTCTGAAGAGCGGGGATTGCGGGTGTGTGATCGGATCGACGATGGGCGGGTCGGGGAGTATTGCGGAGACGTTCCGTCTGTTGCTTTCCGGCCGGGGGGAGGAGATTCCGGCGACGCAGTTTTTCAAATGCGTTTCGCATACGGCGGCGTTCAATGCGGCGAATCTGCTGGGAATCTGCGGGGTGGTGGAATCGCCTTCAGCGGCGTGTGCGTCGGGGCTTCAGGCTCTGGGGCTGGCGCGCGATCTGATTGTCCGGGGCGCGCAGAAGGCGGTGATTTGCGGGGGAGCGGAAGAGCTGTCGCCGGAGGTGAATGCATCGTTTGACCAGATTTATGCGTCGGTGAACAGCGAGCCGGTGGAGGGCGGGGCGCGGAGAGAATCGCGACCGTTTGATGCGGCACGCTGCGGACTTGTCTGCGGCGACGGCGCCGGGATTCTGGTGCTGGAGGAGTTGGACCATGCTCTGGAACGCGGTGCGCATATTTATGGAGAGGTGATCGGGTTTGCCACATGCGGCTGCGGATCGACGTTGAGCCAGTCGGATGCTTCGGCGATACGGCGCTGTCTGGAGCTGGTCTGCCGGGATGCGGGGATTACTCCGGAGCAGATCGACTATGTCAGCGCCCATGCGACGGCAACGGTGCAGGGCGACCGGGAAGAAGCCGCTGCTCTGCGCAGCTTTTTCGGCGATCGTGTTCCTGTGAGCAGTCTGAAGGGACATCTCGGTCATACGCTCGGAGCATCTGGATCGCTGGAGCTGATTGCCGCCCTGCTGATGATGGAGCGCTCGGAACTGCTGCCGACTCTGCATCTGGAACACATCGCGGAGGATTGCTCCGGCTTGAATCTGATCCGGGAGACGCAGAAGCGGGAAATCGGAGTTTTCCTGAAAAACTGCTTTGCTTTTGGCGGGATCAATGCTACATTACTCTGTTCGAAATGGAAGCAGGAAAACAGCGGAAAACAGGTGCGGGAAGACCGATTATGACAAGAGAAGAAATTGTAAATGCTGTAAATTCGACCTTTACCGAGATGCTGGAGGTTCCGGCGGAGGAGCTTTCTCCGGAAAAGGAAATATTCAAGGATCTCGGACTCGACAGTCTGGATATGGTGGATTTGATGATCGGACTTCAGCGGAAATTCGGAATTTCCCTGCGTCAGAACGAGGAGATCCGGAAGATCGTGACGCTGGGGGATGTTTACGCATTCTTTGAGCGGCTGGAAGCCAAACGTCAGGAGCAGGCATCCTCTCCGGAACAGAAGTGACGCATTTATCGTGCTTACGCTGGTGATATACACTCAGACGTTGATTCTGACGGTTCTGTATTGTGTCATCGCCTTTCCGTTTCTGCTGCTGTTTCTGCTGTTCAACAGTTTCAGTATCCGGCGGATGCGGGGCGTGGTGCGTTTTTTCATTTTATGGTACGGGAAAGCTGTGATTCATCTTGGCTGGTATCCGTATGTCCGTGTGCGGTTTGAGGAGTGTTCCGGAGAGCCGGTCCGCGGAGGAATTTACATCTGCAATCACCGTTCGTCATCGGATCCGTTTCTTGCTGCGGCGTTCACGCTTGCGCGGCCGCCGGCGCAGGTGGTGAACCGATGGCCGATGCGTCTGCCGTTCTTCGGCTTTTTTGCCCGTCTTGGAGGATACCTGGATGTGACGGCGCACTCTTATGAGGAATCACTGGAATGGGCGCGGGAAATGGTGAAATCGGATGTGCCGGTGGTGGTGTTCCCGGAAGGAACCCGATCGGGAAGCCGGAAGATGAATCAGTTCCACGGGACCTTTTTCCGGATTGCGAAAGAGCTGGACTGCCGGCTGGTGCCTGTGGCGATTACAGGAAATGAACATTGTCCGGATCGGAATTTCCGGATGTCCCGTGGGAGGGTTCGGGTCTGTCTGCTGCCGGAAGTGGAGCGGCGGATTGTCAGGGAGACCCCTCCGTTTCAGCTGAAGAATCTGGTACGCCGGATTCTGATGGAACAGACACAGAAAATGGATGCAGCAGAGAATGAACACGTTTGAATTTATTCCGGAAAATGATTTTCTTTCGCCGGAGGAGCTTCGTTCCGTGCAGGAGAGGTATCTGAGGGAGCACCTGGAGTACTGCCGGACCCGTTCGCCCTATTATCGGAAGTTGCTGGGGGAGCGGGATTTTTCCACGTTTCCGCTGGACCGGCTTGCGGAGCTGCCGCTGACGGATAAGAGGGATCTGGCGGAGCATATCGATGAATTTCTTGCCTGTCCCTGGGAGGAGATTGAGGATGTGGTTTTTTCCTCCGGAACGACGGGAGTGCCCTGCCGGGTTGCGTATTCGGGAAGCGACATGCAGCGCCTGGCATACAATGAGCGCCGCTGTTTTCATGCGGCGGGGATGACCCCATCGGACCGGGTGCTGCTGACTTGTACGCTGGACCGCTGTTTTGTCGCGGGACTGGCGTATTATCTTGGGGTGCGAGCTCTGGGCGCCGCGGCGATCCGCAACGGATTGAATACGATTGAGAGTCACATTGAGGTGATGAAGGCACTGCGGCCCACAATGATTGTGGGGGTGCCGTCTTTTCTGCGCCATCTGGGGTTGGAGATGCGGAACCGGGGGATTGATACTTCTTCGGTCAGGCGTCTGATCTGCATCGGCGAACCGGTACGGGATGAGAAAATGCGTCTTTCGGGACTGGGCGAGCAGCTCGGTGAGATCTGGAACGCGCCGATTCATTCCACCTATGCGTCATCGGAGATTGTATCCAGTTTCTGCGAGTGTACTGCGACCTGCGGGGGGCATTTGATTCCCGATCTGGCGATTGTCGAGATTGTGGATGAGAAAGGCAATGTCCTGCCGGAGGGGGAGATCGGAGAGGTGACGGTCACTCCGATGCGGGTGACGGGGATGCCTCTGATCCGCTTCCGGACCGGAGACATCAGTTTCCTGATCCGGGAACGGTGTGCATGCGGAAGGTGGTCGCCGCGGCTGGGACCGATTCTGGGGCGGCGCGCCCACATGCTCAAGTGCCGCGGGACGACATTATATCCTCAGGTGCTGTATTCGGTTCTGGACCAGTCGCCGGAGGTGGCGGAGTATTATATCGTTGCGTCGGGTGAGAATTTATCCGATCGTGTGGAGGCGGTGGTCGCGCTGAAGGAACCCGGAAGTTCCACGGAGCGGATCGCGGAGCGTTTGAAGGCGAAATGCCGTCTTCAGGTTCCGATCCGTGAGGTGTCGCTGGAAGAGGCTCGGCGGCAGATTTTTTCCGTCTCCCGCAAGCCGGTCCGCTTTGTGGATCTGCGCAAAAAATCCAATCTGAATCTTTGAGGTGGAGCTGGAGATGGAGGTTTCATCGCGTTTTGATTTTTCGGAGGAGGAGATCCGCGCGCTTCCTCCCGGACGGCTCCTTTCGATGGAGATTGAGTTTACCCGCAAGTGCAATTACCGCTGTCCCTACTGCTATGCGTCGGAGGGCGGCGATTCGGGGCTTGCGGATGAGATGACGGAAGAGGAGATCCGTTCCGCGATCCGTCAGGCTGCGGAGCTGGGGGCGCGGAAGATTGTGATTCTCGGCGGGGAACCGCTGGTGTATCCGCATCTGAATGAGATGATCGACTTTATTTCCGATCTGGGGATGGGGGCTGAGATTTTCACAAACGGCGGATTGATGACGCCGGAGCGGGCGGCATTTTTCTTTTCGCGCGGCTGCCGGGTCGTGGTGAAGCTCAACACGTTCAAGCCGGAGATTCACGACCGCATGACCGGACGGAAAAATTCTCTTTCGCTTGCCTTGAGTGCTCTGGAGATGCTCCGCGCGGCGGGGTACCGTCATTTGAAGAAGATGCTCGGGGCGGCGACCGTGCTCAGTTCGCTGAATATCGACGAAGCCGTGGGAATGTGGAAATTCCTGCGGGACCACAATATTGAGCCTTATTTTGAGTGTATTACGCCGCAGGGCCGGCTGCTGGAGCACCGGAGTCTTCTTCCGGATCCGGAAAAGGTGAAGAGGGTTTTTGAGGAGATTTCCGCGCTGGACAAAGAGTACGGACACTGCTGGAAGCCCCAGCCGCCGCTGGTGGGACAGAGATGTTTCCGGCACTGCTACTCCTGCGTGGTGGAGAGCCGGGGGACGGTGGTGCCCTGTGTCGGATTGAATGAGCCGATCGGTTCCATCCGCGAGAAGCCGCTCCGGGAGATTCTGCTGGACAGCATGATTCTCCGCAAACTGAAGAATTATCGGAAATATATCAAGTCGCCGTGCCGGGACTGTTCAGATTTCGATCACTGTTACGGGTGCCGGGGTGCCGCATGGCAGATGACGGGAGATTATCTTGCCGCCGATCCCACCTGCTGGAAGAATGCGTCGAAAGAGAAGGAGATTGCGGTTCTGCCGGTTGATGCGCGGGAGTTTGTTCCGCATAAGCCGCCGGTTGCGATGGTGTCGGAGATTGTTCACATTGCCGATTCGGGGGGCGACATCCGGTCGGTGATTGCGGAGGACTGCGTCTTTGCCGATGAGCGGGGATTTCTGGACAATGCCGCTCTGATTGAGCTTGCCGCCCAGTCGGTCGCCGCCCTGAACGGGTTTATGACGCCCGGAAGCGTGCCCGATGGAATGCTGGTGGAGGTGAACCGCTTTTCCTGTCATTCTCCCGTAAAAGCCGGGGAGAGCGTGACCACCCGGTTCGTTACCACGACGGAGTTCCTGCCGTGGCATATCATTGAATTTGAAATTCTCGGCGGGGACGGGAGCCGGAAGGCGGAAGGAGTGCTGAAACTGTGCGTACCGGAAGAAGAGTGATTCTGTCGATCGTTCTGTTTTTTCTGACTGCCTCTTTTGTCTGTTTTGCGGGGGAGAGCACGGAAAGCGTTCTGGCAAAGATCCGCAAGGGGATGGGCGCGGTTTCCACGCTTCAGGCGGAATTCGTGCAGAAAAAGCGGATCGCCTCGCTGAAGCATACTTTGACGATCCGGGGGGAGCTGGCGCTGGACCGGAATGGAAGGATGGCATGGAGGGTTCATTCGCCGATGCGGTACGTCTGCCTGATCGACGGGAACTCCCTGACGCAGTGGGATGAGGATTCGGACTCGGTTCTGAAACTGGATGCTTCGAAAAATCCGGCTCTTCAGGTGTTGTCGAAGTCGATGTCCCGCTACTTCGGGGGGCGCTTCGACGAGATGGCGGATGAGTTTTCCATTTCGCTGCAGGGGCCGCTGTCTCTTCGGCTCGTTCCGCGGAAGGAGTCCGTGATTTCGCGGTTCATCCGGGAAATCGAGGTGGAAACCTCTCCGGATTACAGTTTTATTACACGGGTCGTGATCCGCGAGGTCGGCGGGGATGAATCCGTGATCGAATACAGCAATGTCCGAAAGAATCAACCCGTACCGGAGTCGATATGGCGGGCAGGGGCAAACTGAGAAATCTTCCGTGGCGCTGGGTTCTGCCGGCTGCAAGATATCATCTGGCGGTCCGGGCACTTGTTGCGCTTCTGTTCCTCGCGGGTGCATGGCTGATTTTCCGGGGAGATTTTTCCAATGATATCGCTTCGATGCTGCCGGATGGTTCGCGATCCGCGAGAAGTTATACCGAAATCAACCGGAGCGGGATGTTCCATAAAGTGATCCTTTCATTTTCCCGGAAGGATGGTCGTTCTTTTCATGAAATTCCTCCGGGGGGAATGCTGGACCGGATCGCCGCGGAGCTGAAGCAACTTCCACAGGTAAGACGGGTCGAGTATCAGTATCTTTCCGGGGATCCGGCGGAACAGTTGAAGAATCTGGTGCTCTGGATGCCGCAGCTGAGCTCTCCGGCGGATCTTGAAACGGGGAAGGGGGAAATCGAAAAGACGGTGCGCGGATTGTTCCGGCGGATGCTTCTTCCGTCGTCCGTCGGGCAGATTCCGCTGATGCGTTCGGATCCTTTCAATCGGAACGGCGGATTGTTCCGCGGATTGCAGGAGCTTCAGTCCGTCACGGGGATGCGCATCTCTCCGAACACGCCGTATCTGATAACCGAGGACGGAAAACAGGCGATGATGCTTCTGGATACCGGAGTTCCGGTTTCCGATGCCGTGAATGCGCGGACTCTGCTGGCTTCGGTTCATGCGGCTTTGAGCAGGAGTCTGCCGGAGGAGGTCGCCTGCGATGTGATCAGTGCGCACCGGCGTGCTGTCTGGAACGAGAGCGTTCTGCGCGGAGACGTGAAGACGGTCTGCTGGATGTCGACCATTCTGTTTGCCGTGCTTTTCATTGTCTTCTACCGCTGTGATGTGCGGAGTCTGCTGATTCCTCTGATTCCCGTTCTGGCTTCCGCGATTGTGCTTGGCGGCATGACTCTGATATTTGAGAATGTGTTGTTTTTTGTTGTCGGAATGGGAGGGGTTGTCATCAGCCTTGCGGTGGACTACGGGATTCACACCTATGCTGTGATGACGGGGGGCGGAGGTTTTTTGCGTCTGATCCGGATTGTCCCGGCGCTCTGTGCGGGGGCGCTGACTTCGATCGCCGCCTTTCTGCTGTTTTCGTTTTCAAAAACGGAAGGAATTCGTCAGCTGGGATTTTTTTCGGGGGCGAGTCTTCTGCTGAGTCTTCTGCTGATGCTGATGCTTCTGCCGTCGATTCTGTCGGGCGGAAAACGGCACGACATCCGTTTTCGAGCGCCGGCGTTTCCGGTTCGCCGTCCGGGGATGACGGTTTTCATCTGGCTGGCGCTTCTCCTCTGCTGTGTCTGTACGCTTCCCGCCTTGAAGTTCCATTCCGATGTCCGGCAGTTTGACGTCTCTCCGAAGACGTTCGACGAGGAGGAAAAACGGGTTTCCGCGGGATTCTTTTCCGGACCGCGTCCGGCGATGCTGCTGTTTCAGGGGAGGGATGCCGAGGCAATCCGGCGTGAGGCGGAGAAGACTCTTTCCATTCTTCGAGTTAAGACGAAAGGACCATTTTCCTCTCCGACGGATCTGTATCCGAGTCGTGAGACGCGCGAGAAAAATCTTTCGCACTGGCGTGCATTTCTCCGTTCCGGAGAGTGGGCGAAACTGCGGACGGAATTGAATGCTTCCGGCAGCCGTGTCGGATTCCGGGAAGAGTTCTTCGAACCGTTTTATGACGGGATACGGCAGGGGACGGAGCATCCGCCGAAGTCTCCGCCGCGCTTGCTGGAGCCTCTGTTGAATCGCTTCGAGGTTCGGAACGGAGAGTTTTTCACGCTTGCAGTGCTGTTTCCGGATCGTCCGGAGCTGGTGGATGCGGTGGAGTCTCTGACTCAAAGAACGGTGGTGTCACAGAACGGTCTGGCGGAGCGGATGTCCGAAGATGTCTCCCGCGGAATGGTTCTGCCCGGAGTGCTGGCTCTTCTGCTGGTTGTGCTGATTACCCGCTGTTTCTTCCGGAGCTCGGCGGATACGCTGACGGCGCTGCTTCCTGTTCTGACCAGTCTGATGGTGACGGGTGCGGTGTTCGCGGTTTGCGGAATGGCGGTCAATCTCTCGGTTCTGATTGCGGCAATCATTCTCTGCGGACTTTCTGTCGATTACGGGATCTTCATGACAGGTTCCCTGCGGAACGGCTGTGTGGATCACGGGATTTTCAACGCCGTGACCCTTTCCGCCGTGACTTCCGCGGCAGGGGGGGCGACCGTGATTTTCACGCGGCATCCGATGCTGCGCGATGCCGGACTGACTCTGATGATCGGCATCACTGCCGCATGGCTGACTGGTGTGCTGGTGGTGCCTGCTCTGAAGAGTCTGAAAGGAAAATCGGTGAGGAAGACGGCGCTTCTTCTGCTGTTCTGCGCTTCGCTTGTGATTCTCTGCACCTCCTGTGCGTTTGAGCCGTTTGAATATGAAGTGCCGGAAGGTCGTCCGGAGATCGGGGCGATTGCGGATTCGATGCCGCCGGAGGCTGTGATTGAGGCTTCGGTGGTCGGGGAGTACCGCTTTTCCAAACTGTCGCTGCTGAGCCTGACCCGGATTGATTTCCGGACAGGACGGATTCATGTCGCCGGGCTGACTCCCGCGGGAATGAAGATTTTTGATCTCAGCGGTACTGCGGAACATCCCGGCGAATGCCGCTGGATTCCCGGAAAATACTGGGAGGGACACGAGGAACAGGCTTCGCGCAGAATCCTTTCCGACATCTCCGCAATTTATCGGAATCTCCTTCCGGAACACTTTGAGACATACCACTTTACCGATGACGGGAAAAAACTTGTTTTCCGCGACGGCGATACCCGCTATGTATTCGCGGGAGCTCCGCCGCACCTGATCGAAAAGACTGTTTTGGAAGAGGGTTCTCCCGTTCTGCGGATCCGCTATTACTCGTATCAGAACGGGTTTCCGATGAACATCTCACTGGAAAATCTGAAATATCATTATCGTCTTGCAATCCGGACTCTGTCCGTGGAAAGGGGAAATCATGAACGTTAGATCGTATATTGCGGAACATTTGACGGAGATTGTCCGGAACGGACCGGAAGCGGAGGCTTCGATTATTTTCGGGGAGGATTTTTCCGTGTTTCGCGGTCACTTTCCCGGAAATCCGACTCTTCCCGGAGTCTGCGAGCTTATCTGCATCGAGGTCCTGCTGGAGAAGATTTTCGGAAAAACGGCGGCTCTGACGGACCTTTCCAAAGCAAAATTCTTTTCCCCGATTGCTCCGGAGGAACCTTTGAAAATAGAACTTTCCGGTCTTCCCGCAGATTCCGGGGAGTTGTCCGCCCGCCTTGTCTCCGGGAGCCGGAAAATCGCCGTCTTTACGAAATTCCGGGTCGGCTGACCATTTCGGTCATGCTTCGGGATTCCGCCGCAGAAAGAGAAATTTTGCGCCGCCGAATTCACGGATCGTTTCCAGTTTCCAGTGCGGAGGCGGGGGCGTGAGTCCGCCCTTGTTCGAAGGGGCTTCCCAGACCAGAAGTGCATTCGACGCCCATTCACTGAAATCCTTGTCCGCGAGCATTCCGGCAAGCAGTTCCATGGATTCGGCATAGGGCGGATCGGCGAAAATCAGATCCGGTTTCGCATGTGCGGCAAGCCTTTTGCAGCAGAGCGGAAGAGTGCCGGAGAGAATTTCGAATCCGGCAGTTTCCGCAATGGTTTCCGCTTTGGCACAGTTGGCTTTGATTGTGTTGCAGGAACTTTTCTGCGCATCGACAAACAGGACCGATGCGGCTCCCCGGCTGGCGGCTTCCAGGCCGACGGCTCCGGTTCCGGCAAAGAGATCGGCGACGGCGAGTCCGTCAAGCTCTCCAAGACTGTCGAACAACGCCTGCCGCGCGCGGACCGCAGTCGGTCGCGCAGTCAGTCCAGACGGCGACCGCAGCGGCATTCCCCGCAGAATTCCCGATACGATTTCCATATCAGCTTCTCATTCCCATTCGATGGTTCCGGGCGGTTTGGAGGTGATGTCATACACAACGCGGTTGACTCCGTTGACCTCGTTGATGATCCTTGTGGAGATTCGTTCCATGAGATCGTAGGGGAGTCGGACCCAGTCGGCGGTCATGCCGTCCTGACTCTCGACCGCGCGGAGAGCGATGACATTATCGTAGGTACGTTCGTCGCCCATAACCCCGACCGTCTTGACGGGGATGAAGACCGGAAACGCCTGCCATGTTTTGTAATAAAGTCCTGCTTTTTTCATCTCTTCGACGATGATCACGTCGGCTTCACGCAGGATATCGAGATCTTTTCTGTTCACGGCGCCGATCATTCGGACCGCGAGTCCGGGACCGGGGAAGGGCTGGCGCATGACCATCTCTTCGGGCAGTCCGAGCTTTCTGCCGACTTCGCGGACCTCGTCCTTGAAGAGTCTGCTCAGCGGTTCCAGAAGTTTGAGATTCATTTTCTCGGGCAGTCCGCCGACGTTGTGATGGCTCTTGATCATTGCACTGGGATTGCCGTCGATCGGTACGCTCTCAATCACGTCGGGGTAGGTGGTGCCCTGTGCGAGAAACTTCACATTTTCAATCTTCATGGCGGCGTCGTCGAAGACCTCGATGAACTCGTGTCCAATGATTTTGCGTTTGCGTTCCGGTTCCGCGACTCCCGCGAGTTTTTCAAGGAACAGATCGGTCGCATCGATATAAGCGAGTTTCATTTTGAAACTTCCCGCGAACAGATCCTGAACGCGTTCCGCCTCGTTTTTGCGGAGAAGTCCGTTGTTGACGAAAATACAGGTGAGGTCATCGCCGATCGCCTTGTGGATCAGCGCGGCGGCAACGGAGGAATCCACTCCGCCGCTCAGCCCGAGGATTACTTTTTCGCCTTTTGTGGTCTCGCGGATCTCCCGGACGCTCCGTTCAATAAAGGATTCCATGGTCCAGCTTCCGGAACAGCCGCAGATGTTTCGCGCAAAATTGCGGATGAGTTCCGTTCCGCGGGGCGTATGCACCACTTCCGGGTGGAACTGGATGCCGTAGATGTTTTTTTCTGTATGGCGGATTGCGGCAAATTCGGTATTTTCTGTTTTTGCCGTGGCGATGAAGCCTTCGGGAATGGACGTGACTTTATCGCCGTGAGACATCCAGACCTGCAGTTTTCCGGGCAGTCCCGCAAACAGACGGGATTCATCGGTGACTTCGATTTCCGCTTTCCCGTATTCTCTCGCATGGCCGCGTGCGACGGTCCCCCCGAGTGTTTTGACCGTAAGCTGAAGTCCGTAACAGATTCCCAGAATCGGAATGCCGAGATTGAAGATTTCCGGATCGCACTTCGGTGCATTTTCCTGATAAACGCTTGCCGGTCCCCCGCTGAGGATGATGCCTGCCGGTGCTTCCGCGCGGATTGCATCGACCGATGTATTGAATGGAACAATACGGCTGTACACCTTGCATTCCCGGATTCGTCTCGCAATCAGCTGACTGTACTGCGAACCGAAATCCAGCAGAAGTATGGTTTCATTTGCTGCCATGATAGTACTCGGTTAATAAGGTTGAGTGTTTTTTTCTTAGACAGAAAATATACCATGAATTGCGTTTTTTTCAAAAATGGATCACAAGAAAATCCGGAAAAAAGAAAGGATCCGTGCAGGATCCTTATCTCCGGTGTTCCTCTGTTTTATTCGAATCCGAGCTTGCTGATGCAGACCGCATTCCACCAGTTCTGGTGCAGGGTGATCCTGCCCCGCGCTCCGGAGGGCGCCGGAAGTTCCGCAAGCAGCGTTCCATTGAGTTTGAACTGGACACTCTTTCCGGTATAAGTTCCTGTCAGCAGATAGGGTGTTCCTGTCTTGACGGCTGGAATACCGAACTCTTTCCGGACAACTTCCTTTCCGTTGCGGATTTCCGCAAGAAATCCTTTCCGTGCCTTGAAATTGAGAGAGAGGGAAAAATATTCTTTTGCACGTTGCAGAAGATGAAGAGTGATCCGGGGATTCTGTGACTCGTTCCGCAGTTCCAGAGAAACGCTTCCTTTTCCGAAGTTACGGCGGCTGATAAATCCGCTGTTGGAATCTTTGGTGCGGATGCGCAGACCGTGACCGTCCGTGGGGTCCAGCAGAATTTTATGGCGCATTGTTTTCTGATAATGAGCTTCCGGAATGAAGAATGTGTCGAAATCTTCCGCGCTGGAGATTGGTGTCAGCGGAGAAGAGCCGGCTTCCTCCATCGTGATTCCCAGCACGATCGGAACGGTCGAACCGTTTGCGGAGAGGATGTCGAGGGAGCGGATTTCCGTTTCGGGACGGGGATTTTTCCACTGCCAGAGAAAGAATCCATGCCCATTGCTGTTGCGCCAGGCAATCCGCTTCTTCTGTTCGACGGGGGTTGACGCCAGATACCAGTCGCCGATCTCTTTTCCAACACGGACCGGGAGGTCGAGCGATTTACCGTCGGCATAGTGAATCCGGTAGGTCAGGACTTGTTTGTTCTTTTCCGCCCAGACGGTCGTATGGAAGAAATAGAGATTCTTCACCTTTGCATGAACCGGAATTCCGCGGACCGCCTCCGGAAGTGCGGCATTCGTTCCGCGGGTGGATTTCAGCACAATGCAGGTTTTGTATTCGTTCATATCCGGGCGGATGAAATCGCATGGGACTCCGTCTAGCACTTCGGGATAGAAGGGTACATGTTCCAGACTCATCGAGCGTCCTTCGTCGGACCAGCCGCCGACTCCGTCTCCAGCTTTGTTGTCCACGTATTCGCGGTTGCAGAACGGACGCAGATCAATCGTCCGTGTCCGCAGAGGATCGGGAGAATACTGCGTTTTGACCGCTCTGCGTTTCTGTTCCAGTTGCTCTTCCTCCCGGCGTTTTTCCGCCAGAAGCCCGTCTTCGGAAATCGGCGTGAACGGGCCGAACTCCTTATAGAGCGGTTCCTCTCCGAAAGCGACGATTCCACGGCTTTGCGCCGGAAGAAGATAGAGAAATCCATGTTTTGTTTCCGGCAGTTTCTTCCGGGAGATCAGATCGAATGCGGCGCTCTTCCGTTCCGGCTTCAGCGTAATCAGTTTCGGATACGAGTCGTAGTTGAACAGAAATGCGGCGTGTTTCCCATTGAGTTTTGAAACATGCAGTTCAATGTTCGGAGGCAGTTCGGTTCCATTCGCGTTTGCAATGACAAGCGGCGGGCGGACCTGATGACGTTCGAGAATGCCTCCGAGCAGCGCCGCAAGCGGATACATGCGCAGTTCGGGCAGAATGAGGTAGACCCATCCTTTCCCGAAGGCTCTGCGGAAAAGGGCCCCGCGTCCGGCGCACTTTCCGATCTCTTCCCATTTCCCTTCGAAGGAGGGGGTGAGAGAGAGACGGCCTTTCAGGTCTCCGGGCAGAACGCCGCTCCGGAAACGGGTCTCGAATGCGGCATATCCGGCGGAGGGAACTTCCGTGGTGCGGATCTTCCAGCCGGGATACGATTTCCATTCCGGATTGGGATTGTCGTATTCATCCATTTCAGGGAAGGTGCGTCCGAGAATCAGAACGCCGCCCCGTCGGACAAACTCCATCAGATGCTTTACCGTTCCCGGCATGGTGTTGCTGACTCCCGCGGCAACGATGACTTTGTAGCGGTCGGCGCGTCCCTCCGCCAGATGTTCTTCCACAATCACATCGGTTGGATGATGTGAGAAGATCAAAGCATTGGTATAAAGCGGCATCAGATGCGCGTCGGGCAGATCGGACCGGAACCCTGTCCTGCGCGAAGTCGGATACGAAAGAAGAACCGCTGTTTCCGTTTTGATTCCTCTGTCTCGCGGCAGGAAGAATTCTCCGAACTTTGCGATCTCTTTTTTCGCCTGAGCAAATTCGGTCAGGCGTTCAGGAGCAAACGCAAACGGATTCAGCAGTTCCCAGCCGAACTTTTTCGCGGAATCCTGCATGCCCTTGATATTGCGTTCATGAGGTTTCAACCGTCCGACCCCGGATCCCCACGCCCAGAAATTGGTGGCGCTGGAGTGATGGATCGCATCCTGCCAGACCGCATTGAAAAGCGAACGTCCCGTTCCGTAGTTTTCATCGTTGAACAGCGGTTTCCCCTCTGCAAGAACTTTGTAATATGCGTATGTGACAAGAGAGTCCTGACCGACGAAATCGGGCGCATCCAGAGTCCGGACCGGTTCCCTGTGCAAACCGTCAGGCTGCGTATTGGCTCCTCCGGTCGGATAGGCAACCGCATTCAGCACTTTCGACATCCGGTACATGTTGAAATTGTTGACGGAAATGGTCCGATACATGCCTCCTCCGTTGATCTGATTGGTCACATAAGCATTTGGATCAATCTTACGGATTTCCGCCTGTCCGAACGCGCAGAGATCGACTGCGCACTCCTCCATGAATTTTCCCCATTCGACAAACAGTCCGAGATTCTCCTTCTGATCCTTGAATCGGGACGCAGCCTCGAACGACGCATACGAGCTTTTCCAGAGACGGTTCATCTCTTCCGGATTTTTATATTTCTGTTTCAGATACCCGGCAAACAGTTTCCGGTTGTAGTCGGATGGATCGTTGTAACCCGCCTCATTGAAGAGTTCGTATGCGAGGATTTTTGTGCCGTATTTCTTGGCGAACCGAACCGTTTCGGTCCACATTTTCCGATAGATTTCCCGTCCGGCGGGATGCATGAAGCTGTATGGCGCCCAGCGGTTGAAAGGTGTTTTGTAACGGGTGTTGCGCGCTTCTTCCGGAATATCGCTCTGCTTGCAGCCCATCCAGCCGTAAGCAAGACACCCTCTTACCCATTCAAAGCAGGTAATGTCGATATAAACCGGAAGACCGCTCTGCCAGAGCTGTTTTTGTTCCGCACGGACAACTGGTGTATCTTTCAGCTGGTCAATGTTGACCGTTTTACTGTATTCTTTTAGAAAATACGGCGGGACGGAGGTCCCGATAAAGTCAAATCCGACCCGTTGAAGAGAATCATAATCCGGATATTTGTTGTACAACCATCCGAGAGCTTCAGGCACCCCCGGAACTTTCAGGGCGTTCGCCCAGGGATGAGCCATCGAAATCTGCGCAGAAAGAAAATAGTGGATTTTTCCATTGACTCGCAGCGTTCCATCCGGAGCCACTTCCAGCTTGCTGTTCTTCTGATAGCGGATCAGCGGATCAATCTGGTCCGCCTCCGGGAACTGGACATTGCCGGCAAACGCTCCGAATGAGAGGAGCAGTATCAGGGAAATTGAGGATTTTAACATTGATTTTCTCCGATTTTTTATTCTACATAAAACGCATACCCGTTCTGGAGCTGACTCCATTTGTTGACCGG
Organism: uncultured Lentisphaeria bacterium; assembly: GCA_905197955.1. Taxonomy (GTDB): domain Bacteria; phylum Verrucomicrobiota; class Lentisphaeria; order Victivallales; family UBA1829; genus UBA1829. Next base: position 34,077 of record CAJKAR010000001.1, on the reverse strand, counting down.
CGGACGGCAGAGTCCCGTATGCCCGTCTAAAAACAGCAGATTTGCCGTCCCGCTATGAAGATAGTGGAAGGTTTTGCTCATCGGAGCGATTGTCTGCGGGGCAACTTCCACCGGCGTTGAAATATACAGCTGCCTGGCATTGTCTGCCTCAAGAAAAACCAGCGACGGCGATTTGTAGGCGGAAAAATACATTTTCATGGGTTTTGATTCATTGACCCACATGTTTCCGGAAACCGCGTAATTGACGCCGTAAAGACTGCGAGAGATCCAGCCATCGGCTTTGAGTGGAGGTGCCGGGCAGAGCAGTTTTTGAAGTTCTTTTGTATTGTAATCAAAAATTGAGAGGTTTGATTTTATTAAATACTTGAAGGTAAGATCCAGTACATGCCGTCCTCGGTTGTTGCAGTCCGAACTCTTCCAGGGGACCATATCGTTGTTATCCCCCGCATACGAGGCAAATGCCAGACTCCACTGCTTCAAATTGGAAATGCAGTTTGTCTTCAATCCGGAAGCTTTCGCTTTCTGAAGTGCAGGAAGAAGTATGGAAACAAGAATTGCAATAATTGCAATCACAACTAAAAGTTCTATAAGTGTGAATATTCTATCTCTTCTTTTCGACATGGATCCGTTCCTCCTTTTATAGTTGTTTTGCGGGACCGGTGGATTGACGGATCACCAGTTCCGGCATAATTTTTTTATAAAATATTTCATTGGGTTTTCTATTGGAAAACAGATAGGCGATTGCTTCCCGAATCAGTTCCTCCATGTTTCCGGAACAGGTCGTCAGCGGAACCGGGAAATCAGCGGAATCGGCAATGTTGTCGAATCCGACGACCGAAACATCTTCCGGAATTCGGATCTTATTGGTGAGAAGAAGTTCTTCCGCGCAAAGAGCAATGCAGTCATTATTGCAGAGAATTGCGGTTTCATCGGTCCTTTCCATCAACATTTGACGTGCATACGCCATGTTGCCAGTCCGCTCTCTGAACGGATTGATCCAGTTGTTGCGGTACAGTATATGAACAGCAGAAAGATCAAGACCGTATTCCGCAAGAGCCCGCAGCAGGCCGGACATTCTCAGTGAGTCATTTGCATTCATCATCAGCAGGAACTTTCGGTGACCGAGATCCAGCAGATGCTTCGTCAGCAAATAAACCCCTTCCGCCAGATCTGTTTCTACTGACGGAAACTGAAAACGGGTTGCATCCCATCGCAGACAGATCCGCTTTTTACCGCACTGTGCCACCTGCTCGCGGATGATCGGCGAAAAACTGCAGTACATATCAACGATTACCGCATCACACTCTTTCAGATGGGATTTCAGAATGTCGGCATCGACATTTTCCTTGTCAACCATCAGTACACTGGTTCGCAGTCTGCTCTGTCCGAGCCGGAACAGCAGCTCACGGAAAATTTCCTGCTGATATACCGGCATTGCAACATCATAGATCAACAGAATCTGACTGTCCTCCTTCAGATCCGAAACCGGGTTCACCAGTGTTCCGATTCCCTGAACCGGACGCAGTATTTTCGCCTTTGTCAATTCCAGAATCGCCCTGCGCAATGTGTTGCGTGAGACATGATAGCGGGACATCAGTTCCTTTTCATTCGGCAGAGAAGTCAGATGTTCCTCCTCAATTTGTTCCAGCAGCTTTTTCCGCAGCTTTTCATAGAGGGGTTCATAGTCCAGTATGCTGTTGTTCATCCAGAATTCTTTCCTGTAATTTTTCTTGGTTATACCATATAATTATACCATATTCCAATGATATTGTCAAGACCTCTTTTTCAAAAAGGAAGCAGTTTTCTTATATCATCGTTTTTCATAACAGGTCTTGAAGAACAACGCTGCATGTTGTCCGGAGGGGTGGGACGTTGATTCTTCTTCCTATGAAATCCGAAGAAAATGATGATTTCAGCAAGTTGGAAAGTTGTAAAAAGACATTCGTTTATTCAGATAGTTGATATTTTCACAGAAAGAAGTACATTATATTATATTTCTCAGTTTTGTTCCATAATGGAATTTCAAACAGGAGCATAGGTATCATGGCAGAAAAAGTGAAAAAAGGCACGGTTAAAACGTCTGGCAAATCAACAGTCGGAACCGCGGAGAAAACAGTCAAAATTGCCTTCATCGGCTACGGAATTCAAGGACGTACCGTTCTGGTTCCCAATATCATCAAACAGAAAAATGTGGTTGTAAAAGCTGTTTGCGACTGCGACAGAGTCCGTCGGGAAGCCGGAGCCAAATACGTCAATGATTATTATAAAAAGAACAAAAAAGCTTCGCTTGCCAAGTGCAGAGCCGTTGCCGATTTCCGTGATATCATCAAGGATAAAGATATCAACGCCGTCTGCATTGCAACTCCCGATCACTGGCATGCTTACATTTCCTGCGAGGCCATGAAGGCCGGAAAAGATGTTTACTGCGAAAAACCCCTGACCTTCTCTGTGGAAGAGGCTCTTCTGGTCATGAAGGCTCAGAAGAAATTCAAACGGGTGTTCCAGACCGGTGCCATGCAGCGCTCCTGGCGCGAGTTCCGGACCGCCTGTATGATCGTCCGCAACGGCTTCATCGGCAAGATCAAGTATGTGGACTGCAATTACGGCAATGCTTCTGCCCAGAACAATACCGATATCGCGAATTTCCCTGCGAATTTGGGAGGTCCTTCGCATCCGCACCGCTTCTTCTGTCAGTGGAACGGAGAGGAAAAGAAGTTCCAGGATATCTCAACAGAGTCCGCTCCCAATAAGGATGTCGATTGGGACATGTGGCTTGGTCCTGCGCCCTGGTCTCCCTACTCGGATCAGTGTGCGCCGCGCAAAGTAGCGAATTTCTATCCGATGTTCTGGCGTTTTGACGACAATTACGGTACAGGCTATAACGGTGACTGGGGAGCCCATCATCTTGACATCGCACAATGGGGACTTGACCTTGATAAATCCGGTCCTGTGAAGGTGATCCGTTCCGAAGAACCGTATTCGGCGAATCCGATTCATGGCGGACGCCGTCAGTTCGGTATGAAATTTGTCCTTGCAGACGGCTGCATTATTCAGCATAATCCGTTCAGCACCTGGGGAACCATTTTTTATGGAACCAAGGGAATTGTGGCAGTCAATCGCGGCCGTATTGCCGTGTGGGTAGGGAAGGGGGTCAAGCCGACTCCGGAAAACCGCAAAGCTCTGGAAGACGCTTCATTCAGCAAGATGAAGAAAATTGCCGCGTCCATCGGCGAAGATTATGGATTTGATCCTTCGCAGAAAAAGGATGACCGTCTTGCAAACTGTCTTGACACTCTCGACAATTATTTCAAACTTGCCGATGCCAAAGTTCAGCTTTATAAGAGTCCGCTTCAGGAACAGAACTTTGTCGAATGCTGTATTTCCCGCAAGACCACGATTTCACCTGCCGAGACCGGTGCCCGTGCCGCGATTCTCTGTCAGTTGTGCAATATGAGTTATGTTTATGATACGAGCTTCGACTGGGATCCGGTCAAGTGCACCTTCGCCAACAACACTGGCGATCCCGCCTGGCTGAAGCGTCCCGTTAACCGCAATGGCTGGGACATTAAATTCTAAATTTTCTTTGACTGTGCATGCATGTCCGGTTTCCCGGAGTATTCTGTGGATAAAGCAGAATACTTCGGGGAAAACCGGGCATGCAAAATTTTGAAATTTCATTTTTATATTTCCAGAAGATTCATTGTCGAATACCTCGCGTGCCGGACTGAAGTGGAAGAAAACAGGATTCTTTCCGGGAAAGATCTGTTCATGTAGAAAAAATACGGTTGCGATAGCTGCTTCAACGAGTATTCTTTCAAAATACTCCGGAAAACTTTAATGCCGATTTCCATCCGTTGGATGCTTTGAATACCACGATTCCCATAAAATGTGTGTTTAACCAGATATTTGCAGAAAGATAAAAATTCCGATTTATATTCCGGGATTTTTTATTGTAGCCAGAATTGTTGCCAGGAAAACAGCTTTTTTAATTTTTATCTGAAATTTGAACAAAAAAAATGGTGCACTCGGCGAGGTTCGAACTCACGACCTATTGCTCCGGAGGCAATCGCTCTATCCAACTGAGCTACGAGTGCAACACAATATCCATTACTATACAGTCTTTTTTATATTTCGCAACATGATTTCCCTGTTTTTTTCTAAAAAATATTTTCAGAATGTCTTGTATTCATGAATTCCTGGTCGAGACTTTCTTTCTGAATCGTAATCCGAAACAATATTCCGATTCTTGGGGCGTTTCTATGGATCTGCGCTCCGCAGTGCTTTCTGTATTGAGACAACTCGTCTTGTAATGTCCTCAAAGAGAAGCTATCTTACCGGAATACGAATCTCCATTCAGCAGGGACCATCTATGAGAAGTCGGCAGGAATAGAAATGAATAGCAGAAAAACGGATTTTGTGAATTTATTATCTGCACGGAATCGTGAGGATTTGAGAACATGGCTTGCAGAAAACCATAATACGCAAAAAGAATGCTGGGTTGCCGTAAAGAGAGGACGGCCGGTGGATGACGGAACTTTCTGGTATGTCGATGCCGTCGAGGAAGCTATGTGTTTCGGCTGGATTGACAGTACCGTAAAAAAAATGGACAACGGTGTAACCGTTCAGAAACTGGTTCCGCGGCGGAAAGAGAGCCAGTGGTCTGAACTGAACAAAGAACGCTGTCGCCGAATGGAGAAAATGGGACGAATGACTGATGCAGGAAGAGCTCTGCTGCCGGATATGTCGGAAAGTGGATTCGTAATCGATCCGGATATTCTGGCTGCTCTTCAAGCAGATTCCGAGGCATGGACTCATTTTCAAAAATTCCCGCCTCTTTATCAACGGGTTCGGATTGATACCATTCAAATCAAGAAAAAACAACCCGAACTGTTTCGCTCCCGTTTAGAAAAATTATTGCAGAACAGCAGGAAAAACAGAATGTATGGAGAATGGAATGATAATGGACGTTTACTACGGGAGAATTCGGTGTCCGGAAGCAGAAAATGAAGAGAGATCCAAATTCTTTTCGTCCCACTCCATGCCGGATTTCCTGATCCAAATCCGGAAAACTCTCATGCTTGAAATCGGATGAAACAACAGATCTATTGCCCCATTCCCGTCTCAATATTGCAGGATCTCTCTTTCCTGGTTTGCATTTGACAAGCAATGGAGTATAGTAATCCAAGAGATTCCATAACAAGCAGTTAGTAAAAATTTGCTGCATCGGAAGGATGTGCGGTTTTAGCAACCTGTAACGGAACGGGGGAAATAATGTCAAAGAGATGTCTTATTCTCATTTCGGATGATCTGAGTCTGCAATCCTATTTTCAAACGACACTCCAGGTTATCGGGCTTTCCTGTCAGATTATAGACAACAAAAACAACCTTCCCTCACAGACTGGTGATGGAGAAGTCGTTTTTTTTGATCCCTATAACCGATTTTGTTCCATGGATGGCCTTTTTTCCAGATGGGACGGTCTTTCCAGGGAACGCTCTCCGGTTTTTATTCTTTTGGCAGAATCCTTTTCCTCTCTGCCGGACAGATTTCAATTTGCGATTCAACGAGATCTTGATCGCAAAGAACTCTGCCGCCTGCTGGATACACTGGAGGTCTGTTACAGCAAAGATCCGGATTCTTCTCTCTGGTATCAGACGGTGGTTCCGGCAAAAATGGAGGATTTCCTGAAAAATCTCCGGGAAAAGAAACTGGAGATTGAACCAGTTTACAGAAATGGCGATTTCCATTATCCGGTTGTAGAGCACTTTTTTGCAGGAGATCAGGATGATGCCTTATATTTGCTTCATGATCTTGTTGCAAGGAATATTCTGAAAAAAAAGATTTTTGACAAAATTCATCGTTGTCCGCAATGTCACTCTCCCCAGATCAATTTCAGGGAAACATGTCCGCAATGCAGGGGAATCGAATTTCAGGCGTCTGAAATGTTTCATCATTTCCCATGCGGATATGTCGGAAAGTCGCAGGATTTTCAGGTGGCGGATTCCGATGAGCTGCGCTGCCCGAAGTGTTCCCGGATTTTGCGGCACATCGGACTGGATTATGAAAAACTGATCCGGTCCAGTCATTGCAGCTCCTGCGGGACAGATTTCAGTGTGCCTGGCGTGCGATGCATCTGTCTGCAATGCCGGAAGGATTTTGGAACCACAGGAGGCTGTCATGGAGGAGATCTATCGTTACTCCTGGAACAGTTTGCCTGATAATTTACCGGGGTCGCCGGAACGTGAAGTCGCCGACGGGACCGTTTCCCAATCCACCTTCTCCTACCTTTTCGGACAAAGTTGCAGAATGGCGCGTGAATGCGGAATTCCTCTTTCTCTGATTCTGCTGGATGCCAGAGATCAGACACCGGAAAAACAAAATCAGCTGCTTCATCAGATCACCTCGGAATGTGATTCCGCCGAGGCCGTATGGCAGGAGTCCGAAGGATTCTTCCTCCTGCTGCCGTTCGGATATTCCCATGAAAAATCGACCTCCAATTTGGATACCGTCAAACGGCGTCTGGATGGATTGCTTCAGCATCTCGGAATTCCTGTTTTGCCGGAGGTGCATTCGTTTCCCGTTCAAGACACATCTGATACGGCAAAACTTCTTCAGAATCTGCTTGAGAAGATCAAAAACAGGAAAGAAAACAAAAAATGAGAAATTATTTTCTGATATTTTGCTCTCTTTTGCTTCTGTTGAACTGTTCCTGCGGCTATCGGGCGGACCGTTTTGACGAACATCTGATTACAGAGCAGTCGAATCATTTTAATCTTTACCGAAATGTTCCGCTGGAAATCCTTGGAACTCCCGGAAGTCCGGAGAAGGTGTCCGATCAGGCGCTCGTCAGAAAAATGACGGAAGGGGAAAAACTTGCTCTCGGAGAGAACAAAGATTCTTTTTCTGTCCTGCCTTCTCTTTTTAAGCGGACTCCCCCTCTGGTTCATATCTATCAGAAACTCCGCGAAAAAAAGAGAAGAAACTTTTATTTTCCATCCCTCTGGTTCAGTGGAATTCTCGGGAGGTCCGACAGGAGAAAAATGGAGATCGCTTTTTTCAAATACTCCTCTCTCTGCGGTCCGATACCCTTTTCCCGATCCTGATGAAAAACAATTATGAGCTCTATCTTTTAACCGTGCGTTATGCCGCGCAGGATCAGACTTGGACGATTGAGGAGATAAAAGCTCTGACAGACAGTAAATACGATTCCATCCAGGGCGTCTGGAATTCCACCGGCACACGCATGGCGTATGTGGAAGACAACCGCAAAGGCACTTCCCGATTGTGGATCGGAAAGCTCGATGACCCCTCTCGAAAACTGATCGCCGAAAAAGCCATGCTTCCCTGCTTCCTGCCCGATGGAAAATTGCTTTTTGTAAAGGATTCCGGGATTTTTCGCGACTTCCGGGTGTATAATCCGGACGATGGTACATCCCGTCCGGCGGCAGATCCTGAAATTGCAGAAGTGCTGCGCATGATCCCGCACTCTTTGCTGAAGGAGTTCTATCTTCATTTCAAGAAGAATGATCTGCCGACAGAAAAGTATCCGGCTTCGGAAACCCTCCGCAGTCTGTATGAATACGGACTGCGCAACTCCCCCCTGATCCTCCAGAGCTATTACAACCTGCTGGCAGTTCAGGCCAGGCGGACTCAGAACTTGTTTGATCTCGGTCCGGATTTCTTTTTGGGAGCGGATTATCTGGTGACAAGCAATATTCTTTTTGATACCCCGGATGACCCGTATTATGTCATCGGCGACCGAATCGGCAATGACAATTCCATCCGCTTTCTTACCGGTTTTTCCATTCCGGTTCTCCCGAATCTACCGCTGCGGTGGGCCCGGCGTTATTATGATGACTGGAAAGTGCTGTACTGTCAGGCTGAAATATTGAAGGCGGTCAATGAATTTTCCGGCCGGCTCTCCCGGTTTGCCTTCCAGTACTGGCAGAATCGGGATAATCTGGAGACGATTCGTCATCAGCTGGCTCGGAATATGCGTCAGCTGGAACGCTTCCAGCATCAGCTTCAGGAGGGATACGGGACTTCTGAACGAGTTCTTTTTGCAAAGAATCTGCAGGAAGCTCTCAAGAGCCGTCAGGAGGAGATCCTGCTCCGGCTGGTCCAGACTCAGACGGAACTTGCCTGTCTGATTGGCCGGAATCCGGAAAAACCAATCCATCTGCTTCCTGCCGGTGATATTCCGGAGAAGTTGGAAAGTCTGTATGCTCTTCATGAAATCGACTGGTTCCTGGCTCAGAGCCGGATCAACCGTCAGGAAATCCGGCTGCTGGAAGCCTTGATCCAGCAGGAGGCCGCAACCCGCGATATGGGACCGGAACAGACACGGATTGATGCGGTAAGACTGCAGATTTCGTACGGAGTGGGGTTTATCGACTGGCAGCGGCTGGTGGATGATTTCCTGCTCCTTGGAGTCAGTCATGTGATGCCGATGCGTCTGCCGGTGTTTTTCAGTTCCTACTACGAGGATTATGAATCCAGAATTATGGCGCTGCGTATGCGGAAATATGAGCTGGAAGGCGCAACACAGGGGGAAATCGTTTCATTGTGGAGTGATTTTGCTCAGGAAAACAGTCGGCGGCGGCATCGGTTCTTTCGTGCGGAGACCTTGCGGGAACAGGCGCGGATTGCCGGCCTGTTGCAGACCTATGGGAATCGGGAGATGATGTCGCCAAACGGGGATGAAAATGAATATACCGCAGAAGTCGCCAGTCTGGCGGAACAGACTTCCGGAAGAGAGAGCGATTATGAAAGACTGCGGCGCTTGAGTCAGTTGTATCAGGCGGCTGGCCGTTCGGATTTCTTTCTTCAGAACTGCATCGCCTCTCTGGAAACGCAAAATCTGCCCGGACAGGCCTTGAATGTGGTGGAAAACAGAGGAATTTATCTTTGGAAAGCGCTGGAAACGCTTTGTTCCAAAGACCGGAGAAATGCGTTTCTGGCCCGTTGTGAACAGGAAAAAATCTCCCTGGTTTACTGTTACTTTTCCATGGGAAAGGATCAGAAGCCCTTCCTGCAGAAATATGAGCCGGAATATGCGTATTTCATTGAAGAGTGCCGTCGCAGGAAAATCCGTGTTTTTGCTCTGATGGGCGAACAGGAGTGGCTGGATCCGGCACAGAGAAAGGATTTGAGAATTCTACTGAATTCGTTTCTGGAATTCAATCGCCAGCGGGCGGCTCGCGGCAGTTACGGTTTTGACGGACTTTCCCTGGATGTCGAGCCGCACTCGGTATCGGGATGGCGTTCCGGAGAACGAAACAAGCTGATCCGGAATTATCTGGATCTGTTGAAGGAAGTGCGGAAAACTCTTGCGGATCAATCTCTGCTGGATGCGGCGATTCCCTGTAATTACGCGGGGATTCCTGTTCCGGGCAGTTCAAATGATTTTCTGAAGGAGATCTCCAAAGAGGTGAATTCCCTGACATTGATGGCGTATCAGGATACCTGGCGACGGGTTGTGGATCGGGCATTGCCGGTTCTCAAACGTCAGGACTTGTCATGCGGCTTGCGTGTTGCCGTTGAGACTCAGGAGGTGGAGGAAGAGGGCGTCTCCTTTTTCGGCCTGAACCGGAACGAGTTTCGTTCGGCCCTTCAAGAGTGTGCAAAACGTTTTTCAAACCATAAAAATTTCTGCGGCATGGTAATTCACGACGATGCCGGTTTTCAACAAATGAGGTAGAATCCATGACTATTCATTCACTGCGGGAGCCGGGCGAATCCTTCCTGAATGCAACTCCACAGGATCAGCAGAAAAAACGCAGATCCGTTCTGCGCGGCTGGCTGATTACGGGAATTTTTCTTCTTCTCTGCATCGGAATTGTACTCTATTTTTCTCTGAGACCGGAACGTTTTCCTGTGATTTATCAGATTCAGGGAAATGAATTGACATCGCCGGCCAACGGGGAGATTCGTTTCCTGGCTTCGGCCGGCAAGATGGCAAAAGGCAGTTTGATTGCGGAGATTCTGGTGCCTCCGGAATCCGGGGGAACTCTGCTGGAGCAGGCGCATCTGCTCCAGGACCGTTTGCGGAATATGCGGGAAGAGGAAAGAAAGGATGCGGAACGAGTCGCGGAAATGCGCCAGAATGTGGAACAGTTTCAGCATGAACAAAAAAGAACGGAGGCTGATTTGCGGCTTGCCCGGCAGTCCCGCAGCCAGTGCACGAAGATTCTGGAGATGCAGAAGAAACGGAGAGATAGCGCCAGACGACTCTTCCAGTTGGAAGCCATCCGCAACAGCGAACTCAGCGATGCCGAAGAGCAGTACAATATCGCGGCCGATGAACTGAAAAAAACAGAATTGCAGATTCAGAAAAATGAAATTCTTCTGGATTCCATTCAGAAGGCCATTCAGCGGGAAACTCTGGCGATTGCCGAGGAGGAACGGAATTCAGAACAGCGAATGAATCTGAATCGTCTTTTCCGCCAGCAGCTGGAAAAGCAGCTCTCTCTGATGAAATTCGTTCCCGAGGGCATGCTGCTGCAGCTGCATGCGGGAAACGGAGGGATTCTCTTTCCGGCATCTTTCCGCACGGGGGACAAGGTGGTCTCCGGAGAAATTCTGGGGCGCCTCCTTTCGGAACGTCATTATTCGCTGACCGCCTACATTCCGGAAAACTCCGTGGGAAATGTAGCTGTGAATGACAGGCTTCTTCTTCGATTGGGAAAACGGAAGTTTTCTGCGCGGGTATCGGCTCTGGATCCGGATTTGAAGCCGTTGCCGAAACAGGTTTATTCGCAGGCAAAACATCCGGACGGCCTGTTCCGGGCAGTGAATCTGGAGTTTTCCGAGGGCCGGCCCGAAGAACTGCTGAATGGACAGACCGGAACGGCTGTTTTCTGGTGAAAAAATGGATTTTTCAACCTTCCTTTATTCCATTGAATGCTATTGCGCGGATGTACTGACATCTCTGGGGACTTTGAGTGGATTTGTCTTGTTTTGTCCTCTGGTCCTTTATGAAGCGATGCGCTACTGTCTGCCGGTTCCATGGATGCTTTTCCGCAGTTTCTGCGGCAGGGAAAAAGATGACAGCAGGGAAAGGGAAGAATTTCTGAAAACGAATCCCTCCGTGAGTATTATTATTGCCGGCCGCAACGAAGCGGAAATTATTGCGGATACTCTGGATTCGCTGCTGGCCTTGCCCTATCAGAACCGGGAAATTCTGGTGATCGATGACAACAGCACGGACCGGATGGAACAGGTCTGCCGGGAGTATGAAAAGCGCGGATTGATCCGCCTGATCCGCAATGATGAATTATGCGGAAGGGTTGGCCGGCCTGTTGCATCCAATATTGGACTGTATTACGCCAAGGGGGAATTTATTATCAGTCTCGATGCCGATACCTCTTATGACCGGAATATGATTGCCGAGATGATAGGTCCTTTTTATGATCCCCGAATCGGAGTCGTTGCTGGAAATCTGAAGATAGAAAATGTTCATGATTCCATCTGGACGGTCTGCCAGTATATGGAATATTCCATATCCATCGGGATCTGGAAACGGTGGACGAGTCAGCGGCATGTGACACTTCAGGCTTCCGGAGCGTTTGGAGCATTCCGCCGGGAAGCGCTTCTGGCCTTTAACGGATGGGATCCTGAACTGGCGGAGGATGCGGATATTTCTTTGAAAATGCGTCGAGCCGGATGGGATATTGCGTTTTCTCCGTATGCGATCGCCATGACACATGCTCCGGCATCTCTGATTCAGTTGATCCGGCAGAGAATTCGATGGGACAAAGGGGCGGTGCGGACTTATTTTCATAAGCATCGCGATATGATGATTCCATGGAAAAGCGGGAATGCGCGTTTCTCCATTGAACTGCTGCAGGAATTTTTTATGATTTATCTGCTGCCGCTGGTCTATCTGTTTTATACGGCGATTCTCCTTTATCTGGATTGGAAAATCTGGGTATTTGCCCAGGTCTTCTGTTATGGGCTTTATTTATTGATGACGGGCATATCGCTGGCTGGAGTCCTTTATTACAGTGAACGGCGTGAAATGGAATGGTTCCTGCTCAGTTACATTCCTTTTTTCCCGGTTTACAAAGAGATTTTCCGCTGGGTGCGCATCTATGCCAATCTGTGCGAGACATTCCGCTGGAAATATCAGGAAACGTATCTGCCCAAAAGAGGATATTTTAAGGCCCCCTGGTAAAAAATGGGCGCTCTTGCAGGGGCAGGCGGGATTGAAGATTGAAACGGCTATGTGTTTCAGAAACGGACATTTCTGTTGACAAGAAAAATGATGCGGAGCTGGAGATTGAGGCAACGGTCAAAAAATGAGAAAATCGGATGCAAAAATATACTCGGCCTTGTACTGTTCCTGTTGGAAGAGATCCTCCTAGGGGAGGCATCGGTTTTGCGGACGGAATGATTTTTTCCCCGAGTATCCGGTTCTTCTCGTATGCATTGGATCCTGGTAAAACAAACGGCCTATGAAGATACGGAATGGATTTCCCGGATGAAAAGATGTTTATTGGGAGATATTCCAAAAGAAAACCATTTTGATCCTCATCCGGCACTCCTTCTAAAAATGAGGCAGAACAATCTTAGCCAATCCACCGCGTGAAGTTTCCCGATAAATGGAGGGAAGATCATGCCCTGTTTTCAACATGGTCTGTACGACATCATCAAAAGAGACCATGTGATAACCATCCGAAAGCAATGCCAGTTCCGCTGCAATCATCGCCCGATTTGCCGCAAGGACATTCCGTTCAATACAAGGGATCTGCACAAAGCCTGAAATGGGATCGCATGTCAGCCCCAGGAAATGTTCCAGACCGATTTCCGCGGCATACTCGCATTGCCGCAGAGTGCCTCCGAGAAGATAGGCAGCTGCCGCGGCTGCCATGGCACACGCAGTTCCAATTTCACCTTGACATCCCACCTCCGCTCCGGAAATGGAACCGTTCTGTTTGACGATATTTCCGAATATTCCGGCAACAATCAGAGCATGAATCATTTCCTCGGAGGAACAATGGTAAATTTCCTGGAGATAATGCAGTACCGCCGGCAGAACTCCACTGGAGCCGCAGGTTGGAGCTGTAACCACAATTCCCAGGGAGGCATTCTCTTCCGCGACGGCATAGGCATAGGCCGCAATCAGACCTGTGCGCCGGATTTCTTTTTTTAATGATTTGGCCTTGCGATGGATATTCCTGGCTTTCCGTCCCAGATGCAGCCCGCCCGGAAGCTCGCCTTCCCGATTCAGTCCTTCGTGAAGGGTTTTCAGCATCTGGTTGTAGATCGCAGGAAGCCACTCGAATGTTTCCCATTCCTCCGCCGCCTGCCAGAGTGGAATGCCTCTTTTTTCGCAAAGTTCAAGAATTTCATTCATATTTTTGAAAGGATAACACTCCGGAGTCTCCTCGCACTTGCCGTTTTCCGATAAAGCACCTCCTCCGATGGAAAAAACATTCCACACCCCAAGAGGCTCTCCGGATGGAGCAAATGCGGTAAATGACATTCCGTTCGGATGTTCCGGCAGGAAAATATCAGGTTTCCAATGGATCGTCGTTCGGGCTTCGGAAAGGACTGAACAGACTGCACGATCGGTGAAATGTCCTTTCCCTGTCGCGGCCAGACTCCCATAAAGTGTGACAGCAAACCGCGCGGCATCCGGATATTTCTGCAAAAAGATTTCAGCCGCTCTGAAGGGAGCCATGGTATGACTGCTGGAGGGGCCGTGTCCGCAGCGGTATAATTCTTTTAAACTTTTCATGGGCGGAATAGACGAAGGGCCAGAAGACAGAAATAACGGATTCCGACAGAGAGCAGACGATCATCAAAATCAAACTGCGGAGAGTGAAGTCCCCGGGAGGAGCCTGCTCCCAGATGACAGAAAAGTCCTGGATATTTCTGCAAATACCATGAAAAATCTTCACTGCTCATTGTATGTCTGTCAAGTGTATGAAAAGAGTCCTCTCCGCAGGCCTCCGTGAATAGCTTCCTGACTTTTTCGAAGGCCTCCTTCCGATTCACAACAGGCATATAACTCAGGGGGCACTCCCATTCGTAATTGATTTTCCAGCGCGATGTGATATCATGGATGATTTTTTCAAAGTCCGCCTTTAATTGTTCTCCTTGAGATGGGTCTGTAAAACGAATTGTCCCTTTGAGCTCCATCATCTCCGGAATTACGATGTTGTTGTGACCGGCATTGCAGGCGCAGAACGTCAGGATGCAGTCAGACGGGACAATTTCACGGGATGCTGTTATGAGCTCTGCCGCACAGCCGATGGGATTCCTTGCCATTCCCGGAAGACTTCCGTGTCCTCCCTTGCCATGCAGTACGATCCGGAAAAAGCCGGCGGCCGCCATCAGCACTCCCGGCTTCGTACAAATTTTTCCATATGGTTCCTCCGGCCAGATGTGAAGACCGGTGATAAAATCCGGTTCGGGATGATTCAAGGCTCCTGCTTCCAGCAAACTCTTTGCCATGCAGGCCATCTCTTCTCCGGGCTGAAACAGAAAACGAATGGAGCAGGGGACTTCCTCTCGCAGATCCGAAAGAATTTTTGCTGCGCCATAGAGCATGGCAACATGTCCGTCGTGTCCGCACGCGTGCATCATGCCCGGATGGCGCGAACGGTATGGACATTCCGGAGTCAGCTCTTCCAGCGGAAGGGCATCCATATCCGCCCGGAAGGTCAGATTGTGCTTCTTTTCTCCATTCAGAAGCGCGATGACATCGGTATCGAGAAATGGTTCCGCCAAATCCAGATTCAACGGAGCAAGTCTCTTCCGAATCTCTGCGGAGGTCTTCCATTCCTTTCCTGCAATTTCCGGGATCTGATGCAGAGTATGACGAAACTCCACAATTTCCGGCAGAATCTTTGAGATTCTGGTATTCAGTTCGCCGATACCGATCATTCTGTCGCATTCTCCGGTGTAAAAAGAGTGTTCAAATCTGCCGTTAATTTCCGCTCCATCTTCTGCATGGATGAAATCCCATTCATGGTATGAACCAGAGTCAGTTCATTGGAGAAGCGGAAATAGGTCACCGCCAGAAGAGTAAAGAGCCACGTTTCAAAGGGGATCGGCCGCAGAAGATGCTCAGAGACCGCCTGTTCATATAGAATGCGCAACCGTTCGTTTTCCTGCCGGCGAGCCTGGTTGAGTGCCTCCGTGCAGAGAGAGCCTTCCAGATTTGCCCAGGCAAGAAGTCTCCATAAATCCGGATGAGCCTTGTGGACCTTCAGAAAGCCTTCCATGACGATTGCGGTGATCTTTTCCGGATGTTTTTCCGCATGTGCCAGGGTGTCATGGGAAAAGAGTTCGATCCGTTCAAAAACCTCCAGAAGAGCAACTTCGAACAGCTGGCTTTTCGAACCGAAATAAGCGTAGATGCGCTGTTTGTTCACTTCGGCAAGTTCCGCAATTTCATCGATAGTTGCTCCATGAAATCCCTGTGCGGAAAAAAGTTTTACTGCCGCTTCCAGAATCCGAATCCGTGTTTTTTTTGCCCGTTCCTGCATGGTCGATTTCTCCTGATTTTCCGGCAAATCGGAATATTCAATCCGAGAGCCATTGTTCCAGATTTGCGGCGACAAAATCATCATCGTTCAGTTCCGGATACGCCTCGTGAACACGAATAATTTCCTTCCTCTGTCCTTCGGAAAGGGTCTCCTCCGGATCCAGACACCAGATTCCCGGCAGGAGTCCCTGTCGGTGCAGAACTTCATGCAGTCCCGGAATACAGCCAGCAAACTGATGAGCCGCGTCAAAAAATGCGGCGTTGGCATCTGTGATTTTGAGTGCCCGCGTCAGCAGTTCCGGCGGAATCGGTTTTCCGCTGTCAATCAGGGTATGGACCTCCTCCAGCAGTTCCACCGCCCGTTTCGTCCATACCGACCAATGCCCCAGCAGTCCGCCTTTGATCCGCAGTTTTCTTCCGCCGATTTCATATTCACTTAAGAGATCGATCAGGAGATTGTCATCATTGCCGGTATAAAGCGTGATATCCTCCCGGCCGGATTCCGCCAGGGCACGGACGACGTCGAAAGTGCAATAGCGATTGAAGGGGGCGATTTTGATGGCAAGCACATTTTCGATTCGGACAAATTCCCGCCAGAAGTCAAGCGGCAGATATTGTCCTCCCACCCGGGGCTGGAGATAAAATCCGATCAGCGGCATGATTTCCGCCACTTTCCGGCAATGTTCCAGCATCGTTTCCAGCGATTCATTCTGAAACGCTGCAAGGGAGAGTAAAACCGCATCATAGCCGCAGGATTTTTCGAATTCCGCTTCGCCGACAGCCTGTTCGGTTCGTCCGCATACGCCGCCGACTTTCAGGATTTTCTTGTTCCGGAAACGGCACCATTCATCAATAAAACGGGAAGTCTCCCGCATGACCGTTTCAAACAGTCCGTACTTCGGATCGCGAATTGCAAATTGAGTGGAGTGTACGCCCACCGCGATTCCTCCCACACCGGCATCGATGAAATAGCGGCAGAGTGCCCGCTGATACTTCGGCGCGAAGGATCGGTCCTCATTCAGTGCCAGTACCTGAGCCGGAATGGCGACTCCGCGACGGACGGCGCTTAAGACATCAGAATCAATATCACAAATTTTTTTCATCATCAGAACTTTCCATTATTAATTTCAAAGTGAGTCGGTTTCCCGATGGAGATTCCACCATTGGCAATCCATGCCGCCTGAAGATGGATCATCTCTTCCAGGCTGACCGAGGGATATCCCAGGAGGCGGCACATTTTTCCTGCATTGTTCAGGAAGCTGCAGTCGCCAGCTTTGTCACAGGAAAAGAGAACTTCCCGTCCCATGAGTTTTCCCATAAGAAGCGCCGTATCCTGTACACTTGCGGTTTCCGGCCCGGTCACATTCAGAATCTGACATGGGTTGCCCGCCAGTTCCAGAGAGAGAAGAGCGTTTGCCGTGACATCTCCCTGCCAGATCACATTGAAATAACCGACAGTATTGTTGACGGGACGTCCCTCCCAGATGGCTCGTCCAATGTCATCAAGGACCCCATACCGCAAATCCACCGCATAATTCAAACGGAAAAGCAGTATTTCCGTTCCATATTTCTGCGCATAATATTGAAAGATGCGTTCCCGTCCGAGACAGGATTGCGAATACTCTCCAATCGGTGATGGCGAAGTCTCTTCCGTACATCCGCCTTCGAGAACGGAGCGCATGGGATAGACACATCCCGTGGAAAAAACAACGATCCGGCTGGAGCGGAAATGTTCCGCAACCAGAGACGGCACAATCACGTTCATCGCCCAGGTTTCAGGTTCGCTGCCTTCCGTTCCGAATTTGCGGCCCGCCATGAAAATGACATTTCTGACCTGAGGCAGATGATTCACCTGTTCCCGTTCCATCAGGTCGCAGGAGATAGTGATGATTCCCGCCGCCTCAAGTTTTTCCCGTTCTTCCCGTTTTGAAAACCGGGAAACTCCATAAATTTTTCTGGGGACGCCGGAGAGTCGGACCGCCTCCGCCGCCTGAAGTCCAAGACTGACTCCGATTTTTCCGCCAATGCCGAGAATCATCAGATCCCCCTCAAGGCGCTTCATCATTTTTACCAGTTTTTCGGGGGGCGTTGCCAGAACCTCCTCCAGTTCCTGCAGAGAGCCGATTCCTTTCGAATCATCCATGTTCATTCTCCTGTTATAAAAAAAAACAAACCAACCGTTTGTTTTTAATTTTACACATTTTTCAGAAAATGTCAAGGGGGGGAAGATTTCTTTTTCGCACTTTTTATTTTGTTCAATGGATTCCTGGAGACAACTCATGTTCTTTCCGGAAAAATTTGCATTTTTTTTCAAAAAGCTCTTTTTGCTCTCTTGACAAAAACTGAAAATTTGATATAATATAAGAGAAAATTATATCGATACAGATCAAGTTTTTTACCCATGGTCAGGCGAACAATGAGCGAAGAGTTATCCAAGAGCAAGAGACTGGAAGCGGAACTGGAAGATTTGATTCTTCATGGATCCTATCATGTTTATGACCGCTTTCTCTCGGTTTCCAAGCTGAAAGAGCGTTACCACGCAAGTCAGGCGACTGTGGTTGCCGCGTTGGAGCATCTGGAAGCGAAAGGTTTGATTTTCCGTCGGAGCCGGAGCGGCATCTTTGTCTCGCCGACCAGCCGGACCAAACAGATCCTGATAGTTTCCTATGCCTCAAGAGCTAACAGCAACGAACTGAATCAGTTCTCCTACGGGCTGGGCGAGTCGCCGAATGCGTCGAAGGCCGGATGGGTCACGATCAACTGTTCCGTGGATGACTTCGATGCGAATCTTATGAATCTGCAGATTATTTACAAGAAACTTTTTGCAATTATTTTTTTCCGCTGTCCGGATGTGATGCTCCGTCATCACAAGACCTTGGAGGAGCAGAATGTTTTTCACATGTTCTACGGCAGCAGTTCCGCCGCACGGCATTTGAATGGCTGCTTCCGTTATTGCTACAACGAAAAGCAGCTGGTTGCAAAAGCACTGGATGCTCTTTATGAGAAGGGTCATCGGCGGATCGGCTGCTTTTCCTGTGCCGGAAGAACCTTTGAAGAACGCGCAAAATGTTATCGGGCCTGGATGAAGGAAAAAGGACTGCCTGTGGATGAACAGATGATTTTTACTCTTCCCAATGGTGAGGATGGGTATGCGTACATGATGGAGCAACTGAAGGAATGTTCGCAGGAATTTACGGCGGTTTTTTGCTGCAGCAATTACGGATTGGGTAGCGGACTGCTGCAGGCGTTGCGCGATCAGAAAATGGCTGTTCCGGAACGGATGGCTGTTCTCGGTGTCGGAGATATCGAAACAGCACGCATGCTCCGGCCCAGTCTGGCATCCATTGATATTGATTATCAGAAAGATGCCGATACTCTTATTGATTTGTTCACAACTTCAAAACCGGAGGATTTAACCGCGAATCCAGTATTGGGGGAAAGTTCATTCCTTATAACAAACGGAGGATCATTATGAAATTCGCCGCTTTTCGGAGTGTTCGGAGAACTCCCGGAGCAGAAAAAAAACTGCGATCCGTAGAATCATCTGCTGCGGAAAGGTGGAGCGGAGAAAACGTTCTCTTCCGCCCCTGTTTCCGGTTGATGGATGGGTTATGTTTTACATTGATTGAACTTCTCATTGTGATTGCAATCACTGCAATTCTCGTTTCAATGCTTCTGCCTGCTTTGAATAAGGCGCTGCAAGCGGCGCACGCGAAATCCTGTCAGTCCAACATGAAACAGCAGGGGGTGGCGATTCTCATGTATGCAGAAGACAACATGGGACACTATCCTGTCTGTGACGTTTCACAGCCGGGGTATTATGCAGTTCCTTTGAATTCCTATATGGGAATCAGCGGGAAAACGGTTGAAGGCTCATTCAATCCCCGCTGCGGACCAAAAACAAAAGACAGACCATATAATGGTTCAATGGCGTTTTATTGCCCGGCAAAGAACAATAAGATGGCGCCTGCACGGTATCTGGACTATGGAGGATACCATTCACAATGGAATCCGACGTTTATTGATCTGAAAATTTTTCATCTGAAAAGGGGTTCCGTCTCTATTCTCCGATTGGATTCGCAGTATGGCATTGGGGAAACTTTCGGCGTTGGAAATATTACCCAGACACATCAGATTTCCTATCCTCATTCAGACAGAAGCAATTCTCTGTATTTCGATGGTCATGTGGCGACTTTTTCGGGGAAAAATCTGATAAAAGAGAAAATTTTGGAATACATGAAAATAGAATGAAATCTGTGCCTGTACAAGAGGAGATTGGAGAATGCTTCAGTTAAAAATTGGAATGATCGGTCTGGATACCTCCCATGTGGCGGCTTTTGCAAAGATTTTTCAGCATGAGGAGGATCCCTTTTACCTTCCCGGAGCTGGAAGAATTCTGAAAGCGTATCCGGGTGGAAGTAGGCTTTTTTCGGAAAGCTGGACCCGGGTGGAGAAATTCACGCAGATCATGCGCGAGAGCGGAGCGGAAATCGTCGAAAGTATCGCAGAGCTGGCGGATATGGATGCATTCCTTCTCACAAGTTGCGATGGTCGGCAGCATCTGGAACAATTCCGGGAACTTGCCCCTGTTGGAAAACCGGTATTCATCGATAAACCGCTGGCCTGTTCCTATGCGGATGCTTTGGAAATCGTCCATCTGGCGGAACGGTACAATACTCCCATAATGACAGCATCCAGCATCCGTTATGCCGCGGGTGTTTCCTCGTTGCTGGAGAATCCTCAGGAAATCACTGTTGCGGAATCCTTCGGCCCAATGCCGCTGCCGCCGGATTATCGCGACTATTTCTGGTATGGAATTCATACGGCAGAACTTCTGTACAGTTATCTGGGAACAGGATGTGAAAGTGTCAGAAGCGTGCATGCAGAGAATGCGGATCTGCTGATCGGAAACTGGAAAGACGGGCGCGTGGGGATGATCTGCGGAAGCCGGAAAAGTGCTCCGGAATTCGGGATCCGGCTGACTTCAGGATCGAAGCACACCATTGGAATTCAGGATCGGAGTGTCTCCCATATCTATACGCTTGCAAAACACATGATCGGCTTTCTGGAAAGCGGAAAATCCCCGATTGACTTGCGGGAAAGTCTGGAGATCATGGCGTTCCTTGAAGCCGCGAGCCGCAGTCTCAATGACTCCGGCAGGGGTGTGAAGCTGAATGAATTTATCAAATAATGAACAAAGGAAAGGATAATAACATGCGTTCGATCAGAATGTTTCTGGTTTTGACTCTGCTATGCGGGGTCTGGATTCTTCATGGAAAAACGGAAGCTCTTCCGCCCCGACTGGAGATTGTTTCCGCAATTTACGGAACGGGCCCTGAAGCGGTTGACATTACAGACAAGGTCCGGAAAGAAATCAAGGCCGGTTCTTATCTGGAATTCCGCAACAATCCACGTTTTACGGGGAAGAACTTCCGGGATCGCAAGGCGGATAAGAATATAAGAATCGTATATAAACTGGGGGGAAAGAAAGAGGAAGCAACATTTAAAAACAATGCACTGGTTTCTCTCGGACGTCTTCCGGAGAAATTCCAGTTCGGAACGCCGGAGTGGATTCAGCATTTTGCGGATTTTTCGGGTGGAGCTCTTGTTTTGATGTTTTCCGGAAATCCGGCACATGGGAAAAGCCAGCCCTGTCCCAAATGCAAGAAGGAGAAATGCGTTGCGTTCCTGCCGTTTGAAGAAGATCATCTGCAATGTACCGAATGCTCCTTCACGTTCTCGGAGAAGACTCTTCCGACCACGGGAGCGGATATCTTTGAAGGGATGAAACTAGAGTATCATCAGTTCCCGGACGGAACAAGAATTTACTGGAAACCGCTTCTCCGCTGCATGAAAGCTCAATATCTTTATTATGAGGTCCTCAGAGCACGGAAGAAAGATCCTGTCATTGCCAGGAAAAAACTGGATGCCATGCTGGCCTATTCGAAATTCTTCAAGAAGCATATGGTAAGAAAAGTCGGGAAGCAGATTTTCCGTCCGGGCTACCCGCATGCCTGCAACTACGGACGTCTCTGTCATTTCGGGGACTATGTGTTTCCCTCCGTCTACTGCATCATTTACAGGGAGATCGAAGACACCGGAATCAAGATCTCTCCGGAGGAGCGCGCCGAGTACCGTTCTCTGCTGGAAGATATTATTTCAGAAATTACGCTGCCGTTCATTCGTCAATGGCGTGGAATGGCAAACCCGATGGGACAGGCGTTTGCCGATTGCATCCGGGTGGGACGGCTCTTTCCCGAAGCAAAGATCGTTGATTATTATACCCCTGATGAAAAAGGAAATCCGCGCATCCTGAGCGGTACGGATCTGGTCTATGAGACCGTTCAGGGGCGAAACGGACTGGAGAATCTGGCATCCACCTACTGGTATTCGGATGGATTGATGCATGAACCGACTGTCGCATATCAGAGAATGCTTGCCGCCGGACTTTCCAATGCGCTTGGACGTCTGGAAGGATTTCAGCCTCCTGCAGGATACGATCCGGTTCAGCGGGGATATCAGCCGTTTCCAAGTGTAAATTTCCTGAACCGTCCGGAACTGATGCTTCCCCGGAACAAGCATTGGGAAGTCGTATTCCCCAACGGCGGAGCGATTCCATTCGGAGACTCCGGTCCGGGAATTGTGAATAAAAATCCGCCGCAGGAAAGCGATCTTTATCCCGGCTGGGGAATTGGTGCACTCCGGCATAAAATAGCTTCCGCCGCAATGAACTGGGGAAATCTGAACGACGGTCATTCCCATAACGATATGCTGAATCTGCTCTACTGGGCGGAAGGGGTGCTTCTTCTGAACACAACAGGATATCCTGCCAATGAGTTGAAAGCTCCCATCCAGTACTGGAGAAGCGGTACCGGTGCCCACAATACGGTGATGATCGACGGCAAAAACCATAATCGTGCCTGCGGTGGTCCCGGTGCATGGGGTATTACGGATCACCTTCAGGTGATGCAGGGATTTTCCGATCAAAGCCATCCTGGAGCAATTCTCAGACGCACAGCCTTCCTCGTGAATTCCCGTCCGGGACTGCCGCCCTATCTGGTGGATTTCTATCAGGCCGACGGCGGAAAGGAGAGTCACGACTATTTCCTTCTGGTGCAGGCGGATCGTGCCCCGCAGGAGAAACTGAGCGTGATTTCCCCCAAGCTGACGCCGACTGGAAAAAGTGATCTGACAAAAGTCTTTGCCAATGCGGAAAAAAAGAATGTCTATCCGTTCATCCGCAACCCGGAATCGGGAGCATTCCGCGGCAATGCCAGACTGCTTTGGACAATTCCGCACCAGGATCTCCACTTTCACCTTCATGCCATTCTGCTTCCGGAATCGCATGGAAAGAACACCCTGTATACAGGAGAGGCTCCCGGCATCCGCCATACCGGACCGAAAAACAAGGATCCTCTGGATCGCACGGTGGAAAAAGTGATCTGGCGCAGGGAGAAAGCTCCTTCGGAAAAAACGATGAAGAGCTGTTTCATGGCGGTATTCGAATATGCAAAAGAGAAAAACAAACTGGATCTGAAGGATGCCAAACGCCTGAAAGTTTCCGGTTCGCCGGAATCTCACGCCGCGGAAATTACTCATGGAAGTGGAAAAGACATTCTGCTGCTTTCGGATGCCAACGGCAGGATGTCCGTGGATACCTCCGCCGGAAAAATCCAGTTTGACGGAATCGCGGCGCTCCTGAGTCTTGACCGGAACGGTACGCTTCGAAAAGTGACAACCACCGGTCTCCGGTCTCTGACCGTGAACGGCAAAGCGATTTCCGGAGGCAGCATCTTCCGTGGGAAACTTGCCGGATTGCCGACCGGAATGGCAAAATGGCTTCAGGAGGAGAAGCCTGCAACGGTTGCGGTATCCGGACGGATTCCGGAAGAAGCCGTCGGGAATATCCTGATTGTCAAGCACCGGACCGGCACAACTTCCTACAAGATCACGGGAGTCAAGACGCTGCCCGGCAATCGGACGGAACTGAGTCTGGACCGTTCCGCACGCAAGGTGATTGCAGTCGTTTCCGTTGCGCCGAACCGGAAGGATATGACCATTCTTTCCGGCGGAACTCATGAGTATATCTCCCCCGGCAATAATTTCATTGCCGACGGCAAAGCATATAAAATTCTTTCCATGGATAAATCCAAAGGCAAGAGAAGCGCCGGCAAAACTCTCGGTTATGCCACCTTGACCTTGGAAAAACCGCTGAAGGAAAGCGGGGAACAGCGCTATCCTGTCACCGAATTCAGTGCGGATGATCCTTATACGATCATGACAAGTAAAACAATCGAGTTCAACTGATAACAACGGAATGGAAGCATGTTGAATACGGCAATCATAGGAATATCCGGTTACGGGAATACGCATTACGAGGATTTGCGGCGGCGCTGGGAACGCTCCGAGATCCGGATCCTCGGAGCTGCTGTAATCAATCAGGCGGAAGAAGCGGAAAAATGTGCCTTTCTCCAGAGCATCGGCTGCCGGATTTTCGACTCTCATAAAGCGATGCTTTCCGCCTTGTGCGGACAGTTGGATCTCTGTTTCATTCCAACGGGAATCGATCTGCACGCCGGCATGGCGATAGATGCCATGCGTGCCGGTGCGAACGCCTTTATCGAAAAGCCGCCCGCGGCTGTGATTCAGGAAATTCATGCCATGCAGCAGGTGGAACGTGAGACCTCCCGGCGCGTATGGGTGGGTTTTCAGATTTCCTGTCAGGAACAGGTGCAGAAGATCCGTGCGTTCTGCCACAGTCCTGAATTCGGTGCGGTCAAAGCGATCCGCGGAATCGGACTGGCTCCCCGGAACGAGTCCTATTACAAGCGGAATCAGTGGGCGGGAAAACTTCGGAAAAATGGAAAATGGATTCTGGACAGTCCTTACAACAATGCTCTTGCCCATTACCTGCATCTGGCTCTGCTGTTTGCCGCGCCGCCGGAGAAAACGCCGGAATTCCGGAGTGTCAGGGCGCAGCTCTTCCGGGTGAATCCCAATCTGGAATGTGCGGACAACGGTTGTATTTTCGCCTGTTCGAGCAGCGGTGTTCCTGTCTGTTTCTATGCGTCGCATACGCCGGAACAGAGAAACGATCTGCGAATCGTCGTTGATGGAGAGAATGGATCCGTGGAGTGGAGTTTCCGGAAAACGGTCTATCGGATCGGAAATGATTGTGTCGTCGAGGACAACACCGGCGGAGTGGAACTCCGGGACCGGATGCTGGATGCTCTTTTCGGTGCTTGCAGGGGAGAGAATCATGGCTTCTGCTGCGATCTGAAACTTGCGGCATTGCATACTCTTGTGGTCAATGGCGCGCACGATTCTTCGCCGGTCATCGAAGTTCCCCGGCAGTATGTGGAATCCTGTACGGAAAATGGAGAGGTGCGGTGGAAGCTGCGCGGATTTGACGAGGAGTGTTTGGCTGCATGGAACGAGGGAAGACTTCTCGACCGGAAAAAATTTCCGTTTCTGGAGGAGCCTCAGACGGTTTCTCTCGAAAATTACCGTATTTTCCATGGAGAAAAATGTTGTCACGGAAAGGAATGTGTTTTATGAAAAGACGCTGGAAAACTTTAGCGGGACTTCTTTTATGCATCTTCTTTTCCGTCTGCGCAGCGGGCTCGGAGACGCGGACGGTCGTCTGCGATATCTATACGGAAAATCCTTTTTCTCTCTCCATGCAGAGCAGCAACGCGGCATTTGATGAGTATATGCGACGATATCCGAACGTGAAAATCCGTGCAGGAACACGTCTCTCCGTTCCCGGTGCTGCATGGCGCTCCGGCAAGCTGATGGGCGTGATCGGGGGAACCGCTCCCGATGTGTGGAGCATGTATTTTCATGAAAGCATGAAGTATTCGGAACAGGGGCTGATGGTGCCGCTGAATCAATATATCGGCGTGGACCGGAACGGCGACGGAAAACTTTCCGACGATGAAATCACCTATGAACCGTGGAAGCACATTCCGAAGGAATTCCGGATCGCCTGCATGCAGGGTGATACGATTTATGCGCTGCCGTATTACAGCGGAAGTCTTCAGGTGGTCAGTTATCGCCGGGACTTTTTCCGTCAGGCTGGACTTGATCCGGACGACTGTCCGAAACATTGGGACGATCTGTATCGTACTGCCCAGCGTCTCACCTATAAACCCAACGAAATACCGGGAAAGGAACGCGGACAGGCAGGGCTCTATCTTTCTCCGGGCTCCGTGCTCGGCTTCAATCCCATGATCTGGTCTTCCGGCGGAGAGCTGGTGCGGAAATACAAGATCAATCCGAAAAACGGGAATGTCGTCGAGACGTCGATGCTGGAGACGATTGATCGCGATCCCGCTACCGGAGATGATCTGCGCGGTGTCCGGGAACGCTGGCGCGCGGCATTCGACAGCGAACAGGGGCGTGCCGCCATGCGTTTTTTCCATAAACTCCGCTGGCAGAGATGGGTCAAGGATCCCGATACGGGAAAGCCGTTCGACCTGACTCGCGAAATGCTGGATACCGGTATGGCGGTTTCGCCATACACAGGCAAAAGTTTCAAACTGACCGGGGAAGGGCCGGAAGGCAATGTGTATGTCGGAGTTCTTCTGGTGAATTCGAGCAATGGAGAGGAAGATGTCAACATCACACGGTTGCTCGCCGAGGGCCGTGCCGCAATGTTCCTGCACTATCGATCCTTCACCATCGGGATCATTGAGCAGTATGGATTGGCGCCCGCGCAGTTTGGATTTTTCCCGATGCCGACGGCTCCCGGTGTGCCTTCCTGTTCGAACCGTCAGCCGGGAATGCTGGCAATTTCCCGGAAGAAGAACCGCTCTCCGGAGGAGGAACGCGAGGCATGGAACGTAATCCGCTTTTTCCTTTCCGAAGAGAGTGAACGACTTCGAACCGCCATCCTGGTGGACGGAGGAAAAGGCGAACTCGTTCCGCCTGATTTCCTGAAAGCCGCCGGCTACATGGATATTTACCAGTCGCTGCCGGAATCGTGGAGGACCGTCGAGTCAAGCATTTCCACGTTCCATACGGAACCGTTTAACAACGGCTGGTCGGAAGTCCAGATGGAGACAACGCCGAACATCACCGGCAGAATCTTCGAGGACGAACACGCGAATATTGATGCCCTGCTTGCCGAGGGGGCAAAGGACGCAAATGCAAAATTCGAGGGTTGGACCGAAAATGAACTGAAACGCTGGCGTCCGCTTGCCTGGCTTCTGGTGTTCTGCGCTCTCGGACTGTTTTTAAGCGGAATCTTCTTTATTGTCCGGAATATGACGCCGAAGGTTCACAGAGTCGAAGGGCTGTCGCCCAGAAAGAGTTTTCTGAGGACCTATTCGCTGTTTGCACTTGCTTTGCCGGCAGTCTGTGCGGTTCTGCTGTGGCAGTACTATCCGCTTCTGCGCGGATCGGTGATGGCGTTCCAGGATTACAAGATCAGCGGGAACCATCTGTATGTGGGGGTGGACAACTTCATCATGCTGTTCGGAAATGTTGATTTCTATCTGAGCATGCTGCGGACCTTTTATTATGTCGGGCTGACCATTCTGATCGGTTTTGTGACGCCGATTTTCCTTGCGTTCCTGCTGACGGAAATTCCCCGTTTCAAGATTCTGTTCCGGACCATCTTCTATCTTCCTGCTGTAACAAGTTCGCTTGTGATCATGTTCCTGTGGAAGGAGTTTTACGAACCGTCTCCGAGCGGATTACTTAACACAGTCATTATCAAAGTCGCTTCTCTTTTCGGGATTGAGACGGTCGGGTTCAAATATCTTTCGGATCCTCGGCTGGCGATGCTGTGCATCATTATTCCGGCGGTCTGGGCGGCTGCCGGGTCCGGAAGCCTGATTTATCAGGCGGCGCTTTCAAGCATTCCACCGGATATGTACGAGGCGGCGGAACTGGACGGCGCCGGATTTTTCGCTAAAATCAGATATGTCACCATACCGATGCTCAAGCCGTTGATTATCATCAATTTTGTCGGAGTGTTCATCGGGGCGTTCCATGCGATGCAGAATATCTTCGTGCTGACGGGCGGAGGGCCTTACAATGCCACGCGCGTCATCGGGCTGGATATCTGGTACAATGCCTTTGTCTATCTGAAGTTCGGCATGGCGACCGCGATGGCATGGGTGCTGGGGCTGATGCTGATCGGTTTCACCGTCATGCAGCTCAGAATCCTTTCCAAGGTGGAATTCCGAAAAGCTCAGGGTAATTGAAAGGAGAATTTCTGTTATGGCGATTATTTTACAGGTCAGCCGTCACAGCTGGAAATCGCGGGTCCTGATCGGGGCCATGTACGCACTGCTTCTGGCCGGGTCGGTGACGATGATCTATCCCTTCTGGCTGATGCTGGCGGGATCCGTTTCCTCCGAATATGATTTCAATGATTTCAGGCTTGTTCCGAAATATCTTTTCTCCGATGATGCGCTGCTCGGGAAAACCCTTTATGAGCGTTACGGCAAGATCAATTTCACGGCATTTGCCGCGCGTTACGGAATCATGGAAACCTGTTATGGATGGAGTGATTTGCGCGGAAAAGAGAATCTGGTGGATCATCTCTATCCGGAAGAGCGGAAACTTCTGCAGACATCTCCTTCGGCGGCGAAGAAGATTCTAGGAGACTATCATGATTTCAAAGCCTCTCTTCCTCCGCAGGAAGTGGAGCCGCTTTATCCGGATAATCCGGCGCCTTTCCGCGACTTTCTCCGGAAAAAATATTCCAGGGACAACACCTCGGAACAGGAGCTGATCGATCAGATCAACCGGAAATGGACACGCGCCTTTTCCACCCTGAGTACGGTGCTGGCTGTGCCGGGACGTCTGTACGAACGAACCTGGCTGCCCTCGAAACGGCCCGATTACGACGATTACATGGAATTTGTCGCCGCGCTTCCTCCGGAACGGAAGGCTCTGATTTCCAGCGGGGAGTTCTACATCCGGTATCTGATTCTCCGATTCAACACCATTCACGGACTGAACAAGCATACCGGTTCTCATTTCAAAGCTCTTGCGGAAGTGCCGTACAGCCGGTCGGGCAATTTGACGGAAGTTTATGACAACTTCGTCAAAACGTATCTTCCACTGCGTCTTCTGCGGATCAAACAGAATGAAACGACGCTCTCCCTCTGGCGTGCTTTCCTGAAAAAGAGCGTTCCGGAACAGGCGGAACATCTTCCCTTTTTCACCACGGTTCCGACCGATCCCGCTGCCAGAATCCTGTGGGGAAATTTTCTGAAGAACAGGCTTCCCGGCTCGGAATTCGAGATCATGGGACCGGAAGAGCGGTTCCGCGATTTTCTCCGCGCCCGTTACGGAAGTGCGGAAAAGCTGGCCGCCGCATGGGGAGTTCCCTGCTCATCTTTTTCCGAAATTCAGCTGCCCGTGAAACTGGAGGATTATCATCTGTTCGAACGGGATAAGAAGGAATTGAGACGGAACTTCTTTTTTGCAAACTACAAAGAGGTTCTGGAATATCTGGGGGGAAAATCGCGTGCGGTATGGGTGACGCTTCTTCTGGTGATCTGCTCCATCTTCACGGCTTTGACGGTCAATCCGCTGGCCGCCTATGCGCTGTCACGCGGGAAGCAGTCCATTTCAGTGAAATTCCTGATTTTCTTTCTGGCGACGATGGCATTCCCAGCGGAAGTCGGAATGATTCCCGGATTCCTTCTGATGCGTGACCTGAATCTGCTGAACACTCTTTTTGCGTTGATTCTGCCGGGGATGGCCAGCGGCTATTCCATTTTCCTTCTGAAAGGATTTTTCGACAGCATTCCGACGGAACTCTATGAAGCGGCGGACATCGACGGCGCAGGTGAGTTCAGAAAATTCTATGCGATTGCCCTTCCGATGTCCAAACCGATTCTCGCGGTGATCGCGCTGGGAGCGTTCAACAGCGCCTATGGCGGATTCATGTGGGCGTTTCTCGTCTGTCAGGATCCCAAGATGTGGACGATCATGGTCTGGATGTATGAGTTTCAGGCCAACAACGCCTCCAACTCCGCACTGGTGATGGCGGCATTGGCACTGGTTTCGATCCCGACTCTCCTGATGTTCATTTTCTGCCAGAAGATCATTATGCGCGGCATCATTGTGCCAAGCATGAAATAGCGCCGACACAGGCGGAAACAAACAACTGAGGTGTTTTTATGGCTCAGACTGAAAATGTCGCAAATGCCGGACAGGTGAAAGCTTCCAGTTTTCATCCTTTTTTTCTGGATGCACCGGAAATGCGGATTCCCGCTTCCGATGAAAATGTGACTTCATTTCTTGCTTCCGGAAAGCAACCGTTTTATCTGTTCGCTGTCCCCCGGGAGTACCCGGTCAGCGATTACAATAAGATTCCGGAAATCCTGCTGAAGAACGGGTTCCGTTTTACGGCGAATCCTGGCGAATTTTTTGTTTTTCAGATCGCTCTCTGGACTCCCGGACAAGGACTTGGAGATATCCGGCTGCAGGCGGAGGATGTTCCGTTTTCCTGGAGGTGTTTCAATCTCCGTCCGGGGAAAAGGCTGAATCAGATGGCGCATTCGGTCAGACCGCTCTGGATCGGTCTGGAAATTCCGGCCTCCGCATCGGGAAAGTATTTTCTGCGATTCCGTCTTGAAACGGAAAACTTTCCTTCTCAAACCGTGGATGTGCCTCTGGTTGTGGAGGGACCGGTCCTGAAGGATGGCGGTGAGAGCGATGACTGGCGTCTTGCACGGCTCCGCTGGCTGGATTCAGAGATCGGAAAGGAAGAAAGTGTTTTTCCTCCTTATCAGCCTCTCCGCCGGGAAGGTGTGCGTCTGGAATGGCTTGGCCATACCCTTGAACTGGAGGAAAACGGCCTGCCACGTCAGATTACAAGTTCCTATCAGAATGACAATTCCGATTGTGACGGTCCGGCGCTGAAACTGCTTGCTGCTCCGGCTCTGTTCGGGACACGATCCGGAGATGTTTTTCATGGTACGCTCCACTTTACCCGCGAATCGGCGGCACAGATCTGCTGGGAATCGCAGGGAGCTCTCGGTAGTCTGCCGGTTTCTTTGAAAGGTTCTCTGGAATTCGACGGTACACTGCGTTATCTTCTCACGGTGCGGGGGAGCGAAGACGGCATGGAATCCTTCCATCTTGAACTCAAGCATGTGCAGCGCGATTATTTTCTCGGACTTGATCGACATGGGGGCTTTGCGCCGGAGCGTCTGGACTGGTACTGGGACCGGAGCCGCTGGCAGGACGGCTATTGGATCGGAAGTTTGAATGGCGGTATGCAGGTGCGGCTTTCCGATCCGGCCTCTCCGCAGCCGCTGGTCAACGCCTATTACAGTTTTTCGCCTCTGATTCCGCCTCCCGCATGGGAAAACGGAGGACGCGGAGGAATCTCCCTGAAACAGGAAGAGAAATGGATCTCTGCTGTTCTGTTCAGCGGAGAAACGGAGCTCCGGAAAAATCACGATCTGCAATTTCCGTTTGAATTCCGGATCACACCTTTCCATCCGGCGGAACGGGAACGCTTCTTCCGCGAGCGCTTTTATCACCCCATGATCCATCATTTCGAAATCGGGGGAGCCGATCCGCTGGAAGAACTTGATTTTGGAGCTCTTCGGCGAGAGGGCGTGACCTGTGTGAATCTGCACCATGCGATTGCGATGAATCCCTGTATCAATTATCCGTTCACGAATGTATCGCTCCCGAAACTGAGCGATTTTGTGGAACGGGCGCATCGTCATGGTTTGAAGGTCCTTTGCTATTACACGATCCGGGAATTGACGGCGCATGCGCCTGAATTTCAGGCGTTCCGAAGCCTAGGGGATGAAATTTTCTATCCTGGTCCGGGAGAAACCGCACGGCCATGCACCAATCCCTCAGGTCCCCATCCATGGTTCTGTGAAACGCTTGGAAGAGATTTCCTTCCCGCCTGGGCGGAAGTGGTCAAGAATGGCGAACTGTCTGGCTTGCTTGATCTTGCACTTATAACAACTCCAGGCGGACGACTGGAAAACTTTTATCTGGAAGGACTGCGTTATCTTCTGGAGCGCTGTCCGCTGGATGGGCTTTATCTGGACGACAGTTCCCTTTCTGCGGATGGGTTCCGCAGACTGCGCCGTATTTTCCGAAAATACCGGAACTGCGACCCGATTCTTGATTTTCACGCATGGAATCCTTTCCCCTTCCAGCGGAAACGGAATTTCGGGAATAGTTCTGTTCTTTACCGCGACATGGAGAAACTGCCCTATGTAACGGATCTCTGGCTGGGAGAGAGCTTCGATTATGAGGCGGCATCCCCGGAATATTATCTGACAGAGATTTCCGGACTGCCGTTCGGACTTACCGGAGAGATGTTACGGAACGGCGGCAATCCATGGCGCGGCATTTTATTTGGAATGACTTCGCGTTACGGCTGGTCGGGTGATCCGCGTTCACTCTGGCGCTTTTTCGACGAGTTCGGGATGGATGGTTTGCGGATGGAGTCTGATTTCGATACTCCTTCCTTGAAGATGAGTAATCCGCAGATCCATGCTGCACGCTTTTCCAACGCACAGGGGAAACAGCTTCTTGCTCTCGCCTCATGGAGTCCCGGGAAAATATGCATAACTTTGGAAGAAGGCTGGAAAGCTCCGGAAATTCCGGATTTCCAGAACGCAGCAGAATATCCGGCCGGGATGCCTATTTCTTTGGAACCGGGAAAAGGATTGCTCCTTCTGCCGCTTGCAGGAAGTGGAAAAGACAGAAAATAACAAATTGATCTGAATCAGAATCAAGAAAATAAAAGAGGAAAGAGAATGGAAAAATTTAACGGGCTTGGAATGAATCTGGGAAATCTCTCGCGGATTTCACATGCGCAGAGCCGTTCCATCTGCGGGGAAAATCCGACAGGTGGAAAAGGTGCTGGCGCCATGGCGGAACCGGATCCGCACAAACACGCACGGGAACTGGGGCGCGGCTGGAAATGCAACGCATGGCGTCCGGTCGAACCGGGCCAGACCTTGGAACTGGCCAATATTGATGGTCCTGGTGCGATTCAGAGCATGTGGTTTGCCGCCTCGGTCACTAGGGAAATGATTCTTCGGATCTACTGGGATGGACAGGAATATCCTTCTGTGGAAGCACCACTCTGCGACTTTTTCGGTGCGCCGTGGGTTAAGTTTTCGGAACGCGGAACGACAGGTCCTCTGATTCTGCTTAATTCCCTTCCGGTTGTCATCAATCCAAACCGTGGAATGAACTGCTTCTGGGAGATGCCGTTCCGTAAAAACTGCCGGATTACGGTTCAGAATCTCAATCCGGAGGAAATGAAGCCTTGTTTTCACCAGATCAACTATACGCTGACGGATGTTCCGGAGGACTGCGCTTATTTTCATGCTCAGTTCCGACGGGTGAATCCGCTTCCTTACAAGGAAGTCTATACCATTCTGGATCAGGTAAAGGGATGCGGTCATTATGTTGGTACTGTGATGGGATGGGGGATTCACAACAATAACTGGTGGGGGGAAGGTGAGATCAAGTTTTATCTTGATGGTGATGGCGAGTTCCCCACCATCTGCGGTACTGGGACGGAGGATTATTTCGGCGGTGCGCACAACTGGGAAGTGGATGGAAAATATGTAACTTATTCCACTCCATTTATGGGAATGCATCAGGTCATAAAACCGGATGGACTTTATCAGACGCAGCACTGTCACTCCATGTACCGCTGGCATATTATGGATCCTATCAGATTTGAACGCGATTTGAAAGTCACGATCCAGGCGCTCGGCTGGCGAAGCAATGGACGGCTTTATCCGGGACAGCATGATATTTCCTCGGTAGCCTACTGGTATCAGACTCTTCCGAGTGTTCCATTTCCTCCGTTTCCATCCCGGGATGATCTGGAATTTATTTGAGAAGAGGCAATTTAATCAAAACCATCGGCTTAGCCGGTGGTTTTGAATTTAGAGGCAAGCTCATAATCAAAAAGAAAGGGAAAAGATCATATAAGATGTCGCGCAAAAAGAAAGATGTGTACTTTCCAAAGCAATTTAAATGGATGAAAAAGAGATTCAATCGCAAATTGATACAGTGATTCGGCCGTCAGTCCAGAATCAGCTGAATGCAGAAGCTGATGTGATTGGTTTAGCAGCGAGGAATCGTGTTGTCCGGATCGGCTGAAGATGCGTGTCTGAAGTTGCAAAAACAAACTTTTAATTTTTGTATTTATGAGATCTTAAGAGAAATCATTCGCCTCTGAGCAATATCAGCGTTTGGGAAGATATTGATTTTGGAACTTGTAATCATCAAACCGAGGGATACAGTAAATTAAAAGGCATTACACCAATCTTTCAAAAAGTTAACCTAGATGAGAGGTGTTGTGTATGGTCTGGCATAGATGCTTAAAACGGACGCAAATAAGATTGCTTTTTGTTTTATTTATAATAGTTTTTGTCGTTGGTGTTTTATTATATGTGCCTGTTTTTGAAAAATATGTGTATATAAATATTAATAAAGGTGATTATTTAGAAAAAAAGTATTTTTTAAAAATAAATATATCGTCAACGTATAAAAAGAATTTTAAGAACCTATCCCTAAATAACAGCAAGTTTTCGATAAATTATAACCGTTGCGGCAA